>UQRX01000076.1:0-2369 GCA_900543595.1 uncultured Collinsella sp. | reverse complement strand
TTCCGATCTGGGGCGGGCTGAGCCGGGGCGGCCGCGTGCGCAGGGGCAGCGGTCGCCGCCTGGATCTGTTGGCCGCAAACAGGGCAGAAACGAGCGCCGTCGTCGATCTTGGCGCCACAACCGGGACAGAACATATCGGGTACCTCCTTGGGGTCAAACAACAAGTCGTGCGGACCTTTGGGGCCCGCACGACCATATTCACCGCTCAGTGCGCAAACTTGTTGCGCAACATGAAAAAGTTTTTGAGGTATCGTCCCCGACCGTCTAAGCCACGGTCAGACACTGCCGATTACGCCAACTTGTGGCCACAATTCATGCAGAAGGCGTGACCCGCCTGAATGGGCGCGCCGCACGCGGGGCATACGGCCGCACCATCGGCAGGAGCAACCTGAGCCTCGACCGGCGTGGGGGCCGCCTGGGCCTGGCGAGCCAGCTCGGCCTGAATCTCGGCCATCGACTTACCGCAACCCGAGCAAAACATGACGGACTGCTGCAGGCGGTTGTGGCAAAACGGACAATCGATGAATGCAGAAGCATAGGCCGCCGCCTGCGCTTGGCGATCGAGCTCGTCGATCTGGGCCTGAAGCTGCGCACGCTCGTTGTCGATTGCAGCGATGCCGTCAAAAAGCTCCTCGCGGCCCTGACGCAGCTCGGTGTTGTCCTTGGTCGCCTCGTACAGGCTGGCACCCAGCTGGCCGGCAAGCTGCTGGCGGCGCTTAAGGGCGTCGTTCATCTGGCTCTTGATCCTGTTAACCTGCAGGGCACGGTTGGCATCCGAAGCCGTACGGTCGAGCGACGCTTGCATCTCATCAAGAAAACCCATGGTGGGTCCTTTCTCGTCTAGGTATCGGGCACTATGACCCTTCTCAAAACGTGGCTATCATCGCACAGCAAAACGCCACCCGCATGCGTAACGGTGTTTTTCAACAGCACCGTTACGCGGAATGAGCGAAACTAGTCATATTCTTGACTCATTGGGGCGCGGCTGCATACCGGCGCCTCGGCAAAGCAATCGATTCCCAAGGGGGCGAACGTGGACAACCAGGGACAGCAGGAACTCGTCGTGCTCGATACCTTTGAGCCGGCAGTAGCCTTCGATCCCGCCAATCGCGACGAATCGCGACGGCGCTTTTCGATGTTCCTGGTCCATGCCGACGCGGGCAAGGGCGGCACGGGCGTGGTTCAGCGCGCCACCAACACCGCCGGCGAGGTCTTTGCGATCAAGCGCCTGCGTAATCTCGATGGCTCCGACGAGCGCATCGCCGCCGGCATGCGCGCCGTGCTGTTCGAGGAATATCGCAACCAGCTCACCGTCTCGCACCTTAAGGGCTTTCCGCGCGTATACGGCTATGGCACCAGCAACGGTGAGCCGCTCATCGTTATGGAATGGGTCGAAGGCTCCACGCTCAAGCACATCACCCCGCAGCTCCCCCACGAGGACGGCGGCGTGCGCGGCGACGCGGTAGCGGCCATCGGTGTTGCCGTACTCTCCATTCTCAATAACGTACGGCACCTGGACACGGGCGTTGCCCACCGCGATATCTCGCCGCGCAATATCATGATCGCCACGAGCGAGCGTTCGCTCCAAGACCAAATCGCGACGCTCGACTTCGACATCCGCCTCATCGACTTTGGCAGCTCCACGGCGCTCAATCCCATCGACCCCACCTTTACCGTGCGCGCCGACGTCTGGCGCGGCGGCACGCCCGAGTACGCGCCGCCCGAGATGCTCACCCACGACATCGCGGGCATCGAGACCAGGCGCTTGAGCCCCACGGTCGACATCTACGCGCTCTCGAGCGTGCTCTACGAGCTGTATTGCGGACACACTCCGTTTAACCTGCAGGCGCTGGGCACCGCATCTCCCTACCGTGTCAAAACCGAAACTGCCTTTGAGATACCGCAGGCCCGCACGGCCGCCGACGAGGCGCTCGTCAGCATTATCGTGGCGGGACTCGCCGTCGACCAGGAGCGGCGTCCCTCCGTCGAGCAGATGCTCGACCTGCTGCGCCGTTGGCAATCGAGCGAACTGGGCGACTGGCCCACGCCCGAACCGGTCTGGGGCAGCAGAGTCATGGATGCCCAGACGACCTATATCGGCCCGGGGGCAAGTATCGACGAGCCCGTGCCGGCTACGTTTGATACCGCACAGCCCGTCATGTTCCCGCTGGACGATGACGTCGCCGCTCCGGTTGACCCATTTGCAACCGTGCCTGATGCCGCTGCCGAAGATGCCTCGTTGGACCACGGACATCGGGATCACGCATCCTACCTGCCCGTACCGGTTGTGCTCGAGGCGCCCCGCGCCGCCTATGGCGCCGACGCCGCCATGTCGACTGCGGCGTCCATGCCCGCCACCCCGGCAACGT
>UQRX01000075.1:0-2610 GCA_900543595.1 uncultured Collinsella sp. | reverse complement strand
CCGACGCCGCGACCGCCCGAAGCCGTCCGCACGGCCTCCGCGCGCTTCAACGCCACGCGGATTCGTGCGAACAGCTCCTCAATGGCAAACGGCTTGGTCAGGTAATCGTCGGCGCCGGCATCGAGCCCTGCCACCTTGTCCATCACGGCATCGCGCGCGGTGACCATAATCACCGGCACATCCTTGTGCTTGCGGACGCGCCGCAGCACCTCCATACCGTTGAGCTGCGGCAGCAATACATCGAGCAGGATCAGATCGTAGTCGTGCTCCAGTGCCAGGTCCACGGCGGTACGGCCGTCGGCGGCGTGCTCCACCTGGTAGCCCTCGTGCTCCAGTTCGAGCGTCACAAAGCGGGCGATTTTCTCCTCGTCCTCTACGATCAGGATCCGTGCCATGCGTGCCCCCGTCTGCGATTACTTGTCGTCGTTCAGATTTTGCTTAATGCCGTCCGCGGCGTCGGCGGCGTGATCCATCAGGTTGTTGATGCTGCCGGGCACGTCGCCGTCGCTATCGATGCGGTAGCGCATACCAAAGAACAGGCCAAGCAGCATCAGCCATATCGTGGCGCCCCAGGCAAACAGCGCGACGATGGGGATCAGGATGGGGATGTTGAGGATGATCGCATCGCGGCGCGTGGCGATAAACTTGGTGTCCAGGCTCAGACGGAAGAGCTTTTTGAGGTACTCCCACACGCTGTCCATCTTCTTGGAGAAGTCGGTCTTTTCGCTCGACTTCTCGTAGGCGGCCTGTGCGGCGACCATCTCGGCAGAGGGCTCATCGACCGGCGCGGACTCGGTGGCGGCATGCGCCGATGTGGTCTGGGTCTTGCCCTGCGACTCGAGCCAAATGATGGCATCAAGGACGTTGCCGCCGGCGGCGTCGAGCGCTGCCTTGGCATCGGTGTAGCTCACGTTGCACTTGGTGCGGATGGTTTCAACTTTTTCGAGGTCGTCCATGACCTGTCCTTTCGTTCGATGGGCGCGACGCCGGGCGATCTGCCCGGGCGCGAGCGTTGCGTTCGGCGGCCTGCGTGGCGCCGCCCCGCCCTTGGTCGAACTCTATAGTGCAGGTTATAGATTAAGCGATTCTTGAGCCAAGATTAATGTTGGATGAGTTTTTGGGTGGCGGTGGGGAAGGGCAGAAAAGGCAGGTTTTGCGGGGCGTGAAGGAGGGGCGGTCTGATCTTTGGGACAGCTGATAGCGAGGTCTAATACTTTTCCGAGATGTGAACGAGTGAAAACGGACCCCCGAAGCATCGACACTTTAGAGGTGCCGCTTCCTGCGGTTTTAATGCCGAAATCCTGCGATTTTGCCGCCGAAAGGTGCGGATGTTTCAGGGGTCCAAAAACAGCCGTTCACTTCGCGGAAAAGTATTAGACCTCAATAGCGGGGGATGGGGTGCCGGTAGCAAAGCGGCGTCAAGGGTTGGTCGTGCAGGCGGTTTCTCCATTGATGTCCGTACGACATGTGACACTTACCCTGCCGCCATGCTCCGTCGCGGCGGCATGCATCTGAACAACAACCCTCTAAGGAGTTCGATACCAATGAGCGATAACACCAAGCATCTCGCAAAGAAGTGCGTCAAGGACGCGGGGCCGTGTCTTGCGCTGTGCGTGGCCGGCGCAGCGGTCGCGCTGCTGGCTGTTTTGGGGCCATTCGACGTGCTCCGAAGTGCCAGTTCTCTGCACGTTTGCATGGCCCTTGCCGCCGCCATGATGATCGGCGGCGTGCTCGATTTGATCTTTTGGGTGCTCGACCCGTTTGGATGGAAGAACGAGGAGTAAGCCCTAAGGATGGAAGGGCTGGAACGGTTGACTTAGTGATCGTGCAGAATGTGGCTAGCGACTTACAGCGAAGTGGTGATCCGATGACGGTCTATGTGACGGGCGATATTCACGGCGGCCTCGACATGCAAAAACTGCGCGATTGGGACCTTGGGGATAGCCTGACGAGCGACGACTATCTAATCGTCGCGGGCGACTTTGGCTTTCCGTGGGATTTCTCTGCCGAGGAGTGCGCTGATATCGCCTGGCTGGAATCGCGTCCCTATACCGTACTGTTTGTCGACGGCAACCACGAGCGTTTCGATCACTGGGCAGAGCGCCCCATGGAGTTGTGGCACGGTGGGCTGACGCAGCGCCTGTCGGATGCCTCTCCCATACGGCGTCTGGCGCGTGCCGAGATTTTTGAGCTCGATGACTCAACGATCTTTACTATGGGCGGCGCCACGAGCGTGGACAAGGAATACCGCATACCGTATTCCAGCTGGTGGCCACAGGAGCTGCCGGACGAGCGCAACTTTGAGGAGGCGCGGGCAAAGCTCGACAGCGTGGGCTGGAAGGTCGACTACGTGATCACCCACACCTGCTCTACGCGCATGCTTTCGCCCACGCTTTATCCGGCACCCGGCTGGAATTACCCCGCCGTTGATCAGCTCACGGCATTTTTCGATGAGCTGGAAGACCACTTGGATTACAAACGCTGGTACTACGGGCATTTCCATCGGGATGCCAACCCGGCCGAACGCCACACCGTGCTCTACGACTGCATCGTTCGCCTGGGTGACGAACTCCAGCCCTGGGATGTTGCGTAGAGGCGCGGTGGCTGGCT
>UQRX01000074.1:0-2777 GCA_900543595.1 uncultured Collinsella sp. | reverse complement strand
GCACGAACAGGAGGCGCCAGTGGCGCCTCCGTCGTGAGTCAGGACTGTCCGAAATTGAGAGGCAAGGCCCTGCGCCCGGCCCCTCGGTTCCCGTTTACGAGAGCGACGTTCTCAGCAACTCGTTGAAGAGCTTCGGGTTGCCCTTGCCGCGGCTCGCCTTCATGCACTGGCCTACCAAAAAGCCGATGACTTTCTGGTTGCCGTCACGATACTGCTGCGCCTGATCGGCACAGTTTGCCAGCACCTCGTCCACGATCGGCTGCAGCGCGCCGGCATCGCTCACCTGACGCATACCGCGCTCGTCGACGATCTTGTTGGGATCGTCACCGGTCTGGGCCATGGCCTCAAAGACCTCGTGCGCCTGGTTGGAGCTGATGGCATCGGTCGCCAGCAGCTTGGCAAGGGCTGCCACCTGAGCTGGCGCGATGCCGGACTCGGCGAGCGACACGCCTGCGCCCTTAAGGTAGGCGATCATCTCGTTCACCAGCAGGTTTGCGACCGTCTGGGCCTCCTTGCCGGCCATACCGGCAGCGGCGGCCTCAAAGAAGTCAGCAAACTCCGGGTCGCCGGCGATCTGCTCGGCATCCGCCGCCTTAATGCCAAAGTCGGCCTCAAAACGGGCGCGCTTGGCATCGGGCAGCTCGGGAATCTCGCCACGGCAACGGTCGATGAACTCGTCGTCCAGGTCGAACGGCGCCAGGTCGGGATCGGGGAACAGACGATAGTCGTCGGCTGTTTCCTTCACACGCATGACCACGGTGCGCTTGCGGCTGGGCTCCCAGTGGCGGGTCTCCTGATAGATGATGCCGCCCTCCTCGAGCACCTCGGCCTGGCGGCAAATCTCATAGGCAAGGCCGTCATGCAGGCTCTTAAACGAGTTGAGGTTCTTGAGCTCGGTCTTGGTGCCCAGCTTGGTCTCGCCGCGGCGGCGCAGCGACACGTTGCCATCGCAGCGCATGGAGCCCTTCTCCATGGAGCAGTCCGAAATACCCAGCGTCACAAAAATGCGACGGAGCTTTTCCATAAACAGGCGAGCCTCCTCGGGCGTGCGCAGGTCGGGCTCGGTAACGAGCTCGATGAGCGGCGTGCCGCAGCGGTTGTAGTCGACGAGCGACTCGGCAGCGGCGGTAATGCGGCCCTCGGCACCGCCCACGTGAACCATCTTGGCGGCATCCTCCTCCATGTGGATGCGCAGGATGCGGATGGGCACCGTGTAGGAACCGTCCTCGCGGCGCTCGGGCATCTGCAGGTTGGACGCATCGTAGCTGGCCAGATGGCCGGCGCGCTGATTGCCTTCGCGCATGGTCGACGTCATGGACGTGGACAGACCCTCGGCGTTGGCCGAGGCGCTCGCCAGGCTCTGGGCCTCGGCCTCGCCAAACGCGCAGTCGGGGCGCTCGGCGGCACCGCGACCGGTCACGTCCAGGTCCAGATGACCGTACATGGCAAAGGCAACCGGACCCTGCGTGGTCTGGAAGTTCTTGGCCATATCGGGATAGAAGTAGTGCTTGCGGTAGAACATCGAGTGGCGCTGGATCTCGCAGTTAGTCGCGAGACCGGCCTTGACGATGCTCTCGATGGCGCGCTTGTTGGGCACCGGCAGCGCGCCGGGCAGGCCCAGGCACACCGGGCACACGTTGGCGTTGGGCTCGTCATCGTGGCTGAGTTTGCAGTTGCAGAACATCTTGGTATCGAGTGCGGTGAGCTCGGTATGGATCTCCAGGCCGATCACGGCCTCCCAATCCTGCAGGACCTCGGAAAGCTCCTTCATTACAGCTCGCCTCCCTTCCCGGCAAAATCGGGCGCGACGGAAAGCGCGGGCGCACCCGTGGCGGCATCGGCAAAGCCGCGCTCCAGGGCGCGGGCAAACGTGAGCAGCTGACGGTCCTTAAAGGCCGGACCAACCAACTGGGCAGAAACGGGCAGCTGAGTATCCTCGCCCAGGCCCAGCGGCACCGAGATGCCACCGTTGCCGCAGATGTTGAGCGAGATGGTGTACAGGTCGGAGAGATACATCTGCGTGGGGTCGCTGATCTCGCCAAACTTAAAGGCCGTGCGCGGCGAAGCGGGCATGAGGATGGTGTCCACCTTAGCATACGCGGCGTCATAGTCCTGCGTGATGAGCGTGCGGGCCTTTTGCGCAGCGTAGTAGTACTTGTCGTACACGCCCGAGCTCAGCAGGTAGGCGCCGAGCATCTGACGGCGCTTGGCCTCGGCGCCAAAGCCGTGGGCACGCGAAAGCGAGCTCTGGTCGGACAGGTTAGCGCAGCCCTCCTCCTGATAGCCGTAGCGAATGCCGTCGAAACGTGCCAGGTTGGAGAACGCCTCGGCCGGGCCGATGACGTAGTAGGCGGCGATGGCGGCGTCCAGGTGCGGCAGGTCGACCTCGACCAGCTCGGCGCCCTGGTTCCGCAGCTCCTGGGCGGCGCGCTGAACAGCAGCCTTGACCTCGGGCGTCAGGCCCTCGGCCTCCATAAACGCGGGAATGATTCCCACGCGCTTGCCCTCGATGCTGTCGTTGAGATGCTCGGTAAAGTCGACGGCGCAATCCTGGCTGGTGCAGTCGTACGGATCGTGGCCCGCGCCGGTAAGCGCGTTCATGGCCAGCGCGACGTCCTCGACCGTGCGGCCAAAGGGACCCACCTGGTCGAGCGACGAGCCAAAGGCAACCACGCCGTAACGGCTCACGGCGCCATACGTGGGCTTAAAGCCCACCACACCGCACAGCGACGCCGGCTGGCGAATGGAGCCGCCAGTGTCCGAGCCCAGCGAGAGCG
>UQRX01000073.1:0-3686 GCA_900543595.1 uncultured Collinsella sp. | reverse complement strand
CTCGGTGCGGCCCCAGGCGATCCACCAACCGGACATGGTGGCGGCAAAGAGCACCGCGACGGGCAGCATCGACAGGATGCCCTGCGCTTGCATGGTGGCGTTAGCCATAAGTACCAAAAAGCCCACGGCCGAGATAGCCGAGCCAATCTGCGGGGCCAGGCCGGCGGCCGCCCCAATCGCGATGGCCGCGGCAATAAGTCCGGGAAGCGCCGCGACGCCAGCCGTCTGCATGATAAAAAAGCTAAAGGCACCACACGTTAGCGCCGAGATGGCGCGCATGGTGTAATCGCGCGCGTGGCTCCAGCGCGTGCCGGCCCAACCAAGCGCGGGGTCGACCTCGATGGTGTCGTCCTCATAGGGCAACGATTCGATATCGTCTGCCGCGTGCTCGTCATCCGACAGCTCGCCCACCATCTGCTCCAGGCTGCGACGGCCCTCGCGCACGCTGCCCAAGCCGGCGAGCAGCTGGTCGCAAAATGCCTCGATGCTGTTAGGGCGGTCTTGCGGCATGGGGGAGAGGGCGCTCATGAGCGCAGCCTCGGCTCCCGGGGGAAAGTGCGGGATGAGCTCGCTGGGATAGGTGGCACCGCCGATGATACGGCCGAGCGAGTCGCCGGGCGTGGCGGCCATAAAGGGAGCGCTGCCGCACAGGCCCTCGTAGATCACACAGGCGAGGGCAAAGACATCGGCGCGCTCGTCAACCGTGCCAGTCTCGATGTCGAGCTGCTCGGGTGGCATGTAGCCGATGGTACCGCCGCGCGAGCCGCCAAAGCCGCCGGCAGACGACAGCCGCGCCATGCCAAAGTCGGTGAGCTTTACATTGCCCGAGTGGTCGATGAGCACGTTGGCGGGCTTGATATCCAGGTGGAGCACGCCGTTGCTATGGGCGAAGGTGAGCGCCTGGCCCAGCGCGTCGGCAATTGCCGCGGCCTCGTCAAAGGTGAGCGAATGGCCGTCCACGCGATGCAAAAAGTCGGCGAGCGACATGCCGTCGACATATTCCATGACGAGGTAGGCATAGGCGGTATCGTGCGTAAAGTCGATAACCTGCACGATATTGGGATGTTGAAGCATGGCAGCGGTGTGTGCCTCGCGCAGGACATCCATGATGTCGCTGGCGGGCATGCCGGCACCGCTTGTGAGGGGGATGCGCTTAATGGCGACGCGACGGCGCAGGTGCGTGTCGCGGCAAATCTCGATGGAGCCAAAACCGCCGGTCGCGAGCGTTTCGAGCGGCTGGAACCGCTTGAGCAGCTCGCGAGAGCTGGTGCCCTCCAAGGGAACGTCCGGAGAGAACCGGGCGGTATGTTGCGAGAAAAGCGGCATGGCCAACCCTCGTGCGTTTAAAGTTCGTTTGCGAGCGGCGGGCGCGGGCGCGGCCCGTTCCGGCGTTCGCGGTGGCATAGATGCTGCTAGTTTAGCACGCTCGGGCGTATGGTGAAGGTAGCGGGGCGAGGTGGCCTGTCTGACTTGGCCTTAGCGCTTCTTCTTGTTCTTCTTCTGCTTACGCTGCTTGGGAGCGTCCTTTTTGGGCTGGTCGCCCTGCTTGGCCTTGGCAGCGGCCTTTTCGGCCTTCATCTTCTTGCGTTTGGTCTCGATGCGCAGCTTTTTGTTGATGCGCGCCTTGAGGAAGGAGCCAAACTGCTCGGCATCGCCACGCACAAAGGTGTCCTTAGGGATCGTCACGCCCTGGTCGGCGAACATGGCCACAAAGATGCGCTCGCCGTCGAGTACGTGGTCGAGCTTCTCAAACGGGAAGAACTGCGACTTGCCGCTCTTGCCCCAGACCATCAGGCCGTCCTCGTTGGCGGCGACGCGGCGGTAGCGGCCGCCCATGGACTCGTCTGCCTCGACGGCTTCGATAAAGTCGCGGGCGAGCGTATGGTGCAGATTTTTGCTCCACCAGGCCAAAAAGGCGCCGAATACAATCAGGACGACGCCGAACTTGATCCAGTTGCCGCCGGCCACCAGCATGCCGATGCCGATGAGCGCGGCAATCGCAGCGGCGACGTACAGGGAGCCGCGGCGCCTGGGCGAGGCAACCAAGCGGGCGAAATCGGTGACGAGGTCGTTTTCGTACTGATACTCGTTGAGGTACAGGATGCCGTCATCGGCTGCTGCCTGCGTCTCGAGCGCGACCTCGACCTGGTCGGCTGCTTCGGAGGGAACGAGGTTGCTCTCTGCGTCTGCCATGCTCTTTGGACTCCTATCGCGGCGGGCTCGCCGTACGGGTTATTATGAATGCAGTATGCCGTGCGACCGCATGGCCGCCGCGGCAACAAGACTCAGTATACCCGGGGGAGCACCCATGGAATCGTTGTACCGAAAGTATCGCCCGCTCACCTTCGACTCCGTGGTGGGCCAGCAGCATATCGTCTCGACGCTCGAGCACGCCATTACCGAGGGGCGCCTGTCCCACGCGTACCTGTTCTGCGGACCGCGCGGCACGGGCAAGACCACCATGGCGCGCATTTTGGCCAAGGCGCTGCTGTGCCGCAATGCCGAGGCGGCGCGCGCCGAGGGTGCGAGCGGCTGCATGCCCGATGGCACCTGCGAGGAGTGCGAGCTCATCGCCGAAGGCAACCACCCCGATGTCTACGAGCTCGATGCCGCAAGCCGTACCGGCGTAGACAACGTGCGCGAGGAGATCATCAACTCCGTTAACTTTGCCCCGGTGCGTGGCAAGTACAAGATCTATATCATCGACGAGGTTCACATGCTCACGACGGCGGCGTTTAACGCGCTGCTCAAGACGCTCGAGGAGCCGCCGGCGCACGTGATCTTTGTGCTGTGCACCACCGACCCGCAAAAGATTCTGGAGACCATCCTTTCGCGCTGTCAGCGCTTCGATTTCCACCGCATCGGTAACGAGGATATCGAGCGCCGCCTGGCATACGTGTGCGAGCAGGAGGGCTTCGACTACGACGACGAGGCGCTTGCCATCGTGGCGCGCCATGCCAAGGGCGGCATGCGCGATGCGCTCTCCACGCTGGAGCAGCTGAGCGTCTTCGGCAACGGCACCGTGCATGCGGACGATGCCCGCTCACTTTTGGGCGAAGTTTCGGACCAGATTCTGGGAGAGTTTACGCGCGCCATTGCCGATCGTGATGTCGCCGAGCTCTATGGGCTTATTCGCGCGCAGGTCGAGGAAGGTAACGATCTGCTGGAACTGACGCGCGACCTGGTGGCGCACGTGCGCGACGTGTATGTTGCCTGCGTTGCCGGTGCCCGTGCTGAGTTGTTTGAGGGCGGTGTCGAGCAGGCCGAGGCGCTTGCAGCCGAGGCCGCTGCCTTTGGCGAGCATCCTGCCGATCGTCTGGCTCGCGTGCTGACGGTGCTCGACGATGCCGCCTTGGAGATGAGGGGTGCGAGCGACGTGCGCCTGGTGCTCGAGATCGCCTGCACGCGCCTGACGCGTCCCGAGGCCGATTTAACGATTGAGGCATTGGCCGAGCGCGTGGCTCGCTTGGAGGCCATGGTTGCCAACGCCGCCGTTCCGGCGAGCGTGGCTGCTGCTCGAGCGAGTGCGCCTGCGGCTGTCGCGGCTGCACCTGCGACGACACAACAACCGACGCTGATCTCGGGTACCCGAGCTGCTACTCCTGCGGCGACCGCCGCCCCCGCTGCTACGTCCGCGCATCAGGGTGGCATGCCTTGGGACCGCGGCGCTGCTGTTCCGGCTGCCC
>UQRX01000072.1:0-4211 GCA_900543595.1 uncultured Collinsella sp. | reverse complement strand
GGGCTCGGGCTTGGGCTCAGGAGCAGGCTCGGGCTCGGGAGCGTGGGCGGCGTGCGCAGGCGCCTTGGCGTCGTTCGCATGGGAGCCATGGCGCTCGACCGTATCCTGGGAGAACAGGGACTCGTAACCCTCGGCGACCTTAAAGTCGATCGGGTTGAGCACGCCAGTGCGATCCGGGCGGGACTGGGCGATGGGCGCGTCGGCCAGGTCGTCCTCGTCCTCAGGCGCCGGCTCGGATTCGGGCTCCGGTTCCGGCTCGGGCTCCGGCTCTGGCTCAGGCTCAGGCTCAGGCTCCGGAGCAGGCTGCGACTCAGGCTCCGGCGCAGGTGCAGGTTCGGTAGCGGCGATCGGCTCGTCTTCCAAATCGGAAAGAACGACCGTACCCAGCACGGGGTCGGGGGCGGACACGTCCAGGTCCTCGCCGTCATCGAGCACCGTCGTGCCGTGGTCATCACCGCTATCGAGCACCGTGGTGCCGTGGTCATCGCCATCGCCATCGTCGAGCACGGTGGTGCCGGCATCCATGAGCATCGCGCTCACGCTCACCTGCTTCAGATGGCGCGAGAAACCCAAGATGTCGAAGGGGCCGGACTTCTTAAAGAAAGAGCTCAGCGACGTCAGCGCGTTCTGGGCAATATCGTCGGCGGGCTTGACCGCGGCGGCGACCGACTCACAGAAGACGCGGACACCGTCCAGGTTGGGCTTGATGCCGGTCATGGGCAAAAACACAAAGCGGCATCCGGTGCCGGCGGCGTCCATAACCACCTCATCGGCGGCAAAGCGCAGGTTCATAAGCGGCATCTGGCCTGCAACCAGAGCATCAAGCGCGCTGGAGATGCTATCGAGCAGCTCACAGGTCTCGGCACCGTCAAAGGGGCGCGCCAGACGCTGCTCCAAGGTCTCGCCGGCAATGCGATAGCGCATCTCGAGCACGCCATCGGGGTAGCGCATAAGCGCGCCGGGCAGCAGGCAGGACACGACGCCGCCGGTTACAGCTTCATAGAGACGCTTGTCGAGCTGACGCTGGTCGGCAACCACGTAGCCGAGTGCCATAGAACCGTCACGCTGCTGAATAACTCGTTTTTCCATTTGGCTAACCAATCGTCAGAACATGCGCGTCGCGCGCGCAAAACCAATAGGTAATTCGGCCGGCGAGCACAATGCGGTCGCCGAATTCGAGCGGAAAGGCCCGGGGGCCCTTCTCTCCCCCGCTGTCGAAAACGCAGGAAAGGGCATCATCCGCACCGCGCAGGACGCGTGTGCCGTGAGTGCTTCCGCCATCCTCCAAAAACCAGGTGCCGTCGAGCATGAACACACGACAGTGCAGACGCGAGATCACCGGGTCGGCCTCGATCGCGTCGCAGCTGCTAAAGCGCCCGATCGAAAAGGGCCGGTCGGCATCCACGCACCACACGCCCGAGATACACGGTTCGTCTCCGGCCGTGGTGCGCACCAGGCAAGCGCCTTCGGGCACGCGCTCGCCGCACGCCGCCGGCGAGTCATCGGACTCCGCAGGCGTACGAGAACAAAGCGTGCGGGCGAAGCGATCGTCCAGGCAGCCAAAGGCCATGGTGCGAAAGCAGGCAGCGAAGAGCTCGGCAAGCGGGGCACGATCGCAAGCGGCCTGTTGCTCGCCCCAGCGCACCACCTCGCGCGACTCGCAGGCCATGCGCAGCGGATCGACCTCGCGGCCGGCGCGACGCTCGCTTTCCAGTCCGCGCAGCAGCTCGGGCCACGAGGTGTGGAGCGCGTAGTCAAACAGCTCCGCATCGTCCAGTTTGGTCGTCTCGTGCAGCATCTCGATCAACGAAGTCGCGGCCTTGGAAAACACCGAGCTGTCGTCGGCATAACCCTGCTGCATATCGGCTGCATAGCGGCTCGAATGCATCAGGCGGGACAGTGCCGCGGCCGTACGCTTACGAACGACCGGGTTGCTGTGGTTGATATACCTGCCACGGGTGCCCACGAGCGCGTAGATGTGCTTGTGGTTGCAGCCGCCGCACGTCAGGTTTCTGATGGTCTCGGCAAAACGGTAGAACGCACTGTCCCAACCATGCTCGTGAACGCAATCGCAAACCTGAGAGGAGCTCGCCATGAGGCCCCCTTTCCTAACTCCCCGGTACCCCAAACTTTAGGGGCCACCGCATTCCCGCGCTGTTGCGCAACACCTCGGGAACAGTCCAGTAACTCAACATCGCCGCCGGTGCGGGCGGCATTACAGCAACGTGACGGGCGTCACCACATCCATCACGTGCCGATCGCCAATAAAGTCGCCCTTAAGCTGCACGTGGCGGCGAGCCAGGTCGTCGAACACGCGGGCCATCTGAGCCGCCTTTGGACGAGCATCGGGGTCGCTGGCCAGGCACGCCGCGATGGCGGCGCGCACGTCCGCCGGCAGGCCCTCGTCCACCGCAATGGCTTGGGCGCCCGTGTCTCGGCAAGCCCCGAGGAAATCCCGCCACGCGCTGCCGGAGCCACCGACGTCGGGTGCACCTGGCAGGTACGGCAGGCTGCCGCAGAGCGCCTCGTGGGCAAGGACGCCCAGCGAGAACACATCGGACGCGGGCAGGGCGTAGCGCGCCCCATCGGCCTCCCCCAGTAGCAGCTCGGGCGCCAGATAGCCCGGCGTTCCATGCGGGCGGGCGCGATACGCCCCCTCCTCGGCCAAAAACGAAAAGTCCAGATCGATGAGGGCGGCCCGGGGAACATCCCCCAAAAGGTCGGGCGCCAGATCAAAGGGGTCGCTCTCGAACACGATGTTGGAGGGCTTAAGGTCCTGATGGACAAACGTCCCACCAAAGGCGGCCTGTGCCTGGGCAAGTGCCTTAAAGCACGAGGACACGAGCAAAAGCGACTGCGCAAACGAGAGGGTGCGCACGCCCGTGGCGCAGGTGCGCACCACGTCGGCAAACGACACGCCCGGAACCATGACGGTCACCACGGCCAACACGGCGTCATCCCCGGGCAGGGCGACGAGCTCGTGGAAGAGCACGCGCGCCAAGCCATGCGAGGAGGGCGTGAGGGTACCGCCGGCATCGGCCTGCGTGTCCGAGACACGACAGAAGAAGTCGCCCTGGCGACGCAGGTGATCGATGTCGCCGCGGATGAGCTTGAGCGAGCACGAGGTGCCGCGCAGCCCGTCAGCCGTGCAGGAACCGACAAAGACCTGCGTGCCGCCCGCCGCGCTCGAGACGAGCTTGAGCCCGTCGACGCCGGCGAGCTTGGCAACCATGTCGACCTTGGCGTCGATCGGGGCCGCCGCGACGTTCTTCTTATCGGTCGTCTGATCCATCTTGGTAAGCACCTGCCTTTCTTTGCTACCAATACCATGAGGGCAAAAATCAAAAAGTTGTTGCGCAACATTGCCTCTCATCGCAAATTTTTTTGTTTTGCCTGCTGAGCGATGGTAAAGACAAAAAAGAAAAGCGGCCGGGGATGTTGTCCTCGGCCGCCATGGGTCACGAATCGGTCGTGTTGAGCGCCGGTTTTCTAGTGAGTCGACGGAACAGTCTGCTCGCGCAGCACAAAGGTGAGCACGGCGGCGGCAATGGCAAACAGCGCCGTAAAGATGGGGGTGATCGCCGCAGAGCCAATAGCACTCATCATGTTGGCGTACAGCAGCTCAAAGGCCAGCACCGAGAGCACCATGAGACCACAGCCAGCGGGAAGCACGACCTTGAGGCCCTGGGTGAGGTAGAGCACGATGCCGGCGATCGAGGCGAGCATGCCGAGGGCCCAAAAGGCGGTAACGGCCATCGAGATAAAGGAGACACCGCCGGAGGAAACCTTGCCGTAGTTGGGATTAGTGATGCTCACAGCACGACCGTGGCCCGAGTCGGAATAGTCATCGTAGTAGGAGCTGCTCAGCGAGCTGGCGAGGTCGGACGCCGAGTCGTACATGCTCTGGTAGGTAACGGCGACCTCGCCGGCCTTGCCCAGGCTCCAGACGTTATAGTTCTCGTCAAAGCCCAGGCTCGACGAATAGTCGGTGTTCTGGCCGGCAAGTTGGCTTAGGAAATTGGCGCCCTGGCTCGCGTAGCTCGATGCCTGCACCACCGTGGGCGAGATGCTGAACCACGGCATAAAGGAGAGAACGATCGCGACCACCGCAAGAGCGCAAGGGATGATGCGGGCGATGGACAGGGCCGGATGCACGGCAGAGGCGGGGGCAGCCGCATGCATGGCGGGCGCCGCGGCAAAGGCGGGGCCGG
>UQRX01000071.1:0-4505 GCA_900543595.1 uncultured Collinsella sp. | reverse complement strand
CTCGCCCGGCTTAATGGCGATGGTCGCCTCGTCGCCGTTCTCGGCGTTGAGCACGCACGAAATGTACTTGCGGTTTTGAATCGCGTCGACGCAACCCTTGTTGCAGTTGAGGCACTCGCGGATGGGCTCACCCGTGGCGGCCTTCAGCGCAATGTCGGGGTCGCACATGAGCGAGCGGCCGTAGGCGATGATGTCGGCCGCGCCGTCTTCCAGAATCTTCTCGCCGGCCTCGACCGAAACAACACGGCCCACGGTTGCCACCGGCACGGAGACCAGGGCCTTGACGCGCTCGGCCACGGGCAGCGTCCAGTTGTAGGGCATGGCGCCCATGGGCGGAATGGTGTCGCCCATGTTGCCGGTGTGGTTGGCCTGTGCGACCTGGATCATGTCGATGCCCGCGCCCTCGAGCAGCTTGGCGAACTCGCATGCCTCGTCGGGCTGCAAGCCACCCTTGCCGCGCGGCGTGCCATCGGGGTTCTCCATGATCACGGGGAGCTTGTACTCCACCATCAGCTGCGGCGCGGCTTCATTAATGGCGGCGACAACCTCGAGCGCATAGCGAACGCGGTTCTCGAACGAACCGCCGTACTCGTCGGTGCGCTGGTTGAGGATGGCCGAGCACAGCGAACCCACCAGACGGTCGCCGTGGACCTCGATGGCGTCGATGCCGGCCTGCTGCGCGCGGGCGGCCGAGGCGGCGATGGCCTCCTTGATCTGGGTGAGCTGCTCTACGCTCGCCTCGTTCACAAAGTGCTGCATGTCGTGATGCAGCTTGGCGTAGGCCTGCTTGCGGATCTCGTTGGACTCGGCCATCTTGGCGGCGAAGGTCTCCTCGTCGCCGGCGGCTTTGGCCTCCTGCGCGGCCTTGGCGGCGGCCATGGAACCCATGACCATGCGGCCGACGCCGGGCACGTCGTACTCGGGGTGGAACAGCTGCAGCGCAACCTTGGCACCGTGCTTGTGGACAGCGTCGGCCAGGGCCTTAAACGTGGGGATCTGGGCGTCGGTCGCCAGCTTGGGCGTGGGGCTCGCAGTCATGACGGGAGCGACGTCGCCGATGACGATGTAGCTCACGCCGCCACGGGCCAGGCGCTCGTAAAAAGCCAGGCTGCGCTCGCCGATGGAACCGTCGCGCTCCTCGTAGCCGGTGGTCAGCGGCGGGAACATAATGCGATTCTTAAGCTCAAGGGGGCCAACCGTAATGGGCTGGAGCAGCTTGGATGCAGGTGCGGTCATGGATATTCCTCTCTTGTAGGCGCGGCGGCGATGGTGCCGCGTAGTTGTCTAGAGGATATGGCATGGGAATACAACAGCGCAACGGAAATCGGCGGACAGCAGGTAGCGGCTGGTGGATGGGACGGGGCGGCCCGTCGGTTTGTCTCAATCTGTAACAGTTACTCAGCAAAACCGGGTCTTACTGTTACAGATCGAGATCTTTGATTGAGAGGCTGGGAATTGAACCGAAGAAACGATCCCGGGATAACAAAAAAGCTCGCCGGCTAGGCCGACGAGCTGCAAGTTCTTGGTCGCGGGGGCAGGATTTGAACCTACGACCTCCGGGTTATGAGCCCGGCGAGCTACCAGACTGCTCCACCCCGCAATGTCTGGGCGCCTCATGTGCGCAAGAAAGAATATTACGCGGGAGTTCGGTAAACGGCAAGGAAAATCTCGTAGAGCATAATTCCTTCATATTTAAACCCCTCAGCCCATATCACAGTAAACGAATCGCAGCCGAGCGCCGTCGACGGCACGTATACAATGGTGCGCGTCCTTTTATGCCAACACCGGGAGTAGACATGCTGCTCGCTATCGATATGGGAAACACGCAGACGGCCATGGGCCTGTTTGACGGAGACGAGCTGGTGCAGTCGTGGCGCATGCCCACCGACCGCTCCTATACCGCCGACGAGATCCACGTGCGCCTGATGGGCTTCTTTAAGATGTACGACCTTTCGCTCGATGCGGTCGATGCGATCGCCTTTGCCGGCGTGGTTCCGCAGCTCTCACGTGAGTGGCACGCCGTTGCCGACCGCATCGCCGCGGACGCCATCGTCATCGGACCGCAGACGGCCGCCGTGACCAAGCTGCGCGCGGCGCGTCCCCAGGCCGTAGGTGCCGACCGCGTCGCCAACGCCGTTGCGGCCGAGACTTTCTACGGCGCGCCGGCAATCGTGGTGGACTTTGGCACCGCGACCAATATCGACGTCATCGATGAGGACGGTTATTACATTGGTGGGGCGATCGCGCCGGGCATCCGCATCTCCATGGACGCGCTTGCCGCCCGTGCCGCTAAGCTCGCCAGCGTGCCGCTCGAGGCGCCCGAACACGCCATCGGTCGCGACACCGAAGAGTGCATCAAGGTCGGCGCCGTGATGGGCGCCGCCGCCATGGCCGAGGGCCTGGTCGCGCGCATGAAGCGCGAGCTGGGCCGCGACGATGCCACCGTTATCGCCACAGGCGGTCTCGCCGGCATCGTCGCCGATTCGACCGATGCCTTCGACGTGGTCGACGGACAGCTCACCATCAAGGGTATCTGCGAAATCTACCGCCGCATGCAGGAGCAGGGGTAGAACGGGCGCCAAGTCGTGCGCGCCAGCTCGCAGCAACCAGCCGCCAATCCTATTCCTCAAAATCGAAAATTTTTCAGTTTTGAGGAATAGGATTTTTTGCTAAGCCTCGCCGCACAACCACCTCGCCAGGTCCACGATCTGCACCCCATCGCGATCCGTGGCCTCGTGATGCGTGCGGGCAAGAATCATCTTGGGATACGCATCGCCAATGCTCAGCAGTAGCGAAATCTCGCGTTCAAACGTCTTATCCGAGCTGATGTCGTCGCTCACCTGAATGTAGAGCTTCTCGCTTCGCTTGATTGCTACAAAGTCTATTTCCTTTTTATAGAGCACACCGACGTATACCTCGTATCCGCGGCGCAGCAGCTCGATGGCCACCATGTTCTCGTATACGCGTCCCCAATCCATATCGCGTGTACCAAGCAGTGCGTATTTGAACGCGTGGTCTGCCAGGTAATACTTCTCGCCGCTCTTAAGGTATTTTTTGCCGCGAATGTCGTACCGACGAACTTTATAGAAGGTAAACGCATCGCACAGGTACCCCATGTACGTGCCGACCGTCTTGTTCGTAATCTTTAGCCCATCCGCATTCAAAACATCTGTAATGTTGCGTGCCGACGTTATGTTGGAGACGTTGTCCATCATGTAATCGGCAATGCGCAGCAGTGCCGATTCGTTTCTCACGTTATGCCGCTGCACGATATCCCTCACGATGAGCGTTTTGAAGACATTGGAGAGATATTGGTAGCGCTGCTCCTGCAGTGGATAAGGGTAAGAGCCGGACATACCGCCGGTTCTCGCGTACTCATCGAAGTCGCGATCGACCTCGCCCTCGTCACTATAGAAGCGATACTCCTCAAACGAGAATGGGAAAACCTCGATCTCGAACGTGCGCCCCGTAAAGAGCGTCGACAGATCGCTCGACAGCAAAAAGGCGTTCGATCCGGTGATGAAGATGTCGTACTGCTCGGATGCATGGAGGCTGTTGATCGCGCGTTCAAAGCCGTCGCACATCTGAGCCTCGTCGATAAGCAGGAAGTTTTGCTTGTCGGACACTCGATGCTCTTTCACATAGGCGAGCAGGGCATGATATTCGAGCAGGCCCTCGAACTCGTCGAGGTTGTAATTGATATGGATGACATTCGAATTGGACAGATTTGCCTCCACGTAATCGCGGAGGGCCTCGAGCAATTTTGACTTACCGCTACGGCGAATGCCCGTTATGACCTTGATGTCCGGTACGCCAATAAGGCTCGTCAACGTGTCCATATATGACGTTCTATTGATGAGTTTCATTGGTGCCTCCCTGCGGTCTTCTATCGCTATTCCTCAAAATCGAAAATTTTTCAGTTTTGAGGAATAGACTCTGTAGCGAATATACCTCGCGAAAGGCCGAGCTGGCTTAATCCTATTCCTCAAAAACGAAAATTTTTCAATTTTGAGGAATAGGGCGCTGGCAACCCGTTCCCCAAACAAGCGAAGCCCTCCCCGGTGCAGGCCGAGAAGGGCTTCGTTGCCATGTCTGTCTTTGGGCGCGGGCGCCTCGCGTTACAGCCCGCGAATTCGTACGGCCTCGGGCGGAAACTCCTGCTCGCCGGCATCGGTCTTGATGGTCGCGCGGCCCCAGATGTCCAGGCCCGCAAACACGCCGACCGCGAGCGGCAGGCCGTTGGGCGACACCGCCGCGACCTGACGACCCAGCAGCGGCACCATATCGAAGTACTCGCCCAGCACCGGGGCCAGCGGACCGGCAGCGCCCTGTGGTGTGTTGGCGGCAACCGCCCAGGCGTCAACGCGAGCGAGCACCGCCGCGGCCAGTACCTCGACCAGTACCTCGTCGGCCATATCCACGCCGAGCTCGCCCAGTGCCGCACGCTCGGCATCCACCGTCACCGCGGCAAACATGCCCGCAGCACCGGCACCGCCGTTGACGGT
>UQRX01000070.1:0-4786 GCA_900543595.1 uncultured Collinsella sp. | reverse complement strand
CACGCAAAGGAAAGCACTTAATGTGCTTTCCGTCTTGCGCAGGACTGTAGAGCAGGAAAGTTCATATGCGCCGCCCGGCTCCCGCCGCTCTCGGGGGCATCTCTCATGCAAAAACTTTTGTTGGGTAAAGTCCGAGGTCAGTGGCGTTTTATACCGAGAAATTCAAAAAAAGTTGAAAATTCATTACATATTTGCGTTGACTTTAGGCAACTAAAGTTTCATACTCCTTTTCATCCACTGGGGGATGTGAACACGCACGGATCGTTCACATCATGATTGAAGAGGATTTCTCAGACATGTTCACGCATCAGCTAAACATTATCAGCGTAGTAATTATCTGATGCGGGTTAGCACATACAGCTAGCCCGTACGATAACGGGCGGCTGATGAAGATGAGGGCCGTCGAGCGCAACCGACGGCCCTCATTTTTTATGTCTGGGAAGTTCTTTTTAGAGGAGGAAATGTAATGAACGGAGTTTTGCTCATGGTTGTGGCCGCGGCGGTGCTCGCCTGCGGCTATCTGGGCTATGGCCGCTGGCTGGCCAACAAGTGGGGCGTTGACAAGGATGCCCTCACGCCGGCCAAGCGCATGAAGGACGGCAACAGCTTCTCGCCCGTCTCCGCCTTCACCGCGTTCTCGCACCAGTTCAGCTCGATCTGCGGTGCTGGCCCTGTCACGGGTACGATCGTCGCCATGGCCTTTGGCTGGCTGCCCGTCGTGCTCTGGGTCCTCGTCGGCGGCATCTTCTTTGGTGCCGTCCACGACTTTGGTGCCCTGTACGCTTCGATGAAGAACAACGGCAAGTCGCTCGCTCAGCTCATCGAGAAGTACATCGGCAAGACCGGCCGTCGCCTGTTCCTGCTGTTCTGCTGGCTGTTCTGCATCATCGTCATCGCCGCTTTCACCGACATGGTCTGCAAGACGTTCATGTTCACCCCGGCCGTTGACGCTTCTGGTGCTGCTACCGGTGCCATCGACTTCACCAAGTCCTATGCCGCCGGCTGCGCTGGTACCATCTCCATCCTGTTCACCTTCGTCGCTATCGCCTTTGGTTGGGCCCAGAAGAAGTTCAACCTCACCGGTGCTGCCGAGTTCGTCACCGGCGTGGTCCTCATGGTTCTCATGTTCGCCGTCGGTATGCAGTTCCCGGTCTACCTGGATAAGTTCCAGTGGTTCGCCGTCGTCATGGTCTACCTGGTCTTCGCTGGCGCTATGCCCATCCAGATGCTCAAGACCCCGCGTGACTACCTCACTTCCATCATGATGATCGTCATGATCGTCTGCGCTGTCCTCGGCATCGTCGTCCTGGGCGTCAACGGTCAGGCCACTATCACCGCTCCGGTCTTCACCGGCTTCTCCACTGCCTCCGGCATGATGTTCCCGGTCCTGTTCGTCTCCGTCGCTTGCGGTGCTCTCTCCGGTTTCCACAGCCTCGTTTCTTCCGGCACCTCTTCTAAGCAGGTCGAGAAGGAGCAGGACGCCGTCAAGGTCGGTTACGGCGCCATGATCGTCGAGTCCTTCGTCGGCATCCTTGCCATCATCGTCGCCGGCATCATGTTCTCCGACATGAATACCGCCGGTACCGGCGCCCTCAACGCCGGTGTCGCTTCCACCCCGTTCCAGATCTTCGCCGCTGGCATCTCCCGCGGTATGCAGGCCTTCGGTGTTGACGGCACGCTCGCTACCGTCTTTATGACCATGAACGTCTCCGCTCTGGCCCTGACCTCGCTCGACGCCGTCGCCCGCATCGCCCGCACTTCGTTCTCCGAGTTCTTTGCCCAGACCAACGATGCCCTGGCCATCGAGTCCAAGGCCGGCTACATGAAGGTCCTCGGCAACCCCTGGTTCGCCACGGTCGTTACCCTGCTTCCCGGTCTCGCCCTCGCTTTTGGTGGCTATGCCAACATCTGGCCGCTCTTTGGTGCTTCCAACCAGCTGCTCGGCGGCATGACCATGATCACCCTCGCCGTGTTCTGCAAGTGTACCGGCCGCAAGGGCTGGATGCTCTACGTGCCCGTCGTCTTCCTGCTCTGCTGCACCTTCACCTCGCTGGTCCAGAGCGCCATGGGCTGCATGGCCGCTGTCCAGGCTTACGGCTTCTTCGGCACCATCCCGGCTACCGCCACCACGGCCGCCGTCTCCGTCGCCGCCACCAAGGGCCTGCAGCTTGTCTTCGCCGTCCTGCTGATGGTCCTGGGCCTCATCGTCGCCGTCAACTGCCTCAAGGAGCTCTTCGGCAAGGAGGCCGGTTCCATGCCCGACGAGGAGCCCGAGTGGTCCGAGATGGGCAAGGCCGAGTACGGCCGCGCCGCTGCCGCTGAGGCTCCTGCCGACGCCGAGGCCGCCAAGGCTTAGTCGACCTGACGAGTTGAACGTCACATCTATATGACTCGGAAAGACCGGGTCCGCAGAACGCGGGCCCGGCCTTTTTTGTAAAGACGGGTGATGTCGGGGTGTTCTCGCAGATGTTTTGCGTGGATGGCGGCGCGCGTTGTACCATATGGACGTATATGTGTGCATATGAAAGGGGCCCCGTGGCCAAGACGGTATATTCCGATAACCAACAAAATGTCGATGCTCTGGCTGAGCGTCTGAGCGGACAAACGTCGCTTTCTGCCGAGCGGGCCAAGCTGGTTGCCTACGACCTGCTCTGCCGCAAGGCACTCAAGATCAAGTCGAGCGCGCTGGCACAGATTTTTCGCTCCGTGGATAAGGAGTGCGATACCAAGGCGATGCGCGATGAGCTTATCGCGGCAAAGATCGTGACCAAGATCGAGGGCAGCGGCATTAACGGCCGCCCGGCGTTCTATACCATCAATGCCGAGATTCATGATGCCCAGGAGCAGCCTGTCGAGGATTCCGTTGAGGTTCCTGCTGCGGAAGAAGTTGCCCCGCGTGAGCATATCGATACTGACGAGCTGCTCGATGAGCATGTCGTGCGTGCCTTTACCGCCAAGGCGGGTCGAGGCGGCTTTGGCGGAGGCGGAAAGCGTGATGCTCAGCGCCGCGCCCAACAGGAACGCTTCCGTCGTGCTGTGGCTCAAAAGGATGGGGCCGTTACCGAGGTTGTCGAGAACGAGCCTGTCGCCGAGCCGCAGGAGCCTGTGAAAGAGCAAAAGTCCGCTGAGCCTCAGGAACCCAAGCGTCGTCGCGGTGCGCATTTTAAGGCCGAGCAGCAGGATGCTGCGCGCGAGGCCGAAGAGGCTGCTGAGGTTGTAGACGATTCTGAGAAAACGGCCAAGAAGGCCTCAGACTCGTGTCGTCCCGGTCGCGGCTTTGCAGGTCGCGCGTATCCCGTAAAGCGTCAGGAGAAGGTTAGTCAGGTTCCGGAGGTGCGGGCCGAGAAGGCCGTGAAGCCTGCCGAGTCGGAAGTCTGTGAACAGAAGCCTGTTGATGAGCAGGCTGCGTCCGATACGGAGACTCAGGGCCAGCAGCCTGCGGTTGAACAGACGGGGGAGGGTACTTCGAGCAAGCCTCGCCGCCGTCGTCATCGTGGCGGTCGCGGCTCTAACGCTCAGGATGCCGCCGAGAATGTGGCGCCGCGCGACGAAGATGCGAAGGTGGGTGCTCCGATGGAGCAGCCCAAGCGTCAGCCGGCGAAGGAGAGCAAGCCCGAGCGTTCGCAGAAGCAGACGTCATCTTCGAAACGTGAGCGCAATGCCCAAGGCGATTCTAAGCGCAAGTCTCAGAAGAAGCCCGAGTCTGCCGCAGCAGATACGGCTGCCCAGCAGACTGAGTCGACTACCCATGGCGAGGTTTCGGCGTTTGCCCTGGCACGCGTTCTGAGCAGGCAGCTGCTCAAGGTCGTCTCCACGCCCACGGCGCTCTCCAAAATTAAGGAACAGCAGACCCAGATCATTAAGGTCGAGGGCAAGGACAGCAAGAAAGCTCCACAGCGCGCCCAGCACAACGAGATGTCCAATCGCAAGATTGCCGAGGAAATCGCAATCATCCAGGCTTGGGTCGAGCAAAACCGCGGTGCCGATACTCCGGTTGCCTCGCGCCGCCAGCGCGCCTACCAGATCTTCAATGACGAAAAGGCTTTTGACGGCAAGCATGGCGAGCGCCTGATCAGGCGTATGACCGAAAAGGGCATCAGCATGCAGGCGATCAAGGTCGCCCCCAACCGTCCGGTGCACTTTACGGGCTTCTTTACGCTGGGTGCCGACAAGCCGTTCATTATGGTCGAGAACCTGGATACCTATGACGAGATCGTCAAGCTCCTGCGCGGACGTAAACATGCCAAGCTCTTTGGTACCAAGGTGGGCGGCGTAATCTTTGGCGGCGGCTGCAAGGCGAGCGTCTCGCACGCACTGGATGATTACCTGGCCGAGATCGGCTATCGCTTTACCTATATCTACTACGTGGGCGACATCGATCGCGAGGGTGCGCGCATCGTCGAGCAGGCCCGCAACGCCAACGTCGTTGAGATTCGCCTGCATGCCGGAATGTATCGCGCCATGCTTGCCGAGCATAAGCGCCGCGTGAAGGCCGGCGGCGCGTGCGAGCCCGCGGCTGCCAACCAGGGCGTGCCGCAGAACCTGGCGGCGACGATCAAGGATCTGCCCATGGTTACGCGCGTGCAGTTCCGCAACGTGCTGCGTGAGGGCGGACGAATTCCGCAGGAGATTCTGATGACCGCCGACTATCGGGATGGCGACTCGGGAAGCTTCGACCGCATGCTGAACAACTAGGGACGCGTGGCCCCGGCGGGCCGGGCATTAAGTTTGCTGCTCTACAGTCCTGCGCAAGACGAAGGCCACATTAAGTGGCCTTCTTTGCGTG
>UQRX01000069.1:0-5097 GCA_900543595.1 uncultured Collinsella sp. | reverse complement strand
GGCCATGCCCTCGACGCGCTCGGGCGTCAGCAACAGGCGATCGAGGAGCCCCGCCGAGGTCCCCGCATCGCGCGCGGCGGACATATCGAGCTCGTTGGCGGCAACGATGGAATCGACACCGTCGCGCAGCGCTGTGGCCATGGCGCGCACGGCCTCCTGACGCTGCTCATCGCTCGCCGTGGCAAGCGAGGCCGACGCTGCCTTGGCGGCAACGGCAAGATCATGGACATACGTGGCTATATCGACCGACATAGGCGGCCCTTTCTCCTAGAAGTTTGCAACCATGGTAGCCGATTTGCGCATGGCCTCGCCCGCGGCGGTAGAATTGGTCAACCCGAAACACCGCAATGAATGGAAGCATCACATGGCGCTCATCACTTCGTACCACGTCCCCGGCCTCTATGTCGAGGACCACAGCATCGACGTCCCCTTGGATTGGCGCGGCCTGGAGCCGATGCTCCTGGCCGTCGGAAGCACCATGCGCCGCGGCGCCATGCCGGCGCCCATCGCCGGTGCGCCCGAGAGCATCAAGCTCTTCTACCGCGTGGTTTGCGCGCCCGACCACATCAACGACGATCTGCCGCTACTCCTGTTTTTGCAGGGCGGCCCCGGCGGCGAGAGCCCACGTCCGCTCTCGCCCACGAGCGACGGTTGGATTGAGGAAGCCGTCAAACACTTCCGCGTGGTCCTTCCCGACCAGCGCGGCACGGGACGCAGCAACTGCGTAGACGGGCGTACAATCGCGGCTCTGGGCGAGCGCGCGACGGCGGCAGGCTCCGATGCCGCACGCTCGCAGGCGGACTTCCTCAAGCGCTACCTCGCCAGCTCCGTCGTGCGCGATTTTGAGTACCTGCGCCTGGTGGGCTTTGGCGGCAAGCCGTGGGTCACGCTCGGCCAAAGCTACGGCGGCTTTTTGACGTTGAGCTACCTGTCGCTCTTCCCCGAGGGCGTGGAGGCGAGCTTTACCTGCGGTGGCATCCCCCACGTCCCGGCGAGTGCCAGCGAGGTCTACGCGCACACCTTCCCGCGCATGGCCGCCAAGACCCAGGAGTATTACGACCGCTACCCCGCCGACGTCGAGCGCGTGGCGGCTCTTGCCGATGCGCTTGAGGAGCAGAAGCCCACGCTGCCCGACGGCTCACCAATGACGGTGGAGCGCCTGCAACTTATGGGCAGCGACTTTGGCATGAAGCCGAGCTTTGAGCGCATGCATTGGATTATCGATCACGCTTTTGTTGACGGCGACGGTACGCTGAGTTGCGGTGCCTCGGCATCCGATAGCTTTTTGATGCGCGCCTTCGAGCGCACCAACACGCGCACGAATCCGCTGTACTGGACGCTTCAGGAGTTCGTCTACGCCGACGGCGACACCATGCCCATTCGCTGGGCCGCGGCAGAGGAGAAGGCCCGGCGCGCCGAGTTCGACACGCTCGCGCGCCCGCTCATGTTTACCGGCGAGGCCATGTTCCCGTGGATGTTTGAGCAGATGCCCGAGCTTAAGCCGTTTAAACCCGCCATGGACCTGCTGATGGAAGACACCAGCTGGGACAAGATCTACGACCCGCAGCGCCTGGCCCGCAACGAGGTGCCGCTCCAGGCCGCGGTGTATTTCGACGACATGTACGTCGATTCGGGCCTGCAGCTCGATACGCTCAGCCGCGTGGGCAACTCGCACGCCTGGGTGACCAACGAGTTCGAGCACGACGGCCTGCACGGAAGCGTGGTATTCAAGCACCTCTTCGACGAAGCCCTCAACCGCGGAGACCTGCGCCGAATCTTCTAGCGAAGAAGTGTCCCCCGTCAGCCGGCACAAAAGGAATGTCCCCAAGTGCCGAATAAGTACCGACAACGACGATGCCGCAGGTAGAGGACAGAAAGCGAAAACGCCCCTAGGCGAGCAAGGTGACGTGAAAGAGGAGGGCATTGACCTTTTGGTCATACCCGACGATTGAACGTCAGATTGCCGCTTAGGAGCGTTTGCAGCGTCAATTGGTTAAGCAAATACAATCAGATTATCTCGGTGGATCGCGGGTTTCTCGGCCAGGTCTGCCAGCAGGCGGTTGCTGGCAATCTGATCCTGGCGGCGGCCGGCAGCAAGCTCCAGCACGTCCGAATCGGCCTCGGCGATACCGCGGGCGACAACCATACCGCTCGGGTCGCACACGTCGAGCACATCGCCCTCGGCAAACTCGCCATCGACCTGGCGAATACCCACCGCGAGTAAGGACGAACCGCGACTGACCAGCGCCTTCGCGGCACCGTCGTCAACCGTTACCGAGCCATGAGCCTTGTCACCCAGCGCGATCCACAGCTTGCGCGGCGCAATGTCCAGGCGCTCCGCCGGCGGATCGAACAGGGTTCCCACGCTCACGCCACGGGCCAGGCGCACGAGCGCATCGGGCTCCTCGCCCGAGCAAATCACGCTCTGAATGCCGGCCGTCATCAAAATGCGGCTCGCGCGGATCTTGGTGATCATGCCGCCGGTGCCCACCGACGTTGAAGAATCGCCCGCCGAGGCGATGATCTTAGCATCGATTTTGCGCACGACCGGGATAAACTCGGCCGTCGGATCCTCATGCGGATTGGCGGTGTAGAGGCCGTCGATGTCCGAAAGCGTCACGCACAGATCGGCAGAAACCAGGCAGCTCACGAGCGCAGCCAGCGTGTCGTTGTCGCCGAACTTGATCTCGTCAACGGTGACGGTGTCGTTTTCGTTGACGACCGGCACCACGCCCAGCTCCACCAGGCGCAGCAAAGCGTCGCGCGCGTGCAGGTAGGACGTACGGCGCGCCGTGTCGTGACGCGTAAGCAGCACGAGCGAGGTGAGTAGGTCACGCGCATGGAACTCCTCGTCGTAGGCCGACGAGATGATGCACTGGCCGGCCGAAGCGCATGCCTGCAGGCTCGGCAGATCGCCGACCGGTTTGCGGTCGAAGCCCAGCACGGGATAGCCACAGGCAATGGCGCCGGAGCTCACCACGACCAAGCGCCAGCCGAGCTTGCGCAAGGCCGCGGCCTGATCGGCCAGGCCGCCGATAAACGCACGGTTGACCTTACCGTCGGCACCCACCACCGTGGACGAGCCGATCTTTACCACCATCGTTTTATAAGAAGTCGTCATACGTCAAACCAATCGGATGTCGAGCGTTCGGGCGAGCTGGAGCAGCCGGGGCGCCTGGTGCGGGACGGACGAAAATGATCCGTTTTCCTCCGTCCCCTTCGGATCATTTTGCCCAGGGGAAGGCCGAAGCCGCGGCCATGTTCTTGCGTACGAGCTCGTCGCGCACCTGGGCCAGGCCCTGCTCCATGCCCACCACGTAGGTCTGCGGATACAGGAAGCGCTTGAAAGCCGCGTCCAGATGATCGAGCGCCCAAGCACAGCGCTCGCGCGCGTCCTCGATGCTCTCGCGAGGAGCCACCGCGCTGCCGTCGCGCACGATCGGCACCAGCAGCTCACGATACTCGAGCTCGGACACATCGGTCACCAGCGCCGCATCGTTTACGGCCACGAGGGTATTGCCGCGCGCGGCGCCCTCCCCTGCTAGATGGTCCTCGTCATAGATCATGTCGCAGACCGGGCCGCCAAAGCCGTCGTAATAGCGGCGCACGCGCTGCACGCCGGGGATCGTGCGCTTGTAGGGCTGCTCGGAAAGCTTCACCACCGGCGTCCACGACTCCGCGTCGCTCGCACGACGGGCCGAAAGCTTGTACACGCCGCCCAGCGCAGGCTGATCGTAGCAGGTCGCGAGCTTGGTGCCCACGCCAAAGCTATCGATGGGCGCGCCCTGGTCGAGCAGCGACTGGATTGTGTACTCGTCAAGGTCGTTGGAGACCGAAATCCCCACATAGGGCAGGCCCTCGGCGTCAAAACGGCCGCGGACATACTTGGACAACTTGGCGAGGTCGCCCGAGTCGATGCGAATAGCCGACAGGCGCTCGCCCACCGCCTCCATCTCCTTGGCAACCGTAATGGCGTGCTCGCAGCCCTCGCGTACATCGTAGGTGTCGATGAGCAGCGTACAGTTCTTGGGGCTCGACTTGGCAAAGGCGCGGAAGGCCTCGAGCTCGGAATCGAAGCTCATCACCCAGCTATGCGCGTGTGTGCCAAAGACGGGAATGCCGTAGCGGCGCCCGGCAAGCACGTTGGACGTAGACGAGCAGCCCGCCACGTAGCTCGCGCGCGCAACAGCCAGGCCGCCATCGGGACCCTGGGCGCGACGCAGGCCAAACTCGGCGACGGGGCGACCATCGGCCGCCAGTACTACGCGCGCCGTCTTGGTGGCGACAAGCGTCTGGAAGCCGACGATGTTGAGCAACGCGGTCTCGAGCAGCTGGCATTCCAGTGACGGGCCGGTGACGCGCACCATGGGCTCGCGCGGAAAGACAAGCTCGCCCTCGGGCACGGCGTCGATATTCACGTGCGCACGGAAGTTGCGCAGGTAGTCGAGGAATGCAGGCTTAAACATCGCGCCACCGGCCGGGGCCTGGAGCGAAGCTAGATAGTCGATGTCCTCGGGCGTAAAGCGCAGGTTCTCGACAAGCTCGGGCAGCTCGGCGGTGCCGCACATGACGGCATACGCGCTGCCAAAGGGATGGTCGCGGTAAAACGCCGTAAAACAACCCTGCTCATTGGCCTTGCCGCTCTCCCACAGGCCCTGGGCCATAGTAAGTTCGTACAGATCGGTGAGCATTGCGATGTCGGTGGGATGCGAGATGTCGGTCAAAGCCATGGGGCGACCTTTCGGATGTGTTGTACAGAGGTTGAGGGTTGGGCGAGGCGGACGTGCGGGCATGGAGCCCGGCGCGAACAGGTTAGTGCAGGCCCATGCTGCCCGTGATCGTGTAGACCATAAAGACGATAAACGCGATGAGGGCGAGCGCGATGATGATTTTTTGAGCCGGAGCCATGCCGGGGATCTCATTCTCGCCCGTAGGCTCCTTGGAGGTGACCATGCGCTGGGCAAAGGTCATCTCGTCACGGCTCGGTTTGGGCTCGACGGACTTGGGACGAGCGGCCTTTTTAGGCTGAGGTTTGGGTGCGGTGGGCGCGGACTTCGCGGCGGCGGGCTTGGGCGCAGGCGCAGGCTTGGGCGCGGG
>UQRX01000068.1:0-5684 GCA_900543595.1 uncultured Collinsella sp. | reverse complement strand
CGGCGCTTGGGCTTGGCAGCATCCTCGTCGTCAGCGGCGGGCTTAGGCGCACGGCGCGTGCGCTTGGGCTTTACGGGTGCGGCATCCTCTTCGGCGGCAGGGGCAACTCCCTCGCCAGCAGCAGGCGCGACCTTCTCAGCCGATGCGGGCGCAGGCGTCGAAGCGGCCTTGGGGGCCTCAGGAATCGAGGTCTGCACCGGCGCGGGCATCGCGACCTGGTCCGACGCAACCGGTGCAGCGGGAGCGGTTTGCGCCGTCGTTATTTCGTTTTCTTGCTGTTGATCAGACACAGTGTTTGCTCAACTTTCTTTTCAAGCCCTGTGATCACATGCTCCCTGCATATACCTTCAGGGCGGCTAAACAGTCTAGCTCCGTACAAAAACGACGGACATCATTGATCTGTATCGAGATGATTGCGTCATATACGCAGCGTTAGTGTAGCACAACCGCCACCACCTGCAACTTAGTCATCGGGGACGTTCTTAAACGACTAGCCAAAAGGGACACTCTTTACAAAGTCACGGGCGACGATGTCCGCCTCTCATAAGTTGCGGTGAAAGAGTTCCTGAAAAACCCGGCAGCCGCCCCAAACAGGAACTATTCCACTGCAACTTATATGGAGAGGCCAGCCGAGCCCCATAGATCGTGGTGACCACAAGGCACAAGAGCAGGATCGTCGGTCCCAGGATCGGCTCGCCACGAATCGCGCCTATCCACTACGTTTGACCCGCGACCCCTGACCATCCCCTCGATCTTCCTAAAATCGCAAGCCCGCTACCTGCGGTTTTAATATCACACCTTTCGGCACGGTTCGGGGTATGCGACTAAACGTAGTAGATAAGCCCGATTCGTGGCGGACGGTTTCGCAACGTTCTCACCCGGGACAAAAATGATCCGTTTTCCTCCGTCCCCGAGGGGTCATTTTCAAAACTATGGCGGATTACGGTGTAAGAACGGCGCAAGCCAACCATAACTTACATTTTTAATATTCGGCAAGCCGCCTACCTGCGGTTTTATTTTCACTGCTGTCGCTATGGTCGCCAGGCAGCGATTCAGCCCCGTAAACCGGTATAGTTGCGTTTTTGTAGCATTTCCAACACGCTATAAAGCCCCGCCAAATACAAAAAGCCCGACCTCCGCATGGGAGATCGGGCTCATAGGGCTCAGCAAAGCCGAACCTACACGGTCAAACGACCTGTAGATTACATCTGCTCGGGTGCGGTCACGCCAACAAGGGTGAGCACAAGGGCGAGCGTTACGCGGACGGCGTCGCAAGCGGCCAGACGGGCGCGCGAAAGCTCGGGGTCGACGGGACGGCCCTCGCTCGGCAGAACCTGGCAGGCAGCGTAGAAGCTGTGGAAGTCGCCGGCGAGCTCCTCGGCAAAGTGCGTCAGGCGGAACGGAGCGCGGTCGCGAGCGCAGCTGGCGATAAGGTCAGTGAGCTCGTTGAGCTTGCGCGACAGGGCGAGCTCGGTCGGGTCGGTCAGCAGCGAGTAATCGACGTTCTCACCGATGGCCTTGGCGGCGACGGCCTTCATGCCCATCTCGTCAGCCTGCTCGGGCGTAACGTCAGCGGCGCGACGCAGGATGGAGCACACGCGGGCGTGAGCGTACTGCACGTAGTACACCGGGTTGGAGTTGTCGCGCTTCTTAACGGCCTCGATATCGAAGTCGACCATCTGGTTGGAGCTCTTGGAGATGAGCGTGTAGCGGGCGGCGTCAGAGCCGACCTCGTCGACGAGCTCCTGCAGGGTCACCATGGTGCCCTTGCGCTTGGACATACGGACGGGCTTGCCGTTGCGCAGCAGGTTGACGAGCTGGCCCAGCAGAACCTCAAATTTGCCGGGATAGCCAAGAGCGTCGCAGACGCAGCGGACGCGCTCGATGTAGCCGTGGTGGTCGGCGCCCCAGATGTCGATGACGTGGTCGACGCGCTGGAACTTATCCCAGTGATAGGCAACGTCGGAGGCGAAGTAGGTGTACTCGCCGTCGGACTTGATCAGGACGCGGTCCTTGTCGTCGCCCAGATCGGTGGAGCGGAACCACAGGGCGCCGTCCTTGGTGTAGAGGTAGCCCATCTTGTCGAGCTTCTCAAAAGCGCGGTCGACGGCGGAAGTGCCGGCAGTCTCGCCCTCGGTGTCCTTCACATACAGCGAGCGCTCGGAGAACCAACGATCGAAGTCGCAGTTGACGGCGTGGCAGAGGTCGCGCATGTTGTCGACCATCTTTACGTAGCCGCGCTCGCGGAAGCTCTCCATGCGCTCCTGCGGATCGGCCTCGACCCACTTGTCGCCGTCGGTGCGCCAGAACTCGGCAGCCTCGTCGATGATGTAATCGCCACCGTAGGAGTCCTTGCCCAGAGTCTCGGCAAAGTTGTCCTGGTACGGATGGGTCTCGGGGTGCTCGTCGTTCTCGTCGGCGACAAAGGCATCGCGGTCGGCGATCAGCAGCTTGTGAGCCTCGTCGATATCCACGCCCTGCTTGGCGATGATGTCGGCAAGCTGCATATAGCGCGTGCTGATGGAGTTGCCGAAGGTGTTCATCTGAGAGCCGTGGTCATTGATGTAGAACTCACGCTGGATGTCGTAACCGGCGTGGTCCATAACGCGGCAGAGGGAGTCGCCCAGCGCGGCCCAGCGGCCATGGCCGATGTGCATGGGGCCGACGGGGTTGGCGGAAACGAACTCGACCTGGGTCTTCAGGCCGCCGCCGACGTTGGACTTGGCGAAGTCCATGCCCTTCTCGCGGGCCTCGCCAAAGATGGCATTCTTGACGGCAACGGAGAGGTAGAAGTTGATGAAACCGGGGCCGGCGATCTCGACCTTCTCGATCGCGGGATCCTCGGGCATATGGGCAACGACGGCCTCGGCAATCTTGCGCGGGGCGCAGTGGGCCAGCTTGGCGGACTTCAGGGCCATGGTGGAGGTCCACTCGCCATGAGAAGTGTCAGCCGGTCGCTCGATGGCGCAATCGTCAAGTTCAAATGCGGAAAGGTCGCCGGCCTCCTGGGCCGCAGCAAGCGCAGCGCGTACCAGCTCTTCAATCTTCTCGGGCATAGATCCTCCTTGTGTTAAAGCCCCCGAGCTCTTGGTCACTCGTAGGGCAAAAGCCAGAGTTTGTAGCACTCTATCACAAGCGACGCACACTGTCGCAGGGTAAAGCTAATAGATATTGCATATGCACAAAAATGACTACCGCTCCTGCGCGGCAGTACAAAGTTGGCGGTTTGCCTGCAGATTATGCACGCATTGGAACTGCATAAACATATGAATGGGCGGCGCATTTTATCGAATACTCTTACCTATCGGAGTTGTGTGCTTTTCCTGCATAAAGTAAGGGTTTACGCACGTCAGCGTGGTATTCTTAACATACGTGAATTCGTATAAGTTGGAGGTAGCATGTTCTCAATCGGTCAACACGTCATTCATCCGGGTCAGGGAGTCTGCACCGTCGTCGGTTTTAGGGACGACACGCCGCAGCCCATGCTGTTGCTCGAGACCAAGCAGGGACATGCGCAGACGATTCTCATGTACCCTGTGGCGCAGGCCGACCGTTTGCATGCCGCCATCTCCCAGCAAGACGCCGAGCACCTGCTGAGCCACTACGACGAGCTGGAATGCGACACCTTTACCGAACGCAACAGCTCGCTGGAGGAGACGCACTTTAAGCAGCAGCTCAAGCTGGGTGCGCCCGAGACGGTCCGCGTGGCAAAAACCATGATGCACCGTATTCGCCAGGCCGAGGAAGCAGATAAAAAGCCCAGTTCTTACTACATGCGCGTACTCAAAGAAGCCAAGCGCCGCTCCATCGAGGAGTTCGCTGTGGCCCTGGGTGTCACCGAGGAGGACGCCGAAGCCCGCCTAGCCCAAGCCGCCCTCAACTAACCTGCCAAATACCGCCACAAAGGGGACAGGAACCTTTGTGGCGGTATTCTTGTTCTAGTAGTATTCATTCTTAGCGATACCTACGAGCACAAGGAGTCTGTTATGGCAGAGCTGCTTACCGCCGGAATCACCCGCGACCGTGCGTTCGAACTGCTCAACGAGCACAACAAGGACCCGTTCCACATCACGCACGGCGAGACCGTCGAGGGCACCATGCGCTACTTTGCGCGCGAGTTCGACCCCGAGAACGAGGAGTTTTGGGGCATTGTCGGCCTGCTGCACGACTTGGATTGGGAGGAGCATGAGGACGACCCCATGAACCACACCATCTATGCCGCCGAGATCCTCGAGGGCGAGGGCGCATCGCCCGAGCTCATCCGCGCCATCCAGACGCACACGTCAGACTTCAACTCTTCGCTGCCCAAGCCCGAGCTGCAGATGGAAAAGATCCTGTTTGCCTGCGACGAGCTCACCGGCCTGATCGGTGCTGCCGTCATCATGCGCCCAAGCAAGAGCGTCATGGACTTTACGACCAAGTCGCTCAAAAAGAAATTCAAGGACAAGCGCTTTGCCGCCGGCTGCTCGCGCGATGTCATTTCACAGGGCGCCGAGATGCTGGGCTGGGAGCTCCCCGAGCTCTTTGACCGCACCATCGCGGCCATGCAGTCCTTCGCCCCCGACCGCGACACCTTCCAGGCCTAACACCAAAACCACCGCAAAGGCGCTTGTCCCCTTTGCGGTGGTTTTTTGCGCGGGCGTTAGGGACGGACCTGACCGGTACCGCGGAGCTTGTATTTGTAGGTGGTGAGGGCCTCGGCGGCAAAGGGGCCGCGGGCGTGGAGCTTTTGGGTCGAGATGCCGATCTCGGCACCCAGGCCAAACTCGCCGCCGTCAGTGAAGCGCGTGCTGGCGTTGGCGTACACAGCCGAGGCATCGACCGCATCCAGGAAGCGCTCGCAGGCATCCTCGTCCTCGGCAACGATGGCCTCGGAGTGCATGGTGCCATAGCGGTTGATGTGTGCGATGGCCTCGTCCTCGTTCGCCACGACCTTCACGCTCATCTCGAGCGCCAGGTACTCACGGCCCCAGTCTTCCTCAATCGCGGCAACATAGTCGTCGCCCTCGGCAAGCCCAGCGTCGGCGCATGCGGCGCACGTGGCCTCGTCGCCGTGAATCAGCACGCCGTGGTCGTGCAGCACGGCAACGACTGCGGGCAGGAAACGATCAGCAACGGCACGGTCGACCAGCAGCGACTCGGCGGCATTGCACACACCCACGCGCTGGGTCTTGGCATTGACGATAATGTTGAGCGCCTTGTCAAAGTCGGCGGATTCATGCACGTAGATATGGCAGTTGCCCGTGCCCGTCTCGATCACCGGCACAAGCGACTCGCGCACGCAGCGCTGGATCAGGCCCGCACCGCCACGCGGAATGAGCACATCGACGATGCCGCGGAGCTTCATGAGCTCGCCGGTGGCCTCGCGGTCGGTGGACTCGATCATCGAGATAGCCTCGCGCGGGAAACCCTTGGCCTCGAGCGCATCGGCCAGCAACTCGGAAATCATGGCGCACGAGTGATAGGCCAGCGAACCGCCGCGCAGAATGCAGGCGTTGCCGGTGCGGATGCAGATGCCCGCGGCATCGGCCGTCACGTTGGGGCGCGCCTCATAGACCATGGCGACCAGGCCCAGCGGCACGCTCACGCGGGTGAGGTCCACGCCGCTTGCAAGCACGCGGTGGTCGAGCACGCGGCCGACAGGATCGGGCAGCTCGGCGAGCTTCTCCAGGCCGGCGGCCATG
>UQRX01000067.1:0-5825 GCA_900543595.1 uncultured Collinsella sp. | reverse complement strand
GTGGCGGCCAAGCGCGGCTACGACGTGACCGTTTACGAGGCGAGCGACCATCTGGGCGGCCAGATTGTGCTGGCGGCCGCGCCCCCGCGCAAGGACGAGATCATGCGCTCGGTCGAGTATTACGAGAAGATTCTGCCCGGTCTGGGTGTGAAGGTTGAGCTCAACCATGCCGCTACCGCTGAGGACCTCAACGCCGCCGACGCCGCGATTGTGGCTGTGGGCGCACACGACGTGGTCATTCCCGTTCCGGGCGCCGATTCGGACAAGGTCGTCTCGAGCTGGGACGTGCTGGCCGGCAAGGTGGAGCTTACGGGCCGCGTCGCCGTCATTGGCGGTGGCCTGGTGGGCACCGAGACTGCCGAGTACCTGCTGCAGCACGGCTGCGAGGTGGCGATCGTGGAGATGCTCGACAAGATTGCCGCGGGCGAGTCCGAGACCATTCTGCCGCTGATCATGAGCGACTTTGCCGAGCACAACGTGGAGCAGCACGTGAAGACCCGCCTGACCGCCATTACCGACGAGGGCGTGGAGGCTGTTCACACCACCGAGGACGGCGCCGAGGAGCCGGTAAAAATCGCCTGCGATTACGTGGTGATGGCCGTGGGCTCCAAGGCCAACGCGTTTGACTTGGATGGCGTGACGGTGCCCGTGACCCGCGTGGGCGACTGCTCGGGCGAGCGCACCGCCGACATTGCGAGCGCCATTCGCACGGCATATCACGCGGCCAACGAGCTGTAGTTGAACATCGCGGCCAGGCGGGGCGGTAGCACGGATCCGTCTCGCCCGGCTGTGTCCCGTCGGGTGTCAACCGGTGCGGGGCCTGCAAGCGCAGCAGGTCCCGCCCTTTTTGTTTTGCTCCGGTGGATAGCAATGCGAGGTAATCATGAGGAGTGAGGACGTCTACTGCCTTGCAGATCACTCAAAATTATTGGGGGAGGGGTTAATAACCATATCCTCTATACCAAAGGACATAAAGAGATGCCAATTTTGTTGACAAGCGAATGACGATTAGCTGCGAGTCAGCTACCAGCGTAAATAATCGATAAAGAAATGTCGTAATTTGGTGCCAAATGCCCAGATAACGCCGCGTCTACTTTAATTAACTGCTTTGAGCAAACAGTAAAATGCTACTATCTAACTTGCACGTAAGAAAGCAGATTAACGGTTAAGGCTAAGAAGTGGCAGGTATGTCGGAAGCAACTAGGACTCGCACGCATGCGCCCGAGGTTAGGCAGCGCGCCGTCGAGATCCTCCAAGAGGGGGTCGGTCATCGCGCCCTCGCCGCGGAGCTTGGCATTCCCCAGGCCACGGCTCGTCAGTGGGCCCGCGCGTATGCCGTGGGCGGTGCCGACGCCGTTCTCAATGCCGGTTCGCATCATCACACCTACTCGTACGACGTAAAGCTCGCTGTGGTTAAGGACCGTCTGGAAAACGGCTTGACGGTTCGCGAGGCCATGATCAAGCACAAGATTCCCAGCGAGTCTTCGGTCAAGGCTTGGTGCCGTCAGTACCGCGAGAGCGGTGAGGCCGCACTGGTCGATAAGCCGCGCGGTCGCAAGCCGCGCGTTAAAAAGGCGGAATAGCAAACGGGATGGTGCGCCCACAGGGGCGCATTTTTCTTGCCGCGCCAACTTTTTGGACCGGCGCGAGCCTGTCGGGACATCCTCCAACGTGGCCAATAAACTGCACGCAGTGGCCCGCGCGCCTGTCGCTGCGATAGGGGAGCGTCGCCTCTCTGCTCCAAAGCGGACGCGCCCTTGCCCCGTACGCCTAAAACTCCCCAGTTGACCGAAAACCTGCCGCCGCTGCTCCTCAATTGAGCTATAACGTTAAACAATTGCAGCGTTTTTGCATGGGGGAGTGATGGTATGACGCTACTGTATTTCCTTACCCTGTTTCCGCTGGTACCGGCGCTGGGCATGCTGCTCGCGCGCGGTGACCGCGCCCGCGATGCGGTGGGGCTCATAGGTTCCGGCATTATTATGGCGGTGACAGTTGTAGTCGCCGTCATGTTTTTTGGCACGGGTCCGCAGAGCTTTGAGGTTACCCCCGGCACCTCGCATGTGCTCTCGATCATCAGCTCCGCCATCGACGTGATTCTGTGTGCCGTCATCCTGTACAACGCGCGTAAATATAAGAGCACGCTCACCACGGTGCTCGGCGTGGTGCAGCTGGTGGGCTCGGTCGCCTTTGCGGCCATGACGCTGCCCGCGGCCGAAGCCGTCACGGCAACGCCGCTCTACCTGGACTACATGAGTGTGATCATGGTCCTCGCCGTCGGCATCGTCGGCAGCCTGATCTGCGTGTATGCCCTGGGTTACATGAAGGACTTCCAGGCCCATGACGAGCACGAGGCCGCGCTGCGCGGGCAGACCGCGCCCGACCGTCGCCCGCAGTTCCTGGCGCTTATGTTCCTGTTCCTCTCGGCCATGTTCGTCATCGTGACGAGCGATAACCTTGAGTGGCTGTTCTGCGGCTGGGAAATCACCACCGTGTGCTCGTTCCTCATGATTGGCTACACGCGCACGCCCGAGGCCATCAAGAACGCCTTCACCCAGATCATCCTCAACATGCTGGGCGGCATCGCGTTTTTGGCCGGACTCATGTACCTGCACGTTAACGGCATGCCGCTGACCATCTCGGGCATGATTGAGCTTTCCGGCGCCGGAACCGCGCAATCCGCGCTGCTGGTGATGCCGGTCGTTCTGCTGTCGCTCGCCGCACTCACCAAGGCCGCACAGATGCCATTCCACACTTGGCTATTGGGTGCCATGGTTGCCCCCACGCCCACGAGCGCCCTGCTGCACTCGTCCACCATGGTCAAGGCCGGTGTGTTCCTGATGGTCAAGCTGAGCCCGCTCTATGCCATCTATCCCGTGACCGGCTTTATGGTCACGAGTGTGGGTGCCATCACGTTTTTGCTCGCGGCCCTCATGGCCATCTCGCAGAGCAATGCCAAGCGCGTGCTCGCGTTCTCCACCATTTCCAACTTGGGTCTCATCAGTGCCTGCCTGGGTGTCGGCGCGCCCGAGGCCGTATGGGCGGCCATCTTCCTGATCTTGTTCCACACGGTGGCTAAGTCGCTGCTGTTCCTGTGCGTAGGCACCGCCGAGCACCATATCGGCAGCCGCAATATCGAGGACATGGACGGCATGTTCAGCCGCATGCCGCACCTGACGCGTCTGATGATGCTGGGCATTATGGGCATGTTTGTGGCGCCGTTTGGCATGCTCGTGTCCAAGTGGGGCGCCCTGGTGGCGTTTGCGCAGACCGGCAACGTGCTCATGATCATGGTACTTGCCTTTGGCTCGGCCGCGACGTTCTTCTTCTGGGGCAAGTGGCTTGCCAAGCTTTCGGGCGTCGACCCCACGGCTCAAAACGTTGAGGCCAATGTCCATAAGACCGAATGGATGGCCCTCAACACCATCGCCGTGCTGCTGATTCTGTGCTGCGTGGCGTTTCCGGTTATCTCGAGCGGTCTGGTGTCGCCTTACCTCGCCATGGTGTTTGGCCGCGTGCCGTACGTTATTGGCAAGGACGCCATGTATCTGATGGTGGTTATCGTGGCTTTTATCGCCGTGGTGCTGCTGACTTCATTCCGCGTGAGCAACAAACCGCACGTAAACGTATATCTTTCGGGTGTGGGAACCGACAATTACCGCCATTTCCGCGGCTCGATGGGACGCGAGGTGAAGGCCGAAAAGCGCAATTGGTACTCGGTGGACGCCCTTGGCGAGAAGCGTATTGGTCCCGCGGGTAGCGTCGTGTGCTGCAGCATTATCTTGTTTGCGCTGCTGTGTTGCGCGTGGATTGGGCCCGAGCGGCTTGCCATGAGCGCGCCCTCGGTGTTGCGCGGTAAGTACTTTGAAGGTTCGGGTGTCGTGGGCATCTTTATGGGCACCGTGGCGTTTGCCTTGCTGGCGCCGCTTGTGGGCGGCCTGATTGACGGCCTTGACCGTAAGCTTTCGGCTCGCATGCAGGGCCGCGTGGGCCCGCGCCTGCTGCAGCCCTTCTACGACGTTGCCAAGCTGCTGCGCAAGGCCCCTGCCAGCGTAAACACCATGGACGATACCTATATGGCGTGCGCGCTCATCTTTACCGTCGTGGGCGGCGGCATCTTTGTGTCGGGCTCCAACACGCTGCTGTGCGCTTTTATGGTGACGCTCGCCGCGATCTTTGTGGTGCTGGCGTCCGCCTCGACGCAAAGCCCGTTTGCCCAGGTCGGCGCCGACCGCGAGCTGCTGCAGGTCATGAGTTACGAGCCCGCCGTTCTGCTGATGAGCGTGGGCCTGTATCTCGCCACTGATAGCTTTGATTCCATCGCCGTGACCGGGCAGTCGGCGCCCATCATCGTGTACAGTGCGCCCATTTTCCTGGCGCTGCTCGCGGTGCTCACCATCAAGCTACGCAAGTCGCCGTTCGACCTTTCGTACTCGCATCACGCGCATCAGGAGATTGTCCAGGGCGTCGCCACCGAGATGAGCGGCGGCACGCTGGCCAAGATGACCCTCATGCACTGGTGCGAGACCGTGCTCTTCTTGATGTGGGTGGGCATGTTCTTTGTTTGGGACAACCCCGTGAGCTGGGTCGTAGCCCTGGTCGTGATGGCCGCGACGTATTTTGTCGAGGTGCTGATCGACAACACCTTCGCACGCAGCACCTGGCGCAGCTGCTTTAAGCTCGGCTGGGGCGTGGCGCTGGTGTTTGGCCTGCTCAACCTTATGCCCATCCTCGTCGACGTGTTTATTTAGGAGGCGGCATCCATGGATCATAAAATGTCGCGCTCGCCGTGGGTTATTCATTACGACGGCTCGAGCTGCAACGGATGCGATATCGAGGTGCTGGCCTCGCTCACGCCGCTGTTCGATGCGGAGCGCTTTGGTGTGGTCAACACCGGCAACCCCAAGCATGCGGATATCTTTTTGGTGACGGGGTCGGTCAATGCCCAGAACCTGCCCGTCGTGCGTCAGATTTACAACCAGATGCTCGAGCCCAAGTGCGTGGTGGCGTGCGGCATCTGCGCGTGCTCGGGCGGCGTGTTCCGCGATGCCTACAACGTGATTGGCGGCGTGGACCGCGCGATTCCCGTGGACGTGTACGCGCCCGGGTGCGCCATTCGCCCCGAGACGGTGATCGATGCCATCGTGGAGGCGTGCGGCATCCTGGACCAGAAGGAGGCCGTGATGCGCGCCGGCGGCGATCCGCTTACCGTGGGCGGCGCCGCAACCTGGGACGGTGGCGTTGAGCTGGGCGAGGACGGGTTTGTGGCCGCGGCTGAGGCCGGCGACGCGCCCGCCGAGGAGCCCGCCGAGCCCGTCGCTGGCGACGTATCTGCTGAGACGCCCGCCGCTGCAAAGGAGGCCGAGTAATGCAAAAGGCAATCTATACCACCGTCGGGATCGATGAACTGTTGCCGCATGTGCAGGCGCTCAAGGGTGCCGGCGCGCGCTTTGTGCAGATGCATGCCGAGCGCAACGTGGACGACGGTTCGTATCGCCTGGTCTATACGTTTATCAACGTTCGCGCCGCTCAGGAGCATATTGCTCAGGACGGCAGCTATGCGATTGAGAATCTGGTGGTCGAGGGTATCGACCAGTACCAGGAGATTCCGTCCATCAGCTCGTACTATCCGGCGGTATTTCCGTTTGAAAATGAGGCGCACGACCTGTTTGGGCTTGCCATCACCGACATGCAGATTGACTTTAAGGGCTTTTTCTACCAGGTTTCGACTGCCGAACCCATGAGCGTTATCACGCCCGAGGTGAAGGCCGCGCGCGAGAAGGCCATGAAGGTCCGCGCGGCTGCCGAGGCCAAGGCGCGCAAGG
>UQRX01000066.1:0-6421 GCA_900543595.1 uncultured Collinsella sp. | reverse complement strand
CGGTGGCGCGGCCGGGCAGCTTACCGTCGATGCTTCCTGGCTGGACGCGTCGGGCCCCGACGGCGGCGTCGCCTGCCTAGGCGGGTCGCTTGCATCCGCGCGCTTTATGGCGCCTGCGGGCGGGGCCTTTGGCACGAACGGCGTGGTGGATGCCGACAGGTCCGTGGCAGCGCATGTGGTGATTGAGCCCGTGGATGCCACGGCGTCGGCGGGGGAGACCGGTGGGCCCGATGTGCCGGGCGATGGTCCATCCGCCCCTAGCACCGTCCCCGCCACCGGCGAGCCAGCTACGGATCCGTCGACGAATCCCACACTGAAGCCCACGGCCGCGACTAAGACGGTGACCACGACCACAGTGACCAACACCACGGCCGCCAAGGCCTCTAGGCCCAAGGCCACCAACGCGACCTCCTCGTCACTCCCCAAGGCTAGCGACACAAATTGGATCGCCGTGTCCGCATTACTGTTCGTGGTAGGAACAGCGGTTCTCGAAGCTGCACGCCGCTGCTGATGCTCCCGATTTCCGGATGAGCGGTAAAAATCGGAACCAGCCGAGCGCAAATTAAATTTTGTTAATACAACCACAGGTCGCGAAAGCGCAAAACCGGGGTCTGGTCGGCAGAACTCGGCCCCCACCACTTCTGGACAAGGCCAGCTGTCAGAGTTCGTGTCTTATAGGAATAATTTAATTCACGCCGCGTTACGTCTGGTCTGCTCCTTATACTCGAATATAAGCACTAAGGAGGTAGTCATGATTTGGAGCTATGTTCAGCTTGATGATGGCACCCAATTTGCCTACTCAGAGACAAGAGAAGACGGAACCGTTCGAGTGGCCGTCGAGCGCCCGGTTGACTTTGGCTTTGACCATGCGGAATGCTTCTTGCCTGCGGTCAAATGGTTCAACGTCGAAGGATTTACTGCTGATGACCTCAATTTCTTGACAGAATTTGTTAGTTCAAACGCCCCGTTTATCTTCGAGCTCGCCGAACGCCAAATAGCCGGATCGGCGGTTTCGCCGCTGGCCCTCTGACGTTCTGCTGTTGAACGGCAAATGGCCCATGATTTCGCCTTCCGACATATCCATCGCGGCCTCCCGCGTGCTGGTTCAATACGACGTCAGCGAGGCATATTTATTTGGCTCGTTTGCGCGGGGCGAACAAACGCCCGATAGCGATATTGACATGCGTCTAGTCTGCGGCAACACCATGACGTTCGGCGCGCTATACGAACTCTCCCATGAGCTCGAGAATGAACTTGGGCGAAAAGTTGATATCGCCACCAACCCACCAGAGCGCATGCGCCCGCCCTTCCGCAAAAGCATCAAGCAGGATGAGGTGTGCATCTATGAAGTGCTGTAGCAGGCAGAGGCGTTAGTGTGCTCCGGCGTGATCAGCAAGTCTGAATTTTGCCGCTTATTTCCGGACTCGGAGAGCCTTAGAAGCCAGTATTGAACTCAAACTCCGTTCCATACACCCTCTTGCTCTTTGAATACTGGTATCGCTCTAGCGATAGTGTGCTATACTATCGCTAGAGCGATACCTGTTAGGAGACTCGCGTGGAACTGTGGCATGGTTCTCAGAAAATCATTGAGACTCCCCAGCTTGGCCTGGGGAAAGTCCATAACGACTATGGACAGGGATTCTATTGCACAGAGAGCCTCGACCTCGCAAGGGGATGGGCATGCTCGCGTGATGCCGATGGCTTTGCGAATCGCTATGAACTCGATATGGCGGATCTCGAGGTACTCGACCTGCTATCGCCGCAATATTCAGTTCTGCATTGGATTGCGTTGCTTGTAGAGCATCGTTCTTTTCGCAAGGACACCGCTATTGCTGTGGGGGCGTGCGAATATCTCCACGATCATTTTCTACCTGACACTAGCGCTTACGACGTGATAAGGGGACGGCGTGCGGACGACTCGTACTTTAGCTATGCCAGAGCTTTTGTGAACAATACGATTACCGTCGATCAGCTTGGTCGATCTATGAGGCTCGGCAACTTGGGAGAGCAGATTGTACTCAAAAGCGAGCGCGCGTTTAAGAGCATTCGTTTTGCTGGATTTGAACGTGCGCCGCAAGCTTTGTATGGTCCATTGGCCAAGGAGCGAGATGAAGCGGCAAGGGCACAGTATCGGGAGCTACTTTCCGAAAATCCTTTTGAGGGAATTCGTATCGTCGATATCATTCGAGAGGGGATGACGGGCGATGACCCACGCCTACAGTGAGATGTATCTCGAGGATGCCATGAGAACGCTGGGCGAGGCGGTCGACTTTGCCCTCTGTGACCAAGGGTTGACTCCAGTCGAGTTGACGGCGATCCTGTCGAACGCTTTTGAGATGAAACAGTTTGAGCGCGGTATACCTCGCGTCGTCTGCGGCATGGCGGGTGACGAGCTCGCGCGCGATATTATCGCACATGCGGGACTGACCCCCGTCGAATGCAGGGAGACCTATCCGTTCGACCGTTCGCCCCAGTATTGGGCGGGCTGGGTTTTGGCCTATGTGCAATGGATGTGCAGCTTGTGTTTTAGCGACCTTCTTGAAGTCGCCCCGCTCGATTGGATCATCGGCTCGTACCATCCGCTTCACGAGGCCTCCGAAGACAAATTCGCCCAGATTGTCATCGAAAAATGGAACAACGCCCAGGCAGACAAAAAGGGCCTCAAAGCGGCACGAAAGGCGGCCGGCCTAACGCAAAAACAGCTCGCCGCCCAATCGGGGGTTAAACTTCGCGCCATACAACTCTACGAGCAGAACCAGCTCGACCTACGCCGAGCCTCGGTCTCCTCGGCATTGGCGCTCGCAAACACGCTCGGCTGCAGTATTGAAGACCTCATCTGGCAACCGATCGTTCTGGAGTACGACTCGCAGTCTTTTCCGTCTACGAAGCTATAAAGGAGACGCACATGCTTTGGAGTCATGTTCAGCCAGATGACGGCACTGGTCGCGCTACTCAAGAAGATTACTCAGTAGCGCACGAGGCAAATTCAGCATCACCGATTTTGCTCGACGGCGCCACGTCAATCGACGAAGCTATTCGGCTGACCATTGCGGGCATGCCCAACGCGCTCAGACTCTTGGAGAACTCATGATGGCGACTACGCAGCGAGGCGCGCATCCGTTAGCGCCGCTCGTGCTCGATGATGCCGGTTCGCTCAAAGCTATGGCCGCGGCCGTGATGCGCCTACACAGCACGCTGATGTCGGTCGGGCGCTGCTATACGACCGACGCTACAGGCGACCGGGCCGCGCTTGAGCTTGGACGCATCGAGTCCGTGCTTGCGGGTGCATTCTGTACGATATTCGGCCAATCGCCAACCGATCGCTTCGCAGACATCTTTGACCAGGCCACCTACGTGGCCGAGCACATGGTCAAGGACCACATCTTTGAGGACGGCAACAAACGCACCAGCCTTGTCTTTGCGTTGTCCGTTCTAAGGCTCGTCGGCAGTCCGGTCGTGCTGTCCGACAGCCCGGAGGCAAAAGACAACCAGTACTACGCTTGGATCCAGGACCTCGTTTCCGGAAACCGATCTTGCGCCGACCTCGCCGAAGAGCTGCTCCGCGGTTGCGTTGCGGGCACGGGCGACCCGTCGCACGTATAGAATCAAAGCATCCGCACGCCTGCCATTATCTTGATTGGAAGCCATATGGAGATCCCCAGCACCCTGTGCAGTAATGTGTACGACTTCGCGTTTTGCCCCGAGCCCTGCTACGACCGCCTGGCCGACCTCGCCGATCCCGAAGACTTGGGTCCCAGCAACCGCATCCTCAAAAACTACCTGTCGTTTTCGTTTAGCCGCGCGGTGTTCCTGACCGAGCGCGACGTGGACCAGACCGCGCCGTCCAACCTGCCGCTGGTGTTCGACGACGACCGCTGCCTGTTCAACACCGGCCTGTACACGCGCCGCTACGAGACCATCTACGGCCTGTTTGAGCCTAACACCAAGCCCGACGCGCGCCAGCGGTGGTTTTTGAAGGGTTTCTTTAAGGAAAGCGACCCCATGCTGGTCTCGTTTGAGTACCTGCCGTGCCGCGTGCGCTTTGCCGAGGACCCCTCCGAGCTCGTCTTTGACTACCGCCTGCCCATCCGTTCCAACATCGACCACATTCTGGGCGACGAGGAGAACCTTACGCGCATTCCTGTCAGCCTGATGGGGGAGGGCAACTCGCTGCTGCTGCGCCGCGCCTTTGAGGGCGCCGTCGTCGAGGCCGCCCGCCGCGCCGCAGCCAACTACACACTCGCGGTGCCGCAGTTCTACGGCGGCCGGATTCAACTGCTCCTGCCGCTGTGCCTGACCGGCGACAAGCCCGAGCTGGCGCTGACCATCCAGCGCGAGGACGGCTTTTACGCCGCGCGCACCTGCCTCACGCTCGACATGGCCTACAACAACGCGCGACTCATTTGCCGTCCCGAGACTTCGTGGATAAAGCGGTAAATGCTGGTTTAGCTGCGAGTTTGCCGATTGCTTTTGTCACTTTTGCTTGACTGGCACCCACGAATTTAAAATCGAGGGCAAAAAGTTCTTGGTAAACCACGCGCGGCTATGTTAGTATCTCTTTTGCCGAAAGGCGATGGGCGATTGGCTCAGGGGTAGAGCATATCCTTCACACGGATGGGGTCACAAGTTCGAATCTTGTATCGCCCACCATCAAAAGCGCAGGTCAGAGGTATTAAGCCTCTGGCCTTTTTTCTTTTTGACACCTAGGGCGACACCAAAACTGACCCCAAAATCGAATCGTAGTCGTCTAAGGCGTCATTTTTTCGCAACTTTTTTGCTGACGTCATTGAACGTTTTGCATAAATCATATGCGTATTTTCATTGAATTCCCCATGTGATTCATGCGCAAATGTGAAGACAGGGACCACACGCCCAGAGCTCCTTCCAGCGGATTTCTATCACACGAGGGATTTTCGGCAGAACTCGTCAAGCTATTGGTCAGTGTTTGGTCAGCTTCCGGTACTTACCCGCATGATGCCCCGGTAGATAATCGGTGATGTCCGCAATCCGCGCGGCCTATGGCCGATACCAGGGGAGGCGCAAATGGACGAAATCGTCTGCGCAAACACCGCATTCCGCTACTGGCGCTGCCCGCCGCAGGTGCGCGATCTCTACCCGCGCCTGCCCAACTCCGAAGACGGCTGGCGTGCCCTATCTCAATCGCCCTTTGTAGTCGACGTCCTCAAGACCCCGATTATTACCACAACAGTGCCCGGTGGCGTTAACTACCATTCGGGATTACGGACAACTATCCACTGTAATGATGCTTCTGAGGTGGACAGCACGTTGGAAACCGCGATGAGCTTTAGGGTTACCAATCCACTTGCGACGCTATTTACCATGGCGCGCTTTGTGTCTCCAACCGATCTTGTCCTTGCCATGTACGAATTCTGCGGATGGTTCTCAGTCTTTGAGCCCACCGCCGCAGCAGAAGCGGAACTAGACAAAGCCAAAGACGCTGCCGAGAATGCAACGACCGAATCCCTCTTTGACCTTGATGAAAGCCAAGATGAGCCACAATGGAAACGCGTTTATGCTCGCATAAAAGTCAAGGAACAGGTAAATACGAAGGGAACCAACGGACAAAAGAAGACGAATGAGGTCACAAAACTAAAGGGCACTTCGCTCTGGATGAGGAAGCCACTCATCGAATTACACGAGCTTCATGAGTACGCCAGTAAGATGAAAAACGAAAGTGGGGTACGAAGTTTTACGACGCCGCGCAGCTGGTGACGGGTATAGCCGCTTCTCCGCTCGAAGTTGCAGGGATTTTATTGCTATCGCTTCCTCGCTCTCGCGGCGGTGCCGGCTTTAGAAACGTTTACATCAACGACCTTACGCCGCTTACCGCATCGGCGCAGAGCATTGCAGGGCAAAAAGTCTGCTACGGGGATATCCTGATCGTGAATCCAACCATAATGAAGGCAGGCATCGTGGAGATTCAGGGCGAGGTCATCCACGGATCAGGCGCCGTGCTCGACCACGATGCCAAACGCATGACCGCGCTGCAAAGTATGGGGTATGACGTCTTCCTGGTTACGCACGATATGCTTAACGATGCCGAGCAGCTTGATGCGATCGTGCGAAGTCTTTGCTCGCGCTTGGGTTTGCGCTATAGGTGCAAAACTAAGGCGCAAAAGACAACGGAAATGGAGTTACGAGCCAACGTATTGTGCAATTGGCTGGAAATCGGTCGTTAGATGGGTGCCCTACTCACCTCCGGGCGCCCTCGGTCGGCCGCGCGCGACGCTGCCGCCACGGAACCGGCCCATCTACTACGTTTGGCCCCGACCCCTCGACCACACCCCGTATTTCGCGAAAACCGCAGGCCGTCTACCTGCGGTTTTATTTTTGCCCGAGACGTCATGGTCGGGGGATGTGGGCCAAACGTAGTAGATGGCCCGGTTCCGTGGCGTGAGGT
>UQRX01000065.1:0-7136 GCA_900543595.1 uncultured Collinsella sp. | reverse complement strand
AACAGGAGGCCACTTAATGTGGCCTCCGTCGTGAGCAGGACTGTAGAGCAGGAAAGTTCATATGCGGCCGTTGGCGCCCGGGCAGCGCCGGGGACCGCACCCGTACGACTACAACGTCATGTTCGGATCGGCGTCGACGTCGAACGGCGAGATTTCTCCTCGGTCGAATTTACGGCGGGCGACCTCCGCGATCATGGCGGCGTTGTCGGTGCATGCCGAGAGAGGCGGCACCGTCACGCGGATGCCCTGGCGCCCGAGCTTCTTGATCATCATCTCGCGCAGATGCGGGTTGGCCGAGACGCCGCCGCCGATGCAGTATTCCTTGCATCCGGTGGCATGCAGCGCGTTCTTGGCCTTCTTGTACTGAACGTCAAAGACCGCGGCCTCAAACGAAGCAGCCAGGTCGGGCAGATGAATCGTACGCCCGGCTTTGGTCTCCTGCTCAATGTAGAGCGTCACGGCCGTCTTAAGGCCCGAAAGCGAGAATCGATAGTCTCCCCTACTATTGAGCGCACGGGGGAAGTCAATCGCGCGGGGATTGCCCGTCTCGGCCAGTTTGGAAATGATGGGGCCGCCGGGATAGCCCAGACCCAGCGCCTTGGCCACCTTGTCGAAGGCCTCGCCCACGGCGTCATCGAGCGTCTCGCCGAGCACCTCGTAGTCGCCCCACGCCTTGACGTGAACAAGCATGGTATGACCGCCCGAGACGAGCGTGAAGATAAACGGCGGCTTGAGATCAGGCTGCGCCAACAGGTTGGCGAACAGATGACCCTCCAGATGGTTGACGCACACGAGCGGTTTACCGGCGGCATAGGCAAAGCCCTTGGCGAAGGCGACGCCCACCACCAGAGCACCCACCAGGCCCGGACCCTGCGTCACGCCAACAGCGGCAAGCTCGCTCGGCGCGATGGCTCCGCCCGTAAGGCCCAGCGACGCTGCGGCGTCCTCGAGTGCCGCGTCCACGACGCTCACGATGACCTCAACGTGCTTGCGCGAGGCGATCTCGGGCACCACGCCGCCAAAGCGAGCATGAAAATCAATCTGCGTCGACACCTGGTTGGCCAGCATCTTGCCGTCCGCATCGATAATCGCCACGGCCGTCTCGTCGCAGGAACTCTCGATGGCAAGCACCAGGCGGCGGCGCTCGATTTCGGCACGCTCCTCAGCGGTGCGTTCGGGCGCGGGCAGCGGCCACACACGCTGCTCAGCCGCCGTCGGCTCGGGCGAGGCATTGTCGAGAGGAAGCACCAGGGGCAGCGGCGCCGTCATGACGATGGCATCTTTGCCAGCACCGTAGTAACCACGGCGGCGGCCCGCCTCGGTAAAGCCAAGGGAGGCATAGAGCGCAATAGCGCCCTCGTTGCCATCCTCAACCTCGAGCGAGGCGGTCGTACAGCCGAGCATCTGGGCATCGTAGCTCACGTGCGACAGCAGCTTGCGGGCGATGCCCTCGCGGCGATGTTTCGGGTCGACGGAAACATCCAGAATCTGCACGTCACCGTCTACGACCATGCCACCGGCAAGCCCCAACAGCTGACCGTCATCGTGCGCCACCCACCAGCTGCGCGGCACCGCAACATCCTCGCCCAACTCGGACAGGAACATGCCCGGCGTCCATGCCTCGTGCCCAGCGCCTTCAAAGCAGGCGGCCTCCAGCGCACTCGCACCCTCGGCGTCCGCCGCACCCATGGGGCGAAATTGCAGATGGCGACCGGCGAGCTCATCGGCGACGCCCGTAATTTCGCTCTGCGCGCTCTCGGATAGACCGAGGCGTTTGCGCTCGTTTTCCTCGGCATCAGAAAGGCGCGTATAGATCGGTAGGACGCGGGCCGGGTCGCCGTCACCCGCGGCGTGCGCAAGGATGAGACCCTCGCCCGAAGGCCACCACAAGCCGCGCTCTACGCAGCGAGCGGCCTCATCCTCGCCCAGCAGCTTGCCATAGCGCACGAGACCGTCGCCAGTCAGCTTAACCTGGTCCCAGTCCGCGGCTTGGCGCCACTCATCAAGCGCCACGGCAGCCTTGACCACGTGCTCGCGCTCAAACTGACGCTCGGGGCCCTCGTCGCCCAGCACATACAAAGCCGGATACACCTCGCCGCGCATGGCATCGGCCAGAATGCCGAGCTTGCCACGCACGCCAGCCTTCCACGCGGTCCATGCGCAGGCATCGAGCGTCGACACACCCAACAGCGGCACGTTGGCACCGCGCGCCAGGCCCTTGGCGGTGGAAATGCCGATACGCACGCCGGTAAACGAACCCGGACCGCGACCGACGACGTAACTGCCCACGTCAGCACGGTCCATGCCAGCCTGAGCAAGCACGCTGTCGACGGTATTCACGAGCTCCACATTGGCATGGCGACGGCACATATGGTCGCCACTCACCAGCTTCGCCTCGCCCGTCTGCCCATCAATCCAGCTTGCCGCGCAGGCAAGCATATCGGTCGAAGTATCGAGCGCCACCACCAGCGCGTAATCGTTATGCAAGCTCATCTTGTACAGCCTTATCAATCAAATCGGAAAGCTCCGCTGCGCGCTCGCCGTGCGCCTCGAGCGTTACCGTTCGCACGTCGCTATCGTTCTCATCACGCTTAAGCGTTACCGAAAGATACTCGTCTGTAAGTTCGTCCTGGAACTGTTCGCCCCACTCCAGCAGACAGGCACCCTCATAGCCCAGTACATCGAAAATGCCCGTATCCTCAAGCTCGTAAGCATGCTCTAGACGGTACAGGTCAAAGTGAAACAGCGGAATACGCCCCTGGTCATGAACAGCCATGAGTGCGAATGTGGGGCTCGTGACCATATGGCCGTCGCCCAGACCACGCGAAACGCCCTTGGTAAAGTGGGTTTTGCCCACACCCAAGCCGCCGGTCAAGATCAGCACATCACCATCTTCCAGGCACGGCGCGACCAGCTCGCCAAAATGCTCCGTATCGGCAGAGCAAGCCGTTTTATAAATACCTACCCCCAGGCGTTCCAGGGACATATATGCTCCTTATTATTCCGAGGCACCCTCTGGCGCGGGATGCCGCTCCAGATAGTCGCCCAGCATCTTAAAGTCTTCCTCCAGCAGCTCCTGCCACGCCGGATTACGCAGCGCCGCCGCCGGATGGAACGTGGGCATCACCACAAAATGCCCCATCTGATGGAACCTGCCGCGCAGCTTGGTGATGCCAATCTCGGTCTTAAGCACAAAGTGCGTCGCGGGGTTACCGAGCGTCACGATGATATCGGGCCAAATGCTTCGAATCTGCTCACGCAAAAACGGCGAACAGGCCAGCACTTCCTCGGGCCGAGGATTGCGATTTCCCGGTGGGCGACACTTGAGCACGTTGGCAATGTAGACGTCTTCGCGCTTGAGGCCAGCCAGCGACAGAATGCCGTTGAGATCCTCGCCCGCCGCCCCCACAAACGGTTCGCCTTGCAGATCCTCGTTACGCCCCGGCGCCTCACCGATAAACATTACGCGGGCGTGGGGGTTTCCCACGCCAAACACGATGTTATGGCGCGACTGATAGAGCTGGCAGAGATGACAGTCGCCTAGAACAGCCTCAATCTCCTCGAGCGCAACCTCGCGCGGCGCCTGGTGACTATGTCCGGGGATGTGCATGACACCCATAGTGGCTCCTACACGTAGACCTTGTCGAGACGCATGCCAAAGCCGCAAGCAACCTCGTAGTTAATCGTGCCACGCAGGCGCGCCATCTCATCCATGGTGATCTCGGCATCACCGTCGCGGCCGACAATGATCATCTCGTCGCCATACTCGGCCTCGGGAATCTCATGCGCCGGATTGGACTGGATGGCGACCATAAACTGGTCCATGCAGATGTTACCCACCTGACGCACACGTTCACCGCGATACAGCACGTCCATACGATTGGAGAGCGTACGCGAAAGACCGTCGGCATATCCAATCGGCAGCGTGCAAATCTGAACGCGTGTGCGCGGCACGCGATAGGTAAATCCGTAGCCCACGCCTTCGCCCATTGCAGGATGTGCCACACGCGTCACGCGCGCATGAACGCTCATGACAGGGTCCAGCTGCATCACGCGGCTGCTCAGCTCGCACGGCTGCAGGCCATATAGACCGATGCCGGCGCGAATCATATCAAAATGCATCGAGGGATCGAGCATCGAGGACGGCGTATTGGCACAGTGCACGATACCGCACTCAAAGCCCGCGTCCTTAATGGCTTGAACGGCCTCGGTAAAGCGCTGGCACTGCAGCTTATAGTCCCAACTGCCAGGCTCATCGGCCGTTGCGAAGTGCGTAAAGACGCCATCACACTGGATACCGCGATGGAAGCTAATACCGCGAACAAAGTCGAGCACCTGCGTGTAGTGAACACCGATGCGGTTCATGCCCGTCTCGATGGCTAGATGGTACTTGCCAACCTTGCCTGCCGCGACAGCGCACTCGCCATAGGCAAGGGCGAAATCGGACGTATAGACCGAAGGCATGATATCGAACTCGAGCAACGTCGGAATGGCCTCGATAGGCGGCTCGCTTAGGATGAGGATGGGTTTCGTGATCCCGCCCTGTCGGAGCTCAACACCCTCGTGGACCGTTGCCACCGCGAACATGTCGGCTCCAGCCGAGTACATGATTTTGGCGCACTCGACGGCACCATGGCCATAGGCATCGGCCTTGACCACGCAGCACAGTCGCTGACGTGGATCGAGCAGGTTCTTGTAAGCCCTCGTGTTGCGGCGAAGCGCCCCTCGGTCAATCTCAACCCAGGACCAGCGCGTCAAATCGGCTTTATTCATGATTAGTCATCCGACCCTTCGTCCATGATTCCCAGATCATCGAGTGCATCCTTTGCCGCCAATTCCATGGCAGGACCGATCAAGTCGATCAAATCGGTCGCAATAACACTCTTCTCACCATACTCCGTCGCCGCGGCAAAACCCGCGTAACTGTGAAGCGCAACAGCATACGAATACAGCAGCTCCCAGCGATCCATCTCATCACGCATGGTAGCCAGTGTGCCAGCCAAAATGCCCGCAAGAACATCGCCCGAACCGGCAGTCGCCAACGACGCCGGACCCGAGAGCGGCAAAAGCACGCGCTCAACGCCACAGATAGCCGTCGTCGGCCCCTTGGCAATAACCACGAGATTGTCGGAGCCAGCAGCCCAGACAACCTTCTGCGCTGCCGCAATTGCAGTCCCCAGATCGTTAACCTCGTCACCGGCAACCAAGCGCGAAAGCTCGCGATAGTGCGGCGTCATGACGAGCGGCTGCTCGCGGCGGTACATCTCAGGGTTGCTATCGATACCGTCGATGGCAATCTTAGAAAGGCAGTTGAGCGCATCGGCATCAAGGATCAGCGGCACATCAAGCTCCAACAAGCCCGAAACCACCTGCATGGCACCGGCAGACGTCGTCATGCCGGGACCGCACAGTACGCAGCTGTACTTCTTTGCAATCTCGCACACGGTCATACGGGCAGCGGCACCAAAAGAGCCGCGGGAATCGGACGGAATAGCAAAAACCGGAATCGAGGGAAGTGCCATACGAATAAGATTGGCGCACGCATCGGGCGTCGCGACAGCCACATAGCCGGCACCCGCACGGGCAGCAGACTTGGCAGCCATAATGGCAGCGCCAGGATACTGCGCCGAGCCGGCAACAATAAGGACGGAACCGCGAGAATACTTATCGATATTCGAGGGCAGCGGAGCAAAGAAATCCACCAGGTCACCGGGCTCGACAATCTCGGCGGCATGGTCGACATCATCGATGACCTCATCAAGGCGATCATAGAGGCTACCGCACACCAGATCACCGGCGTACTCAGGGCCATCAGCGCTGTAGAGGCCAATCTTGGGCGTGATCATCGTGACCGTACGCTCGGCACGGATGCAGTCGTCGTCAACAACACCGGTCTCGGCATTCAGACCTGAAGGAACATCGATAGACACCACATGGTCGGCGCAGTCGTTAACTGTCGGAATCCAGATGGAAAACGGTGCACGCAGGTCACCGTGGAAACCGGTACCAAAAATAGCGTCAACAACAACGTCGGCCTTATCGATCAAAACCTCAAGCTCATCTCGCGAGGGACCGACGCACACGTGAACGTCACGACCGGCGGTACGGCGGGCAACATGGCGAGCCAGAGCGGCAGGAATCTCATCCGGCTCAACCGGAGACACAATGTCTACGTCAACGCCCTTGCGACTCAAGATATCAGCCGCGACCCAGCCGTCGCCACCGTTGTTGCCAAAACCGACCAGAACAAGGACGCGATCAGGATTGAGTTTTAGAATTTCAGTAGCAGCAAACTCACCCGCCAGCTCCATAAGCTCGGCCTTCGAAGTTCCTTCGCGTTCGATAATATCCTCGAGACGAACGACTTCCTCGGTACTCAAAACCGGTTTCATCTATGCTCCTAGCGTATCTCGCGAAGCATCGCCCAGGTGCTCCGTTAAAGCCGAATTTTGCAGTTGCTCAAGCTCATCTAAAACCGAGCGAGCCTCTTTAAACGTTTGTGCAACGCGTTCCTTGGTGCTCACCTTTTCTTCCTTAGGCTTAGGTCGAGCATCCTCGGTGATCGCAATGGCATTGGCTACGGCCAAATCACCCGTCAAGGTAATGGAAAGCGCAACTTCAACGACACCCAACTCTTGAGCAATCTCGAGCGCTCGACCTGAAAGCACTGCTTTAGGCTTTCCGAGGTTATCACGCGTTACCGAAACGTCTTTGCGGCCGACGCCCTGACTAAAGCCCGTACCAAGAGCCTTGAGAACCGCTTCACGAGAAGCAAAACGGCTCGCATAGTGCGCCGCAGGACGCGATGAAGCATCGCAATATGCGCACTCTTCTTCGGTAAACACACGCCGAGCAAACGACGGCGTCTTTTCAAGGATTGATTTCATGCGGGAAATCTCGACGATATCAACGCCGATACCAGCTTCAGCCATGTTCACCTCCATATTGCACAGACTAAGTTATTGTAGCCCGTTAACGGAAGATGCGACAAACGAGGGTCATAAAACACAGCGAGTTTGTTAGATCTGGCTTAAACAAAAAAGGGGGAGGCCGCGTGGCCTCCCCCTTCTTCAATCTCGATGACGGCTCGGTGCCGTCCACCGGTCAGCGGCGCCCTGGCCTCCCACGGGCTGACC
>UQRX01000064.1:0-7184 GCA_900543595.1 uncultured Collinsella sp. | reverse complement strand
CGCCGAGGCCGAGGCCAAGAAGAAGGCCGAGCAGGAGCGTCTTGCTCGCGAGAAGGAGGAGGCTGCCCGCGAGGCCCAGCGCCGCGCCGTTCCCGCTTCCGACTCCGGTTCGCGTTTCCGCTCTCTGCTCGACCAGATCGCCGCACAGGAGACCGTGCTCAAGGAGAAGAAGGACGCCGAGGAGAAGGCCAAGGCCGAGCGCGCTGCCGAGCGCGGCAACCGTCGTGGCGGCAACAACGACCGTCGCGGCGGCCGTCGTAACGATCGCAACGCCTCCGACAATAACTCCGAGCGCAACGCCTCCGAGAACCGTCCCCATAGCCATCGCACCAATGCCAGCAATAACGTCGCTGCCGGCATGGACTTCCCCAACCCCGACAAGCAGGGCAAGGGCAAGAAGCGCAAGGGCGGTCACAACAACGAAGAGGACCACTACAGCCGCATGGCTCGCGAGGCCGAGGAGTACAGCCGCGAGAAGGTGCTCGAGGAGGCTCGTGCCGCCGTCGAGGAGGCCTCTCGTGAGTCCACTGGTCGCCGCAAGAAGCGCAAGGAGAAGCGCGAGCGCGAGGCCGCAAAGGCTCAGGAAGAGCGCAAGATTGAGGAGGCGCTGGCCCAGGGCGTGAACCCCGAGGACCTCGACGCCATCAAGGTCTCCCAGGGCGTTACCGTCCAGGAGCTCGCCGAGGCTCTCGACGTTCCGGCCAACGACATCATCAAGCGCCTGTTCCTGCTGGGCACGCCGCTTACCATGACGCAGTCCATGTCCGACGACCTCGTCGAGCTCGTTGCCGACGACCTGGGCCGTCAGATCAAGATCATCACCCCCGAGGAGGAGAACACCTTCTCGTTCTACGACGATCCCGCCGACCTTAAGCCGCGCGCCCCGGTCGTCACCGTCATGGGGCACGTCGACCACGGCAAGACGAGCCTCCTCGACGCTATCCGCCATACCGGCGTCGCTGCCGGCGAGGCGGGCGGCATTACCCAGGCCATCGGCGCTTCGCAGGTCATGATCAACGACCGCAAGATCACCTTCATCGATACCCCCGGTCATGCTACCTTTACGGCCATGCGTGCCCGCGGCGCCAAGGTGACCGATATCGTCATCCTGATCGTGGCTGCCGACGACGGCGTCATGCCCCAGACCATCGAGTCGATCAACCACGCCAAGGCCGCCGGCGTTCCCATCGTCGTCGCCGTCAACAAGATCGATAAGCCGGGTGCCAACCCCGACCGCGTGCGCCAGGAGCTCACCGAGTACGGCATCATCCCCGAGGAGTGGGGCGGACAGAACATGTTCGTCAACATCTCGGCCAAGCAGAAGATCGGTATCGACGACCTGCTCGAGACCGTGCTGCTCCAGGCCGACGTGCTCGAGCTCAAGGCCAACCCTGATACGTTCGCTTCGGGCAACGTCCTCGAGGCTAAGCTCGACAAGGGCCGTGGTTCGGTTGCCACCGTGCTCGTGACCCGCGGTACCCTGCACGTGGGCGACACGCTGGTCGCCGGCCTCACCTATGGCCGCGTCCGTGCCATGCTCGACCCCAAGGGTAACGCCGTCACCGAGGCCGGTCCCTCCGACGCCGTCGAGATCTTGGGCCTGCAGTCCGTCCCCAACGCCGGCGACGAGTTCCGCGTGTTCGAGGACGAGCGCGAGGCACGTGCGCTGGCCGACGAGCGTTCGCTCAAGGCCCGTATCGAGGAGCAGAGCCGCGTGAAGCACGTGACGCTCGAGAACCTCTTCGAGACCATCGCCGACGCTGAGGTCAAGGAGCTCAACCTGATCATCAAGGCCGATGTCCAGGGTTCCATCGAGGCCCTTCAGGACTCCCTCGACAAGATGGACCAGTCCGAGGTGCGCATCAACACGATCCACTCCGCCGTTGGCGCCATTAACGAGACCGACGTCGTCCTGGCCGACGCTTCCAACGCCATCATCATCGGCTTTGGCGTCCGTCCCGACGGCAAGGCCCGCTCCGCCGCCGAGCGCGAGGGCGTCGAGATCCGTTGCTACGACGTCATCTACAAGTGCCTCGAGGACCTCGACGCTGCCCGCATCGGTATGCTCAAGCCCACCGAGGTCGAGGTCTCCACAGGTTCCGCGACCGTCCTGGATACCTTCAAGGTGCCCAAGGTTGGTATCGCCGCCGGTGTCCGCGTCGAAGAGGGCGAGATCGCCGCGACCGATTCTGTGCGCCTGGTGCGTGATGGCATCGTGGTCTTCAACGGTAAAATCGCCTCGATGCGCCACTACAAGGACGAGGCCAAGAGCCTCAAGAGCGGCTCCGAGGGCGGTATTGGCCTGGAGAACTTCCAGGACATCAAGCCTGGCGACACCATTGAGGGTTACCGCATCGACCAGGTTGCCCGTACCGAGTAGGGGGTAGCGCTATGAAGCAAACGCAGGCAACCCGCCGTCTGGGCGAGCAGCTTCGCGAGAAGCTCGGTTATATCCTGCTCTTTGAGGTTTCCGATCCGCGTCTCGACCTGGTCACCCTGACCGCGGTCGAGGTCGCGGTGGACCGTTCGTTCGCGCGTGTGTACGTGTCGTGCGACGCGAGCCGCTACGACGAGGTCATGGAGGCGCTCGCCAGCGCCAAGGGCCGCATACGTAGCCTGCTGGCCCGCTCGCTCGATTGGCGCGTCACGCCCGAGCTCGATTTTCGCATCGATCGCTCGACCGATGAGGCCGAGCGCATCACGCGTGCGCTGGAAAACGTTCCAGCCACGCTTGCGATCGAAAAGGACGAGGACGGCTATCCCATAGCGGATGCCGCCCAGGAGGCAGCTTTTGATGAGTAATTCCGCCGACCTCGCATCGAGCGAGTCTGCAGATATTCAGCGACGCATCCTCGAACTCATCGAGGGTGCGTCCTCCATTGCGATTTCGGGACATACGTCTCCCGATGGTGACGCCCTGGGCTCCGTGCTGGGTCTGGGCTTATCGCTTATGAAGTTCTTTCCCAACAAGGACATTACCCTGCTGCTGGCAGACGATGACCCGGTTCCGCGCATCTACCGCTTTATGGAGGGCGCCGACCGTCTGGTGCCGGCATCTGCGTATACCGGCAATCCGGACCTGTTCATCTCGGTGGACGTGCCGGTCGTCGAGCGTCTGAACAACTCCGCCGAGGTGCTCCGCCGCTCGTCGCATGTGGTGTGCTTCGATCATCATCCGGCGCGTGAGGAATTTGCCGAGCTGAGCCTGAGGTGCGTCGGCGCCGCGGCCTGCGCCATGATTATCGACCGCTTTTTGGACAATTGCGGCATTGTGGCTCGCGATGGTGTCGCTACCTGCCTGCTGTGCGGCCTGGTGACCGATACCGGTCGTTTTCAGTACCAAAACGCCGATGCCGCTGCGTTCCATGCCGCCTCGCGCCTGGTCGCGCACGGTGCCGATCCGGCGCGCGTTGCGCTCGAGGTCTACCAGAGCATGCGCGTAGAGTTCTTGCATCTCAAGTCCATCGTTATGGGCCGCATCAAGACAGTGGCTCACGGTCGCGTGGCATATAGTTATGCGTACCAGAGCGACCTCGAGGCCTGCGGCGTCACTTCGGACGAGTGCGACGGCCTGGTCGATGTGGTGCGTTCGGTGATGGGCGTGGAGGTCTGCCTGTTCCTGAAGGGCATTGAGGGCGATACCAAGGTACGCGGCAACCTGCGCTCCAAAGGTGACCTCGATGTGTCCGAAATCGCTGCCAACTTTGGCGGTGGCGGGCATCATGCCGCCGCCGGCTTTTCCAACAACGGAACGATTCGCGAGACGCTCGCCGTGGCACTTCCCATGCTGGCCGAGCTGGTAGGGGAGGATCCCGCTTCGGTGACCGTCGAGCTCTAACATTTTGGATGGTACATGGCTCGTCGTACGCCTTCTCAATTGAATATGCTGCTCGCCGTCGATAAGCCGGTGGGCTGTACGTCCCACGACGTGGTATCGCAGTGCCGACGCGCCCTTCATGAGCGACGCGTCGGCCATGCCGGTACGCTCGACCCCATGGCCTCGGGTGTCATGGTGGTGGGCGTGGGCCAGGCGACCCGTCTGCTGGGAATGCTAACCCTCGATACCAAAAGTTATGTCGCCGACATTTCGTTTGGCGTCGAGACCAATACCGATGACGCGGAGGGCGAGGCCGTCCGCACGGTGTCCGTTGCCCCCGAGCTGCGCGATCTTGCTTACGCCCGTGAGCAGCTGGCCGCTATGCTTGGCCCGCAGATGCAGGTGCCGCCAGCGTTTTCGGCCATTTCGGTCAATGGCGTTCGCGCCTATAAGAGTGCTCGCGAGGGCAATGCGGTTGAGTTGCCCCCGCGCCCCGTCGAGGTCTATGCCGCCGACCTGATCGCCGTGGGCGGCGAGGGCGATACGTGCGTCTGGACCGTGGCGTTTTCGGTAAGCAAGGGCACCTACATTCGCGCGCTCGCTCGCGATCTGGGTCGCGCCTGCGATAGTGCTGCACATATTTCCGCGCTGCGCCGTACGGCCTCCGGCCTGGTTTCCATTGGCGCCTGTCATGCGGTAGAGGAGCTCTCTGCCGAGTCCGCTGCCGGCTTCGCTCTGGATCCCATCGCCGCCCTTGGTGCCACGCGTGTCGATTTGCCGGGTAATCTTGCAGACGACCTGCTTTGTGGTCGCCGCATTCCCGTTGAACGCTCGCTTGCGGATTTCGATACGTCGAAGGCGCCGTTCGCACTCGTACTCGATGGGGGATTGAAGGCGCTTGCTCGTATCGAGGGCGGCCGCTTTGTGATGGAGCACGTCTTTCCGCAGGCGATCGGCGGTGTTCGATGATGCTGACGCCCCACGAGCTCGCGCGTATCTTTTTCGCGGGTGAGTTGGATGAGGCCCGTATCGTTTCTGCCGATGCATTTGATGGGTGCGAGTTCTTGGGTGCCGCGTCGATCGCCATTGGCGTGTTTGATGGTGTACATTGTGGGCACCGAGAGCTGATTGACGCGGTTGTTCGCGATGCACGTTCCCACGGCAGCAAAGCGGTCGTGGTCACCTTCGATCCTGATCCGGACGTCGTGGTGAGTCCGTCGCCCGCTCAAAAATTGATGACGACGGCCGACCGCCTGCATGCTCTGGCTCAAACCGGGGTCGATGCGGTGGTGGCCGTTCCCTTTACGCCCGCCGTGGCGGCACTCGATCATGTCGGGTTTCTGGCGCTGTTGTCGCGTGTTGTCGACATTCGCTCCATTCGTGTAGGCAGCGACTTTAGGCTCGGCCGCGGCGGGGCTTCGGGCGTTGCCGAGATGCGCGCCTGGGGCACTGAGCGTGGGGTTGACGTTTACGGTCACGACCTGCTCTGCGTTAACGGGCGGACCATCTGTGCCACGCGCATCCGCCATGAGCTGGGTCAGGGTCATGTGGAGCTGGCTGCCGAGCTTCTCGGCCGTCCCTATATGCTGCGCGGCGTTGTGGCGGCTGGCCGTCACGAGGGTTCCGACATGGGCTTTCCCACGGCTAACATCCAGGTGCCCGACGGCATCCAAGTGCCTGCCGATGGCGTCTATGAGGGTCTGGTGCTGGTCGACGATACCGTATGGCCTGCTGCCGTTAACGTCGGCCTGCCGCCGACCTATGCCGATGATGCCGCCTCGGCGCATCTCGAGGCCAACTTGATCGGCTATGCGGGCGACCTGTATGGCGCTTCCGTGTCGCTGGCGTTTACGCGCTGGCTGCGTCCGTCTCGCGTGTTCGATTCTCTGGACGAGTTGATCGCGACCGTCGAGGGTAATATCGACGATATTCGTCATAACTTGGGTGAGCAGGGGGTGAGCATCCGTGATTAGCGATGAGGAAAAAGATCAAGTACGCGCGGCGTCGGACTTGGTTGCCATCGTGCAGGAAACGGTTGAGCTCAAGCCCCGCGGCCATGATTTTTGGGGCTGCTGCCCGTTCCATGGCGAAAAGACCCCGTCGTTTCACATTATCCCTGCTACGCAGGTGTGGCACTGCTTTGGCTGCGGCGAGGGCGGCGACGTCTTTACCTATATCATGAAGCGCGAAAACCTGAGTTTTCCCGAGTCGATCCGCTATTTGGCTGATCGTGCGGGCATTGAACTGCACGATACCGGTGCGCAGCGCGATCGCGGCACCAAGCGCGCTCGCATCTATGACCTGTGCGCCGAGACGGCTCAGTTCTACCACACCATGCTTATGCGCGGTAAGGACAGCCGTCCGCGCGAGTACTTTGCCAGCCGCGGTATGGGTGGCGATGTCTGCCGACGCTACTGCCTGGGTTTTGCGCCTGGTCGCAACGCGCTGGTTTCGCACCTGTCTCAGGCGGGCTTTACCCCGCAGGAGATGATCGACGCCAACGTGGCCGTAAGCCGTGGGCGCGGACAGCTCGCAGACCGCTTTTACGACCGTGTGATGTTTCCCATCTTTGATGAACAGGGTCACAATATCGCCTTTGGCGGGCGCATCATGGGCGATGGTCAGCCCAAGTACCTCAACACCGCCGAGACGAGCGTGTTTCATAAAAAGCGAAACCTCTATGGCTTTAACTGGGCCAAGGAGTTTATCGTCGCGCAGGATACCGCCATCGTGGTGGAGGGCTATACCGACTGTATCGCCTGCTGGGAGGCGGGGATCAAAAACGTCGTCGCCACGCTGGGCACGGCGCTGACGGAACATCACGTTAAGACGCTCACCCGTTTTGCCAAGCGCATTGTATATATGTTCGATGGCGACGCCGCCGGTCAAAAGGCCGCTCGCCGCGCGATTCAGTTTATCGAGCAGGATTCGATGGACCTGCGCTGTGTGGTGCTGCCCGACGGCAACGACCCCATGGAGTTCATCACGGCGCATGGCGGCCAGGAGCTTCAGGCGCGCATTGACGCGGCCGAGCCCCTCATGGACTTTGTGTACCGCTCGCTGCAGGAGTCGAGCGACATTACCACACCGGGCGGTCGCGCCAAGGCGCTCGAGGACGCGCTGACGCTCATCTATCCGCTACGTGACAGCTATATGATCGACACGTACTTTATCCAGATTGCCGACCTGTTGGGTTTGGACCTGGAGACCGTGCGCGCGAGTTCTGGCCGCGTGTTTCGCGATGTCGCCAAGCGTGAGGATGCCGAGCGCCGGCGTGAGCAGAACTACGAGCGTCAACGCGCGCAAGCTGAGCGCGCGGGCGGTTCGCAGGGACGAAGCTCGGGCGGCGGTGCGGCTGGTGCGCGCA
>UQRX01000063.1:0-7789 GCA_900543595.1 uncultured Collinsella sp. | reverse complement strand
GCTGCGGCTGCTGCGGGGGAGGACGCTGGCGATGCTGCGGGCGCTGCCGTCGTTCAGCCCGCTGCGCCTGCCGGCTCCGATGCTCAGCATGACGATGCCGCTGCCAAGGCCGCGCTCAAGGCTGCCGAGATGGAGGCAAAGCTCGCCGCCATGGATCCCGAAAAAGCGGCCAAGGTCCGCGCGGCGCTTGCCGCCAAGGCCGCCCGCGACAAGCAGAAAAAGGAGGCGTAAGGTCCATGGCACATCGCTCCGTTATTCCGTTTGGCCCGCAGCACCCGGTGCTGCCCGAGCCGCTTCATCTGGACCTGGTGATCGAGGACGACCGCGTTATCGAGGCAATTCCGCAGATCGGCTTTGTGCACCGCGGACTCGAGAAGCTCACCGAAAAGCGTGACATGCACCAGTTTGGCTACATCGCCGAGCGCATCTGCGGCATCTGCGCCGTGGGCCACAGCTGCGGCTATGCCAGCGCCTGCGAGCGCATGCTCGACATCGAGGTGCCCGGCCGCGTGCAGTACATCCGCACCATTTTGCACGAGCTTTCGCGCATTCACTCGCACCTGCTGTGGCTGGGCCTGCTCGCCGATGCTTTTGGCTTCGAGGCGCTGTTCTATCGTTCGTGGACCCTGCGCGAGCAGATTCTCAAGATCTTTGAGAGCACGTGCGGCGGCCGCGTGATTCTGTCGATTAACGAGATCGGCGGCCTTAAGCACGACATCGAGGACTCCGAGCTGGCGGGTATTGTCCAGACGCTCGATGCCATGCGTCCCGACTATGAGGCCCTGGTGCATACGTTTTTGGACGACAATAGCTGCGGCGAGCGCCTGCACGGCGTGGGCGTGATCAGCAAGAAGGACGCGCTGGAGCTTTCGATGGTCGGTCCGTTTGGACGCGCCTCGGGCGTGGACTACGACGTGCGCATGTTTGGCGACGGTGCCTATGCGGACCTGGCTGCGTTTGAGCCTATCGTTGCTAGCGATGGCGACTGCTATGCCCGCTGCCAGGTGCGTTGCGCCGAGGTCACGCAGGCCATGGACATCATCAAGGAGCTTGTGGGCAAGATTCCGCACGACGGCATCGGCGGGCGTACCAAGCTTACGCCGGCCGACGGCGCGCGCGGCGAGGTTGTGATTGAGCAGCCGCGCGGCGAGGCGTATTACTATGTGCGCGGTAACGGCACCAAGAACCTGGACCGTTTCCGCGTGCGCACGCCGACGTCGCAGAACCTGGCGGGTCTGACGCATGCGCTGCAGGGCGTGCTCCTTGCCAACGTGCCCATGATTATCCTGACCATCGACCCCTGCATTAGCTGCACGGAAAGGTAGGCGCGGCATGAGTTTGCTGACATTTGCCAAGACGGCCTTGGGTTCTATGGTCAAGCAGCCGGTCACGGTGTGCTATCCGCAGGAGAAGCTGGCGGCGCCCGAGCGCCTGCGCGGGCATATCGTCAATGACATGGACGTGTGCATTTGCTGCGGCATGTGCGCGCGCCGTTGCCCGGCGGGCGCGCTCGCGGTCGATCGCAAGGGCGGTACCTGGTCGATCGATCCGTATGCCTGCGTGGTGTGCGGCGAGTGCATCGAGAGCTGCCCCAAACATTGTCTGACTATGGACACCGCCCGTACTCCAGTTGCGGCGAACAAGACTCCCACGGTAGAAACCAAACCGGAATAACTCTGGACTGGGGCTGGTATAGCGCTGGGATAGGGCCGGTGGGGCAAAACTGCCCCACCGGCCCCGCGCTTAAACGCGCGGTTGTACCGCCACGAACAAAACCATGCCGGATTACGGGGCTGGATAGCGAACCTCCGACCATACAGAAAATTGCAAAAACAAAACCGCAGGTAGATAGCCTGCGGTTTTCATGAAAAGCGGTTATGGTCGGGGGTATCGAGTTAAACGTAGTAGATGGGCCGATTTCGTGGCGGGCGCCGTCGGCCGATCTCCGCGGGCGGAGGAAAACGGATCATTTTGGTCCCGCGAGACTTGCGGAGGCGCTCGTGCAGGGCCGCCCGAACAAAACAATGCCGGTTTACGGGGCTGAGTCACGAGCCCTCAACCATGCCGATATCCGTGAAAATAAAACCGCAGGTAGATGGGCTGTCATTTTGCAGAAAATGAGGCTATGGATGAGGGCTCCGACTTTTGCCCCGTAATCCGACATAGTTTTGAAATGGCATTAAATCGGTAGCAGCTATTTTTCTTTGCCGGGGCGGTCGGTCTTCGGGCAATTACCCCCGCAGGTAGGCGATGGCGATCTGCGTGCGGTTGCGCAGACCCATTTTGGCAAGGATCGAGCTGATGTGGTTGCGCACGGTGCCTTCGCCCATATAGGCGGTGGCAGCGATCTCCTTGTTGTCGAGGCCGCGGGCGATGAGCTCGGCGACTTCGAACTCGCGGTCGGTCAGGCTGGCAAAGGCGGCGGGCCGGCGGGTCGCGCCGGCCTCGACGTCCGCCCCATCAAAGTTGATATCCTCGATCGCCTTACCCTCGAGCACGCGTTTGCCGTCCATGACCTGCGCCAACGCTGGCGGAATGGCGGCGACATCGGTTTTGATCAGATAGCCGCGGGCACCCAGTTTGAGCGCCGACACAATGTACTCGTCATCCGAGAATGTCGTCAGAAACACCACGCGCGCCGCAGGGTCGCGCTCGAGGATCTCGCGTGCCGCCGAAAGGCCGTCGCGCTCCGGCATCTGAATGTCGAGCAGTGCGATATCGGGTGCGTGCTCGGCGTAGAGCGCCAACGCATCGTTGCCGTTGGCGCCGGTGCCCACCACCTCGATCTGCGGCTGGGCGCCCAGGATAATCTTGAGCGAATCGACCACCAAGCGGTCGTCGTCGACAACGATGAGCCTCATCGGTCCTCATCTCCTTGCTGTTTGGGAACGGTGGCAAACACGCGCCAGCCGCCGACGCCGGCGCGCGGACCGGCGGTGAAGGTGCCGCCAAGCGCCTCGATGCGCTCGCGCATGGAGGCGAGCCCCATGCCCTCCGCGGCGCCACGGCCGATTGCTTGGACCCCGCCCACGCCATCGTCGGTAACGATGAGCTGGTAAAACGACGGATGCTCCATGCACCGTACGGTGACAGTATGGGCGCAAGCGTGGCGCATGGTGTTGGAGAGCGCCTCGCGCAGGACCGCCGTAAAGCAGTTCGCGACGTTTGCGGGCGCATGTTCGGTCATAACTTCAAGCTCAATCTGCGGGCCACCGTCCGAGCGCGCGCCTTCAACAATGCGTTCGAGCTGCACGGAAAGGTCGACGGCGTTGTCGTTGAGCGCGTGGACGCTGGTGCGCACAAGCTGGAGCGCCTCGTCAACCGTGCGTTTGACGTCGGCGAAATCGGCGGCGACGCCGGGCTCGTCGGCATGGACCACGCGCAAGGCTTCGGCCTGCAGTGAGGCGCGCGTGAGCTGGTGGCCCACGTTATCGTGGATTTCGCGCGCGATGCGGGCGCGTTCGGCGAGCGTCGCGAGCTCGACTTCGTAGTCCTGGCGGTCGGCAAGATCGCGGTTGCGCGCTTCGAGCGCGAGGGCTCGTTCCTGCAGCTCGTCGCGGGTGCGGCGCATGTGCCGCTGCTCGCGCTCCAACTGGGCGGTACGTAGCGATAGCAAGGTGGCGGCAACCGAAAGGATGGCGGTCAGCAGGAGCGTTCGGGAGGTGAGCGCGTCGGTGCGAAGGTCCGCGACGAGCGCAAAGGCAAAGACGGAACCAATGCCCAGCGCGACCCAGGCGTGTTCGCGGCGCACGCGCCGCGCGATGTCATAGAGGGCGAGAGGTGCAAACGGCACAAACGGCGGTATGAAGACGGCCGCGATGATGTAAACGTAACTCGCGGCCTTGCTTGTGCGGCGCGTGCGTTCTCCCTGTGCGACCTCGGCCAGCGAGGTGGCGATAACTCCAAGGCAAAACGCCGCGACCAGGCAAGCGTCCACAGCAAGGCCCGTGGCGGCCGCAATACAGCACGCCAGCACGATCGATTTGTCGAAAAGCCTGTTCATACGGGTATTGTACGCGAAGCCGCGCGTGGTGGAGGGGCTGCCTGCGCAACTGTGACATTCCTCCCGCGCGGCAAAGCGGGGACGATCGCTCGCGCGAGCGGGGGTTTCGCCTCCGCCCCCTCGCACTCGTGACAAAGCTCACTGGCGCGCGCCGGCGGCTCCTGCGATGATGCAATCGTACCGGGCCGCAATCAACAGAAGGGCCGCCTCATGACAGACATCGTCCACGTCGAAAACCTCGTCAAGCGCTACGACGATCTTATCGCGCTCGACCACTTTAACCTGAGCATCGCCCCCGGCGAGATCTTTGGCCTGCTCGGACCCAACGGCTCGGGCAAGACCACGTCCATCAACTGCATTTTGCAGCTGCTCGCTTACGACAAGGGTACCATCGAGCTGTTCGGCGAGCCCATGACACCCGCCCGCTACGACCTCAAGCGCCGCATCGGCGTGGTGCCGCAGCAGGTGGCGGTATTCGACGAGCTCACGGTGCGCGAGAACATTGACTATTTCTGCAGCCTCTACGTCAACGACCGCAAGCGCCGCCGCGCGCTGGTGGACGAGGCGATCGACTTTGTCGGGCTGGGCGACTTTACCAAGTTCCGCCCCGGCAAGCTCTCGGGTGGCCTGGCGCGTCGCCTCAACATTGCCTGCGGTATCGCGCACAAGCCCGAGCTTATCTTTTTTGACGAGCCCACGGTGGCGGTCGACCCGCAGAGCCGCAACGCCATCCTGGAGGGCATCTGCCGTCTGCGCGACGAGGGCGCCACGGTGGTGTATACCAGCCATTACATGGAGGAAGTCGAGCAGATCTGCAGCCGCATCATGATTATGGACGGCGGGCGCGTGCTGGCGCAGGGTACCAACGACGAGCTCAAGCGAATGATTCAGATGGGCGAGCGCGTGACCGTCGAGGTGGGCGCCGTCGAGCCCGCCACGGTCGAGCGACTGCGCGCCCTCGAGCACGTGCTCAGCGTCGAGCTGTCCGGCGGCGAGCTCGTCTGCACCTGCGAGGCGAGCCCGCACAACCTGGTCGACATTCTCGACACGCTGCGCGCTGCCGACGTTGCGCTCGGCCGCGTGTGGAGCGAGCCACCGACCCTCAACGACGTGTTTCTCGAGATCACCGGCCGCGAGCTGCGCGACTAGGGGGCGGCCATGTTCAACACCATCATCACCACGCTCAAGACGCTATTGCGTCGACCGAGTACATGGGTCTGGGGCGCGATCTTTCCCATTGCGCTTTCCACGATGTTTATGTTTATGTTTGCGAACCTCAGCTCCGACGGCAAGGTCGACCCGGTGCCGGTGGCCGTCGTGGCGGATGAGGCCTGGGACGCTTCGTCCTTTAAGGACGTGGCGACCTCGCTTGCCAAGGAGGGCGACGACCGACTGCTCGAGATCCACGAGTGCGATGACGCAGCCGCCGCCCGTAAGGCACTCAAGGCCGGCGAGGTCGCGGGCATCTACACGGTCGATGCCGCGGGCACGCCCAAACTCACGCTGCTATCGAGTTACGACAGCTCGCGTGCGTCGTCGGTGCTCACCGACCGCAGCATTTTGGAGACGGTGGCAAGCTCGTATACACAAAATGCCGAGCTCATGTCCCAGATTGCCCAAGACAACCCGGCGGCGCTCGCCGACCCGGAGGCGGTTGCGCGCGCCCTGTCGCTCGAGGGCGGCACCCGCCGCGTAAGCCTGACGCGCACCACGCCCGATGGCACGGTCATCTACTACTACGCGCTCTTTGGCCTGGTCGCGATGATGTCTGCCGAGTTTGCCGCCTTGAGCGTCGTCGACCTGCAGCCCAATCTGTCGGGCCTTGGCGCACGTCGCTGCGTGGGCGGCCTTTCCAAGACGGCATCACTGGCTGGCATTTTTGTGGGCTCGTGGCTGGTTTCCTTTGCCTCGATGACGATTGCGATCGGCTACGTGCGCCTGGTCGTGGGCGTCGACTTTGGCGGGCGCGAGGGGCTGTGTCTGGTGGGCGGCGCCGTGTCCGCGCTTGCCGCCACGGGCCTGGGGCTCTTTGTGGGCACGCTTCCCGTTAAGGGCGGCAAGGCGTCCAAGTCGGGCATCCTCACGGGCTTTGCCACCACGTGCGCCTTGTTCGCCGGCCTCTACGGCGAGCCGGCGATGGCGCTTGCCGACGACGTCGCCCGCGCCTGCCCGGCCGAGTGCTGGCTCAACCCCGTCAAGCTCATCTGCGACATGTTCAATCGCCTGTATTTCTTTGAGGACCTGGGGCCCTTCGCCGTCCGCGCCGGCGCGCTCGTCCTGATGGCCCTGGTGTTTGTCGCCGCCGCTACGCTGATCTTTGGAAGGAGCCGCTATGAGCACCTTTAAGACCGCGCTTCGCATGGCGCTGGCGCACCCGTTCTACCTGCTCATCTATACGGTGTTCATCTCGCTCATGGGCGTGTTCATCGCGGCCTCGGTGAGCTGGAACTCGTCGCAGCTTACCGAGTACAAGCCCTACGATGCCAACGTGATCGTGGTCGACCGCGACAATAGCGACCTTTCGCGGGCGCTTACCAAGCATCTGGGTTCTCGTTTTGAGCTGGTCACGGGCGTCGGCGACGACACCTACGATCTTGCGGACGCGCTTTCCAAGAGCAACAGCGCCAAGGGTAGCGCCGACTGCGTGTTCTTTATCCCGGAGGGGTTTGAGGACGACCTCGTTGCAGCCGCTCGCGCGGGGGAGTCTCTGCCCAAACTCGACGTGACCTATGGTTCCGGCACCATGGCGGCAGCGCTTTCGTCTGCCGAGGCCTCGCGCTGGATCTCGCTCGCGGGCGCTGCGGCCGCACTTGAGCCCGCCGCCTCTAACGGTAGCGTCGCCAAGGCTGCCGAGCATGCGGCCGCGAAGCGCGCCAAGGTCGAGATCGAGCAGGTCAAGGTTGACTCGACAGCCGCCGCCACGCTCGAGTCGTATTTCAACTTTGGTGCGTACGCGATCATCTCGTCTGTCATCGTGTCGGTGGGGCTGGTGTTCTCGGGCATGAACGAGCCCGAGCGCGTGCGCCGCATGGAGGCCGGCCCAATCTCCGAGCGCCAGCGTTCGCTCGCCGTGTTCGCGGCCGCCGCCGTGCTTACCGTCTGCATCTGGTTTGTGTCGAGCATGATGGGCGTCGTGGGCTTTGCCGGCGCGGTCGCCGAGGTCGGCGTGGGCCGTGTGTGCCTGGCGCTGGCAGCGACGTTTGCCCTGGCGTGCACGCCGCTGGCCGTTGGCTTTGCCCTTTCGAGCCTGGGTGCGCGCGAGGAGCTGCTCAACGGTGTGGGTAACCTGCTTGGCATGCTCATGACGTTTTTGGGCGGAGCCTGGATGCCTCTGTCGCTGATGGGCCCGGCCGTGCAGGCGGTGGCGCACTTTGTGCCGACATATTGGGTGAACGATGCGATCGGCAAGGCGCTCGCCGCGGACCTGACGTCTGCCGTGCTGGGCGACATCGCCTGCGATCTGGGCGTCACGTCACTCTTTGCCGTGGCCATCGCCGCCGTAGGCCTCGCCCTCGCACGCGCCAAATCCCGCGCCTAGCCACCTAGTCATTGGGGACGTTCTTAAACGACTAGTCATCGGGGACAGTCTTTGCCGATTCGCCGGCTCGCCGACCGGGCTGGCAAGGACTGTCTCTATATGCCGGCAGAAAAGGAACGTCCCCAGCTGCTGGGTAGCGAGGCGCTCATTTAAGTCCGTCCCCAATGAGTGGTTCGTCCCCAATGAGTGGTTTGGGACTGCGGACGATTTCTTGGACCGTTACGCGGCCCTTCCCAGCGCGGCGCGGA
>UQRX01000062.1:0-7986 GCA_900543595.1 uncultured Collinsella sp. | reverse complement strand
GGTTCGGGCGATGCCGGCGAGGCCGCTCCCGCAGGCAAGAATTCCCCCCGCGAGCGCGAGGCTCAGCAGCCCCAACAGCAAAACCGCGGCGGTGGCATGAATCCCACGCGCCGTCGCCGCCGCCATTTGTCGAGCGAGGAGCGCGAGGACGCCTTCCGCGCCGCAGCCGCTCGCGAAGCCGGTGCCGGCCCCAAGGGTGGTTCGGGTTCTGATACGCCTGCCGACAAGGGTGGCAAGCAGCGCAACGATGACGAGCGCACCCCGCGTCCGCGTCGTCGCCATTCCTCGGGCACGCAGCAAAAGCCCTCGGTGCCCTCTGTGGCCGATCAGGTCTCGGATGGCGAGGTCAAGGTCACACGTCGTCGCCCCGGAGATGGCGGAGGGGCAGCTGCCAAGGCCGTGCGCGGTGCTGCTCGTGACGAACGCGAGTCGCGCGAAGATCGTGGTGGCGAGGGTTCGGCCGACCAGGGCCAGAAGCGCCGTCGCCGTCGCCGTTCCCGCAAGCCGCGCCAGGACGGTGGCGAGGGCTCGACCCAAAACTCGTCCGCACCGCAACCGCCCACCGGCGAATAGCGCCCGCAAACGGATTTAACCTGCCTGACCCCAAACGCGTCGGGGTACCATAGCGCTGAATCAACGACCCTTCCTGCGACCGAGCGTAGGGAGGGTTGTGTCGTGAAGAGACATTTGAACGTGTTGGGATGCCTGCAAGGTGCCGGCATCCTACCGTTTGCGGACGAATTGCTACCGTTTGCCGAGCGGGCGGCGCACGAGGCGCTTGAGGCGTTGTCACCCACGCGATGTGCCGGCTGCGAGCGCGCCGGTGCGCTTATTTGTCAAGACTGCCTGGCCGCGCTCGCGCTCATCGACCCGCGGCATAGCTGCACTCGATGCGGCGCCCCGTTTGGAGACTTGCTGTGCACCGAGTGCTCGGTCGAGGGTACGTCCTCGGCGATGGCCGAAGCACTCGACCGGTGCCTGGCATGTGCCGTTTACACGCATCCGCTCCCGAGGATCATTAAAGCGTACAAAGACGCGGGCGAGCGACGCCTGGCGCCGTATCTGGCAGAGCTGCTATACGACACCGCCTTGTATGCCCAGGTCGCGGCACCCGAACGCTTAGGCGGTGTGTTGTCCGGCGCCGATGCAGTGGTGTTTGTGCCCGCGACGGCGGCGGCGTTTCGGCGACGCGGCTTCGATCATATGGAAGCCATCGCGCGCCCATTTTGCGAGCTGTCGGGTGTTCCGCTGCTCGACGCCCTCGTTAAGTACGGCCATGGCGACCAGCGTGAACTCGGTCGTGAAGAACGCCGTGAACGCGCCCGAGGCATGTACGAGACCGTTGAGGACGTGCGGGGCCGCCGCCTGCTGCTTATCGACGACGTTATCACCACGGGTGCGACGATGGCTGCGGCTTCGGCGGAACTCAAGCGCGCCGGTGCTGCGGCCGTTGATGGCCTCGCTATCGCACGCGTCTGGTAGGGGTGATTCGTGTGGCGGTAAAGATTGAGCGGTGCAACGAGCCGACAGGCGAACAGCTAGCGGCTTCCGCAATCCTAACAGGCGCCTCGGCGTTGCGCATGATTCGAGCCGAGCGCCGGCAGATGGGCTACATCGGCTGGAAGGACCTTGAGCCCGAGGAGGAGCGCCGCGTGCTGTGTACGTCATCGCCTTCGACCGAGGATATCTATCTTCCCGACCTGGTGCGAATTGGAGTCAAAAGCGGCGAGGTGCAAGAAGATCTGTGCTTGCTGGTGGGATCTGCGGCGCAGCGCCGACGCATGCCTGGTGTGGGCTGGTCCGTGTGTTCCGGGTTGCCTGCCGGCTCGATTCTAGAGGTGGAACCGGGGGTGTACAGCCTATCTCCCGAGGCCCTTTGTGTTGCCGTCGCCCGCGAGGTCGGCTGTATCCAGGCGTTTGTCCTGGCCCAGGAACTGTGTTCCAAGATTTCACTGAGCGATCGCGGGAAGTATCTACCTCCCTATACCTCGCCTGTTGCGAATAGACTTGCAAAGGACAAGGACCAACCGGCAGACGTGGGCTACTTTGAAGTCGAGCCGGTGCTGACGCCCGATCGCCTGGCAGATTACCTTGCGGCATGCAAGGGGAGTGCGGCCAAACAACTGCGGCGGCTGTGTCCCTATCTGTCGGAAAACCTGCGCTCACCCATGGAGTGCATCATGCTTGCCATGTTTTCGCTTCCGTTTTCCTATGGCGGATTTGCCTGCGGTCCTTTTAAGACCGACTACAAGATTGAGTTCGATGACCGCGCGCAGGCAATCTCAGGGATGCCGCATGCAGTTTGCGATGCGTATCAGGAAGCAGCCCGGTTTGACCTTGAATACAACGGTGAGCTGGGTCATTCCTCCCGGAGGGGACGTGTCCATGATGAAAAACGCAACACGGGCTTGATTACTATGGGAATCGAGGTCGCGACGGTCAACAACGAAATGCTCTGCGACATGGAAGCGATGGAAGCGCTCGCATGGCACATTTACCAACGTATGGGTAAGCGATATCAGAATCGCGTAGAGGCGCGTCGAAAGAGGCAAGATGCTCTGCTGAATACGCTCCGAGCGTGCTTTGGGCTCAAGCCGGCGTAAAACTATGGCTTTAAAGGGGGGTCTGTTTATATGCCCTGTGCAAAAAACGGCAAATATGAGTACTGTTACTAGATTAGTGGCAGTAAAAACAAAGAAACTTGGGCCGAAAATTTGGATTCGTTGAAGAGATAATAAACGAATGTGGAATATCTTGGCGCCAAGCAGACTGTGCGGAACTCAAAAGGGGCTCGCGGGGCGGAAAAACGCTGCTACTAAATTGGTGACAGTACTCATATTTGCCGTTTTTTGCACACGGCGCCCTGAGACGGGTGCCCCGGAGCTCCCCGTAGGGGGCTCCGGGCTTCATGGGGGGCACGAATAGTCCGCTCCGACCTGCAAAATCTGTGCTCACGGTGCGAATGACGCCCCTAACCTTAAACTTTAGCTTGAACTTAGCTATAATGCGCTACGTTCCTGCCAGGCTGTGGTTGCGGACGGACGAAATGTCCATCCTAGTCCAAGACAGACGCGGTCAAAGGGATCCACGTAAGCGACCGCGTGCGCGCGGCGCGATCATGGCGCGTCCTAGATGTAAGCCGCACCGTCCGTTCTACTTTCTTTGGGGCAATACCGCCTCGCGGGCGAGCGGGCCAGTCGTGAAGGTGGCTATGGCCTCCCGAGCAAACACCCCGGTGCGCAAGTGTGGGGTCAAATACCAGGTCAGCTGGTGGGAACACCCGTTATTCCGCGCAACGCACGGATTGTATACGACACAGAAGGCAGGGTAGTGGACATGGTGAGGGGCAGCTTGATGCACGCGGCTCGGTTAGGTGCTGGGACCGCGGCGGTCATTGCCGTATTGGGCTTGAGCGGATGCGCGTTCAATCCGCTGTCCACGTTCACGACACCCACGATTGACCAGATCGAGCGCGAGACCGTTACCCCTACGGTGTCGGACGACGCCCTGGTCACTCCCGGCACCCTGACGGTTGCCCTCGATACCTCCGATGCTCCGCAGGCCATGCAGGGCGCCGATGGCAACCTCACGGGCTACGCGGTCGACGCTGCCCGCGCCCTTGCAAGTCGCATGGGCCTCAAGGTTGCCTTCGTCGATGCGTCTTCTGCCGATTCCGCGCTTGGCGACAAAAAGGCCGACATCTTCATTGGTGACATCAATTCCACGGATGGTGACATCAGCACGCTTGGTACTTGCCTGTACGACGCTGCGGCAGTGTTCGGAAAGACGAGCGACGGCGAGTCGCTGAGCGTTTCCACCGAAACGCTTAACGCCGCTACCCTGGGCGTTCAGACCTCTTCGGCCTCGCAGGAAGCGCTCGCCAAGCAGAGCATCACGGCCAACCAAAAGACCTTCTCCAACATCAACGAGTGCTTTGAGGCACTCGAGTCCGGCGAGATCGACTACGTGATTTGCGACTCCACGGCCGGCGGCTACCTTGCGCGCCTGATGAGCCAGATCTCTTACGTCGGCGCGCTCGAGACGCCCTCGACGCTCGGCGTCGCGGGCCTCGCGGCCAACGACGAGCTATGCCGTGCCGTGAGCGATGCCCTCGACGGTATCACGGTCGATGGCACGCTCGAGGCGGTCCACTCCGTCTGGTACGGCACAATGCCCTATGACCTCACCACCAAGACGGTCTCGGGCGCCGACGTGCAGTCGACCGAGACCGGATCCAGCGAGTCCGCATCCTCCGATTCGAGCAGCGAGGGTACAACCTCCGAGGATAAATCGTCCAGCCAGGAGGGCACTATCACCGACGACGACATTAACAAGCTCAATAGCTAGTTATTGCTAGGGGTGGCGTCTCCTAGGCGCTAGGAGAGACGCCTCTTCACGGTTTCAACACGCATTGCCGGGCTTTCCCAACAGGGGAGCCCGGCTTTTTCGTTTCCATAAAACCAGCAGGTCAAAGCCAATTTCAAGAAGAAAAACCAACTCTGCCGTCGCCCTCCCATAGCGCACTTTGCCACAGAAAAGTGCGAGACTTCGGTATGCGGTATCAAGCAATCGTTATTCGGGTCTTTGGGAATCCGCGTGATTAAATGCACGGCAATGGGTACATAGCCAGTACAGTAAGTCCCCGAGGCAGATTGGAGCCACGTATGGATATCAAGGTTTCTGGACGCAAGACGACGGTAACCGATGCTCTGCGTGCGCATGTGGATGAGAAGATCGGCGAGGCGCTCAAGGTTTTCGATATCGAGCCCATGACGGTCGACGTCGTACTTCGTTATGAGAAGAACCCCTCGAACCCCAACCCGGCAATCGTCGAGGTTACGGTTCGTGCCCGCGGTTCGGTGATTCGCGTTGCCGAGCACGGTGCAGATATGTACGCCGCCATCGACCTCTCCGCCGATAAGGTCACCCGCCAGCTGCGCAAGTTCAAGACCAAGGTCGTGGACAACCGCCAGGGCGGTGCTAGCGCAGCGGATGTCGCACCGGTCGAGCGCGTCGAGGATCTGGCCGATCTGCTGCTGCCCGAGGAGGAGGACGACCTGCTCGTCCGCGAGAAGGTCATCGATGTCACCCCGATGACTGAGGAGCAGGCGCTGGTGCAGACCGATCTGCTCGGCCACGACTTCTACGTGTTCGAGAACGCGACGACTGGCCTCATCAATGTGGTGTATCACCGTAAGAATGGTGGATATGGCATCATCAAGCCCCGCATCGAAACACTTGACGAGTAAAATACGTTAACTTGCATGAGTTAACGGCCGGCGGTCATCCCATGCGGATGGCCGCCTTTTTTACGTAAGGAGTCGCTTTGATGGACAAGGCTGCATCTACCGGCCATTCTGACCGCTGCCGCATCGTCGTCGATACCTGCTGCGACTTTAGCCCCGAGGTCGCCGCGAACCTCGATGTCGATATCCTGGGTTTCCCCTTCATTATCGATGGCGAGGAGCGCACGGACGATATCTGGTCGAGCATGAGTCCTAAGGAGTTCTACGACCGCATGCGCGCCGGCGCTCGCGTGTCTACCTCCGCCGTGTCGCTCGGTCGCTATATCGAGTTCTTTACCGAGTGCGCCAAAGAGGGCACGCCCACGGTCTACCTGTGCTTTACCTCGGCGCTGTCGTCGAGCTACAACTCCGCGTGCCAGGCGGCAGATGCCGTGCGCGCCGAGTATCCCAACTTTGAGCTCTACGTGGTCGACAACGCTCTGCCCTGCGCGACCGGCGCGCTCTTGGCGCTCGAGGCCGTGCGCCAGCGTTCGGCGGGACTGACCGCCAAGCAGCTGGTCGATTGGGCAAATGAGGCAAAGACCTACGTCCACGGCTACTTTACGCTCGAGAGCTTCGACGCACTGGCTGCCGGCGGCCGCATTCCGCCCGCGGCGGCGCAGCTCACGGCAAAACTCGATGTCAAGCCCGAGCTCTCCTACGACCTTGCCGGCTCGCTGTCGCTGATCGGCGTCAACCGCGGCCGCAAGAAGGCGCTCAAGTCCATCCTCAAGTCGTTCCGCGAGAACTACGTGCCCGATCGCACCATGCCCATCGCCATCATGACGGCCGATGCCGAGAAGGACGGTGACTGGCTCGAGGCCGCCATCCGCAAGGAGGAAGGCTGCGCCGACGTCACCATCATCCGTAGTTCCGTCGGTCCTACCATCGGCTCGCACGTGGGTCCCGGCATGGTGGCTTGCGCGTTTTGGGGCAAGAATCGCGCCGAGAAAGCCTCGCTTTCCGACCGCATCGCGCGTCGTGTGCGCGGTGAGTAGACAGGCGCTGCGGCTGCAAGTGCCCTCAAGTCACGGCCGAAACGCTGGCACCGAGTATTTAACCTGGTAACAACACCCAACCCAAAAGGAAAGGTTTCATGGCAAACAAGCTCTCCGTCGCATTTATCGGCACCGGAATCATGGGTGCCCCCATCGCCGGCCACATCCTGGACGCCGGCTATCCCGTCACGGTCAACAACCGCACCAAGTCCAAGGCGGCGGCGCTTATCGAGCGCGGCGCCGTCTGGGCAGATACGCCGGCCGATGCCGCGGCGAACGCCGATGTCGTCTTTACCATGGTGGGCTATCCCTCCGAGGTCGAGGCACTCTACCTGGCGGGCGACGGCCTGCTCGCGTGCACCAAGCCGGGTGCGGTCTTGATCGACCTCACCACGAGCTCGCCCGAGCTTGCCCGTGACATTGCCGAGGCCGCCCAGGTTTCTGGTCGCATGGCGTTTGACTGCCCCGTCACCGGCGGCGAGTCGGGCGCTATCGCCGGTTCGCTCACGGCTATCGTGGGTGCTACCGAGAACGACATCGCGCCGGTCCGCGACATCCTTGCCACCTTTGCGGCCAACATCTGCTGCTTCGATGGCGCCGGCAAGGGCCAGGCTGCCAAACTCGCCAACCAGGTGTCGCTGGGCGCCTGCATGGTCGGCATGGCGGACGCCATGGCATTTGCCGAGCTGAGCGGTCTTGACCTGGAGAAGACCCGCCAGATGATCCTGGGCGGCACCGGCAAGTCCGGCGCCATGGAGAGCCTGGCGCCCAAGGCGCTCGACGGCGACTACAAGCCCGGTTTTATGGTCGAGCACTTCATTAAGGACCTGCGCCTGGCGCTCGCTTACGCCGACGATCGCGAGCTCGCGCTGCCCGGTGCCGACGTGGCCTTTACGCTCTACGATATGCTCGACGCCATCGGTGGCGCCAAGCTGGGCACCCAGGCCATCACGGTACTCTACAAGGAGGAGGCCGACGCCATCGCCGCCGGTCTGGACTGGTCGCAGTATCGCCCCGAGGAGCATGGTGCCCACGAGGACGGCTGCGGTTGCGGCGAGCACGGCGACGACCACGAGTGCGGTTGCGGCCACCACCACGGCGAGGACCACGAGTGCTGCGGCGGCCACGGCCATGACGACGGCCACGAGTGCTGCTGCGGCCACCATCACGAGGAGTAGCGACCATGAGCTGGACGTTCGTGGTGCTTGCGCTGGTGCTCTTTCTCTTTGCGATCTACATCGGCTTTTTGTGCGGCCAGTGGGCGTGCGAAAAGCGCGTCATCACCAAACGCGACTACTGGATCGCCAATTTTGTAGGTGCGGCGGCAGTCGTCCTGCTAACCTGGGTGTTCTCGCTGTTCCCGCTGGTGCAGTTTGCGCCGATCGGCTGGCTCGGCGGCTTTATCGCCGGCCTTAAGATGAGCTTTGGCGAGTCCGTCGGCCCGTGGCGCAAGCACGACGAGGTCTTTAACGTCAACAAGGCACACCGCGCCGCCGCCGATGCAGGCGACGCCGAGGAGCGCCGCCGCGCGCGTCACAATGGCGCGGCCGACCGACAGCTCATCTCGGTCACCGATGACAGCAAGGGTGCTGGCAAGCACGCTAAGAAATAGTAAGAAGAGGTAACTATGGCAGAAAACAAGGAAGAACAGCTCACCGATGAGGAGCTGGCACAGCTTCAGCTGGCAGAGGAGTGCGATCTGA
>UQRX01000061.1:0-8425 GCA_900543595.1 uncultured Collinsella sp. | reverse complement strand
GTCGTGCTCAACGCCCGCGGCGTCGTACAGGCTGGCATCGATGCCCTCGCCCACGGCGCAGATCACCGTGGTGGCGGGAAGCTCGACGGTCTCGCCCGTGGCGACGGGGCTGCGACGGCCGCTTGCATCCGGCTCGCCAAGTTCCATAACATCGCAGGTCAGCACGGCGCCGTTGAGTGCCTTGGGCGCCAGCAGCTCGCAGAACTCAACGCCGTCGGCAAGAGCAAGATCGAGCTCTTCCTCGTCGGCGGGCATCTGCTTCTTGGTGCGGCGATACACCAGGCGCACGTTCTTCACGCCTGCCAGGCGCTTGGCCACGCGAGCCGCGTCCATGGCGGTGTTGCCAGCGCCAATGACCACGACGTCCTCGCCCAGCTCGAGCTTCTCGCCCTTCTTGGCGGCCTCGAGGAACTCCAACACGTCGAGCTCGGCACCCTCGCCCAGGCCCGCAGAGCCGGGCATCCAGGCACCGGTTGCCACGACCACGTCGGTGAAGCCCTGGGCCTTGAGCTCGTCAATGGACTCCATGCGGGCGTTGAGCTGAACCTTGGCACCAAAGGCCAGGCAAAGCTCCGCGTCGTGGGAGATATCGTCGCTGGCAATACGGAACTCGGGGATCACGTGACGGACCACGCCGCCGAGCGAATCGCGGGCCTCGAAGATAGTGACGGGCACGCCGGCGCGCGTCAGGAAGAACGCCGTCGCCAGGCCGGCCGGGCCGCCGCCGATAACGGCAACGTTGCGCTCGCCGTCGTTGGCGATAGCCTGGGCGCGCAGTTTGGGCAGCACGGCGGTCATGGCCTCGCGGGCGGCCTTGAGCTTGCTGGCGCGAATCTGGGCGCCCTCGGGCTCGTAGAATGCGCGCTCGCAGGCACGACCGCAGGGATGCGGGCAGATGGTGCCGGTAATGAACGGCAGGGCGTTGCGCTCGATGATGATGTTAAGTGCGTCCTCGTAGCGGCCCTCGTCAACAGCCGCCAGGTAGGCGGGAATATCCTGCTGGATGGGGCAGCTCGTGCGGCACGGCGTGGTAAAGCAGTCGGAAAGCGGGCTCTTGCCGGCGACCTTGCGGTCGGGTAGCGGACGCAGCGGCTTCTTGTAGAGCGGGTTGGTAAGCGAGTCGGTCTGGATCGCGGTCACGGCCTCGAGAGAGACGCCCGCGAACGGCTTGCCGTCCAGATCGGTAAACTCGCCGGCCATCTGGCTAAAGCGCTCGTAGCCACCGGGCTTGAGCACGTCGGTCGCCAGGGTAACGGGCCAAATACCGGCATCATACAGGGCGCGGATGTTGTAGACCGTGGCACCACCGGAGTAGCTGATGCGCAGCTTGCCGTCAAACTGCTCGGTAATGCGGCGGGCGGCCTCGATGGTCAGTGAGAACAGCGAACGACCGGACATGTACATCTCGGTGGAGGGCAGCTCGTTCCTCGTCACGTCGACGGGGAACGTGTTGGTCAGCTTGACGCCAAACTCCAGGCCGCGCTCGGCGCACAGGGCAATCAGGCGCTCGAACATGGGCACGGCGTCGGCCCACTGCAGGTCCTCGCGGAAGTGCGTGTCATCGAAGACGATGTAGTCAAAGCCCAGCTCGTTCAGGCGCTGACGGGCAAACTCATAGCCCAGCAGCGTGGGGTTGCACTTGATGTAGGTGTTGAGGCCCTTCTCGGTGATCAGATAGGTCGCGATGCGCTCGATCTCGGCGGGCGGGCAGCCGTGCAGGGTGGACTCGGTGATGGAGTTGGACACGCGCGCCGGAATGGACTCGACAAACGCGGCGTCGACATGCTCAAACTTATCCAGGTTGGCGAGCGCCCATGCGCGGCACTCATTCCAGACGTCAGAGCCGCTGGCGTCCTTCATACCCTCGATGTAGGCGTCGACCTTGGGGCTCTTAATACCCTCGAGGTCATAACCCACGGACATGTTGAAGACAAAGCCGTCCGGGCTACCCAGACCGTACTCGCGAGCGATCAGGTGGCAGGCAAACCATGCCTTCACGTACTCGGCAAAGGCCTGCGGAACCTCGAGCTCGGTCGACCATTCGCAGTTGTAGCACTCGTCCTGAGCCACGATGCAGGGCTTGTTCACACACTTGGAGAGCTCCTCGCCGTCCATAACCTGGACGGTCTTGAGCTCAAAGAAGCGGGAACCGGCCACGTAGGATGCCACGATGTTCTGGGCCAGCTGCGTATTGGGACCGGCGGCCGGGCCAAACGGAGTCTCGATGCGCTCGTCAAAAATGGGAAGCGCGCCCTCCTGGTTGGCCGTGACCATCTTGCGAACGCCAAAGACAGCGCCCTGGGTCTTGTGCTCCTCGATGATCCAGTTCATCAGCTGCGAAAACGGGATCGGCCTCATGATGTCGCTCATAGTGAGCTCCTCTCTGTAACGCCCGGCGAGACCGCGCGGCGGGCGCAAATACGGCGTAGCGCTAGCACAGCGCCGGCGACCCCGCGGAGGTCGCCTATACGCGCGTCGGATGCGGCGAAACATCCGACGCGCGTGAATCTACTTGTAATTAGTACGCGCGATCGTTGAGCGTGCTCCAGAGCTTCTTGGACTCAGCCATGGTCCACGCGTTGATCTTGTCCTCATCAATGCCAACGAACTCGCGATCCTTGTACAGGACACGGCCGTTGATGATGGTGGTGCGGCAGTTTTTGCCCATCATGCCAAAGAGCATGTGGCCGTCGATGTTCTCCTCGCTCAGCGGCGTAAAGGGCTTGTAGTCCATGACGATGACGTCGGCGGCAGCGCCGGGCTCAAGCACACCGAGCTTACGATCGAAGTACTTGCTGGCCATCTTGGCGTTGTTCTCGAACAGCATGGTCATGGCCTCGCACCAGCCCACGTTGGGCATGGCGGCGTTGTGGCGCTGAATGATCAGGAAGACCTTGAGGCTCTCGAGCATATCGTGGGTGTAGGCGTCGGTGCCCATGCACACGGGGATGCCGCGGCGGAAGAACTCGAGCACGGGGGCGCAGCCCACGGCGTTGCCCATATTGGATTCGGGGTTGTTGACGAGCCAGGTACCGGACTCCTTGACGATATCCATCTCGGCAGGCGTCACGTGGATGCAGTGGCCGAGCATGGTGTCGGGACCCAGCAGATTGTGCTGCAGCAGGCGCTCGACGGGGCTGATGCCACCGCGGTTGAGGCGGGAGTCCCACACGTCATCCATGCCCTCGCACACATGGATGTGGAAGCCGGTCAGGCCGTTGTTGGCCTCGGCCATCTTGTCCATGGTCTCGTCCGACAGCGTAAAGGTGGCATGTCCGCCAAACATGGCGGCAATCATGTGGTTGTCGTTATCGCGACGCTCCTTGGCGGCCCACTGGGCAAATTCGGCGTTCTCGGCAATGGCCTGGTCGCATTTTTCCCGGCCACGGCGGTCGGAGACCTCGTAGCACAGGCACGAACGCATGCCCAGCTCCTGAGCTGCATCCTTAATGGTAAAGAGGCTGCCCGGAATCTCACAGAAGCTCGCGTGGTGATCGAAGATCGTGGTGACGCCATCGCGGATGGAATCCAGAATCGTGGCATAGGCGCTTGCCTTGGTGCCGTCGAGCGTCAGGTTGTCGTCGATCTTCCACCACTGCTGCTCAAGATTCTCCAAGAAGTTGGTGGGGTTGCAGCCCTTAATGGCAAGGCCGCGGGCCAGTCCCGAGTAGATGTGGGTGTGGCAGTTGATGAGTCCGGGCATGATGAGGTTGCCCTGGGCGTCGACGTACTCGGCATCCGGGTACTTGGACTTGAGCTCGCACTCGGGGCCCACTTCGACGATCGTATCTCCGTCAATGGCGACCGCACCGTTTGGAATGAACGGGGTCTGAGAATTGCGGGTAAAAACGGAACCGTTAGCGACCAGAAGCATGAATGCTCCCTTCAACATCAGAGGCGGGGTTTGACACCTCTGACATAGCGGAAGTGCGAAGCGCCGGCCTACACCGGAAACGGGCCCTCTCCCGTCAACGCTTCACCAAAGGGACAAACCCTTTGAAGTGCGGCTTGGCGCCGCATGACGTCGGCGGACGAGGCGATGCGTCCGCCGACGAATAGCACCGAATTGGTTACTTCTTGCTCTCGGGCAAGACCAGATCCACGGCAGCGTCCTTGGCAGCATCGATGTGCTGAGCCACGACCGGCGTCTGCGGAAGGATCAGGTTAAGGACAATGGCCATAATGGCGGTGGGGGTTACGGCATTGGAGCCGATGACGGTGGACACCCAGGTGGGCATACCCTCGCCGGCAAGGCAACCGCTGGCCATCCAGATACCCAGGCCAAAGACGACGGAGGTACCGACGATGGTGGTAGTGCGCTGCGTAAGGCCCTCGCGGGTGAACATGCGCACGCCGTTCATGGTGATGGTGCCAAAGACGCCGACGGTCGCGCCGCCGATGACGGGCTGCGGGATAGCGGAAAGGACGGCAGAGAGCTGCGGGAACAGACCGGCGATGGCAAAGACGGCAGCGATGATCACAAAGACCCACTTGTTGACGACCTTGTTGGAGCAGATGATGCCCACGTTCTGGCCAAGGGCGCTGGTGGGAAGACCGCCCAGCAGGCCGCCGACCATAGAGGTAAGGCCCTGGGACACGATAGCGCCGGAGAGCTCGCGCTCGGTGGGCATACGGTCGATGGAACCTAGGCAGGCGGCGGAGACGTCACCGATAACCTGGATGGCAACCATGGGGAACACGACGGCGAGGGTAATGCAGACCTCGGGATCAAACTCGAGCGCGTAGGGCATGAGCTTGGGAAGGGCGAAGACCTGAGCGGTGGCGACGCTGGAGAAGTCGATCATGCCAAAGGGGATCGAAACGATCATGCCAACGATCATGCCAAAGAACACGGATCCCAGCTTGAGCGTGCCCTTGCCAAAGTTGGCGAGCGCAAAGACCACGGCGAAGGTGATAAGAGCGACGCACCAGGCCTGCGGGGTGCCCCACAGCGGCGTACCCATACCGCCGGCCATATACTTGACGGCCGTGGGATACAGCGAAACGCCGATGGAGAAGATGACCGTACCGGTCACGACGGGCGGGAACAGCCACTTGATCTTGCTGTAGGCCAGACCAAAGAGGACCGCGACGGCGCCGCCGACGATCTCGCCGCCCAGCAGCGCACCAAAGCTAAAGCCCGAGGCACCCATGGCCTGCAGGGCCGGCAAGAACGCGAACGAAACGCCCATGACGATGGGCAGACCGCCGCCGATGCGACGGAAGGGAGCGAAGGCCTGAAGGGCCGTGTCGATTGCCGAAAGAATGAGCGCGACCTGGATGATGTCGGTACTCTGCTGGCTATTAAAGCCGTAGACGCCGGCCATGATGACAGCCGGGGTGATGATACCGGCAAACGAAGCCAGTACGTGCTGAAGGGCACACGGGATCATTTCTTTAACGGGAGGCATGCCTTCACGAGTGAACAGGGCTTCAGTGCCGTTCTTAACCGTCTCCTGGGTCATTTGACCACCAATCCTCGAAATAGTTGTTTTCGCATCTAACGCTCTATTGTGACGCAGTGCGGGGTTGAGGTTGTGCCTTCGTTGCATATCGTATTAAAGATGATTCTCATTCTCAATAATAATTTTTTGTTATCAGACTATTCTTCAGCTGAGATAATGCATTTCCGCAGGTCAGGAAAGTGTCTGGTCAAAATAACATCTAACTTTTCTTTTGGTCAACCGTTTACCGCCAAATTCCTACCGTTCGTCTGTATTACGCAATGTACCTGCGGATATACGAGATGAAGAGCAGCGTGTTACCATGAGAAAAAATTGTTATGAACATTTCCGATTTCACCCAAAGGAGTTGCCCGTGAACGAGACCGTACGTCGCTTTTTGCCGATGGTCGATTTCCTGGAGCAGATACTCGGTAAGAACAGCGAGATCGTGCTGCATGATTTCTCGGATCCCGACCACGCCATCGTCGATATTCGCAACGGCATCGTGAGCGGCCGTAAGGTCGGCGGTCCCGCCACCGATCTGGCGCTCAAGATCATGCACGACCCCAAGTATCGCGACCTGCCGTTTATTACGGGCTACGAGGGCCGCGGCGCCGGTGGCAAGACGTTGGAGTCCGCGACGTACTTTATCCGCGAGAATGACGAGATCGTCGGTATGCTCTGCGTCAACACCGACCTCTCGACCGTGCGCTCCATCAACGCCATGGCGCAGCAGCTCATGGCATGCTTCGACGCGGCGCCGACGCGCACGGAGCCCGCCCCTATCGAGGTCGAAAGCCTTTCGGAGTCAACACAGGAGCTCATCGACCGCAGCATTGCCGAGTTGCTGAGTGCGCGCGGGCTGGATGTAGCGTCACTTGGCCAGAGCGACCGCGTCGACGTCATTCGCCACCTCAACGGCAACGGGGTGTTCATGCTCAAGGGCGCCGTGGCCTGCGCCGCCACCGCGCTGGGCATCTCGGAGCCCAGCGTCTACCGCTACCTGCAAAAAGTCCGCAAGGAAGGCTAAACGTTAACCCTTGGGGACGGAGGGAAACGGATCATTTTTGTCGCATCGCTTGACAAAAGACCCTGCAGTTCACGCGCACTGCAGGGTCTTTTTGCATGTCATGTTTTGTTTTCGCCAACGTCTTAGAGAGCGGCGACGACCTCGATCTCGACCAGACCGCCGGCCGGAAGAGCGGCAACCTGGAAAGCGCTGCGCGCGGGGAACGGAGCCTCGAACTTGGAAGCGTAGATCTCGTTCACGGCAGCGAAGTCGGCAATGTCGGCCAGGTAGACCGTGGTCTTGACGACATCGGCAAAGGTGGCGCCGGCAGCGGTCAGCAGAGCCTCGACGTTAGCAAGGGACTGCTTAGCCTGGGCCTCGACGCCCTCGGGCATCTTGCCGGTTGCGGGGTCGATGCCCAGCTGGCCGGACAGGAACACCATGTTGCCGGTCTGGATGCCGGGGGAATACGGGCCGATGGCTGCGGGTGCGTTATCGGAAGACACGACGGCCTTGCTCATGTTTTTCTCCTTACGATCAAATAGAGAGCGTGAGCGCGGTGTTCACACCGGGAGGCACAGTTCGGTCTGAACACCGCGCTTGATTTGGGATAGTACTCAAGGTTTCCGCGCGATGCAAGATTATTATCACACTGCGAGAATATTTTATCGCTCAACGGCGCCTGTCAGCCGCTGAACGGCACGACCGGACGGTGAAGCTCAAAATAATCCGTTTCCCTCCGTCCCCATCGGATCAGGCGATCCATAGGGGACGGAGGGAAACGGATCATTTTTGCTGCAAGGGCTGCTGAAGACTTTATCCTGCTTGGGCCACAGGGCTCGTCCGCCGCAACAGCACCACTATACTTTTGAATATCTGAGCATTTTGAAAGGCAGGATATGACCGCAACCGCCAGTCGAACCACCAACCGCAGACCCGAGCTCTTGGCCCCCGCCGGAGGCCCGGAGCCCTTTGCCGCCGCACTCGCTGCCGGGGCAGACGCCATCTACTGCGGCATGGGAAGCTTCAACGCCCGCCGCAAGGCCACCAACTTTACCGACGAGGCCTTTGAGCAGGCCTGCCGCGCCGCACATCTGGCCGGGTCGCGCGTCTACGTCACGGTCAACATCGTCATCAAGCAGTCCGAGATGGGCGATGCGCTGCAACTCATCCATCGCTGCTCCACGCTGGGCGCTGACGCCTTCATCATCCAGGACTGGGGCCTGTTCTTTGAGGTCAAACGCACCATGCCCGGCATCGAGACGCATATCTCGACCCAAGCGAACATCCACGATGACCGTGGGACTATCTGGTGCCGCGAGCAGGGCGCCGACCGCGTGACCCTCTCGCGCGAGCTTTCCATCGACGAGATTGCCACCATTCACGATGCCGCGCCCGATGTGGACCTTGAGGTCTTTAGCCACGGCGCCATCTGCTTTTGCTACTCGGGTCTGTGCCTGCTGTCGAGCTTTGCCATGGCGGGCCGCTCGGCCAACCGCGGCATGTGCGCTCAGCCCTGTCGCCTGCCTTACGAGCTGATCGACGAGAACGGCCGCACGCTCTCCCCTGCCGGTCGCGAGCGCGCTCTATGCCCGCGTGACACCAACACCTCACAGCTTGTTCGCCGTCTGTATGACGCCGGCGCCGCGTCTCTCAAGCTCGAGGGCCGCATGAAGGCGCCCGATTACGTGTACTCCATCGTTGATGTGTATCGTCACGAAATTGATGACATGCTGGCAGGGGTCGCCGTTGCCAAGGACGAGGAAGCCGCCCGCCAGCGCCAACTCAAGCGCTGCTTCAACCGCGACTTTACGCACGCCTATCAGGACGGCACCTCGGGCGACGAGATGATGAGCTATGAGCGTTCCAACAACCGCGGCCAGATCGTGGGCACGGTGCTGGGCAGCCGCCCGGCCAACCGCGATGTGCGCGGCCTCAAGCCCGACGACCGCCGTCGCCGCGCCGCCATCGC
>UQRX01000060.1:0-8633 GCA_900543595.1 uncultured Collinsella sp. | reverse complement strand
CCACGCCCTCGGCAACCGTCGCGGTCGTATCGCCCGTCCAGGCAACCTTGGTCAGGTCGGCCGCGGCCAGAGACTCGGCGCTCACGGCATCCTCGCCCTGCTCCAGCACACGGCGACGCAGTGCGGCGGAAAGCGCGTGTGCCCACAGGCCCTCGGCCTCGGCCAAACGCTGCGTAGCGGGAGCATCGGAGAGCAGGCCCTCGGGCGTATAGCAAATGACACTTGAGCGCTTGACGAACTCCTCCACCGAAAGCGGGTTGGAGAACTTGGCCGTGCCGCCGGTCGGCAGCGTGTGATTGGGGCCGGCAACGTAATCGCCGAGCGGCTCGGAGCTCCAAGCGCCCACAAAGATGGCGCCGGCGTTGCGAATGCCGCCGAGCAGGCCCATCGCGTCCTTGCAGTGCAGCTCCAGGTGCTCGGGCGCCACGGTGTTCACCGCTTCGACGGCGGCAGCCATGTCGGCGGCCACCACGATGGTGCCCTCATTGTCGAGCGAAGCGCGCGTGATCTCGGCGCGTGGCGACTGCGCTACCAGAATATCGATACCCGCCTCGACCTCACGCGCAAACCGCTCGTCGCAGGTCACCAGATAGCAGGCTGCCAGCGGATCGTGCTCGGCCTGGGCCATCAAGTCGGCCGCGACCACCATGGGCTTGGCCGTGGCGTCAGCCAGCACGCAGACCTCGGAGGGGCCGGCGACCATGTCGATACCCACGTCGCCCGAGACAATCTGCTTGGCCGCGGCAACAAAGGCGTTGCCCGGGCCGGTGATCTTGTCGACGCGCGGAATGGTCTCGGTACCGTACGCCAGTGCGGCCACGGCCTGGGCGCCGCCCACCATATAGATCTCGTCCACACCGCCGAGCTTTGCCGCAGCGAGCGTGTAGGGGCTGATCAGGCCGTCCCTTTGCGGCGGGGTCACCATGACCACGCGCTTGACGCCGGCAACCTTGGCGGGAATGGCGTTCATGAGCACCGTGGAGGGATACTGCGCGCGGCCGCCCGGCACATAGATGCCGGCCGCAGCAAGCGGGGTCACCTTAACGCCGAGCATCGTGCCGTCCGGGCGCGTGGTAAACCAGCTCTGCTCGACCTCACGCTGGTGGAACTCGCGAATCTGGCGTGCAGCCTTTTCGAGCGCCGCGACAAAGGCCGGATCGAGGCCTTCGAGCGCGGCATCGATCTGCTCCTGCGGCAGGCGAAAACTCTGCAGCTCAACACCGTCAAAACGCTGACAGTAATCGCGCACCGCGGCATCGCCGTTGGCGCGCACGTTTGCCACGATATCGCGGGCGGCGTCGACGATGTTTTGCGGCAGCACGCCCTTGCGATTGAGCTGATTGGTAACGAGACGCTCACCGGGAGCAAGCTTGATAGTCTTCATATCGGTATCCCCTATCGGTCGAGGTTATGTTCGAAAAACGAGATGCCGGGCAGTGGCACCAATCGGTCCGCAGCCCGGATGTGGGGGTGCCCGTGCGTGCTCGCACTATTGTGCCGAGCCCGCGACGGGCTCAAAATGTTTGTCCTTCACGGCAGCAGCCAGGCGATCGGCCAAGTTGCGATCGCGCGGATCTAAGCGCGCGGCACCTGGGTTGACGAAGAAGCGGGCCGTGCAGTCCATAATGCGGCCGGTGATGACCAGGTCGTTGTCGCGCAGCGTGGCACCCGTGGCGGTAATGTCCACGATGCGGTCGGTCATGCCGACGATGGGGCCCAACTCAATATTGCCGTGCAGCGAAACGATGTCGGCATTCACGCCGCGCTCGGCATACCAGGCGCTCGCGATGCGCGGGTATTTGGTGGCCACGCGAAGCGACCCGCGACGGGCGTAGTTGCGCTCGGCCTGACCGGCGCGCCATGCGGGCTCCGCCTCGATAAACGTGCACAGGCCGTAGCCCAGGTCGACCAGCTGCAGTAGGTTGAGGTCTGCCTCGATAAGCGAGTCCCAGCCGCAGATGCCGCAGTCGGCGCCGCCGCAGCCCACAAAGGCAGGCGCGTCGCTGGGGCGCACAATGACAAACTCGATATCTCCGACCGCGCCCTCGCCGGCACGCGTGTCGCGGCCGCGCACGATCAGGTGACGACCGGGGTCGCGCAGCTCGGAGACGTCCAGGCCCGCGGCCTCGAGCACGTCGAGCGTGTCGGCCTTAAGCGAGCCCTTGGGCACGGCAATGCGCAGCGGACCCTCGGCGCCACGGCCCACGGCATGGTCACCATCGGAAGCGGCATCCTCGGCCGAGGTGCGCGCGGCCTCCAGGCGCTCAAGCGAAAAGGCGAAGCCCGCCGCCGGCACCTCGATGCCGTCGCCGAACGCGCCGGTAAAGATGGAGTCGTAGCGACCGCCCGAGCCCACCGGATCGGGCAGGCCACCGGCATAGGCCTTAAAGACCAGGCCCGTGTAGTAATCAAACGAGTTCATGATGGAGAAGTCGAACGACAGCACCTGGGCGTCCTCGGGAGCCAGGCCCTCGACCAGGGCACGCAGCTCGCGCGTCAGCGGCGCGACGATACCGGCAGCCTCCAGCAGCGCATCCACACGGTCGAGCACCTCGGCACCGCCGTGCAGACGCGGCAGCTCGCTAATGGCGGCCTTGACGGCATCGGACTCGACGCTTGCCGCCACGCGGGCATCGAGGCCCACAAAGTCGTTGGCGTGCACGCAGCACAGGGCCTCGGCGGCCAGCTCGCGATCCTCGCACGCCGCGAGCAGTTCCTTAAACGGACGCACGCTACCTGCGATAATGCGCGCATCGGGCAGTGCCAGCTTGCGCGCCGCCTCGGCCACGAGCGAGACAATCTCGACATCGCCCGCGGTATCGCCCGCACCGATAAGCTCAAAACCCAACTGCGTAAACTGACGCGAGCCGCCGGCATTGCGCTGGCACTCGCGAACTACCGGCGCCTCGTAGCGAAGGCGCAGCGGCAGATCGGCCGCGCGCATGCGGGTCGAAACCAAGCGCACGATTGGCAGCGTGTTGTCGGGACGGACCACCAGCAGGCGACCGTCGTCATCAAAGAGCTTAAACGGGGTGTCCGCAATGCGGCCGCCCTCCTCGAGCGAACCCTTGTCCTCGAGCAGCGGCGTCTCGACCGGCAGGTAATGATGCTCCCTAAAGCAGCCCTTCACCGTCAGCGCAATCTCCTCGCGCGCCTGAGCCTCCTCGGGCAATATGTCCCGGAATCCCCACGGTGTGGCCGTCATCTGGTGAGCCTCCTCATGCTGTGTTTCGTATAGAACAGAAGACCGGCATAGCTCCGCCGGTCTTCTGGGTACTTTAGCATACTAGAGTGCTTGCGGGGAAAATCCGTCGCAGCCGCTCACACCGTATTCATTTGGAAACATAGGAGCGGATTGCCCGCGGCCCCGCTCGCCCAGCGGAAGAGTTTACGGACGAGGGCGGGGCCGGGGTGCTTGGTTTTGGAAGTTCGCGAAGCCCACTTCCCGGAGCAAGGCAACCCTCCCGGAGCAGGCCCCAGCGCGAGACCGTCCCGGATGCTATTCGTTGTCGCCGGCAGTTAGCTGCGTTGCGGAGAGCGCGCCGTCGGCAGTAGTTGCGGCTACGGCGTCGGGCCAGACCCAGTCGGTAAAGGCCGGGTGATCGAAGCCCTCGTCGCACGCGAACTCAAAGGCCTCGGTGCGGAAGGCTTCCCACTTATCAATCTGCTCGGCAAACTTATCGGCGTCGACCATGCGCAGCACGTCGGCGGCCAGGACCCAGCGGTCCATGTTATTCAGGCGCAGCATGTCGAACGGCGTGGTCGTGGAGCCCTTCTCCTCGTAGCCGTGGACGCGGAAGGCGTCGTGGCCGGGGCGGTTCCAAATCAGGCGGCGAATCGTGCCGGCATAGGCATGGAAGGCGAAGAGCACGGGCTTCTCACCGCAGCCAAACAGCTCAACCCAGCGCTCATCGCTGATGGCCTGGTCGTTCTCGCAGACGTTCTGAATCTTGAGCAGATCGACAACGTTGACGAACCACGCCTTAATGCCCAGCTTGCGCAGCATATCGGTTGCAGCCAGGGCCTCAAGCGTCGGCACGTCGCCGCACGTGGCGACCACGACGTCGGCCTCGGCGAGCGAGTCGGCAGTCGATGCCCACTCCCAAGTCGCGACACCCTCGGCGAGCTCGGACTTGGCCTCGTCGACCGTCTGGAAGGTGGGGGCGGGCTGCTTGCCACAGAAAATGGCGTTAACGCAGTCGGTGGACTGGTAGACGCGCTCGGCCACAGCAAGCGCCATGTTGGCGTCGGCCGGATAGTAGGCATTCACGATATGCGTGTCGTTGGCCTTGTTGAGCAGCAGGTCGATAAAGCCGGGATCCTGGTGCGAGAAGCCGTTGTGGTCTTGGCGCCACACGTGGCTCGACAGCAAAATGTTGAGACCGCTGATGGGAGCACGCCACGGAATCTCGCGCTTAGTGGCCTCGAGCCACTTGCAGTGCTGGTTGACCATGGAATCGACCACATGGACAAAGCTCTCATAGGAGCTCCACACACCGGAGCGGCCGGTGAGCACGTAGGCCTCGAGGAAACCCTCGCACTGGTGCTCGGACAGCTGCTCGACAACCTTACCGGAACCGGCCAGCAGCTCGTCGTTGGCCTCGTCCTCGTAGAAGCCGGCATCCCACTGCTTCTTGGTCACCTTGTAGGCAGCCTGTAGGCGGTTGGACGCGGTCTCGTCGGGACCGAAGATGCGGAAATCGTCCATGTTCTTGGCCAGAACGTCGGCAGTGTACTCGCCAAAGACGCGGGCGGCCTCGGTGGAGCCCCAGCCGTGGCCCTTACTTGCGACGGGGATCTCGTGGGCGTGAATATCGGGCAGTTCGAGCTCGCGGCGCACCTTGCCGCCGTTTGCGTTGGGATTGGCGCCGATGCGCAGCTCGCCGGTCGGCATAAAGGCCGTCACCTCGGGGCGCACCTGGCCCTCGGGCGTAAAGAGCTCCTCGGGCTTGTAGGAGCGCAGCCACTCGCGCAGCACGCGGAAGTGCTCGTGGGTGTCCTTGGCACTCGCCAGCGGCACCTGATGCGCGCGCCAGGAGTCCTCGGTCTTCTTGCCGTCAATCTGCTTGGGGCAGGTCCAACCCTTGGGCGTACGGAACACAATCATGGGGTAGGCCGGGCGGACCACGGTCTCGCCTGCGGCGGCCTGGGCCTGTGCGGTGGCCTTGATGTCGCAGATCTCATCGAAGACCTGCTCAAACAGGGCAGCAAAACGCTCGTGGATGCTTGCATGGCTCTCGTCGTCAAAACCGGCGACAAAGAAGTGCGGCTTATAGCCCATGCCCTCAAAGAACTTGGTGAGTTCTTCATCGGACACGCGGGCAAGAATGGTGGGGTTGGCGATCTTATAGCCGTTGAGGTGCAGGATCGGCAGGACGATACCGTCGGTTGCCGGGTTCACGAGCTTGTTGGACTGCCAAGAGGTCGCGAGCGGACCGGTCTCGGACTCGCCGTCGCCCACCACGGCCACGGCCAGCAGGCTCGGGTTGTCCATGACGGCGCCGTAGGCGTGGCTGAGCGTGTAGCCGAGCTCGCCGCCCTCGTGGATGGAGCCAGGCGTCTCGGGCGCAAAATGGCTCGGGATGCCACCGGGATAAGAGAACTGGCGGAAGAACTTCTGCAGGCCTGCCTCGTCATTGGTGATGTCGGGGCGAATCTCACGGTAGGTGCCATCGAGCAGCGACTGGGCGGTGCCGGCGGGGCCACCGTGGCCCGGGCCCATCAAGAAAATGGCGTTCTGGTTGTGATCGGCAATAAGGCGGTTGACGTGGCCGAACAGGAAGTTGATGCCGGGCGTGGTGCCCCAGTGACCGACCAGGCGGTGCTTAACGTCCGGGCGACCAAAGTCGCGCACCTCACCGGTTTTCTCGTCGACAAAGTCGGGGCGCATGAGCGGATTAGAGCGAAGGTAGATCTGACCGACGGACAGATAGTTCGATGCGCGCCAATACAGGTCGACGCCCTCGAGCTCGGAAGCCGGTACCTCGTGGCCCAGCTTTTGCCACGGCGTCCCCAGTGTTTTAGCCATTGTTTATGTCCCTTCGCTGTGCGGTCACCCTCCGATACGGCAACCTTTCGTTGGGACTAGTATATTTGCTAAAACGTTTTATCATGGTGAAAAAACGTTTTAGCATCCTTATCGATCCCATCGATTGGCAAAACGCGACATTCACCTGCGGCATTGTCTGTCACAGGTGCTCCACATTCAGTCTCTGTAAATTGATAAACGCGTTTAGTTGTGTTTAGTAAGCTCGAGCACGCTGTCCTTAACGATAAGCGCCGGCTCCAGAACGACCTCTTCGGCACGTCTACCGCCCCTACCGGCAAGACGCTTGGACATGCAGCCAAAAGCATGCTCCGCGAGGACACCAGGATCCTGCTCAATCGCGGTCAGCGCCGGCTCAAAGAGAACGTCGGCCGCCGAGTTGTCATAGCTTACGACCGAGATATCGCCTGGGATGCTCTTCCCCATCTCGTGCAGGCGCTTGAGCAGACCCAGCGCAATGTTATCCGAGCTTGCGAACACGGCGGTGGCGTCAGTTGCGAGCACCGCCTCCGAGGCCTCATATGCGCTCGGAATGTAGTACTCGCTCTCAAACTCCAAACGCGCGTCAATAGGCAGGCCAACCTCGCGCAGTGCACGCTCGTAGCCGGCAAGACGTTTACGACCCGTATTGGAACGGCGCGCATTAACCAAGCAGGCAATGCGACGGTGGCCCTGCTCGATTAGATAGCGGGTGGCCATATAGCCGCCCATCTCGTGGTCGAACATCACCTTGTCGCACTCGAGTCCCTCAATGGCACGGTCGACCATCACGGCCGGAATGGGGAGATGGCTGACTTCTTCGCGCAAAGCGCGGTCGTCCGAGAACTCGTCGCCCACGACCAAGAACACACCATCGACGCCGCGCGTCACCAGCTGGCGCAGGAGCTCCAGATCGTCCTCGGCGCTTCCACCCGAGCTGGTAATAAAGAGCGCGTAGCCGTCCTCGCGGCAGCGCTTTTCCAGGCTGCCGGCGAGCGAGGCAAAAAAGCGGCTCTCGATGTTAGGGACGATAAGGCCCAGTGTGCGCGACTCGCGCATGACCAGGCTACGCGCAATCTGGTTAGGAACATAATGATTGCGCGCCGCGACCTCTTTGATGAGCTTGCGGTTTTCTTCCGAGATGCGACAAGGCCGGTTGTTAAGGACAAGCGAGACCGACGAGGGGGAAAGCCCCACCTCCTGGGCAATCTGCTTGAGAGTAACTTTGTTGCCCATCTCGCTCCTTCCGAGTATTCGCGCAATCTCTTGAAAGTATAGCGACCGTCCCTCTACCTTGATGATAAACACTTTACCAATCCGGTAGACGGCTGTTTTATCGCCGCGATTGGCGCAAAGCAACCTGACCCCTTTGCGCCATGTGATGCATTGGGGTCAGGTTACTTTGCACCAAATCCATCCGGGTGGGGTATATTGCATTCGATTAATGAAAACGACCACCATAAGGCGGATATACGTATGCACGAGAATGACTTTTTTAACGAGGACCTGCTCTGCGCACTCGCCGGTGTTGCCGGCGAGGACAACGTGCTCATGAGCGAGCCCATGCGCGAGCACACCACGTTTAAGATCGGCGGCCCGGCCGATGTCTTTGTCACGCCCGACACCGAGCAGGGCCTCGTCGCCACGCTCGATACCTGCTATCGCTGCGATCTGCCACTCACCATCGTGGGCAACGGCTCCGACTTACTCGTCGGTGACAAGGGCATCCGCGGCGTCGTCGTAGCGCTGGGCGAAGGCCTCTCTAACATCGCCGTCGACGGCACGCATGTTACGGCAGCAGCCGGCGCTTTGCTTTCCGATGTCGCCGCGGCTGCCGCCGAAGCCTGCCTTACCGGCATGGAGCCCCTCTCGGGCATCCCCGGCTCGGTCGGCGGCGCCTGCTATATGAACGCCGGTGCCTACGGCGCCTGCATGGCCGATGTTTTGGAGTCCGTGCGCGTCTATAAGCCCGCCCGCGCGCTCGACGACGGCACCCGCGGCAGCGGCAATATCATTGAGTTCGACGTCGACGAGCTTAACCTGGGCTATCGCAAGAGCCGCATCGCCGACGACGGCTTTATCGTGCTCTCTGCCACCTTTAACCTCGCCCCGGGCAACGCCGCGATGATCAAGGCCGACATGGACGACTACCGCCAGCGCCGCGAGGACAAGCAGCCGCTCGACATGCCGAGTGCCGGCTCCACTTTCAAGCGCCCCGAGGGCCACTTTGCCGGCAAGCTCATCATGGACGCCGGCCTGCGCGGCCATGCTGTCGGCGGCGCGCAGGTGAGCGAAAAACACTGCGGCTTCATCGTCAACGCCGATCACGCCACCGCCGCCGACGTCGACAAACTCATCCGCCACATCCAAGCAACCGTCAAAGACCAATTCGGAGTAGACCTACAACCCGAAGTCCACCGAGTCGGCGAATTCCTCTAATAAAAAAGAAGGCCCCGAAAGGGGCCTTCGCCATATTTATTCAGATAAACCAGTCCGGTGCGCAGCGCCCCGAACCCGAGAGGGCCGCGTGCCCGCCCGCAATATATTTGATTGATCGCGAGTTCCGCACGCAAAGAAGGCCACTTAATGTGGCCTTCGTCTTGCGCAG
>UQRX01000059.1:0-8958 GCA_900543595.1 uncultured Collinsella sp. | reverse complement strand
CAGGCCGGCTCCCGTGGCGGCCGCGCCGGCGGTCGCGATAACCGTGGCAGCTATGGCAACAATCGTGGCGGCAAGCGCGGCGGCAGCTCCCGTCGTCCCGGCGACGGCGGCGGCAAGCGCAAGTAACATACGCGTCGCGCGCTAGAACGAGGCGAACTAAGGGCCCCGAGCAACTACGCTCGGGGCCCTTTTTGGTGCAAAGGGGTCAGGTTACTTTGCGCCACCCCATTGCACCAGAGCGAGGGGTGTCCTCGGGTGCCGGCAGAAAAGGATCGTTCTCAAGTAACGCCTAAATACCGTTTATCGGAGAAAAAATACCGCTCACCGGTCATAATGATTGTTCTGGCTTTGGGCTTGTCTACAATAGCTCCCGTAAAAAGAAATGCGGAAGGTTACCGAGTCCCTCGGACGTGGGCCTAACCAAAGTCTTTGAACGGGTGTGTCTCTATGGACGCATTCGCTTGATTTTGGTTGGGCTATATTTATGAAGGGACATGCCACCATGGGTTTCTTTTCTCGCCTGATGGGCGGTTCGGATGAGCAGAAGACTGCAGCTTCCGAGTTCGAAATCCTCGCTCCCGTTTCCGGCGAGCTTGTTCATCTAGAAAATACCAATGATCCTGCTTTTAGCAGCCGTGCCGTGGGCGATGGCGTTGCCGTGGTTCCCCAAGAGGGAACGGTGCGCGCTCCTGTTTCCGGCACCGTCGCGGCGCTGTTTCCGACTGAGCACGCGCTGGGCATCATGTCCGACGACAGCTCTGCTCAGGTGATGCTGCATATCGGAATCGACACTGTTAAGCTTGAGGGCAAGGGCTTCCATGCGCTTGTTGCCCAGGGTGACCATGTCGACGCGGGCCAGCCCCTCGTCGAGGTCGATTTCGACGCGGTCCGCGCCGCCGGCTTCGATCCCACGGTCTTCGTTATCGTGTGCGAGCGCTCGGAGAACTCGACTCTTCGTGAGCATGCTTCCGGCCCTGTTGCTGTTAAAGAGCCTGTCGTCTGGCTTTCCGAGTAAATTCTTGTGGTGGGTACCGTGGTTATCAAGCGAGTTTTTAACAACAACGTCGCAATGGTCACTTCGGACGATGGCTCCGAGCTCATCGTCATCGGTCGAGGCCTCTGCTTTGGCCGTCATGCCGGCGATGCCATCGACGAGGCGTCGATCGAAAAGACCTACGCGTTGCAGGAGGGAACTTCTCAGGACTCGCGTACGATCGACCGCTTGGCACATCTTTTGGAATCCATCCCCACCGTCAACCTCGTGATTGCCGAGGACATTGTTCAGATGCTCCGTCGAGAGCTCAATGTTGATATTAACGACAAGATTCTCATTGCTCTCGCAGACCATATCAGCCTTGCTTTGGAGCGCGAGCGCAAGGGCGTCTCCTGTGAGAATCCGTTGCTGCTCGAGATCCAGCAGTTCTATCGCAAGGAGTATGCACTTGCGGGCCGTGCGCTGCAGATTATCAAGGAGTATATGGGCATCCAGATGAGCGAAGAAGAGCAGGGTTTCATTACGCTGCATATCGTCAACGCCACCATGCCGCAACGCTCCGATCGTTTGATTGTTTCGGTCCAGCTTGTTCGCGACGTGCTCGCGATTGTTTCCAAGCGCTATGCTACGACCCTCGATGACACCTCGCTGCCTTACGAACGTTTCGTTCGTCACCTGCAGTTTTTCGCACAGCGAGCGCTCGATCCTACGGCCGGGCAAATCAACGGAGACGCGCTGTTCCGAATCGATGAAACGGCGTATCCGTGTGCATTCTCGTGCGCGGACGCCATAGCCGCTCACTTGTCGTCTACCTATAACGTTGTCGTTACCGATGCCGAGAAGAGTTATCTCGCATATCACATTGTTAACCTGCTTGGAGAACCTGGTCTCTAGGCATAACGTGCCCACACATCGATTGATATAAGGCAAGGCTCACGGTCTTGTCCAGGGCACATCTGTCTTAATTTGCGGAAAAGGAAGGGGAGTACCGCTATGACCGCAAAAAAGAAGTTCAATTTCAAAGCGCCGTTGGAGGTGTTCGCAAAGTCGATCGTCCAGCCGATGATGTATCTCTCGGTTGCCGGCATCCTGCTCATCGTGGGCATCATTCTGACCAACAAGACCATTTGTGCTTTGGTCCCCGTACTGGGCTCCGGTCCGTTCCAGCTTGTGGGCGCCGTTGTCTACCAGTCGCTGATGTTTATCATCAACAACCTCTCGATTCTGTTCTGCGTGGGCATCGCCGGCGCCATGGCAAAGAAGAACAAGGGCCATGCCTCGCTGATTGCCCTGATGTCGTTCTTCCTGTTCCTGCAGGCTAACAACATCGTGCTCAACGCTACCGGCTCTCTTGCCGATGCGAGCGGCATGCTCGGTCTTACCGGAACCGGCCAGGCCACCGTTATGGGCATTCAGGTGCTCGATACCGGCGTGTTCGGCGGCATCATTCTTGGTTGCATCACCGGTGCCGTGTTCAACAAGTACTCGAACAAGCAGTTTCCCATTGCCCTTTCGATGTTCTCGGGCGTTCGCTTCCCGTTCCTGATCATGATCATCATCTCCTGGATCATGGGCGCTGGCTTCTGCATCGTTTGGCCTCCGGTTCAGGGCGCCATCTCCTCCGTTGCCGGCATCATTAAGGAGTCAGGCAACATCGGTCTGTTTATCTACGGCATGCTCAACAAGCTGCTCGTTCCCACCGGTCTGCACCACCTCATCTACACCCCGTTCCAGTTCTCCGATGTGGGTGGCACCCTGACGCTGGGCGATCAGGTTATCGCCGGCGCCTACCCCATCCGTGTTGCCGAGATGGCAATGACGGGCCAGCCCTTCTCCGATAGCACGTATTTCAACAGCTACACCTTCAACAACCTGTGGCCCTACATCGGCATCGGTCTCGCCTTTATCTTCACCGCTTACAAGGGGAACAAGGATAAGACCAAGGCTGTCATTATCCCGCTGATCATCACCGCCGTGCTCTCCTGTGTCACCGAGCCCATGGACTTCCTCTTTGTCTTTGCCGCTCCCGTGCTCTTTGTCGTTCACTCGGTTCTTTCCGGCATCTTCCTGGTCCTGCTCAAGGTCCTCTCCGTGCCCGCTTCGACTGCAGGCGGCATCATCAACATCGTGGTTTCCAACCTGGTCCTGGGTGTCGACAAGACCAACTGGCCGGTTATGCTGGTGCTCGGAGTCGTCAACGCCGCTCTGTACTTCTTCCTCTTTACCTTCCTTATTAAGAAGCTCAACCTCCACACGCCTGGTCGCGAGGAGGAGTCCGAGCTCGCCGAGTCCGTTGCCGAGGGCGAGGCCGCCGCGTCTGTCGCGGTGAAGCAGGGCGCTGTTGCCGCAGCTCCCGCAGAGGGCGTCGATGCGGGTATTGCCGACCTGGTCGCAGGTCTTGGCGGCAAGGACAACATCGAGGAGCTCGAGAACTGCTTTACGCGTCTCCGCGTGAACGTTAAGAACCCGGACCTCATCAATGAGGACCTCATCAACCACGTGCCCAACAGCGGCATCAACCGCAACGGCAATAATATCCAGATCATCTTTGGCATGAAGGTTGCCGAGATGCGCGACAAGGTCGAAAACGCAATTGAGAAGGAGCAGTAAACAATGATCATTACTCTGTGTGGTGGCGGATCCACCTTTACCCCCGGCATCGTCAAGTCCATCGCCCTGCGCAAGGACGAGCTCGACGTTGACGAGATTCGTCTGTACGACATCAACGAGGAGCGCCAGCGCAAGATCGGCGTGCTCGTGGACTGGATTTTGCACGAGGACCTCGGCCTGGACATCAAGCTCACGGTGACCACCGACAAAAAGACGGCTTTTACCGACGCGAGCTTCGTGTTTGCCCAGATGCGCGTGGGCGGCTACGCCATGCGCGAGCAGGACGAGAAGATTCCGCTGCGTCACGGCTGCGTGGGTCAGGAGACTTGCGGTTGCGGCGGCCTTGCCTACGGCATGCGCACCATCTTCCCCATGGTCGAGCTGATCGATGACGTTGAGAAGTACGCCAAGAAGGACTACTGGATTCTCAACTACTCCAACCCTGCCGCCATCGTCTCCGAGGGCTGCCGCGTGCTGCGCCCCAACGCTCGCATCATCAACATCTGCGACATGCCGATCGCGATCATCGACGTGGTTTGCGCCGCGCTCGATATCGACAAGAAGGATGTCGAGTACGATTACTTTGGCCTCAACCACTTTGGTTGGTTCACCTCGATCCGCCACAAGGGCGAGGAGGTACTCCCGCAGCTGCGCGAGTACATCAAGGAACATGAGATTCTGCTGCCCGACTCCTACCTCAAGGGCATGGGCTCGCTCATGGCAAAGAAGCCCGAGGAGACCGCCGACGAGCATCCTGAGCAGAACCGCCACACCAAGGGCAGCTGGTACTACGTCTGGAAGGGCGAGTACGAGATCATGGAGTGCTTCCCGGAGTACCTGCCCAACACGTATCTGAACTACTACCTGCAGCAGAAGGAGTTCGTCGAGCACTCCAACCCCGAGCGCACCCGTGCTAACGAGGTCGAGGAGACGCGCGAGAAGAACCTCTTTGACGGCATCGATCACTACGAGAAGACGGGCGAGATCGACGAGAGCACGTTCTATGCGGGCAGCCACGGCGACTGGATTGCCGACCTGGCCATCGCTCTGAAGAACGACACCAAGCAGCGCTTCCTGGTCATTTGCGAGAACAAGGGCGCTATCCCCAACATGCCCTACGACGCCATGGTCGAGCTGCCTGCCTACATTGGCAAGAACGGCCCCGAGGTCATCAGCCGCGACAACATTCCTCTGTTCCAGCAGGGCCTCATGATGCAGCAGCTGAACTCCGAGAAGCTCGTGGTCGAGGCTACGATCGAGGGTTCGTACGAGAAGGCGCTCAAGGCCTTTACGCTCAACAAGACCGTGCCCTCGATGAAGGTCGCCAAGGAGGTTCTCGACGACATGATTGAGGCCAACAAGGGTTACTGGCCCGAGCTTAAGTAAAAGCAACAGGGTCGCTGACCGCATACCATGAGCAATGCCCCGTCCACGTGATTGCGTGGGCGGGGCATTGTCGTTTGGTAACGCGTTTTATCAAATATGGCATTTATCTGCGGTAATGTTCTATTTCACCGCCGAGGGTGACATTTCATACCGCCTGCCGAACTGCGTGGAGACCTAACAACTTTTTAGGTCAGTGTTGTGCGTGTAGCAACTTCGCCCGGCCTCGCCTCCGGGCTGCCATGTGAGAGGGGATCTTATGGCTCGACTGCACGTAATGGAACGCAGCCACGCTCAGGCCGTCATGGACGACCTGCACGATGCGCTTGGACGCCGTCTGGCGGTGAGTTCGCTCGCCCCATGCCCCGTCGAGTTTACGGCGGCGCTCGTCAACCTGTGCTCCACCCAGAGCTGCGGCAAGTGCACGCCCTGCCGCGTGGGCCTGAGCGCGCTGAGCGACCTGCTCGCCGATGTGCTCGAGGGCCGCGCCGACGAGTCCACGCTCAACTTGATTGAGCACACTGCCCGCACCATCTATCTTTCGAGCGACTGCGCCATCGGTTACGAGGCCGGCGCCATGGCGCTTACGGCTATCCGCGGTTTCCGCGACGATTTTGAGCACCACATCCGCGAGCACTCCTGTGGCTTTGACCGCGAGGCCCGCGTCCCGTGCGTCTCGGGCTGCCCGGCGCACGTCGACATTCCCGGTTACATTTCGCTCGTCGAGGCCGGTCGCTATGCCGATGCCGTCAAGGTCATCCGCAAGAACAATCCGCTGCCGCTCGTCTGCGGCTTGGTGTGCGAGCATCCCTGCGAGATGCACTGCCGTCGCGGCATGGTCGACGATCCCATGAACATCCTCGCCCTCAAGCGTTTTGCCGTTGAGCACAGCGACCTCAACGATTACAAGCCCAGTGTGGCCGACAACACCGGCAAGCGCATCGCCGTGATCGGCGGCGGCCCGGCCGGCCTTTCCTGTGCCTACTACCTGGCCGTGATGGGCCATAAGGTGACCATCTTTGAGCAGCGCCACCACCTGGGCGGCATGCTGCGCTATGGCATTCCCAGCTACCGTCTGCCGCGCGAGCGCCTGCAGGCCGAGATCGACTGGATCTTGAGCGCCGGCATCGACGTGGAACTCGACCACTCCGTCAATGGCGAGGAGCTTGCCCGCCTGCGCGACGAGTTCGATGCCGTTTACCTTGCCATTGGCGCCCACAGCGATAAGAAGCTCGGCCTTCCGGGCGAAGAGGCGCTCGGCGTGGAGTCGGCCGTCAAGATGCTGCGCGCCATCGGCGACGATGAGCTGCCCGACCTAAGCGGCCAGCGCGTGTGCGTCATCGGCGGCGGCAACGTTGCCATGGACGTGGCACGCTCTGCCGTGCGCTGCGGTGCCGAAAAGGTGAGCATCGTCTACCGCCGTCGCATCTGCGATATGACGGCTCAGGATGCCGAGATTGCCGGCGCCCAGGCCGAGGGCTGCGAGGTGCTGGAGCTGACGGCTCCGCTCGCTATCGAGACGGGCGAGGAAGGTCGCGTGAGCGGCCTGCGCGTGCAGCCGCAGATTATCGGCGAGCCCCGTCGTGGGCGTCCGGCCCCGCGTGCCGCCGCCACGCCCGAGCGCGTCATTCCCTGCGAGCGCGTGTTTGTGGCCATCGGCCAGGACATCGATTCCAAGCCGTTTGAGGACATGGGCATCGCCTGCAAGTGGGGCCGCATCGTCACCGATTCGGATGGCGCCGTGCCTAACTTCGATGGTCTCTTTAGCGGCGGCGACTGCCAGACCGGCCCCGCCACGGTCATCCGGGCCATCAACGCTGGCCGCGTGGCTTCGGCAAATATCGACCGCTACCTGGGCTTTGACCACAAGATCAAGCTCGACGTTGAGCTGCCGACCGTGCAGTTTAAGGGCAAGCACGAGTGTGGCCGCTGCGAGCTGGGCGAGCGCGAGGCCGGCGAGCGCATCCACGATTGGAATCTGGTCGAGCAGGGCCTTACCGAGGAGGAGGCACGCCAGGAGGCAAGCCGCTGCCTGCGTTGCGACCACTTTGGCTTTGGCGCGTTCCGCGGAGGGAGGAACCTGGAATGGTAGAGCTCAACAACCCCACTGTCAGCGACAACACCGAAAGCGGAGCACTCAATATGGTCAAGCTCACTATCGATAATTGCGAGGTCGTGGTACCCGAGCACACCACGATCCTGGACGCGGCCAAGTCCGTCGGCATCCAGATTCCCACCCTGTGCTACCTGCGCGATTTAAACGAGATCGGCGGTTGCCGCGTGTGCGTGGTCGAGGTTGAGGGCTGCGACCAGCTGGTTGCCGCCTGCAACAACTACGTGCTCGACGGCATGGTGGTCCACACCAACAGCCCCAAGGCCCGCGAGGCGCGTCGCACCAACGTGCAGCTGCTGCTGTCCCAACACGACTCGCGCTGCACGAGCTGCGTGCGCAGCGGTAACTGCAACTTACAGACCATCGCCAACGACCTGGGCATCTTCTATCTGCCGTACGAGCAGCATCTGGCGCGCGAGGGCTGGGACTTCGATTTCCCCATCATCCGCGATAACGACAAGTGCATCAAATGCATGCGCTGCATCAAGGTGTGCGAGAGCGTGCAGGGCTTAGGGATTTGGGATCTGACCAACCGCGCCACGCATACCGCCGTGGGCACCCGCGGGCGCGTGCCGATCGGCAAGACCGATTGCGTCGCGTGCGGTCAGTGCATCACGCATTGCCCGACGGGCGCCCTGCGCGAGCGTGACGATACCGAGACCGTGTTCGATGCTCTCGCCGATCCTGACAAAATCGTACTGGTGCAGATTGCGCCGGCCGTGCGTAGCGCCTGGGGCGAGGAGCTCGGCATTCCGCGCGAGGAGGCTACCGTCGAGCGCCTGGCTTGCGCGCTGCGCCGCGTGGGCTTTGAGTACGTGTTCGACACCGACTTCTCGGCTGATCTCACCATTATGGAGGAGGGCTCCGAGCTGCTCGAGCGCCTGGGCGCCGCTGCCAAGGGCGAGGGCGACAGCCGTGGCTGGCCCATGTTCACGAGCTGCTGCCCGGGTTGGGTGCGCTTTGTGAAGGCGCGCTACCCGGAGTTTGTCGACAGCCTGTCCACGTCAAAGTCGCCGCAGCAGATGTTCGGCGCCATCGCCAAGACCTACTACGCCAAGGTGCTGGGCGTGGGGCCCGAGCGCCTGTTTGTGGTGTCCGTTATGCCGTGTACGGCCAAGAAGGCCGAGTGTGCGCTGCCGAGCATGGTGGGCGAGGACGTCACGTCCGACGTTGACGTTGCGCTGACGGTGCGCGAGATGGTGCGCATGGTCCGCGCGAGCCACGTGAGCGTGGATACGCTGGTTGAGGAGCCGCTCGATACGCCGCTGGGCTTTGGCACGGGCGCGGGTGTGATCTTTGGCGCCACGGGCGGCGTGATGGAGGCCGCCGTGCGCTCGGCCTATTACCTGGTGACGGGCAAGAACCCCGACGCCGACTTCTTTACCGATGTGCGCGGCCTGGACGGATGGAAGGAAGCCGTGGCCGATATCGATGGCACCAAGGTGCGCGTCGCCGTGGCACACGGGCTGGGCAACGCCGCCCGTCTGCTCGACGCGATTCGCGACGGTCGCGTGAGCTATGAATTCGTTGAGGTCATGGCGTGCCCCGGCGGCTGCGTCGGTGGCGGCGGTCAGCCCATCCACGACGGCTGTGAGCTGGCAGCCGAACGCGGCCAGGTGCTGTGGGGCCTGGATGCGAACGCCGAGATTCGCTTCTCGCATGAGAACCCCGATGTTCAGGCGTGCTACCGCGAGTTCTTGGGCGAGCCGCTCTCGCCGCTGGCCGAGAAGCTGCTGCATACCGACCATCACGCCTGGTCGATGCCCAACGAGGGGGCGTGCTAGCGATGCGCGCGTTTGATTTTGAGCTGTCGCGCCGGGGGTTTGCCTCGGCACTCGCCGCGGGCGCGCTGTCGCTT
>UQRX01000058.1:0-9145 GCA_900543595.1 uncultured Collinsella sp. | reverse complement strand
GCCTTTTGGCCGCGCTTTTGTTTTGGTTCGCGCCATGTGGGGGTGGTGGCGACGTGCATTTTTGCGAGTATTCTGCAATCGAAGACCCCTGCATACCGGCCTCGGGCGAAAAATCGGGATTTCTCGATGATTTCTACGAATGATGGGCGGGGTTATGGGCTGACAGCGTTTGATTTGCAGGGATATTCGCGGTCTTTGGCATTTATCGTGGCGCCCGAAGCCCTTGGTTATGCTGAATACTCCCAAAAATGCACGGCGCCTTGAGGGGGACCTTCGCAACAAAGGAAACCGCCCCGTCGAAGTATGCATTCGACGAGGCGGTTTATGCATATACCCGATTAAGGATACGCTGCGGATCTGTTAGAACTTGACGGTCGGTGCCTGGCGGGCAGCTTCGGCGGCCTCGAAGCCCTGGCGCTCCTTAAACTGGAAGATGCCGGCAAAGATGACGGCCGGGAAGGTCTGGATGGCGTTGTTGTAGCTAAGCACGCAGTCGTTGTAGCTCTGACGCGCGTAGCTCACCTTGTTCTCGGTGTCCTCGAGCGTGGCTTGGAGCTGCGTAAAGTTGGTGTTCGCCTTAAGATCGGGGTAAGCCTCGGCCACGGCGAAGAGCTGGCGCAGGGCGCCGGTCAGCACGTTGTCGGCTTCCATCTTGGCTTCGGGCGTGGTGGCGCTCACGGCGGCGTTGCGCGCGTTGACCACGGCGGCAAGCGTGTCCTGCTCGTGTTTGGCGTAGCCCTTGACGGTTTCGACCAGGTTAGGGATCAGGTCGTTGCGGCGCTGCAGCTGCGTGTCGATGTTCTGCCAGGCGTTATCAATGCGATTGCGCTTGGTGACCATGTTGTTGTAGATGCCGGCGATGGCGCAGACAATCACAACGACAACAACGATACCGATGATGACGGGAATCATGGTGTCTCCGTTTCGAATAGCCGCGGCGTCTTCCGCCGGCTGCCGTTGGTGTAACGCTACTAGTATACCCGCAACCTTTGGCGATACCGAACTTTCCGGTAAGCGTTATGCTTCCACCAAGGTAAGGCCATTCGCCAGGGGGCGGGCGATACAGGTGTAAGATATGCGACAGATTAGCAAGCGTTGTCTTCTCCTTGAGGAGGGCGATATATATGGACCTTCGCATCAAGAAAACCTATCGGGCCCTGTTCGAGGCCTTTACCGAGCTGCTCGAAGAGCATCGGTTTGAGGACGTGACGGTTGCCATGCTGTGCGACCGCGCTATGATTCGTCGGACGACGTTCTATAAGCACTTCCGCGACAAAAACGATTACTTTGCCTTCTATATCGATGAACTCATGTCGGGCCTGCCGCAAAAGCGGGCCGATGCGGATGGCGCGGAGGGCGCCGAGGACGTACGCGCGCTTCGCCACGAAGTGTTCGCCGATGCCATGGATCTGATTCTGGCGCATGAGCAGCTCATGGATAACATTTTGGCGAGCAGTATGTCGGGTATGCTGACCAGCATGATTTGCGACCGCATCGCACGCTCCATACACGGGCGCGTGATGAGTGCGCTTGACGAGGACGCGCTCGCGCCCGTATCGCTCGAGACGACGTCTGAGTTTGTCGCCGGCGGCATTATTCGGCTCTTTACCAAGTGGTGGGAATCGGGCCACGTACTAGAGCGCCGATCCGAAATCGCCGACGTGGTCGATGCGCTGTTCGAGCGGACCATGACGCCGGTGAGTCACTAAGAGTGGCGGAGAGAGGGGGATTCGAACCCCCGGAACGCTCTCGCGCTCAACGGTTTTCAAGACCGCCGCATTCAACCGCTCTGCCATCTCTCCGTGAGTCGTAATGATAGCATCGTTTTGGGTTTGCAACAGGGAAGGCGAACGATGACGAGTACCGGAATCGATGAGAAGTTCATGCGCGAGGCGCTGGCGGAGGCGCGTACCGCCGCGGCGGTGGGCGAGGTGCCGATCGGCGCCGTAGTGGTGCGCGCGGGTGAGATCGTCGCGCGGGCGCATAATCGCCGCGAGCTCGACCAGGACCCTTCGGCGCATGCCGAGTTTGCGGCCCTATGCGCCGCCGCGCGGTCGCTCGGTCGTTGGCGCCTTTCCGATTGCACGGTCTACGTAACGCTCGAGCCCTGCTGCATGTGCGCGGGGCTTATGGTTAACGCGCGCGTGGGGCGCTGCGTGTACGGCGCGTCCGATGCTAAAGCGGGCGCTCTGGGGTCGCTATACGACCTGAATGCCGATTCGCGCCTGAATCATCGGTTTAATGTGACCGCCGGCGTGCTGGCAGACGAGTGCCGCGCGGTGCTGAGCGGTTATTTTAGTGGGCTGCGTGGCACCGATGGTGCTGGCTGCGGTTGTGGGGCCGATCTTGAGGCGCATGCCGCCCACGCCGAGGCGCTTGCGGGTGTTGGGGATCTCGCTGGCGAGACGCTCGACTTTGGCCCCGTGCAGCGCCGGTTCCGCCGCGTGCTGTTGGCGATCGACTCCTTTAAAGGCAGCGTGTCGAGCTCGCAGGCGGAGGGTGCCGTTGCCGAAGGTGTGCGCCGTGTGTGGCCTGATGCCCAGGTAAGCGCGTTGCCGCTGGCAGATGGTGGCGAGGGAACGCTCGATGCCGTTGCCGCGTGCGGCGGTGAGGTCGTGGCAGGTGAAGTCGCAGGCCCCTTGGGCGACCGCGTGCCTGCCCGGATGCTGGTGGACGGCGAGCGCGAATCTGCTGTTATTGAGATGGCCGAGGCGGCGGGTATTGGGTATTCGCCCTGCACGGAATCGGCGGCGCTTGCGGCTTCGACCTATGGCGTGGGCGAGCTCATGCTTCGCGCGGTCCGTGCTGGGGCAAAGACGATCTATATTGGTCTGGGCGGCAGCGCCACCAACGACGGTGGCGCCGGCATGCTGCAGGCGCTGGGCGCCCACCTTGTCGATGGCCGTGGCTGCAATATCGCCCCCGGCCTCGCGGGCCTTGAACGCGTGGCGAATATCGATTTGGCACCGGCGCTTCGGGCGCTAAATGGCACGCGTGTCGTGGTGCTTTCCGATGTCGAGAATCCGCTCGTGGGGCGTCGTGGGGCACTTGCAGTGTTTGGCGGGCAAAAGGGCCTGCCGACAGACGATGTCGAAGCGCTGGGCAGGTACGACAGCTGGATGGTCGGCTACGGCCGCCTGCTCGATGCGGCGATTACCGGGGTGCGGGCTCAGGGGTTGTTGCGCGTGCCCGAGGGCGTGCGGACATTTGGCTCGGTGCTCGGCGTGCCCGGCGCCGGTGCCGCTGGCGGTCTGGGCGCCGCGTTGTTGGCACTTGGTGCCGAGTTGCGCTCGGGCGTGGAGACGGTGCTCGATCTGATTGGGTTTGACGAGCGCGTGCGCGATGCCGACCTGGTCATTACAGGCGAGGGCAATATGGACGAGCAATCCGCTGCCGGCAAGGCGCCGGTGGGCGTGGCCCGCCGTGCCAAGCGCTATGGCAAGCCGGTGGTCGCCGTCGTGGGCGGTCGTGCGGACAGCTTGGATGCGGTGTATGGACAGGGTATCGACTTGGTCCTGCCGGTCTGCCGCAGGCCCATGCCTCTTGACCAAGCGCTCGACCCCCAGGAAGCCACAACCAACCTCATCTGCGCCGGTGAAGCAGCCGCCCAAGCCTACGACCTCGCCCGCCTCTAAAACCCAACTCCCTATAAGTTGCGGTGGAATAGTTCCTGTTTGGCGGCTCAGGCGGCAAAAACAGGAACTATTCCACCGCAACTTCGTGAATGGTCATCCGAGGCTGGCCGCCTTGGGCCTTGGGTCGGACCGTCCGACATGAAATGCGGCCATCTACTACGTTTAGCCGAGCGCCCTCGACCATCCCGGATTTTATGAAATTAAAACCGCAGGTAGACGGCTTGCCGATTTTCGAAAAAGCCGGCTATAGTTGACCCCTGCGGCCTAAACGTAGTAAATAGGCCCTTTTCGTGGCGTAGCGTCAGACCAGTCTTTTTGGACGGGGCTTTCTTGACTACTTGCCGATCCGATTGCCCGGGTAGTCAAAAAAGCTCCGTCCCAAATTAGCTATCTTGCCCCATCGGGCGGGAGCGGGTAAGATATATCGAGCGCCTAGCGCGTTCGATGGGTTCGGATGACGACATGTTCCGAATCTGGTCAGGTCCGGAAGGAAGCAGCCATAAGGAGCCTCTGTCGGGCATCCGAATCCATCGAACGCACGGGCGCTTTTTGGTGCCGCGACGGGGTCCGGCCGGCGACGAGGTATTTGGTGTCTCGCTGGTCCTCGGTTGCGTCTGCGGGATCGCTCGACTACCAAGCGCCCTGCCGGCACTCGCGGGTAGCCGACCAAAACCGCCTGAAGGGTCAAATTTATCTGATAATTGAATCCCTGGTGTTATGTCGCTCGCTGGCGTTACCAAAACATCGGCTGCTACGTGCCTTGGGCGCTAGTGACCGTTGCCCTTACATCTGTAACGAGTTGCTTACGCATCTTCAGGGTTCGCCGTACTATCATGAATCAGATTGAATAGAGATGATGATAGGGAGCGCCTTTTTATGATTGAGTTGCTCAGGCGTTTTGGCGGTAAGTATCGCCGGTATATGGTGATTGGTCCTGCGTGCAAGTTGATCGAAGTGATTTTTGACCTGCTGACGCCGTTGGTGATTGCCCAGATGATCGATAAGGGCATTGGCTCGCACGACGTGAGCGCCGTTATCCACTATGGCATGGTACTTGCCGCTATGGCCGTGGTCGGCATCTCGTTTACGCTCGTCTGCCAAAAGATGGCGGCGCTCACCTCGCAGGGCATGGGCACCGACATTCGCGGCGCGCTCTACGAGCACATCAACAAACTGAGCTACGCCGAGCTCGACCGCTTTGGTACGCCGTCGCTCATCACGCGCATTACCAACGACGTCAACCAGGTGCAGCTCGCCGTGGCGCTGGGCGTGCGTATGCTCATCCGCTGGCCTTTCCTGGCGGTGGGCTCCATGGTCGCGGCCCTCGCCATCGACTTTAAGCTCGGCATGATCTTTTTGATTTGCACGCCCGCCATCGGCCTGGTGTTTTGGTTTGTCATGGCGCGCTGCATCCCGTACTACAAGCAGCTGCAGGCAAAGCTCGATCGCATCGCGCTTATTTGCCGCGAGGGACTTTCGGGCGCCCGCGTGGTCCGGGCGTTTGTGCGCGAGGGTCACGAGCGTGAGCGTTTTGCCCAGGCGGCCGATGACCAGGCGCGTATCGCAATCGCGGTGGGCAAGCTCTCGTCGATTCTTAACCCCGTCACGTTTTTGGTGATGAACCTGGGCGTGTGCGCCATCCTGTGGGTGGGCGGCATCCAGGTCAACGTGGGTGAGCTCACGCAGGGCCAGGTCATGGCGTTCGTCAACTACATGACGCAGACCCTGACCTCCATCGTGTATGTCGCCAACCTGGTCGTGGTCTTTACCAAGGCGAGCGCCAGTGCGTCGCGCCTCAACGAGGTGCTCAACTGCGTGCCGAGCATTACCGACGAGGGCAACCAGCCGGTTGCGCTGTTCGAGCCGAGCGCGATGGGCAACGCTGTTCCGGTCCCCGCGCTGAGCTTTGACCATGCGAGCTTTTCGTTTGGCGCGGGCGCGGCAAATGCCGTGAGTGATGTGACCCTGGAGCTGCCGCTGGGCAAAACGCTCGGCATTATCGGCGGCACGGGCAGTGGCAAGTCGACGCTCGTCTCGCTCATCCCGCGCCTGTACGATGCGAGCACCGGCAGCGTGAGCGTGATGGGCGCCGACGTGCGCGCTTGGCCACTCGATCAACTGCGCTACGTGGTTGCGACCGTTCCGCAACGCGCATCACTCGTGAGCGGCACGATCCGCAGCAACCTAACCTGGCGCGATGAGTCGGCGACCGACGAGGAGCTTTGGGCAGCGCTCGATATGGCGCAGGCCAGCGAGTTCGTGCGCAACAAGCCGCAGGGTCTGGACGCGCCGGTCGAGGCGGGCGGCAAGAACTTTAGCGGTGGCCAGCGCCAGCGCCTAACCATTGCGCGTGCCCTGGTGGGCTCGCCTCAGATCCTGATTATGGATGATTCCGCCTCGGCGCTCGACTTTAAGACCGACGCGGCGCTTCGTCACGCCATTCGCGAGCGCAGCATGCGCGGCGCTGCCGAGGGCGGTCTGCCGCTGACTACGGTCATTGTGAGCCAGCGCGTTTCGACCGTGCGCGACGCCGACATGATCTGCGTGCTCGATCACGGATCGGTCGCGGGCCTGGGCGCGCACGATGAGCTGTACGCGACCTGCCAGCTCTACCGCGAGATCTGCCAGTCGCAGCTGCGCCGCGAGGAGCTCGAGGGCCAGCAGGGGAGCGCGACGCCCGCGTCTGTCCCAAGCCCCGCGTCTGTCCCGGCTGCCCCGGCATCCACTTGCGCAAAGGAGGGCTGCTAAATGAATCCGTATACTTCTTCCGGTTCGGTCGCCACGATGACGGCCAACGTGTCCGGCAACGATAACCTCAACGACTTGGGTGACGGCCCGCGCCAGCCCGGCGATCCCGAGCGCTATCCCGCCAGTGCGGTAACTCGCCGCCTGCTGGGCTACGTCCGTCCGCATCGCATTTCGTTTACGGCGTCGTTTGTGAGTGCCGCCATCTCGGTGATCTTGCAACTCTATACGCCTATCCTTATCGGCGAGGGCATCGACCTCATCGTTGCCGCCGGGCAGGTGGACTTTGACGCGCTGCTACCGCTCGTTACCAAGCTCGCGATTGTCGTGGTGGGCGCGGCGGCCTTCCAGTGGCTGCAGGGCTACTGCGTCAACCGCCTCTCCTACGAGACGGTGCGCGACATGCGCGTGGAGGCGAGCGACAAGCTCAGCCGCATGCCGCTCAGCTTTATCGACAGTCATGCCCACGGCGACCTCATGAGCCGTGTGGTCAATGACGTCGATCAGGTCGGCGACGGTCTGCTGCAGGGCTTTACGCAGCTCTTTACCGGCATCATCACCATCGTGGGCACGCTCGCGTTTATGCTCTCCATCAACCTGACCATGACGCTCGTGGTGGTGCTCGTTACGCCGCTTTCCATCTTTGCGGCCGGTGCCATCGCCAAGCTTTCCAATAAGAGCTTCACTGCTCAACAGCGCATCCAGGGCCAACTCGGCGGTCATATCGAGGAGTATGTGGGTGAGCAAAAGCTCGTGGACGCCTTCGCCTTTGGCCCGCACGCTCAAGAGCGCTTCGATGTCCTCAACGCCGAGCTCTATACGGCGGGCGAGCGCGCGCAGTTTATGGGTTCGCTCTCCAACCCCGGCACGCGCTTTATCAATAACATCATCTACGCCGTGGTCGCCGTGATCGGCTGCGCGGGCGTGATCACGGGCGTGCCTGCGGCGCTCACGGTGGGCGGCGTGCAGATCTTCCTGTCCTACGCCAACCAGTATACTAAGCCGTTCAACGAGGTCACGAACGTCATCACGCAGATCCAGACCGCGTACGCCTCGGCGCGCCGCATGTTCGCGTTGCTCGATGCACGCGAGCAGAAGCCCGACGCTGTGGATGCCATTGAGCTCGCCGCTCCGAAGGGCGAGGTTTCGTTTGAGCATGTGGACTTTAGCTATGTGCCCGACCGCAAACTGCTGCAGGATATCTGCATCGATGCCAAGCCCGGTACGCGCTTTGCCCTCGTCGGTCCCACGGGCTGTGGCAAGACGACGCTCATCAACCTGCTGCTGCGCTTTTACGATATCGATGCCGGGCGCATCGCGGTCGATGGTCGCTCCTCGCGTGACTACACGCGTGCGAGCCTGCGCCGCGCCTTTGGCATGGTGCTGCAGGACACCTGGCTGTTCGAGGGCACGGTAGCCCAGAACATTGCCTACGGTTGTCCCGATGCCATGCGCGAGCAGGTTGTCGAGGCCGCTAAGCGCGCTCATGCGCATAAGTTTATCGTGCAGCTGCCAGGCGGCTACGATACGGTAATCGGCGAGGACGGCGGCACGTTTAGCCAGGGTCAAAAACAGCTGCTGTGCATCGCGCGCGTCATGCTCACCGATCCGGCGATTCTGCTGCTGGACGAGGCAACGTCGAGCATCGATACGCGTACCGAGCTGCAGGTGCAGGCGGCATTCGACGAGCTCATGGCTGGCCGCACGAGCTTTGTGGTGGCGCACCGCCTGTCGACGATTCGCAACGCCGACTGCATTCTGGTCATGCGCGACGGCCAGATTATCGAGCGCGGCACGCACGATGAACTGCTCGCGGCAGGCGGCTTTTACGCCGAGCTCTACCGCAGCCAATTCGCCCAGTAACGTGGCGCAAAGTAGTCTTTTTGGGACGGGGCTTTTTTAGCTACCCCTATCCAGCCGAATGGCCATGGGGTGCTTTGGGGCTTGAAGTAGCTAAAAAAGCCCCGTCCCAAAAAGACTACCGGGTGGCTCTGTACATCTGCGTCGTTAGTACTAAGATATTCATCTAATAAATTGCATTAGTGGCTTTGGTTTTGGGGGAAACGAGCAACGTGACTATGACATGCTCTTTGGTGGTCAACAGCAAGAGCGGTAATACCAGGATGGTTTCGGGCGCAATCAAGCGTGCCCTACAGGCTGCAGGCGTCGAGTTTATTCACGCTGCCGCGTTGAGCGACGATGCGGACGCAGATCAGGTTGCGCGCGAGGCGCAGGGTGCCTGCGCTGCCGATACGGTGCTCGTTGGCTTTTGGTGCGACAAGGGCGCATGCACGCCTTCGGTCGCGGCGTTGCTCTCCGCCTTGCACGGCAAGCGCGTCTTTCTGTTTGGTACCTGCGGTTTTGGTGCCGATCAGAGCTATTACCAGCAGATTATTGATCGCGTAACTTCCAATTTGGCTGGGGATGCCGAGCTGGTGGGCTGGGTAATGTGCCAGGGCAAGATGGGCCCCGCGGTCAAGCAGCGCTACGAGGCCATGCTCGAGCAAGATCCCGACAATGTCCGCTTTAAGATGCTGCTCGATAACTGGGTCGCCGCAAAGGATCACCCCACCAAGGAAGATCTGGACAGCATGGCTGCAGCCGCCAAAAAGGCCGTGCTGGGGGAGTAGCTCCCATCGCTGACGGCGGTCGGTCCATCTTTCTAAATGAAACGTCCTCCCGGGCGTCGGGGCACGAAGTTCCCTGCTCTACAGTCCTGCGCAAGACGAAGGCCACATTAAGTGGCCTTCTTTGCGTGCGGAACT
>UQRX01000057.1:0-9242 GCA_900543595.1 uncultured Collinsella sp. | reverse complement strand
GCTCACGACGGAGAGCACATTAAGTGCTCTCCTGTTCGTGCGGAACTCGCGACAACCTTAACTACTCTCGGCCCCGCCCCTCCGCCAAAGCTCGGGAGACGTGCCACGCACTTTACCTGCGTAAACAATGTGAGTGAAATATGAATCTCGATGGATACGCCCGTAGCCGTGTATACTAAACAGCTGTGTGAAACCAGGGGAGTATTCTGGCTGGACAAAATGCCTGCTTAATAGGGTTGTCAGGTAGTCCGGGCGAAATACAAGGCTGGGGAGCACGTCGTGTAAGTAGTGGTCCTCTAGGGGCGTACGCTCGGTGGTGTACGCATTGTCCCAAGACCACGCGAGAGTTGGGATCATATCTTGATCAGCATGATTCTCGGCCGCAAGATTGGCATGACCCAGGTTTGGGACGAGGACGACAACGTCGTTCCCGTCACGGTCATCCAGGCTGGCCCCTGCGCTGTCTCGCAGGTTAAAACTCAGGCAACCGACGGCTATGACGCCGTCCAGATCGGTTTCGGCGACATCAAGGCCAAGAACGTGAACAAGCCCATGGCTGGTCACTTCGCCAAGGCCGGCGTCGAGCCTGTCCGCTTCCTTCGTGAGGTCCGCGTCGAGAACGGCGAGGAGCACAAGGTCGGCGAGGTCGTCACCGTCGCTGATTTCGCTGATGTCGAGAAGGTCGACGTCATCGGTACCTCCAAGGGTAAGGGCTTCCAGGGTCGCATCAAGCGCTGGGGTCAGCGCCGCGGTCCTATGACGCATGGTTCTCACTTCCAGCGTCACCCCGGTTCTATCGGTCAGTGCGCCTATCCTGCGCGCGTCCTCAAGGGCGTCAAGATGGCCGGTCACATGGGTAACGAGCGCGTTACCGTCAAGAACCTTTCCGTTGTCCGCATCGATGCCGAGCAGAACCTCATCTTGGTCAAGGGCGCTGTCCCGGGTGCCAAGAATGGTCTCGTCGCCATCCGTATGGCCTAAGGGCCCAGCCCATTTAGCCCAGCGTCATACCAAGGAGAACACTTAAATGGCAAAGTTTGAAGTAAAGAACAGCGAGGGCAAGAAGGTCGCCGAGGCCGAGCTCGCCGCTGAGGTGTACGGCATCGAGCCGAACATCCACGTTATGCACCACATCGTCAAGTGCCAGATGGCCTCTTGGCGTCAGGGCACCCAGTCCGCTAAGGGCCGCTCTGAGGTTTCCGGTGGCGGCAAGAAGCCTTGGCGTCAGAAGGGCACCGGCCGTGCCCGCCAGGGTTCCATCCGTGCTGCCCAGTGGCGTCACGGTGGCGTTGTCTTCGCCCCCAAGCCCCGTTCTTACGCTAAGCGTATGAACAACAAGGAGGTCAAGCTGGCTATGCGCTCCGCGCTTTCCGCCAAGCTGGCCGATGGCGAGCTCGTGCTCGTCGACGACTACGGCTTCGAGAAGCCTTCCACCAAGGCTGCCGTTGCCATGCTCAAGGCTCTCGGCCTTGAGGGCAAGCGTCTGACCATCATCGTTCGCGATGAGGACGTCAACGCCTACCTGTCGTTCCGCAACATTCCCAAGACGTTCATCATCACCGCCGACGAGGCCAACACCTACGATCTCGTCAACAACAACGCTGTGCTGATGCCCGCCGACATCGCCGCTCACTTCGGGGAGGTGCTTGCATAAATGACCGCCCACGAGATCATCATCCGTCCGATCGTGTCCGAGCGTTCCTTCTCCGGCATGGAGCAGAACAAGTACACGTTCGAGGTCGCCAAGGATGCTAACAAGTATCAGATCAAGGACGCTGTCGAGGAGATCTTCGGCGTCAAGGTCGTTCGCGTGAACACCCTGACGGTCAAGCCCAAGACCAAGCGCGTGCGCTATGTCGCCGGCAAGACCCGTTCTTGGAAGAAGGCCATCGTCACGCTGGCCGAGGGCGACACCATCGAGGTCTTTGGCAACCAGGCCTAAGACTCGCTGCTGTTGAGTGAGCTCATGCCTCCCAAATAGGGGAGGCGAGAGCTCAAGGTTTTGGGCGTATAAAATGGACACGCCCGGAACCGTGTATACGTCCGGTGTCATCGCACCCGAGGCAGAACCTCGAATCCCTGTCTGCGATGGCTAACGGATTCCTATTGAAAGGGATTGTAATGGCTGTAAAGCACCTTAAGCCGACCTCCGCTGGTAGGCGTTGGCAGACGATCTCCGACTTCTCCGAGATCACCTGCACCAAGCCCGAGAAGTCTCTTCTCGAGCCCCTGCCCAAGAAGGCCGGTCGTAACAACAACGGCCGCATCACCACCCGCCACCAGGGCGGCGGCGTGAAGCGTCGTTACCGCGTGATCGACTTCAAGCGCAACAAGGACGGCGTGCCCGCCAAGGTTGCCACGATCGAGTACGATCCGAACCGTTCCGCTCGCATCGCTCTGCTGCACTACGCTGACGGTGAGAAGCGCTACATCCTGGCCCCCAAGGGCCTCGAGGTCGGTCAGACCGTCATGTCCGGTTCTGACGCCGACATCAAGCCGGGCAACGCTCTGCCCCTCGCCGACATCCCCGTCGGTACGCTCATCCACGCCGTCGAGTTCCAGCCGGGCAAGGGCGCTGCTATCGCCCGTTCCGCCGGTAACTCCTGCCAGCTGATGGGTAAGGAGGGCAAGTACGCCATCGTCCGTATGCCTTCCTCCGAGATGCGCCGCATCCTCGTTACCTGCCGCGCCACCGTCGGTGAGGTCGGCAACGCCGATCACGCCAACATCGTCATCGGCAAGGCCGGCCGTAAGCGTCACATGAACGTGCGCCCGACCGTCCGCGGTACCGTCATGAACCCTGTCGACCACCCGCACGGCGGTGGCGAGGGCAAGAACCACACCTCTGGTCGTCCCTCTGTTACCCCCTGGGGTAAGCCGACGAAGGGCCTTCGTACGCGCAAGAAGAAGAAGGTCTCGAACCAGCACATCATTCGTCGCCGTAAGAAGTAATTTCGGATACCGAGTTTTAGGAGAAAGCACTTATGAGCAGAAGTCTCAAAAAGGGCCCGTTCGTGGAGACTCGCCTTCTCTCGCGTATCACCGCGATGAACGAGGCTGGCAAGAAGGACGTCGTGAAGACCTGGTCCCGCGCGTCCACCATCTTCCCCGAGATGGTTGGTCACACCATCGCCGTCCACGACGGCCGCAAGCATGTGCCCGTGTATGTTACCGAGTCCATGGTTGGTCACAAGCTCGGCGAGTTCGCGCCGACTCGTACGTTCCGTGGCCACAAGGCCAAATAGGGGGTTAACCGTAAATGGCAACTAAGTCTATTGAAACTGAGGCCACCGAGGTTCGCGCCGTCGCTAAGTACGTGCGTGTTTCCCCCAGCAAGGCCCGCCTGGTGGTCGATCTGATCCGCCGCAAGCCTGTCGCTCAGGCCTTCGACATCCTCCACTTCTGCGACCGCGCCGTCGCCGTGGATGTCGAGAAGGTTCTCCGTTCCGCCGTTGCGAACGCCGAGAACAACAACGGTCTGCGTGCCGACAACCTGGTTGTCGCCGCTGCCTATGTTGACGAGGGTCCGACGCTTAAGCGCATCCGTCCCCGCGCCAAGGGTTCCGCTTCTCGCATTCTGAAGCGTACTTCCCACATCACCGTCGTCGTTGCTCCTCGAAAGGAGGCGTAAAGCTGTATGGGTCAGAAAGTCTACCCCACCGGCTTCCGTCTTGGCATCACCGAGAACTGGCGCTCCCGCTGGTTCGCAGAGAAGGATTACGCTAAGACCCTCGGTAACGATCTCGAGATCCGCAAGTACCTCGAGAAGCGTCTTTCCCGCGCAGCTGTCTCCCGCGTCGAGATCGAGCGCGCTGGCGACAAGGTGAAGGTCATCATCCTCACCGCTCGCCCCGGCGTTGTCATCGGTAAGAAGGGTGCCGAGATCGATACCCTCCGCACCGAGCTCGAGAAGGTCGCTGGCGTCTCCAAGGGCCAGCTCTCCGTCGACGTTGTCGAGATCAAGCGCCCCGAGCTCGACGCCAACCTCGTTGCTCAGTCTATCGCCGAGCAGCTCGAGGGCCGCGTTGCCTTCCGTCGCGCTATGCGCAAGGCTGTCCAGTCCGCCCGCAAGGCCGGCGCTAAGGGCATCCGTATCCAGTGCTCCGGTCGTCTCGGCGGTGCCGAGATGGGCCGTCGTGAGTGGTACCGCGAGGGTCGCGTGCCTCTGCACACCCTCCGTGCCAAGATCGACTACGGCACGGCTGTCGCCAGCACCACCATGGGCGCTTGCGGCGTGAAGGTCTGGATCTACCTGGGCGAGAAGCTCCCGGGCCAGCCTGTTCCCAACCCTGCACTCGAGGGCTCTTCCCGTCCTCGTCGTCGTAACTCCGAGAGGAGGGGTCAGTAGTGCTTGCCCCTAAGCGTATTCTTCACCGCAAGGTGCAGCGTGGCTCCATGAAGGGCCAGGCCAAGGGTAATACCGAGCTGCATTTCGGCGAGTTTGGTATCCAGGCTCTCGAGGCCCATTGGATCACCAACCGTCAGATCGAGGCCGCTCGTATTGCCATGACCCGCTACATGAAGCGTGGCGGTCGTGTCTACATCACGATCTTCCCTGATAAGCCCATCACCAAGAAGCCTGCCGAGACTCGCATGGGTTCTGGTAAGGGTAACCCCGAGGAGTGGGTGGCCGTCGTCAAGCCCGGCCGCATCATGTTCGAGGTCAAGGGCGTGCCCGAGGAGGTCGCTCGCGAGGCTCTGCGTCTTGCACAGCACAAGCTTCCCATCAAGACCAAGATTGTTGCTGCTAAGAACGCTGAGCAGCGCATCGAGAAGGAGATGGCTGAGGAGGCCGCTCTCGAGGCCAAGTGGGCTGCTGAGGACGCCGCCGCCGCCAAGGAGGAGAACTAATGAAGCCCGCAGAGATTCGTGAGCTCTCGGACGCTCAGCTCGTTGAGAAGCTGAAGGAAATGCGCGCCGAGCTCTTTAACCTTCGTTTCCAGATGGCCACCAGCCAGCTGGACAACACCGCTCGCGTCAACACCGTGAAGAAGGACATCGCTCGCGTCCTCACGGAGCAGCGCGCCCGCGAGATCGCAGCGGAGAAGTCCGCTGTCGCCGAGTAGGACCTAAGGAGAGAACATGACTGATTCGCGTAACTCGCGTAAGGTCCGTACGGGTGTCGTTACCTCCGTCTCCGGTGCCAAGACCATTGTTGTCACCATCACCGAGCGCAAGCGTCACCCCAAGTACGGCAAGATGATGACCAGCTCCAAGAAGCTGCACGCTCACGACGAGGAGTGCACGGCTGGCGTGGGCGACACCGTCCGCGTTATGGAGACCCGTCCTATGTCCAAGATGAAGCGTTGGCGCCTCATCGAGGTCGTCGAGCGCGCTAAATAAGCAGTCGCTCTTACGACTTGTACGTTTCCGAAGATGTGCGTATGCCTGGTTTGCATACCACAGGCCGCCTAAAGGCTGCGCACCTCTCTTCGGTTCTTAGTTCGGAGGAACATCTACCATGATTCAGATGCAAACCATGCTGAACGTCGCCGACAACTCCGGCGCTCGCAAGATTCGCTGCATCAAGGTGCTTGGCGGTTCCAAGCGTCGTTATGCAGGCATCGGCGATGTGTTCATCGGTGCTGTCCAGGAGGCTACCCCTGGCGCCAACGTCAAGAAGAAGGACGTTGTCCGTTGCGTCGTCGTTCGCACCGTTAAGGAGATCCGCCGCAAGGATGGCTCCTACATTCGCTTTGATGAGAACGCCTGCGTTGTCATCAACAACGATGGTTCGCCCGTCGGCACCCGTATCTTCGGGCCCGTCGCTCGCGAGCTTCGTGACAAGAAGTACATGAAGATCGTCTCGCTCGCTCCCGAGACCCTGTAGTTAGGGGAGATATATGTATATCAAGAAGGGCGATAAGGTCCAGGTTCTCTCTGGTAAGGATCGCGGCAAGCAGGGCGTTGTCCTGCGTGCTCTCCCCGCCGAGAACAAGGTCGTTGTCGAGGGCGTTTCGGTCGTCAAGAAGGCCGTCAAGCCCAACGCTGCCAACCAGCAGGGCGGCATCGTTTCGCAGGAGGCTCCCATCGATGCCTCCAACGTCAATCTCGTCTGCCCCGAGTGCGGTAAGGTTACCCGCGTCGGTCACGAGAAGGACGGCAAGAACAAGCTGCGCGTCTGCAAGAAGTGCGGCCACAAGTTCTAAGCTGCCTGCAACATCAAGTTGCTAGCAAAGGCCCGGATGCCCCACGGCACCCGGGCCTTTTTCTATCGCTACTCATTGGGGACAAATTACTCATTGGGGACAGACTTAAATGAGTGTTTGCACTCATTGGGGACAGACTTACATGACTGGTCGTTTGGGACGTTCTTAAACGACTAGCCTATGAGGACAGTCTTTAGATTAATATATCTGGCCATCTGGGATGGGCTTCAACGAAAGCGGTACTTAGGGACAGTCCTCAGGTGCCGGCAATTTGGGACGGTCCTTTGATGTCTGATGCCCCCAGAGGGGTGAAGTAATGCGGCCTTCTCTGTCTTTTAGGGCTTTGTTTTTTCGCCCCTTTATGTTTCGCAAGGACTTTCGCACGCGCATTTATGCGCATATTATTGCGCGATAATGCGTGTAACGGCGCAAACATGCGCAAACTATGGCTAAATAGTGACTGAAAAGCAAATATACACGCAAATACGAGCAAATACGCGCGCAATTGTGCGAATATAGGGCTGTTAGAAATGAAGAACCTTCGATGACTCAGGAGGCACATGATGGCAGATTCCAAACAGGCTCCGCTCGACGCCGAGGCAGCCGCAAAGGCGGCGTTTGCCTCGGTCCAGGATCAGCCGTTCCCCGATGATATCTTTACGGCCCCCGAGCTCCGCTGGGCCGTGATCGGGTGCGGCGTTATCGCCAACCAGATGGCCCAGTCCCTCGCTCTGGCCGGCCGCAAACTCGCGGGTGTCGCCAACCGTACGCTGTCCAAGGCCCAGTCTTTTGCCGAGCAGTATGGCGTCGAGAAGGTGTACGAGACGGTTGAGGACCTCTACGCCGATCCGGACATCGACGCCGTCTATATCACCACGCCGCACAACACGCATATCACCTATCTGCGTGCCGCGTTGGCCGCCGGCAAGCATGTGCTCTGCGAGAAGGCCATTACCCTTAACTCTGCCGAGCTCGACGAGGCCCGTGCCATCGCCGACGAGCACAACGTGGTCCTTATGGACGCCACCACGGTGCTTCACATGCCGCTGTATCAGGAGCTGCGCCGTCGCATGGATGCTGGCGAGTTTGGCCACATGAATCTCGCTCAGCTCAACTTTGGCAGCTACAAGGAGTACGGCGATCTGACCAATCGTTTCTACAACCGTAGCCTTGCCGGCGGCGCCATGCTCGACATTGGCGTGTATGCGCTCTCCGTCATGCGTCTGTTTATGGCCAGCCAACCCGCCGAGGTCGTCTCGCTGGGCAATACCTGCGAGACTGGCGTTGACGTTGCGGGTGGCATTGTCTGCCGTAATGCTGAGCAGCAGCTGGGCGTCGTGAGCCTTACGCTCCACTCCAAACAGCCCAAGCGCTCGGTCATCAGTTTCGATAAGTGCTATATCGAGGTCAACGAGTATCCGCGCGCCGACCATGCGACCATCGTGTGGACTGCGGACGGTCACCGTGAGGAGGTCCACGCTGGCACCGAAGCCTACGCACTGTGCTACGAGATGACCGACCTGGAGAAGGCCGTTGCTGGCGATGATTCGAAGCGCGAGCTTCTAGGCTATGCTTCTGATGTTATGGAGCTGATGACCAAGCTCCGCGCCGATTGGGGAGTCGTGTACCCCGAGGAGGAGTAAGCGATGCTTGCGGAAGATAGGCTCAACGCGATCGTGTCGATGGTGCAGCAGGCCGGCTCGGTTACCGTGCCGGAGCTTGCTGAGGCCCTGGGCGTGACGGCGTCTACCATTCGGCGCGACCTGCAGACGCTCGACCGCGCACACCGTATCGCCAAGGTACACGGAGGCGCGACGAGTCTGGAGCGCGCGCATGTGACGCGCGACCTGACGATCGGCGAGCGCAGTGATCTCCATAACGATGACAAGGAGCGCATCTGCGCCCGTGCTGCGGCCCTGGTGGAGCCCGATAGCTTTGTGTATATCGATTCGGGCTCCACGACCCTCAAGCTCATCGAGCATCTTCCGCGCCTTGAGGGCGTCACCTATGTGACTGATTCCGTGCTTCACGCTCATCATCTCGCCCTGCGCGGGATGCGCACCGTTGTGCTGGGCGGCGAGCTCAAGCCCGAGACCGAGGCGCTCGTCGGCCCCGATGCCTTGGCAACTCTGGACCGCTATAACTTCAACTGCGGCTTTTGGGGTTCCAATGGTATCGCCGCCGAGCAAGGTCTCACCACACCGGATATCGAGGAAGCGCAGGTCAAGCGTATCTCGATGCGCCATACCGCCAAACGCTTCGTAATCTCGGACGCCAGTAAATTTGGCATGGTGGCGCCCGTTAAGTTCGCGGACTTCCGCGACGCAACGATTATTACCGCAGGTGAGGTCCCCGCCAAGTATCGGGCGATGGATAACGTCATCACGGTCTAGCGACAGGGGACAGGACAAGGCCAAAGCCGCCACAAAGGTGCCTGTCCCCATTGTGGTGGTTTAGGGCTCCCAGGGGCAGGGGGCTTCGATGTGGATGTGCTCGCCGGTTACGGGATGCGTAAAGGACACGCTGTGGGCATGGAGCATCAGGCCGCAGGGACGCGGCGTGCCGTAGAGCTCGTCGCCCACCAGGGGATGACGCTCGCTCGCCAGATGCACGCGGATCTGGTGTTTGCGGCCGGTGAGCAGCTCGACATCGATATACGAGCGCGTGGGCAGGCCACGACGGCTCTTAAGACGCTTGAGCACCTTCACGCGCGTTTGAGACGGCTTGCCACTGGCGCCGACGCGCATCTTGCGGCTGTCGTGACGGTCGCGGGCGATGGGCTTGTCGATGAGCTTCTCGTTCCAGTCGATCTTGCCCTCGGCGAGCGCCAGGTAGTGCTTTTCGAAAGCGTGGTCGATGACCATCTGGTCAAAGGCGGGCTGCGTCTGCTTGTCGAGCGAAAACAGCACCACGCCGGTGGTGTCGCGGTCCAGGCGGTTGAGCGGCTGCATGTCGGTCGCGGCAAAGCCGTCGCCCATCGCCAGCAGCAGGTCGCTGGCGTAGTCGGTGAGCGTGCGCTCGCCGGTGCCGTCACCGTGTACGATCATGCCGGCGGGTTTGTCGATGGCCATGAGCCAGGCATCGCAGTAGAGG
>UQRX01000056.1:0-9750 GCA_900543595.1 uncultured Collinsella sp. | reverse complement strand
TCAAACATTCTCGCTGCGCTGCGAAACTGCGCGCGGAGGAAATACCCCGCCGCCCCGGGGCACCCTCCTGCGCGCAATCAACCCGTCATTTAGAACGGAATAAAAGTTAGCGAGGCCCTGGCCGTTTGGCCAGGGCCTCGTTTTGTGTGAGCTACTTGAGGAGTTGGGCAATGGCGTTGACGAATTTTTGGACTTGGAGGGTGGGCTCGAGCGGGCAGTGCAGAAAGACCGGCACCTCGCGGCCGCACAGGAACGGTACGCCCACAAAGGCCGGGTGCACCCCCGACCATGCGCCGCAGGTGAGCACCGCGTCGCCCTTTTCCTCCGCCTCGTTAAAGAGCGCAAAGTCAAAGCTATCCACGTCGATCACGTCCACGCCGCCGTCGGCCAAAAGGTCGATGCGCAGGCTGTCCATGGCGTCGTTGCCGTGGCGCAATACGCGCAGACGCATGCCCTCCAAGTCGGCAACCGTAATGCGATTCTTGCGCGCCAGCGGGCTCGTGCGCGGCAGGTCGATATAAAACGGCACGTTGACGATGCGGAGCTTTTGGCAGGTGTCACCCCAGCGTGGGGTCGAAAAACTCGACTGCACTACATCCACCTCTCGACCGAGGCTGCGCATGACGGATTCGCGCTCGTCATAGAGGTCGCTCACCGGCACAATCTCAAATCGCAGCGATGGTTCCAGATCGTGGATGCCCGACCACATCGACAGCGTTTGGCGCCCCGGGCACATCATCGACACGCCCAGGCGCACGGCACCGCCGTCACCCGCCGCACGTCGAGCACGGCGCAGGGCGTCCTCGGACTGGCGCATGATCGAGCGTGCGTCGTCCACCAGCAGAGCACCCGCCGGCGTCACCTTGACGCCCGAATGCGAGCGCTCAAACAGCGTAATACCGAACTCCGCCTCGAAGCCCGATACCTGCTTGACGAGCGCCGGAGTCGACACGCGCAATTTTGCCGCCGCACGCGAGAAGCTTCCCAGCTCCGCGGCGGCCGATATGGCCTCAAGTCGTCGATCGTACACGTCAATCTCCCGTTTTCGCACCCGTGACCGCATGGTGCCACAGGGGGTTGTTTTCGCAGGTCACGCGCTCAATTGAGAATAGCCTGCATCGCACAGTATAAACCTACAGTTAACGCCATTCTAACAAATATGCAATTCACCTGCGCAAATGCAAAGCATACGATAACCAGCGGAAACCACGTGGGTCGGTTAATGGGAGCGGCCCACCGGGAGGCACAAGAAGGGAAGTTCCTATGAGCAATTGGCTTAAGCTCGAGGGCGATGTCTGCGCCGTGACTGGCGCGCTCGGCGGTATGGGCGCCGAGATTTGCCGCGAGTTCGCCCGCAATGGCGCCAACGTCGTCATGCTCGACCTGGACGAGGAGAAGGTCAAGGCCGCTGCCGCCGACCTAGCTGCCGAGTTTGGCATCCACGCCGAGGGTTACAAGATGAACGCCACCGACGAGGCCGAGGTTCAGGCTGCTGTCGACGCCACCATCGCCAACTTCGGCCGCGTCGACGTCCTCGTCAACACCGCCGGCATCCTGCGCTTCGCCGCCATGGAGGACCTGCCGCTGAGCGACTGGGAGCAGGTGCTCAACGTCAACCTCACCGGCTACTTCATCACCTCGCAGCGCTTTGGTCGCGAGATGATCAAGGCCGGCCAGGGTCGCCTGGTGCACATCTCGACCGTCGCCAGCCACTCCCCCGAGACGTTCTCGGGCGTGTACAGCTCCACCAAGGCCGGCGTCAACATGATGTCCAAGATGCTCGCCGCCGAGTGGGGCCCCTACGGCGTCCGCTCCAACTGCGTCGAGCCCTGCTTCGTTAAGACCCCGATGTCGGCCAACTTCTACGCCGACCCCGAGGTCGAGAAGAGCCGCAGCCGCCTGATCGCCACGCGCCGCATCGGCGAGGTCAGCGATATCGCCAACGCCGTCATGTTCCTGGCGTCCACGCGCTCGGACTTTACCACCGGCGACGCCATCAAGGTCGACGGCGGCTTCTCCAACATGATGGGCGACCTCACCGCCAAGCCCGGCGGCCGTCGCGCCTATGCCGACAACTACCTTAAGAACAAGGGTGTCGAGCTCTGGTCCGATGAGTCCGGCGTCGCCAAGCCGACTGACCAGTAAACCAACCTGACAGGGAGGTCCCGCGGACACGCCCGTCCCTCCCCCGTATCGATTAGAAAGAGTCCAATGGCTTCCACCAACTCCAACAAGGGTCGCGCCGTCGTGCTTTCCGCCGCGTGCGTCACCATGTTCTTCATCAGCTCCATCGCGCTGTATTCCGTCGTGAGCAAGAATCTGCTCGCCGTCTACCCCGAGTGGTCCAGCGCCCTTACCTGGGCGTTCCCGGTCTTTCAGACCATCATGGCCGTGACGGGCATCTTCGCCGGCCGCATTTCCGATAAGATCGGCCCGCGCAACGTCGTGATCGCCGCCGCCGTGTGCTACGGCGTGGGCTGGTTCATGTCCGGCACCGTCACCGAGCCGTGGCAGTTCTACCTGTGGTTCTCGCTCGTCGCCGCCGTCGGCAACGGCTTGGGCTACAACCCCGCGCTCACCACCGGCCAAAAGTGGTTCATCGACAAGAAGGGTCTCGCCTCCGGCATCACCCTGGCCGCTTCGACCGCCGGTCCCGCCGTGCTGTCCCCGGTACTCGCCTCGCTGCTCATCCCGAGCCTGGGCATCTTTGGCGCCCTTAAGGCGCTCGGCGTCATCTTCTTTGTGATGATCGCCGCCTCCGCCCTGTTCCTGAAGGCCCCCGAGGCCGGTTGGCTGCCCGAGGGCTTCGAGGCCCCCAAGGGTGGCGCGCATGCCGGCACCTTCGGTGACCTCACACCGGGCGAGATGGTCAAGACCCCGCGCTTCTGGGTCCTCATCGTCACCTTCGCCTTTGCCGCCACCGCGGGCACCCTGCTCGTGGGCAAGGTTGCCTCCATCGCCGCCGTCCAGCTCTTCGCCGACCCCACGAGCGCCGCGGCCGTCGCCCTCGGCGGTGTGGTGGTCTCCGTCAACACCTGCGCCAACCTGGTTGGCCGCCTGTCCTTTGGCCAGATCATCGACAAGCTCGGCGCCTATAAGTCGCTGCTCATCAGCCTTGTCGTCACCATCGTCGCGCTCGTCATCATGTCGATGAGCTTTACGCAGGGCATGTTCTTTGTGGCGCTCGCCCTGCTCGGCTTTAGCTTTGGCGCCCTGCTCGTCATCTACCCGCCGCTCACCGGCGGCGCCTTTGGCACCAGCAACATCGGCGTCAACTACGGCATCATGTTTTTGGGTTACGCCGCCTCCACCTGGATCAGCCAGCCCATCACCGCCGTACTGTATCACGCCGAGGCCGGCAGCGCCGCGTACCAGCAGTCCTTCTACGGCGCCATCGTAATCGCCGCCATCGCCGTCGTGCTCACCGTCTACATGATGGTCTCCGACAGCAAGAAGAAGTCCGCCTAGTTCTACCGATGCGACAAAGGGACAGCCCCTTTGTCGCATTTCACCGCCACCAGTATTAAGGAGTCGAAAATGTCTGAGCTCAACCCCGTCCGCATTGCCGTTATCGGCGCCGGCGCCATGGGCCGCAACCACATCCGCTTTGTCACCGAGGAGCCCGAGGCCGAACTCGTCGCCATCGCCGACGCCTTTGAGGGCGCCCGCGCCACGGCCGAGGCCGCCGGCGTGCCGTTTTACACCGATCCCGCCCAGATGATGGACGAGGTCAAACCCGACGCCGTCATCATCGCCACCCCCAACGACCTGCACCTGGGCGTTGCCCGCGAGGCTGTAAAGCGCAACATCGTGCCGCTGGTCGAAAAGCCGATCTCCAACGATCTCGAGGATGCCCAGGCCTTCGCCGCCGAGGCCGAGACCGCCGGCGTGCCCGTGCTCGTGGGTCAGCACCGTCGCCACAACCCCTTCGTCAACAAGGCCAAGGAGATCATCGAGTCTGGCGAGCTGGGCAAGCTCACCGTGTCGAGCTTCCACTACATGATCTATAAGAATGACGAGTATTTCGATGTCGAGTGGCGCCGCAAGAAGGGTGCCGGCCCGATCCTGGTCAACCTGGTTCACGACGTCGACCTGCTCCGTTATCTGCTGGGCGAGCCCGTTGCCGTCCAGGGCATGCAGTCCAGCGCCGCCCGCGGTTTTGAGACCGAGGACTCCGCCGTGGTCAACGTCCGTTTTGCCGATGGCGCGCTTGCGAGCATGACCATCTCTGACGCCACCGCCAGCCCCTGGAACTGGGAGGCAACCGCTCGCGAGGACCCGCAGTATCGTCCCTTCGACGCCGACGCCTACTTTATCGGCGGCACTAAGGGCGCCCTTTCGCTGCCCCGCCTGCACCAGTTCTCCTACGACGGCGCCTCCAACTGGCACAAGCCGCTGCAGATGGAGATCCCGGCCGTCGACCCGGCGCTGCCGCACAAGATGCAGCTCAAGCACTTTGTGAAGGTTGTCCGCCGTGAGGTCGAGCCCGTCGTGACCCCCGCCGACAACGTCAAGACGCTCACGCTTCTCAACGCCATCAAGGAGGCCGCCGAAACCGGCCAGCTCGTCGAGCTGTAATGCCTTAAGAGCGGCCGCGGCAGAAACCCCATGCCGAACCCCTCGGTCCGCCACAAATATGCCCCTCTTCTTTGCCCCGCGAGCAGCCTCCTGCCCGCGGGGCTTTTTGCTACCTTGCCGACGATTTTTCTGGGGCGGGGGCTTTTGCACCTCGGCTTGATTCGTTCGCCACGAAATGGGCCTATCTACTACGTTTAACCGATTACCCCCAACCATACCGAATTTCGCGAAATAAAAACCGCAGGTAGACGGCTTGCGTATTCTCGGAAAACTGGGGGATGGTCGACCCATAGGTTCAAACGTAGTAGATAGGTCGTTTTCGTGGCGCGGCCCCAAAACAGTCTTTTGGGACGGGTGGTATCCTTGGTAGCCCTGTGCTGCAAACGCACCTCAAACGCAAGGAGTTTCATGGATCTTATCGCCCAGCTCGCCCGCGAGCTCAACCTTAAGGCCGCCAACATCGAGGCGGCCGTCAAGCTCATCGACGAGGGCAACACCATTCCCTTTATCTCGCGCTACCGCAAGGAAGCCACGGGCGGCATGGACGACGTCGCCCTGCGCGCGCTCGACGAGCGCCTGTCCTACCTGCGCAATCTTGAGCAGCGTAAAGAGGACGTCATTCTGCTCATCGACGCCCAGGGCAAGCTCACGCCCGAGCTCGAGCAACAGATTCGCGAGGCCACGCAGCTCCAGCGTGTCGAGGACCTCTACAAACCCTACCGCAAAAAGCGCATGACCCGCGCGCAGAAGGCCCGCGAGGCCGGCCTGGAGCCGCTCGCCAACATGATCATCATGCAGGCCTCGGCCAAGGGCAGCGCGCTCGACACCGCCGCGGCCTACGTCAACGAGGGGGCCGGCTTCGACACGCCCGAGAAAGCGCTCGCCGGCGCCGCCGACATCGTGGCCGAGACGGTAGCCGAGGACCCCGAGAACGTCGCCGACCTGCGCGCCTTTACGCAAAACACCGCCGACATCGTCGTCGAGGCCACCGACCCCGCCGAGAAGACCCCCTACGAGCCGTACTACAACTTTGATGAGCCGCTGCGCCGTATACCCAACCACCGCGTACTGGCTATCGACCGCGGCGAGCGCGAGGGCAAACTCCGCGTGCGCGTGAACGTCGACGGCGCTGCCGCCACGGCACGCCTCGGCAGCCGTTGGCACCGACGCCAGGGCGTGTTTGCTCCCATCTTCGATGCCGCCATCGCCGACGGCTACAAGCGCCTCATGGCTCCCTCGCTGGAGCGCGAGGCCCGTGCTAAGCTCACCGTTCGCGCCCAGACCGAGGCCATCAACGTCTTTGCCAAGAATCTCGAGGGCCTGCTCTCGGCACGCCCCGTGCGCGGCGCCCGCGTGCTTGCACTCGATCCGGGCTACCGCACCGGCTGCAAAGTCGCCGTCATGGACGAGACCGGCAAGCTGCTCGACCACGGCGTGGTCTACCCCACCAAGCCGCGCCACGACGTCGCCGGCACCAAGCGCGAGCTCGCCCGCCTCGTCAAGAAGGACGGCGTCAACACCATCGTCATCGGCAACGGCACCGCCAGCCGCGAGACCGAGGAAGTCGTCTCGGAGTTCATTGCCGAGCAGGCGCCCGGGCTGCGATACACCATTGTTAACGAGGCCGGCGCGTCGGTGTACTCCGCCTCCGAGCTCGCAAGCCAGGAATATCCCGACCTGGACGTCACCGTGCGCGGCGCCATGAGCCTGGGCCGCCGCCTGCAGGACCCGCTGGCAGAGCTCGTCAAGATTCCGCCCCAGTCCATCGGCGTGGGCCAGTACCAGCACGACCTTGACCAGGCTGAACTCTCGCGCACCCTGGGCCACGTGGTGGAGGACGTCGTCAACCGCGTGGGCGTCGACGTGAACACCGCAAGCGCAAGCCTGCTGGGATACGTATCGGGCATTACGCCGAGCGTGGCCAAGAACATCGTGGCCTACCGCGAGGAAAACGGTGCCTTTACCGATCGCCGCCAGCTCAAGAAGGTCCCCAAGCTGGGCCCCAAGGCATACCTCAACGCCGCGGGCTTCCTGCGCATCAGCGGCGGTAAAAACCCGCTCGACGCAACGAGCGTCCACCCCGAAAGCTACGAGGTGGCCACGTCCGTCTTGGAACGCGCCGGCGTTAAAGCAAGCGAGCTCAGCCGCGGCGGCGTGCCCGACATCGAGCGCCGTCTGGGCAGCATCTCGACGCTGGCAAGCGACCTGGACTGCGGCACCCTGACGCTCATCGACATCGTCAACGAGCTCAAGAAGCCCGGTCGCGACCCGCGCGACGACGCACCCGAGGTGGTCTTTAGCCGCTCGGCACTTTCTATCGACGACCTGGAGCCCGGTATGGAACTCAAGGGCACGGTGCGCAACGTCGTCGACTTTGGCGCCTTCGTCGACGTGGGCGTGCACCAGGACGGCCTCGTGCACATCTCCAAACTGGCCAACCGCTTTGTCAAGCACCCCAGCGACGTGGTGCGCGTCGGTGACACGGTCAAGGTGTGGGTGGAAAAGGTCGACCGCGACCGCAAAAAGATCTCCCTCACCATGGTGCAGGGGAAGTAAACCGCCAAAGCAAGGGTCCCCCCCTCTCGCGACGTGCAAAATCGCGAGTATTCTGCAAATTCCGCCGTTCCGGATGCCCACTCAGAGACGAAAAAGCAAAAACAGCCCCCGTTTTGGCGTTTTTAGAGCCAAAACGGGGGCTATTCCGTGCTTCAGCTAGCTGGTAAAAGCCTTTACCTTGCTGAATACTCGCGATTTTGCACGTCGCAGGCGGGGGTACCTTTGCCTACGGCAGGATATGGAGGCCGATTACCAACCTACCGGCAAGCTCGTGTCGGCAGCCCCGGCCTTTCCTTTGCCTAGCGCGACCCTCGCGAAGCGCGTGAGCGATAGGGAAAGGAAAGACCGGGGCGAACAACCCTCGGCGTAGCCAGTGTTCGCGTTACGGCAGGATATGGAAGCCGAGCGAGGCGATATCCTTGGCAAAGCCACGGACGGTGTCGAGCGAGACCTCGTACGGATCACGGCCGATGTTCTTGCGCTTGGCCAGGATGCTGTTGGGCACCGTGATGATTTGGCAACCGCAGGCCTCGGCCTGGTAAATGTTGATGAGCTCGCGCGTGGATGCCCACAGGACCTCACAGTTGGGCTTGGCGGCGGCCTTCTTGACCGACTCCGTCATAAACGGAATGGGATCGACGCCGGTGTCGGCGATGCGGCCGGCAAAGAGCGAAATGATGGACGGCGTCTCGGCATCAACGGCCTCGACCATCTCGTCGACCTGCTCGGGCGTAAAGATGGTGGTGACGTTGACCTTGATGCCGTCGGCCGAAAGCTTGCGCACCAGCTCGGCGGTGGACTCGCCCTTGGTGGTCACGCACGGAATCTTGACGTAGACGTTCTCGGCCCAGGTAGCGATCTCGCGGGCCTCGACCTCCATGGTCTCGACGTCATCGGCAAAGACCTCAAACGAGACGGACACATCGGTGATGTGAGCCAGAACCTCCTTGGCAAACGCGCGGTAATCCGTCACGCCACCCTTCTTCATAAGGGACGGGTTGGTCGTGAAACCCTGAACGTTGCCGTTCTCGTACATGTCGAGCATGCCCTCGAGGTTTGCACCGTCAGCGAACACCTTGATTGCCATCTGCCTGATTCCTTTCGTTTGCACGCGGGCGTTGAACTGCTAAACACTTTACCTACGTTTATCAAGGCGTGAGCTGCGGGTTTTTATCTTCTCGGCGAACGGTATAAACACCTCAGTGTTTGGATTGATAAATCGATTGAGCATGCAAAAGCAAAGAGTCGCAGTTTGAGCAAACGTCAGAATGCGGGATTCATTAGATGAGGCCGAAATGCTGCATCGCTGTGACGGTGCCGTCGTGTGCGACATCGTCGGTCACGTAGTCGGCGACCGCCTTGACCTCGGGCATGGCGTTGCCCATGGCGACAGCCGTCTCGACCGCAGCGAGCATGCCCAGGTCGTTACCCGAATCGCCGAAGCCAAAGGTGCGCGCGTTGCCGGTGCGACCCAGGTATTCCAGCGCTCGCGCCACGCCCACGCCCTTGTCGATGCCCTTGGGGCTCAGCTCGCGATTCTGACCACCGGTGTTGCACAGCTCAAACTCGCGATCGATAAAGCCATCATCGTTGGCTACGCGAGCCAGGTCGCTCGCGACGATGCCTACCTTGCCCACGCGCAGACGGCCGTCGACGCGCATTTCCTCGGTGCTGTGCACCACAGAAGTGCCGATCAGAGACGACTGCTCAACGCCCGCGGGTTCCAGGGCAAAAGTAGCCACGTTGGTCTCGAAAAAGGCTTCAATCCCTGCCGCGACCATACGGCGAGCGAGCTCCGCAACAATGTCTTCGTCAAAGCAGTCCTCATGCACCACGCGGCCCTCGACCTCGAGCGTGGCGCCTGCCATGGCAACGATGCCCGCGGGGTCGAGCGCACGCAAGCTGTCCGCGATGAGCCACAGGGGACGACCCGTGCAGATAAATGCCTGGTGTCCCGCGTCGCGCAGACGATGAAACGCCTCGACGACCGTCTGCGAGGGGTGAACCGCCGAAAAGTCCTTGTCGGTCATGTTGTCGGGATCGAAAGACGTCAGCGTGCCGTCCACGTCAAAAAAGAGCACGGCGGAATCGGGGCACGCATCAATCATATGGGTTCCTTTCGGGGGCGAGAGTAAACGAAGTATCCATCATATAATGGAGCGACGCAACCAGAGAGGTCACCCATGGAATTTTACGCAAGCTGCCCCGAGGGCTTTGAGTCCGCACTCGCCGATGAGCTTAAACGCCTCGGGCTTTCGCATGTTCGCCGGCTGAAGGGCCGCGCTACATTTGAGGGCGAGCTCGAAGAAGGCTACCGCGCCTGTCTGTGGTCGCGCCTAGCGAGCCGCGTGTTTGCGGTGCTCGGGCGCTTTGAGGCGCAGGATGCCGACGAGCTGTACGATAGCGTTTACGACATCACCTGGGAGACCATCATCCGCCCCGGCGCCACCATCGCCATCACCGCCCGCGGCGTGACCGAGCAGCTGCGCAACACGCGCTTCTCGTCCCTGCGCGCCAAGGACGCGCTGTGCGACCGTCTGGCCGAGACCACGGGCCGTCGCGCCGATGTCGACGTTGCCGATCCCGACGTTCACCTGTTGCTTTCGCTGCGCCAGC
>UQRX01000055.1:0-10717 GCA_900543595.1 uncultured Collinsella sp. | reverse complement strand
AGTCGTTGGGGACGTTCTTAAACGACTAGTCATTCAAGAACGTCCCCAATGACTACTCAATGGCTATTGCGCGCATGGCTCGCATGACAGCCGTCTCTTTTATGTTTCCTTTAGCCGTCGCTGTTTAGGATGGGGGTTAGTCGATAGGAAGGGAGCACCGGGATGGACGATGCGAGCGATCGCGCGATTGAAGAGGACATGCTCGATCAGTTCAACTACTTTGATGATGAGGACGAGGAGCTGATCGACCGCCGCGAGCCAGCGCCGCTTGATTCCTTTGATCTGGTCGATGAAGAGACTGATGAGGTTGAGGACGAATCAACGGAGTCCCCACAGTCTTCGCGCCTTAACTCGCTGCTTTCGAGAGCCCCCATGCACCACGGCGTTCGTGCCGGCGCGCTCCATATGAAAACTGACTGGCACCAGATCGTGACGGCAGGCGATGAACTTGCCGTCGATGCGCCGCTCACCGATAAATCATCCATCATCTGCCGCACCGGTATGCTTATGCTCGCGAGCGGAACGGGTGCCTGGCGCGTGCGCGATACCATGAATCGCGTCGCCGCCGTACTCGGTGTGACCATCCACGTTGACTTAAGTCTCCTATCGTTTGAGTGCACCTGCATCGAAGATGGCCACTGCTTTAACGAGGTCGTCAGCTTGCCCACAACCGGCGTCAATACCCATCGCATTTGGATGATGGAGAGTTTCCTCAAGGAAATCGAGACCTATGGTCGTCGCTTCACGGTGCACGAGTATCACGAGATGCTCAAGACCGTTGAGAGTTCAAAACCTGATTACGCGCCTTGGCAACAGGGCCTTGCGGCGGCCTGCGCCTGTGGCGCCTTTGTCTTTTTACTTGGTGGCGGTCCTATTGAGATGGCATGCGCGTTCGTGGGCGCGGGTGTCGGCAACTTTGCCCGCTCCCATATTCTCAAGCAAGGCCTTGGTCAGTTCAGCGCGCTGACGACCGGTGTTGCGCTCGCTTGCGTTTCGTATCTGCTGGCATTGCTCGGCCTTGGCCAGGTCATACCGGGGGCAATGTCGCACCAAGAAGGCTATATCGGCGCCATGCTCTTTGTGATTCCCGGCTTTCCGCTCATTACGGCAGGCCTCGACATCGCCAAGCTTGACATGCGAAGCGGTATCGAGCGCCTTTCATATGCCGTATCGATTATTGTGATGGCGACCCTCGTAGGTTGGATGGTTGCCGAGTGTGTTGGCCTGGCGCCGGACGACTTTGCCCCGCTCGGCCTTTCGCCGCTTGCTCTTACGCTCCTGCGCGTGGTGATGAGCTTCGTTGGCGTATTCGGCTTCTCGGTGATGTTCAACAGCCCGGTAAAGATGGCCGCGGCAGCTGGGCTGATCGGCGCCGTGTCCAATACCCTGCGTCTGACCCTTGTCGATGCGCCGACGATGATTCCCTTCCTGGGCCTCAGCACGGGAATGCCTCCCGAGGCAGCAGCGTTTATCGGCGCGCTGGTATCGGGTCTGCTGGCAAGCTTGGCCGAAGTCAAGCTCACCTACCCGCGCATCGCCCTCACGGTGCCTTCGATTGTCATTATGGTGCCCGGCCTGTATCTCTATCGCTCTATGTATTACATGTGCACCTTCGACACAGTCAATATGCTCGGCTGGTTTGTGCGCGCAGTGCTCATCGTAGCGTTTCTGCCCGTTGGGCTGGGTGTGGCGCGTACGCTCACCGACCCTCGCTGGCGCCACACCAGCTAATTGGTGCAAGGGGGACAGGTTACTTTGCACCAAATGAGTTGCGGTGAAATAGGGACTGAATTGCTGCTTAAAGGGTCAAAACAGTCCGTATTCCACCGCAACTTAGGGGGTCGGGGGATTATTGGTGCCCTGCATCTTCATAAACTCAACGCTTACGAAGCGCGGGGTTTTCGTGCTAGGCTGGTTCCACCACATAAGTAGTCGCAGACGCGCGTACCACGGGCGGGCGAGATGAAGTTCCAACAGCTCCATCTTGCCCGCCCGTTTTTGTTGCGTGGCGCCGCGGCACAACACAGAGAGGAATCTGCCCTTTATGCCTATCAACAAACGAGAGAGCCTGCTGTTCACCTTTATCATGTGCTTTTGCATGGTGCTCTGGATGAGCATCTACAACGTTGCCCTGCAGCACGGGGCCATCAACGGCGAGGTCGTTGCCGCTGCGTGGCTCGGCTTCCCCGTTGCCTATATCTTTGCCGTGTGCTGCGACCGGTTCGTCGCCAGCCCGCTTGCCAAGGGTTTCGCCTTTAAGTACTTGGTCACTCCGGGCAAGAGCTCGCCGCTCGCCATGACGCTCGCCGTCAGCTCCTGCATGGTCGTTCCCATGGTCATCATCATGTCGCTGTACGGTGCCTGCGAGGGTCTGACGCACATGCCCGGCGGCATCCTTGCGAACCTGTATTCCGTGCCCGCGATCTGGATGATCAACATCCCGCATAATTTTGTGATGGCGCTGCCGTGGAACCTTTTGGTAGCCGGTCCGATTTCCTACTTCGTCTTCCGTCGCGCCTTCCCTGTGGGGACGGTTTTCGAGGAGGAGCATGCCGAGCTCTTGGAGCAGGCTATGGCTTCTGATTGCGAGTAGCTCGCTTAGGGACCTGCTGAGCGCGGGCGACTTGCTTGGTTGGAGCCCTAAGCGTGGATAGCTCTCTCGGCGACATCGCCGGCGTGAGCGGTGCGCATGACCGGAGGGCCCGTGCTGCTCCGTTGCCCGACGTGCTAGCGCGCAGAACAATCTGTTGGTGCATTCGGCGGCTGCTGAAGCGTTTCGGCAGCCGCTTTTTATACGGAGTTTAAATACAACAGTCTGTTGTATTACGTAGAGTGGTATATCTCTAGCAGGAAAAATGCGAGAGACGGAGCATTATGGCGTTGCTAGTAGGACTGGACGTAGGGTCGACGACGACCAAAGTTTACGCGATGCACGAGGATATGACCGAGGCGTGGTGGGGATATCGCCGCCACGGGGCGTGTCAGACAGCGAGCGTGCGCGCCATGCTCGGCGAGCTCGCCGAGCGCTTTCCCCATGAGTCGCTGCGCGTTGCGGTGACCGGCTCGGGTGCGCGCGATATCGCGACCGCGCTGGGCGCCTCGTACGTTCAGGAGGTGGTCGCCAACGCGCTCGCGATCAGCAGGTTCTATCCGCAGACGCGCTGCGCCATCGAGCTGGGCGGCCAAGACGCCAAGATGATCTTCTTCCGCACCAACGATAAGGGAGACATCGAGGTTGCCGACATGCGCATGAACGGCTCGTGCGCAGGCGGTACCGGTGCATTTATCGACGAGATGGCAAAGCTCATGGGGGTCGGCACCGAATCGGGCGAGTTCGAGCAGCTCGCAAGCCGGGGAACGACCGTCCACGAGGTCTCGGGCCGCTGCGGCGTGTACGCAAAGACCGATATCCAGCCGCTGCTCAACGAGGGCATTCCTACCACCGACCTGGCGCTTTCGGCGCTTCACGCGGTCGCCCGCCAAACGATCGGCGGTCTGGCCCAGGGTATCGACATCGAGCCGCCGGTAATCTTCGAGGGCGGTACGCTCGCCTACAACCCCACGCTGGTCCGCGTGTTCCGGGAGCAACTGAATCTATCGGACGATCAGGTTATCGTCCCGCGCGATCCGCAGATCATGGTTGCGCGCGGTGCCGCCCTGTCGCTGACCGACATGTTCGCATCGTCCCAACCGATCGACCTTCCCGACGCTTTTGTCCGGCTGGATAAGCTCGAGACGGTCGCGCCCGCAAGCGGGGAGGGACGTCTTGCCCAGCCCTTTTTTGCCACACCTGCCGAGCAGGCGGATTTTACGGCACGCCATGGCAAAGAGACGCCGGCAAAGGGTCCGGATGCGTATGCGCCCGGAGAGACGGTGCGTGTGGCGCTCGGTATCGATTCGGGGAGCACGACGACCAAGTTCGCCCTGGTCGATGAGGCGGGTGAGCTTGTCGATTCGTTCTACGCGTCTAATAACGGCAGACCGCTCGACGTCGCCCAACAGGGTCTTGTCAGCTTGAAGAACCGCTGGGAGACAGCGGGAGTCACGCTTGCGATCGATGCCGTGGGCACCACGGGATACGGCGAGGAGCTTTTCGCGCGCGCGTTCCACGCCGACTACCATACGGTCGAGACGGTCGCGCACGCCCGCGCCGCGTGCGCATGCGTTCCCGATGCGACCTTCGTGCTCGACATCGGCGGACAGGATATGAAGGCCATCTGGCTCAACCACGGCGTGCTGACCGATATCGTCGTCAACGAGGCGTGCTCTGCGGGCTGCGGCTCGTTCCTCGAGGGTTTTGCCAAAAACCTCGGAATAGCCGTTGAGGATATCGCGACCGAGGCATTTTCGTCCAAAGCCCCCGCCGTTCTCGGCAGCCGCTGCACGGTGTTCATGAACAGCAGCGTCGTTTCCGAGCAGCGGCGCGGTAAGGGTCCGGGCGACATCATGGCCGGTCTCTGCCGTTCGATTATCGAGAACGTGTTCACCAAGGTCATTCGCGTTTCAAATCTCAACCGTCTGGGCGACAAAGTCGTCGTCCAGGGCGGCACGTTCCGAAACGACGCGGTGCTGCGCGCATTCGAGCAGTATTTGGGCAAACCCGTCACGCGTGCGCCCCACCCGGGGCTGATGGGCGCTATCGGTATCGCCCTGCTCGCGCGCGAGGAATGCCGCAAGGGCGACGCCGGCACGTCGTTTATCGGGCTCGATGCCGTGGAGCGCTTCGAGCATCGCGAGTTCGGCGGCGTTACCTGCCGTCGGTGCAACAACCGCTGCCAGCGCGCGGTCGTGGCATTTGGCGACGGCTCGCTTTACGTCACGGGCAATCGCTGCCCGCGCGGCGGCGCCATCTCATGGGATGAGCTCGTGCGCGAGGTTCCCGCGGCGGAGGAGCTGCGTCCGCAGGGTGCTTGCGAGGCACAGGCACCCGGCACGGTGCGCGACCGGACCGCGGCTGCCCCCAATCTCTTTGTCGACCGCGAGAAGCTGCTGTTCGAGTCGTGCCCCACGGTTCCCGTCTGCGGGGGGCGCGATGTCACGATCGGCATTCCCCGTGTGCTCGAGTTCTGGGACACCATGCCGTTCTGGTCGACGTTCTTCAGCACGCTCGGCTTTAAGGTGCGCGTCTCGGGACGCAGCACCAAGGCGATGTACGAGCGCGGTCTGGCGCACGTCACATCCGACACCGTGTGCTTCCCGGCCAAGCTCGTCCACGGGCACATCCGCAATCTCGTCGACGCTGGCGTCGACCGCATCTTCATGCCCATCATCACGACGGTGCCCACCGAAAACACCGCCTCTACCAGCGAGTGGATGTGCGCCGTCGTAAAGGGATATCCCTACGTGATGCGCAATTCCGATAACCCGGAGGAGCGTTTCGGCGTTCCGTTCGATACGCCGCTGTTCCACTGGTACGACGAGGGCGACCGAAACCGCCAGCTCAAGGCGTGGTGCAAGGAGACCTTCGATATCGATGCCGACCTGGTTGCCAAGGCGACCGAGCAGGCGGACCGCGCGCAGCAGACGTTTGAGAACCAGCTGCAGCTGCGCGGCAGGCAGGTGCTCGAGAACCTGCGCGAGGACGGCGGCTACGCGGTGGTGATCGCTTCGCGCCCGTACCACAACGACCCGCTGGTCAACCACGGGCTGCCCAAGCTCTTCTCTGAGCGCGGCATCCCCGTGCTGACGCCCGATGCGGTGCCGGGGGTCTGCAACGTCGACCTTTCCAACAGCCGCATCGACATCGTGAACAACTACCATGCGCGCATGCTGTCGTGCGCGGTCATCGTCGCATCGACGCCCGAGCTCGAGCTCGTGCAGATGGGCAGCTTCGGCTGCGGCCACGATGCGTATCTCACCGACGAGATCGCGCGCATGATGGGCGAGATGGGCTCCAAGGTTCCGATGATGATCAAGCTCGATGAGAGCGACGTCGCCGGTCCCATGGGCATTCGCGTGCGTTCGTTTATCGAGTCGGTCAACCGTCGTCGCGCGGAGGAGCGTGCCGAGGGCGCCCGGGTGCACGCGGTCCATCCGCTCGACGACCCGTATAAGGTCAAGTACACCAAGCGCGACCGGCACGACAAGATCGCGCTGGTCCCCAACACCTCCCATGCGTTCTGCAGGCTCATGACCGCGGCGATGCGCAATCAGGGCGTGCGCGCCGAGGCCCTTGATATCGGGCGCGAGGATGCCATCCGCCTGGGCAAACGCTATGTGCACAACGACATCTGCTTCCCCGCGCAAATCGTGATCGGCGAGGCGCTCGCGGCACTCAAGAGCGGTAAGTACGACCCGCACGACGTCGCCGTGGTGACTGGCAAGTATATCGGCGACTGCCGCCTGACGCACTACATGCCCCTGCTGCGCCGCGCGCTCGACGACGCGGGATACGACTATGTCCCGGTGCTCACCAACGACGACGTCGATGCCCACAATGCGCATCCGGGCTTCAAGCTCGGCCTTGGCCCGAGCATCCAGATCGCCTACGGTCTTCCCATGATCGATGCCCTCGAGGCCATGCTTAGGCGCATCCGTCCCTACGAGCTCGAGAAGGGCGCGGCGGACGCTGCGTTCGACCGCGCGCTCGATGAGGTTATCGAGGGCATGGAGCGCTCCGGGCTGAGAGGCCAGGCGACGGGCTTCAAACGCGCGCTTGCGATCATGGACGCCGTTCCGTACGACCGCTCGAACCCGCATCCGACCGTTCTCATCGTGGGCGAGTACCTGCTCAATTTCCATCTCGGCGCCAACCACGAGATCGAGCGCTACCTCGAGGACAACGGGCTCGAGGTCATCGAGGCGCGCATGACCGACGTGATCCGCAAGACCTATTTCTACAAGCATGCGCAGTCGCGCGAGTTCCACGTCGACCTGTCGCTGCCCGAAAAGGCCTGGTACGCCACGGCGGACAACCTGTTCGAGCTCGCGCACGACCGTTGCGACCGCCTGGGCGCGGCGAGCCCGCTCTACGAGCCGCCGACGCGCATGCCCGAGCTCGTGCGCGCGAGCGATAAGATCCTGCACCATACGTTCGATGCGGGCGAGGGCGTGCTGATTCCGGCGGAGATCCTCGAGCACGCCAAGCGCGGCTGCCGCAACTTCGTGATCCTGCAGCCGTTCGGGTGTCTGCCCAACCATGTCGTGGGGCGCGGGCTCATCCATGCGCTCAAGGAGCAGTATCCCACGGCGCAGTTCCTGCCGCTCGACTACGATCCCGACGTGAGCTTCGCCAACGTGGAGAACCGTCTTCAGATGCTCATCATGAACGCCAAGGCGCAGGGGTGCGGTGAGGCGCATGGCGAGACCGCGTAAGGACGCCGATGCGCCCGATGCGCGCACCCGTATCATCGAGGCGTTTTGGGAGCTCATCGAGAACAACAGCATCTTCGAGCTGTCGGTTGGCGAGGTGACCCGCGTCGCCCAGTGCAATCGCGGAACGTTTTACTACTATTTTCACGATTTCGATGAACTCGTCGCCATCGCCATAGCCCAGCTGCTGCAGGATAACGAGCTCATCACCGATGTCCTCTGGCATTTTTCGAGCGAGGGCGACCTTTCGGCGTTCGACCGGCGCGACGTCCGCTGCCTGCTGCGGCGCATCGTCATCACCATGAGGGCGGGTGCCGCCGAGCAGGTCGTGCAGGGCATCCATACGATCATCATCGACCGCGTGAGAGAGATCGTCCACCCCGACGGAGAAGAGCTCAAGGCAGATTCGAGCTTTGCGGTGGGCTTTCTGGTCTCGGGCATCATGGGCTTTGTGATGGCGGTCGGCTTTGCCCGGGAGGGCGGCGAGGAGATAGACCTCGAGCAGCTGGGGGACAGCGCGTGCGCGTACCTGAGGGCGGTCGCCATGCAGACGGTGGAAACGGTCGCGCAAGTCGAGGGCGTCGATACATCCGAGCTGCTCGAACGCGTCTCCAAGGAGGCCGATGCCTATCGCGCATCGCGTGCGACGAGTCCCGACGTGGTGAAAGACGCCTAGGGTTTCTCTTGCGGGGCGCCTGTCGCGCATCGCGCGGTGAGTCCCGCGATGCGGTCATAACCTGCATTCATGTGAGCCGGGTTTATAGATATTCCTCCAGCTGTTAACATAGACAACCTGTGGGTAAAGAGACAAAAGCGCCGCCGACGGGCGGGCGTTTTGATTTCGATGAACTCATGTAAGGAAACGAGCATGTTAGATAGATTTACCGATCGAGCGCGCAAGGTCATGTCGATGGCCAAACAGGAGGCGCTCGATCTTCATTCAAATAAGGTGGGCACCGAGCACCTGCTGCTCGCGCTTGCCAAGGAGGACGAGGGCATTGCCGCCGAGGCGCTGCGTTCGCTCGACATCTCCTACGATGACATCATGGATACTCTCAAAGAGGTCCAGACCACGGTTCCCGAGCCCAGTGAGGAGACCGAGGCGGCCAAGCTCGCCTTTACGCCGCTCGTCATTAGCGTGATGGAGCGTTCGTTCCGCGTGGCGCGTGAGAACAACCAGACCTACGTGTCGACCGAGCACTTGCTGATCGGCATCGTCGAAGAGGGCAACGGCATGGCCATGGACATCCTCATGCGCCTGGGTGTGTCGTCCGCCTCCATCAAAAAGGCTATCGAGAAACTCACCGCCAAGGACCAGGACAAGAAGCGTCCGCTCGCCGGCGCCGGTGCCGGTCGTCCCGGTGCGGGCCTGCCGTTCTTTAGCGGCTCGGATGCCTCTCAGCAAAAGGGGAGTGGCACCGATACGCTTAAGCAGTTCGCGACCAACCTCACGCAGAAGGCGCGCGACGGCGAGCTCGACCCTGTAATCGGTCGCGAAAAGGAAGTCCAGCGTATGATGGAAATTCTTTCGCGCCGCACCAAGAACAACCCGCTCATTCTGGGCGACCCCGGCGTGGGCAAGACGGCCATCGTCGAGGGCCTGGCTCAGCAGATTGCAGCCGGCAACGTGCCCGAGAACCTCATGAACCAGAATATCTGGACGCTCGACCTGCCAGGCCTCGTTGCGGGTGCCAAGTATCGCGGCGAGTTTGAGGAGCGCCTCAAGAACGTGATCCAGGAGGCCACCGAAGCCGACGACGTCATCCTGTTTATCGACGAGATGCACACTATCATCGGTGCCGGTTCTGCCGAGGGCTCCATCGACGCGAGCTCCATGCTCAAGCCCGTGCTCGCGCGCGGTGCCTTCCAGATTATCGGCGCCACCACGGCCGAGGAATTCCGCAAGTACCTCACCAAGGACCCGGCCTTCGAGCGTCGCTTCCAGACCATCGATGTCGAGGAGCCGAGCGTCGAGGACACGGTCAAGATCCTGACCGCGCTCAAGCCGCGCTACGAGGAGCACCACCATGTGCGCTATACGCAGGGTGCTATCGAGGCCGCCGCGAACCTTTCCAACCGCTACATCCAGGATCGCTTCCTGCCCGATAAGGCTATCGACCTCATTGACGAGGCCGGTGCCCGCGCTCGCATCGCCGCGAATCGCGCGCCCGAGCCGGTGCGTGAGGCCGAGCATCGCGTGGAGGAGCTTAAGGCCGCCGCGCAGGAGGCCACCGAGAGCGACGACATGAACAAGGCCGCCGAGATCACTGAGCAGCAGAAGGCCGCCGAGATTGAGCTCGCCGAGGCCAAGGCCGCCTGGACCGCCGAGCTCGACGCCAGCCCGCTCACCATCGATGTCTCCCAGATCGCCGACATCGTGTCCGTGACTTCGGGCGTGCCGGTGTCTTCGCTTACCGAGAGCGAGAGCCGTCGCCTGCTGCAAGCCGAAAGCGTGCTCAAGACGCGCATCATCGGTCAGGATGAGGCTGTCGAGGCAGTTGCCAAGGCCGTGCGCCGCAGCCGCTCGCCGCTCAAGGATCCGCGTCGCCCCGGCGGCAGCTTTATCTTCCTGGGTCCCACCGGCACGGGCAAGACCGAGCTCGCCAAGACGCTCGCCGAGTACCTCTTTGGCAACAAGGATGCGCTCATCAGCTTCGACATGTCCGAGTTCGGTAGCGAGTTCGAGGTCTCCAAGCTCATCGGTAGCCCTCCGGGTTACGTCGGTCACGACGAGGGTGGCCAGCTCACCAAGGCCGTTCGTCGCCATCCGTACTCGGTCGTGCTGTTCGACGAGATCGAGAAGGCGCACCCCGATATCTTCAACATCTTGCTGCAGGTGCTGGAGGAGGGTCGTCTGACCGATAGCCAGGGCAAGACGGTCGACTTCCGCAATACCGTGATCATCATGACGTCTAACGTGGGCGCCCGCGAGATTGCGCAGGATGCAAGCGTTGGCTTTGGCACCACCGGCGAGCAGGGCCTCACCTCGAGTGAGATCCGCGGCCGCGCGATGGGCGAGCTCAAGCGCCTGTTCCGCCCCGAGCTGCTCAACCGTATCGACGACATTGTGGTGTTCCAGAAGCTCTCGGGCGAGAATCTCACCAGGATCGCGCACCTGCTGGTGGACGACCTACGTCAGCGTTTGATTGCCAACGGCATGAACATCAAGCTCACCGATGCGGCCTATGACAAGATCGTGGCCGAGGGCACCGACCTCACCAACGGTGCGCGTCCGCTGCGCCGTGCCATCCAAAAGCTCATCGAGGACCCGCTGTCCGAGGAGCTTCTGGCCGGCGAGTGGGGCGAGGGCGATACCGTCCTGTGCGACGTGGCCGATGGCAAGTTTGTCTTTAGCCACGGCACGGGCGAGATCCCGGCACCGCGTCCGGCGGGCACGCTCGGTGGC
>UQRX01000054.1:0-11199 GCA_900543595.1 uncultured Collinsella sp. | reverse complement strand
GTGGACTCCCAATAGCGACTATCGACCGGCGGCACGCAGCGCAGCAGCGCGCGGGCCGAGGCGACCATGATGCAGTTGTCCCCGCGCACGATGCGCCCCAGAGCCTCGCAGCGCTGCGCCACCACGGCGTCGTCGGGCGCCTGCTCGCGCCACGGATAGTCCTTGCGCTCGGGAAAGCGGCACACGTGCGCCAGGCCCACATAGGCGGCCAGACTGCGTGCGGCGCGATCGGCCGCATCCTCGCCGCTCACGATGTAGACCGTGGGGCGCGGACGACGCGCAAACTGGGCGGCGGCCATAAGCGTGCGACCCGACTGAGACACGGCCAGCGTCACGTCCTCGCCAGCATCGAGCCCGGCCTCGACGGTTTGCAGTGCCTCGGCAGTGTAGAGCTGCGCGGCTATACGGTGAATGAGCATGCTGTTCCTCCGGCATTGCAACGCCAAAAGCCCGCCGGGGCAAGCTCGGCGGGTCGTTCGTCAAATTCATTGCTTGTCATGGTAGCGCATGGAGAGGACTCCAGCTCAAGCGTACGCCCAGCCCCGCAACAAAAACGCCAGATAGAACTGGACTCACCGACTTCGCCAAAATCTCCTCGTCACGTCGAACGCCGCAACCACGAAAGGTGCCCCAAGAAACGGCTACTCCTCAAAAAAGCTCGCAACGTTCAAGCGGCTCGTCCACTCGCCTATGGTGTTGGCAAAACCGACGCGTGTATACACGCCCGCAAAACGGCCGCGATACAGGTACAGGCCTTCCATATTAGAAGCGGGCGCAAAACCAAGATCATCCATAAGTCCTTTGGGCGCCTCTCCTCGATGCGGCCCATCGACAAGCGTTCCGCGCAAGCAGGGAGTCTGATACTGCTGAGCATACTCCTGTACAATCGCCCCAGCGGCCGCGGCGCGAGCAAGCACCTGAGACCATTCCCGTTCCGTGGCATCCAAACCGGCGACAACGCCAACCGCATTGTAGCCGCCGCATGGCTTGACAATCCATCGGTCCTTTTCGGCAAATCTCGACAACTGGGTGCTTTCGTCCAAAATCTCAGTATAGGGCACATGCTCCCGTACAAACGATTGCTCCTCCGGGCTCAATAAGGACTGACCGGCCCGAGACCACAAAAACGCAAATACGGTCTTAGTCGCACACGGCCACGTTCTAAAACCACCGACGATGCACGCGAACCCTTCTTGGGCAGCCTCGATTAAGGCAGAACGTCCATCACACGGCTTATCCCACAGCTCGCCGGTCACCGCGCGCCGCCAGACGCAATCAATAGGACCGACGGCATCGCACAGCCGCCTAGCGCCGCTCTCGTCTTCGCCAATCCGCAGGTCGCGCACATCCGCAAAGCGTGCAACTACACCCCGCTGCCTCATAAGGTCGACAAAATGAGCCGCATCTTCCAAGTCGATGCTTTCCGAATAGTCGACGATTGCCACCGAAGCGGGATATATTTTTGATTGCGGTGCATAGAGCCCCTCGTCAACGCGGGCCCCGTCGTCCGATCGTGCACTATCCTCGGTGCGGCGAGGATGGGCCAGCTTCCACTCTGCATAGGTCTCAAACAATGCGTCTATCCAGCTACCGCACAAATCGTACTGCCGAAAGCCGGGGTGGTCGGATGCAAACTCCTCAAAGGAAGGCGTCATTCGCACCGCCTGACAGACCGCATCGGTCACTACCATTCCGGCACTGCCGTCGGTATTGAGCTCGCAAAACGTATACGAACCGGCATCTTCGTCAAGAAAGATATCAACACGCGCAAGGGGAATTTGGCAATCATAGCCGGCATCCATAGCGCACAGGTCAGCGAAAGCCGGATCCATGCGAAACCACGCACGCACGGAGGCATCGGAACAAAACGCCCGCGTCACCTTGTCCATAATGCCGTACATGCGCTCGGCGGCCTCCTTAAGAAGCGCCGTCATATCCATGTCGAATATCTTTGGCGTCAGAGCCCAGGGCGCAGGATCACCATGGTAGAGCGCATGGGTTTGAGACAAGTATTCGTCGCCTTTGCGACGACCAGGTAGGTCACCTTCGCGCGTGCGTACGATGCGTTCAAAATAATCTTCGAGCTCTCGCGTCTTCAATGTTGCCACGTTACCCTCCATTGCTTGATTTTTTGCTCATGCTACGCCAGCACGCACGACTTCGGCGCGCTTGAATAGGCTTCTAAATTAGCAACACATTTTTGCATGAGGCGGCAGGAGGCGACAAATACTCCAGCTCAAGCGCATGCCCAGCCCCGCAACAAAAACGCCAGACGGACGAGTCGCCTGGCCTTATCAGAGTGAGCTATACGCCGAGTCTAATCGTAGACGCCCATTTTAAGCAGTGTGAAGGTCGGGGCGCCGTCACCCTGTGCGACGCGGACCGTGCAAGTTTCGGTACGGCCCCTGGATGCATCCGCTTGAATTGCGGCGATGAACTGGTCCTTTGGCAGGCCGTAGGTGCTCTCGGGGATGTCGGAAGGAAGTAACGCACCGCCAGCACTGTAAACCTCATAGGTGAGCTCGTAGATGTTGTCGCCAAGGTCAGTCGCGCCCGTAACGATGGCACACGATGGGTTGTAATTTCCCTGGCCGTATTCCTGCTTCAGATACAAGTACCCGTCATGCGCTTCGGCCGAATCGGCAAGCATCTGCCCACCCGACCCTTTATCAAAGGTCATGTCAGCATCCGAGAGCGTCAGACCCGTCAGGCGATTGAGTTCCCTATTGATCACATCGGTCGCCATGCGCTGATAGTGACCGTTGTCATAGTCGCCTTTCTCGATTCGATACGGCGCGTTGTCAATAAAATGGCACCAGATAAACTTGACCAGCTTGTATTTCTCGTCATCAGAAAGTCCGTCAGTCGAATCGAAGCCGCCCGCCTGATACCAGTCCCGATCGAAGTGTTCCTCCGTAAAGTTCGACAGGAACAGGTTTGCGGCGGCATAAGTTGCCTGGTCGTTGAGGTCGGCTTTTACGCTGCCGCCCGTCTGCTCGGGCTCTTCCGGCTCTTCTTGCTCTTCAGCAGGCTTCTCCTTGGCGCTTCCCTTGTCCTTGTGCTCGGCCGAACCCTCGTCGGACCCAAGTACTGTAATCTGCGATGAATTGCCCTGCCCAAGCGGACCCAGCACGCCGGTCAGCGCCAGCGCAGCGCCACCGGCCACCAGCACGCCCGCTATACATATGCCGATAATCACCGCGCGCTTATACGACTTCTTCTGCACGGAAGGCATCCCTGCCGCCGGCATCGGTGCGGGCTCAGCAGGCGCGGCCGCCGGAGAGGCAGCGCCCATGCGTGCCCCGCAGTTCGCGCAAAAATCGGTTCCGTCGGGCATCTCGGAGCCACACTTGGTGCAAAACATATTCGGGCATCCCCTTACAACAAACGGCATCTGCCGTCATCATATTGAGCCCTCGCGACCCAAATGTGTTGCGCAACATTGGCCAAAGCCTTCGGACGCCGGCAAAACGTGCCGGGCCCTACCCCGTCACGCGCACGCTGGGGCAAAGGTCTGCCAGTGGGCACTCGTCGCACTTAGGTTTGCGGGCGTCGCAGATCTCGCGGCCAAAGGTAATCCACTGGTGGTTGACCGACTCCCAATACTCGTGCGGCAAGATCTTGAGCAGATCCTGCTCGGTCTTGAGCGGCTCTTTGGCGTGCGTCTTGGGACTCAGCATCAGGCGATGCGCGATACGGTTGACGTGCGTATCCACCGCGATGCCTTCCACGATGCCATACCCCACGTTGAGCACGATGTTCGCCGTCTTGCGCCCCACACCCGGCAGTTTGACGAGCTCCTTCATATCCGCCGGCACTACACCGCCGTAATCGGCAACGATCATCTGCGCCGCTTCCACGGCGTGTTTGGCCTTGCTCTTGTAGAAGCCAAGCGACTTGATCGTGTCCGCCACGTCGGCAACACTCGCCCCGGCCATGACCTCGGGCGTGGGCCACTGGGCAAACAGCCGCGGCGTCACCTTGTTGACTTGCGCGTCGGTCGTTTGCGCCGAGAGCAGCACCGCGATGAGCAGCCTAAAGGGATTCTCGTGGTCCAAGAAGCACTCGACCGGGCCATAGCGACGGTTAAGGCGCTCGCACACCTCGATGGCGCGCTCGCGTTTGGCGGCATTGGTCTCGCGTGGCATAACGACTCCTCGGCTCGGCGGCATAACAAACCTATGGGCACGATTGTCCCACGTATGGGGTCTTTACGCCTCCAAAAATGCGCCGGTCTGGCGGCCCCACAGGCTTGCGTACTCGCCGCCAGCCTCGACAAGCTGCGCATGCGTACCGTCCTCGACAATCTCGCCGTCCGCCAGTACCACGATGCGGTCGAGCGCCGCCACGGTGGACAGGCGATGTGCCACCACAATGGAGGTGCGGCCGCGCATCAGGTTCTCGAGCGCCTCCTGCACCAGCGCCTCGGACTCGCTGTCCAAGGCAGACGTCGCCTCGTCGAGCACCAGGATCGGCGCATCGGTCAGAATAGCGCGGGCAATGGCCACGCGCTGGCGCTGGCCGCCCGAAAGCTTAACGCCCCGCTCGCCCACCATGGTGTCAAAGCCACGGGGCAGGCGGTCGATAAACTCGGTCGCATTAGCCAAGCGAGCCGCTTCGCGGATCTGCTCGTCGGTAGCGTCGGGGCGGCCGTAGGCGATATTCTCGCGAATGGAGCGATGGAACAGCAGCGCCTCCTGCGGCACGTAGGCAACTTGGCGGCGCAGGCTCTGCTGCGTGCAGCGCGAAACGTCCTGGCCGTCCACGAGCACGCGGCCGACCTGTACGTCGTCCAGGCGCAGCAACAGCTTGGTGAGTGTCGTCTTGCCCGAGCCCGATTTGCCCACCAGGCCCACGCGCTGGCCCGCCGCCACATGGAGCGTCAGGTCGTCGAACACGCTCTCGCCCGCCGCGGCATCACGGTATGCAAAGCTCAAGTGCTCAAAATCAATCGCGCCCTCGCTCACCTTGAGCTCGGGGGCGTTCTCGTCGTCTGCCACCAGACACGGCTCGTCCAGCACGCGCGTCATCTCGGCCGCATCGCCCAGCGCGCGATTGATGCGCTGCATCATGGAGCTCACGTAGTTCAGACGCATGGTGAGGTTGTACGTATAGGTAAAGATCATGACGAGCGCGCCGGCAGAGATGCCAAACCACGCGTTGCCGCCCGCCACGAACACGCTCACCACGGCCATGGTGATGACGATAAGGCCCGAGGTCGTAAAGTTGCGCTGCATCATGGCGTGCATCGAAACCGTTTCGGCATCACGCGCGGCACGGTCAGCGGTATCGAATAGGTCGCGCTCAAAGTCCTCGCGCCCGCAGGTTTTGACGGCCAGGATGTTCGTGACCGCGTCGGAAAGCACACCCGACAGCTTGTTCTGCGCAGCGGACGTCGCGGCCGAAAGCGGCATGATGCGCTTGTACATAAACCAGACAAACGCAATGTAGACGACCATGATGCCCACCAGGATCACGGTAAACGTCGGCACCACCGGGGCGAGCGCCGCCACCGTGCAGACGACCGAGGTGATGGTGGGGATGAGCGAATACACCGTTACGTCCACCAGACCCGTGTAGCCACTCATAAAACGGCTCGTCTGGCTCACAAGCGATCCGCCAAAGCGGCTGGTGTGGAATGTCATGGATTGATTGGAGAGCGTGTCAAAGCACAGGCGCGCCAGGTGATAGTTGCCCGCAATCTCGAGCTTGTAGACGGTGTAGTCCTGCAGCTTGGAGAGGATCTGGCCTACCAGGTTAACGAGCACGAGCGCCAAAATGTAAGGACCAAAGACCTCAAACACCTGGTCGCCTGCCACGGGGCCGGCCTGGACGCGGTCGACGATAAGCGCCATCACGTAGGTGTTGGCAAACGTAAGCAAAAAGATATAGCCCGCCGACGAGAATACCGAGAGAAAGACGATCAGCGGCTGCATGCGCGTGACATCCCAAAAACGCTGCAACGTGCGGCGCACGGTGGAGCGCTTGAGCGGGCTGGTGCTTCTCTGAGACATGGGTTTCCTTTCGCGTCTGATAGGGCGAAACGCCATTGTTGCACACCGAAGCGCGCTTCAGGCATGCGCGACACGAAAAGCGCCCGCGCCCCGCGCTTGCGCAGACGCCCCGCCGTCAGGCGCAGCTAGTCCTCGTCCTCTTGGTCTGCGAGCAGCTCCGCGGATGTGAGCCCCAAGATCTCGTCGGCCTCCCGCGCGTCCTCCAGCGCGTCGATGTCCTTGAGCTTGCGCTCCATAACGTTGGTGCGCGTGGTGATAATGCCCTCGACCGTCTTGCCCGCGGTCTCGATCTGCTGCTGCGCGCGACGCAGTGCCGCCTGATAGCGCGGCAGCTCAGCCTTGACGGCGGAAAGCACGCGCAGCACGTCATCGGTGCGTTTTTGCAGCCTAAACGTCTGATAGCTCATCTGCAGGCTGTTGAGGATGGCGGCCATGGTACTGGGGCCGGCAACGTTGACGTGATAGTCGCGGCCCAGGGTCTCGACAAGCCCGGGGCGGCTGACGACCTCGGCGTACAGGCCCTCAAACGGCACGAACATGATGCCAAAGTTGGTCGTCGCGGGCACGCTCAGGTACTTCTCGCAAATGTCCTTTGCCTCGCGCTTCACCATCATATCGAGCGTCTTGCGCGCAGCGGCGACGGCCTCCGCGTCGCCCGACTCCTGGGCGTCGAGCAGATGCTCGTACGCATCGCCCGGGAATTTGGAGTCGATCGGCAGCAGCACGGGATCGCCCTCGTCCACCGGCAGCTTGACGGCAAACTCAACACGCTCCGAGGCGCCAGGCTTGGTGGCCACGTTTTCCAGATACTGGTCGGGCGTAAGGATGTCCGCCAGGATTGCGCCCAGCTGCACCTCGCCCAAAATGCCGCGCGCCTTCACATTACCCAGCACGCGCTTAAGGTCGCCCACACCGGTGGCGATGGATTGCATATCGCCCAGGCCCTTGTACACGGCCTCGAGCTGGTCACTCACTTGCTTAAACGATGCAGACAGACGGTCGTTGAGCGTACGGGAGAGTTTCTCGTCCACCGTCGCGCGCATCTGATCGAGCTGCACGTTGTTGTCCTTGCGAATGGCGCCCAGCTGGGCGTCGACCGTCTCGCGCACCTTGTCCAGGCGGTGCTCGATGCCCTCGCGGTTGGCGCCGAGCTGTTGGGCCGTCTCGCGGCGCAGGTCATCCATACGGTCGCCAGCCTGCGAGAACTCACGCGCGATGGTCAGGTAGCGCTGCTGCTCTACGGCGGCGTCGGTCGTCTGCTGCTGCGCGATGGCGTTTGCCGTGCGGCGGGTTTCTGCCAGCGCGACGTTCAGGGTGTCGAGCGCGTTGTTGGCCTGCTCGAGCGCCGCGAGCGTCTCCGCGTCGTTGCCGCCACGCTCTCGCAACTCGGCACGAAGGCCTTTAAGCTGCAGGGCGCAAACCACAGCAACTCCCACCGCCACCAAGGCAATCACAACAAGCGCAATATCAATAGCAGACATAGACTCCGCCCAACAAACTCAATCGATCACCAATCAAAACCGCAATCAATCTTACCCCGCCACACGCACCGGGCGTTCCACGGCAGTCGGGCAAATGGATTTTGGGCCACAGGCGTCAAAACGCTAACTCTCCCAGCCGGCGCGAACGGTTGTCACGACATCGCCTAGGCGCTGGCCGAGAGCCGCCAAGTGCTGAAGCACCTCATTGGGCGAGGCGCCGTTGAGAATGCACGTGAAGGCATATGAGGCCAAGAAGATTGCCGCGAGTCCCAACGGGATCAGCACAATCATCGCTAACGTGCGCAGGCGCTGGCCCACGCGGCGGTGACGCGTGCGGCGCTTGTCGAACGCAAGCTCCTGCGCATATGAATCTTGTTGTACGGAATAGGCCTCTGGCGCCGATTCACACCCGGGCACAGCTGCAGGTACAGCAGTGGGCACGGCATTTTGCGCAGGGGGCTGGGCGGCTACCCCTTGCATTTGCATCTCCATGAGCCGTTGCTGCTGACGCAGCATGCGCTCAGCTTGTCGCTGCGGGGTCTCAAGAAACAGATCCATGCTGGCCTCCAAAATCGGAGCATTCGACGCTTACGCTCAGCATCCCGCACCGCCAAGGCCACGGCAACGCAATCCGTAGCAATAGCTGCAAAGTTTCTTGTTGACAAAAGCTGTCGAAAACCTCAACAACTCCCCTACCAGCACTTTCTCTGAGCTTTTTTATCGAATGATCTTTTGCCCTTCCACCAACCCGCCAACTAACCAAAAGCTGACCAAAAGTTTGACGGAAATTGTGAAGACCGGGACCCCACACAAAAAGTGCCGCCCCAAAGGGGCGGCACGCAAACTTATTATCAGCTTTTCTGTAACGAGCATGCGACGACTCAACGCCGGAGCGCAGGGCGGGAGGCCGGATTGCCTTCCCTCAACGCGACCCTGCGAAGCCGTGAGCGGGGAGGGAAGGCAATCCGGCCTCCCGCCCCGCGCCCCGCAGCAGCCAGCGCCAAGCGCTAGTAGTTCACCACCTGCTCCTCAAAGTACGCCTTCGGGTGGTTACAAACCGGGCACACCTCGGGCGCCTCGGCGCCCACATGCAGATGCCCGCAGTTCAGGCACTTCCACACCTTTACGCCCTCGCGCTCAAACACCTCGCCCGACTCAATGCGCTCGACAAGCTTGTTGTAGCGCTCCTCGTGAGCCTTCTCGACAGCACCGACGCCACGGAACTTCTCGGCGATCTCGATAAAGCCCTCCTCCTCGGCGGTCTTGGCGAACTCGTCGTACATCGTGGTCCACTCGTAGTTCTCTCCCGCAGCGGCATCACGCAAGTTGTCCAGGGTGTCGGGAACGGCGCCGTCGTGCAGATACTTAAACCACAACTTGGCGTGCTCGGACTCGTTGCCTGCGGTCTCGGCAAAGATATTCGAGATCTGAACGTAACCATCCTTCTTGGCCTTAGATGCGTAGTAGCGATACTTGGTGTGCGCCTGGGACTCACCGGCAAAAGCGGCCTCGAGGTTCTTCTTGGTCTGAGAGTTCTCAAAATCCATAGGTGTACTTCCCTTCAACATATGCCGCCCGTAGGCTTCGAGCGGCCTTGTCTTTAGGATGCCCTCATGTCGAAAATCTAAACCTTACAATCCTGTTCTTCAGATTCGGATGGGTTACACGCTTAGCCAGCGGTCGCTCTCCACGCGGCAAAAGCCCTCACGCTCCAAGTCGGCCAAAATGCCTGCGACAAGATCGTGATCGACCGGCTCGCGGCCTGCCGCCGCCTCCATTTCGTTGACACCCGCCACGGCCTCGGCGAGTGTGATGCCCGCCGGCCGCCCATCGCGCGCAGCCAGCAGCATGCGCACAATATGGGCGCGCTTTTGACGGCGCGAGCCCTCAAACTTGGACTGACGGCTATAGCTCGCCGAGCGCCTGGACGGATTGGGCAGCGTCTTCTTAAGATACGCGCCATAATCCAGCAGCGCGTAATACCATGCGCGCGGTGTGTCGGCATCATCGAGCGGCACGGCAAAGGGAGCGATCTCATCCGCCGTCGCGCCGGGAGCCGCCGGACAGGCGGCCTGAATCAGTGGCACCAGCTCGCGATCGGGAACGGCCGGCACATCGGGAAAGAAATGGTGCAGAAAGACCGTGCGCACGTTGGTCTCCAGATACACACCCGGCAGATCAAACGCAAACGACCGGATGCCCTGCGCCGTCGCCGGGCCAATACCGGGCAGGGCGACCAGGTCGCGCGTCTCACGTGGAAACTCCCCACCCCAGTCTTCCATAACGCACTGAGCGGCTCTGTGAAGCGCCAGGGCTCGCCGATTGTAGCCCATCCCCTGCCAGGCATCCAAAACGTCGGAAGGAGCGGCCTGAGCGAGTGCCTGTACGGTCGGAAAGCGATCGAGCCACGCGGGCATACGCGTCTCCACACGCGGCACCTGCGTTTGCTGCAGCATAACCTCGGAAAGCCAAATAATGTACGGGTCGCGCGTGCGGCGCCACGGAAGGTCGCGATAACGCAGGACCCCTTCCGAACGAATCATCGAACGAAAGGGGTCCTGAATCATAGCTATGCTCCTTATGCGGCGCTATTCATCCCGGCAAGTGCACGCACAGGTGGCGTACTCGGAAAACGCATCGCGGTCGGCGAACTTGGAATCGACGGCCGGGAACTGGCGGTGAGCGACGATATCGCCCAGCGAAACGGAATCGAGGTAGTCGCGCATCAGCGCTTGAGCTCCGGCCCACAGGGGATGATAGCAGCACGTGCCCATGCGTGCACAGTCGCCATCGGGCGCGGTGCAATCGTTCATGACCATGGGGCCCTGAACGGCCTCGACGACCTGGCGGATGGTGACATCGTCGGGGCTGACCTTAAGACGCATGCCGCCATGGACGCCACGCAGGCTCTCCACAATACCGGCCTGAACCAAACCATGCTGGATCGAACGGGCAAACGAATACGGGACATTGACCTCTTCGGCGGCGGTGCGAACAGAAAGCAGACGCTCCGGGTCCTCGGCAAGCATCGCGAGCATGCGAAGGGCGTAATCAGTCTTCCTCGATATGTCCATTTTTCCCCTTTCAAGGAATAGGAACAGCTCGAACGAGCTCCGGGGCCGAGCTTACGTCGAGACGTCAATGACCGTATGGACGCCCAAATAGCAAAACGGGTGCCCGCTGAATGCCGTTTTTGAAGCCTCTTGCATCAAAAACGGCCCACAGTGCAACTGAGTATAACCTAACCCCCTGCTTCGTTGAACTGGTGTTGCGCAACAAACGCCTTGTTTGAGTACATGCCTCAAACGGAGCTTGTCCGGGAATTGGAAGGATTTGCTTTTGGGCGAAAGGGACCGATGGGATCAAGGTCCTATCAAACGCAAAAAGCCACGTCCGAAGACGTGGCTTTAATTGCGTTGGCGGGAAGTACGGGGCTCGAACCCGCGACCTCCGACGTGACAGGCCGGCGCTCTAACCAAACTGAGCTAACTCCCCAGGCAGTCGTTCGCGTTTGTTTCCGCTCGCGTGCGCTGCGGGGATTAGTATACACAGAAGTCTGTCCGGCGCGCAACAACTTTTTTGAAAATATTTTTTGGGGCCATCCGGGAGGGTCTCCGGGGCTGGGGGCGGGGGTTAAGTTTGCTGCTCTACAGTCCTGCGCAAGACGGAAAGCACATTAAGTGCTTTCCTTTGCGTGCGGAACT
>UQRX01000053.1:0-11766 GCA_900543595.1 uncultured Collinsella sp. | reverse complement strand
CACCCGCGACCCCCGCGGCAGGCACCGCCGCGCCCGTCGCACAAAACGCGATTTTTGGCGGCGCAGCGGCAGGCCCTTCTGCATCCGCTGGCTCCGCTGGTTCCGTCGCCTCTGCCGGCCTTTCCTCGACAGCGTCCGCAGCCACCACGACGGCCGCGGCGGCAACGTCCGTCTCGCGCCGCGCTTTTCTCGCAGCGGGGGGCCTCGCCTTTACGGCACTTGTCGGTGGCGGCACCTACCTGCTGTCGCGCAACCTGCACAACGGCAATGACACCGCGGTTGCAGCAGACGCCAAAAGCGACGACAGCTCGTCCAAAAGCAAAAAAGACAGCGACTCCGACGCTTCAGATAGCTCCGACACCTCCGCAACGTCATCCAACACCATCAGCGTGGAGATGCGCTATGCCGCCCAAAGCGACGGCAAGTGGGGCCTGATCAACGACACCGGCGCCTGGAAGGTCAAACCGACTTACAGCGACATGCGACTCTACGGCGCCGGGCTTGCCGCCGCACTCGATTCCGCCACCGGCATGTGGGGCCATATCGACCAGGACGGCAATTGGGCCATCGAGCCGCAGTTCTCGGACACCCGACCCTTCAACGACTACGGTGCTGTCGCCCAAGATGCACAGACCAGTTTTTGGGGCGTGCTCAACCGCCAGGGAAAGTGGATCGTCGAGGCCAAGTACTACGCCATGGGCGATATGGTGCTGGGCAACTTTGTCCCCTACCGCTCCAGCAACGAAGAGGACAGCTGGGGCTACATCTACATCAAGACCGGCAAGCGCAACGACGTGCCGCCGACCTTTAGGGGCCTGGGCGGCTGGGATTCGGCAAACGGCCTGGGGCCAGCGACGCAGGACGGCACCACCTGGGGCTACATCAACGGCTATGGACAGTGGAAAATCGAGCCGCAGTTTAAATCCGCACGTCGCTTTGCCAGCAACCGCGCCGCCGTACAGTTCGATGACGGCTCGTGGGGCTATATCCTGCCCGACGGCACGCGCGCATTTTCTGCCACCTTTGCCGAGGCGCGCGAGTTCGCCAACGGCTGGGCGCCCGTCAAGGACCAGGCGACCGGTCTTTGGGGCTGCTCGACGGTGAGCGGCGCTTGGCAAGTCGAGCCCAAGTTCCGCGCCATGGGCGACATCTTCTACACCTCCACCGACGTCTTTTTGCCTGTACAGGACAACGAAAGCGGCAAATGGGGCGTGCTCGACGACGCCGGCGACTGGCGCGTTATGCCCAAATTCGATGCGATCATCTAACACTCCGACCTCAACAAGGTCGCGACAATGTAAAGACAGCGTTGACGTGCATGTTTTAGTCCGCCCAATCGGATATAGTAGATTGAACTGTCAAACTGCATGCAAGTTCGGTCTGCGTGCTGCAACCGCAAGGAGGGGACCAATGGATCGAGAGACACCGCGCTCCGTCATGTTCGACGACCTGCGCAAGTTCGGCGGAATCACCAATCGTGATACCGCTTGGATGCTGCTGCGCTCCACCCCTATGGCCGGTGGCAAAGCACCACGCGACCGTGTGGACGAGCGAACGTTCCTATCGCGCGAGGTTGTTCACGCCCCCGTCGAACGTCCGCGCCCCGAGCTGTTTGCCGATATTACCCAGACGGCCCAAAACATCACCGCTCGTCTGATCTCCAACCTCGGTGGCAGCGAGATGGCTCGTGCCATGGTGGCAGAGCACTATAGCGGTGAGGCTGCCGACGCCATGCGCGAGTCGCTGAGCGCCTATGGACTCGACGACCGCATCTACCGCAACGCCTGCGATCGCATCGCCGCGCCCGGCACCACGGCCGCCGATTGTGCACTACCGCTGGTCACGCTGTTTGTGGCTTGCGGCTGCCTGTGCGACCCCCAAGCCGCCGTACAGGTGACCGAGACGCTCATCGCCGACAAGATGGGCGGGCACTTCTCCACCACCGAGCTCAGCGTGGGCGAAGGCTTTACCGCCGCCGTCGAGCCCGAGGTCAAGCATGCCGAGCGCCTGGGCCTTATCCGCATTGTGGGTAACGCCGCCAAGCCTCCGCTGTACCCGCTCAACGAGGGCGAGGGCGGCACCGTGATCGGCTCGCTCGCCACGGGCACCGGTGCCATCACCGATGTCGACCGCGATGTCTCGCGCCGACACGCACGCGTTTTTGCCAAGGACGGTTACTGGTACGTACAGGGTCTGGGTTCCACCAACGGCACCGTGCTCATCTCGGGCGCGGATATGTCCCAGCACGTGGTCGAGCCGCCGCGCCATACACGCAGACCCGGCGTCGAATACCCGCCCGTTCCCCTGTGGCACAGCGACACTATTTGTTTGGGTGCCACGACCCGTTTTTTGGTTATGAAACTCGCAATTTAGCATTGTGCCCGGCGCCGTACGTGGCGTACCGGGCACAACGTCTATCTGGTAAGAAGCGGTGCGCCCGCGCCCGCGACACCACAAGGTAAGGTCACCATGGCAGATACCACTCCGCAGCCCGATTCGATGACGGTCCTCTTTCAGCTCGAGTCGTTCGACACCGCCGCCCCCGTCAACCCCGCCGACGAGGAGCTCGCCAAACGCCGCTTTATGACGCTCATGGTCACGGCCGACCGTTCCTCGCACGGCAACACGGGCCTTGTGCTGCAGGCGCATAACACCTCAAACGAGCGATTCGCCGTCAAAGTGCTCGCGGACAACACGCTCATGCGTGCGCTGGGAACCAATACCCCGTCGCGTACGGCAGACGAATCCGCCATGCATCTGGCAAACACCGCCGCGCTTTTTGAGGAATACCGAAACCTCTGCCGTGTGTCACACTTGCGCGGTTTTCCCCACGTCTACGGCTATGGCACGTGCCAGGGCGAACCGCTCATCCTGATGGAGTGGATTGAGGGTACGTCGCTCGACAAAGCAGCCAGCATGTTGCCGCACGACGGCGAGGGCGTGACTTGTGCCGCCACCGCATCGGTAGGCTGCGCTGTCCTGGGCACGCTGCTGTCGACCCAAAACCTCGAGACGCCGCTTGTACACCGCGACCTGTCGCCCGCGAACATCATGTTCCGCACCAACGAGCTTGGCATCGAAGAGCAGGTGCAGGCTCTGGCGTTTAAGCCGTGCCTGGTCGATATGGGCTCCTCGGTCCCGGCCCTGGGCAGCGACACGCTCACGCAGCGCGCCGACATTTGGCGCTATGCCACACCGGCATATGCCGCGCCCGAAATGCTCACTCGCGATATCCCGAACGTTGCCGAGCTGCGTCGCTCTCCCTCCGTCGACGTGTACGCCATCGCGAGCATTCTCTACGAGCTCTACAGCGGTCACACCCCCTTTAGGGCGGCTAGGCACCAAGCGCATGAAGTCAGCTCGTACTATCTGCTCAAAACGCAAAACGAGCCCGAGCCGCTCGTCGCCCACAAGGGTGACGACCAGGCGTTTGCCGACCTCATCATGTCCTGCCTCGTGACCGACCAGGCATCGCGCCCCAGCGAGCGCGAATTCTACGAGGGTCTATTGGCATTCGCTCCCGACCTGGGCGAATCGGCCGCAAGCACACCGGGGCTCTCGAACCAGCCCATCAACATCGATGCCGGCGCGCACCTTAAGGTCGACGTCGCCGGTGACCGTGCCCGAGCGCTTTTGGAGCAGGCCCGTCGCGATGCCATGACCCGCCGCCGGTTTATTATCGGCGGCGTCGTCGCAGTCGTCGCAGGACTCGGCGTCATCGGAGCCGCCACTCACGGCTTTGGCATTCCCGACTACCTCAACGGTATCCGCGGATCGATTGACGACTACACTTGGGATCAGCTGCAAGAGATTTCGCTCAAGATTAAGGCTGCAGAGACGCGTAATGAGGCGCGCGAGATCGCAAAGCGCTATCACCTGCTCGACGATGGCGGCCATATCCCCTATCCATGCACCAAGCGCGTCACGCTCACCAACGGGCTGGAGGTCGGCGCACAGCTTGTGGGCATCCGCCACGACGAGCTTCTGGACGGGACGGGCAAGGCCGGACTGACGTTTATGTTCGATGCCGGCATTGCCGAACGCGACGCCGCGGCCCAACCGTTGAGCGCTGGCTGGGCAGATTGCGAGCTGCGGGAATGGCTCGACGGCGACGGCCTTAAGCTGCTGCCCAACGAGCTGCGCGCACTCATCAAATCTGTCAAAAAGATCTCAAATAACGTTGGCGCAGCCAACAGCGCATCGTGTCTGAGCGAGCTGCCCGCGACCCTTTGGCTTCCCGCCATGGTCGAGCTCTGCGGCACGCAACCGCCCGAGTCGTTTACCGAGGACTATCACTTTTTGGCAGACATCTACAACGGCGAGGGCAAGGAGTATCAGCTCTTCCGCGAGCTCAAGGTAAGTCCGTATACCACAAACGAGACGTTGGTTCGCCAGTGGAAGGGCAAGGACGCCTGTTGGTGGGAACGAACGGCGAGTCCCGACACATCGGAGAGCGAAGGCACGCTCTACATGAACCGCGTGGGACACGACGGCGACGTCTTTGCGTACGCCACCCCTGCGAGCAAGCCCAACAAACGGACCTGCGTGATTCCCGGATTCTGTATCTAGGGCTGCGGGCTGCGGCAGGGCTTCCGGCCCCGGCGTTTGTCTCGATCTGTAACATCTACTCAAGAAAATCGGGTCTAGATGTTACAGATTGAGATATTGAGTCATCGTCGGACGGTTTGTCTTGATTTGTAACAGTAACTCGGCAAAATCGGCTCCAGATGTTACAGATTGAGACATTAAATTTTTTGCCGAAGGTTCGTCTCGATCTGTAACATCTGGAACCCAAAAACCGGTCTAACTGTTACAGATTGAGACAAACCCAAACCTCACAAAACAAAATCTCAATCTGTAACAGTTAGAGGTTATTTTCCCTGCTAGATGTTACAGATTGAGATATTGATTTGCCGCCGGAGAGTTTGTCTCATTCTGTAACAGTAGCTCGGCAAAAACTGGGCTAGATGTTACAGAATGAGATGGTTGGCAGGGACGGTCCATCGACCACGCAACAATCCCCATCGTTAACGAAATGTCATACATTTCTTTCTGTACTGGACACCCCCAGGGGGTATGGGTGTATAGTATCGGCAGGTTAACATTTCCAACAACGAACTATGGAAAGGAGAAGCCATGGCTCAAGATAAGTTCGACGTGGGCGGCATGACGTGCGCCGCTTGCCAGGCACACGTGGACCGCGCCGTCAGCAAGCTCGACGGCGTCCAAAGCGTCGCCGTCAACCTGCTCGCCGGCTCCATGATGGTCGACTACGACCCCGCGCAGGTCTCCCCCGACGATATCTGCACCGCCGTCGACCGCGCGGGCTACTCGGCCTCGCCCGTCAGTACGGGCACCGAAGCCGCCCCAAACGGCAGCGCGCAGGCCAGGTCCGGCGCCGCTCATATGGAGTCGCCGACCAAAAAGTTGGAGGTCACTGCCTCCGCCATGCGCACCCGTCTCATCATCTCAATCATCTTTCTCATTCCGCTGTTCTACATAGGCATGGGGCACATGCTCGGCTGGCCGCTGCCCAGCGTCTTCACCGACCACACCCACAGCATGACGTTGGCGCTCACCGAGCTCGTCTTGCTCATCCCCATCGTCTACGTCAACGACGCGTACTTTATCAACGGCTTCCAGTCGCTCGTGCACGGCGCGCCCACCATGGACGCCCTCATCGCCGTCGGTGCCACCGCTTCCATTGCCTGGTCGCTCTACGCCATGTTTATCATGGCCGACCAGCTGGCCGCCGGGCAGGTTCACGAGGCTATGATGACGGGCATGGACAACCTGTATTTTGAGAGCGCCGGCACCATCCTGTCGCTCGTCACCGTGGGCAAATATCTCGAGACGCGCAGCAAGTCCAAGACCGGCGGCGCTATCGAGGCGCTCATCGATCTGGCGCCCAAGACTGCGACCGTCGTTGCCGATGACGGCACCGAAACCACCGTCGACGTCGACAGCATCCTTCCCGGCCAGGTCCTGCGCGTTCGCCCCGGCGAGTCCATCCCCGTCGATGGCGTGGTGCTCGAGGGCAGCTCGGCCGTGGACGAGAGCGCGCTCACCGGCGAGTCCATCCCCGTGGAAAAGGCCGCCGGCGACACCGTCAACGCCGCCACGGTCAACCGCACCGGCTCGTTTACCTTCCGTGCCACACGCGTGGGCGCCGACACGTCGCTTGCCAAGATCATCCAGCTCGTCGAGGACGCCAATGCCACCAAGGCGCCTATCGCCCGCATGGCCGACAAGGTCGCCGGCGTGTTTGTGCCCGTGGTGTTTGTGATCTCGGCCGTGACCTTTGCGGTGTGGATGGCACTCACCGGCAGCATCAACGAGGCGCTCACCTCCGCCGTGGCCGTGTTGGTGATCAGCTGCCCGTGCGCGCTGGGCCTGGCCACGCCCGTCGCCATTATGGTTGGCACCGGCAAGGGCGCCGAGATGGGCATTCTGTTTAAGAGCGCCGAGGCGCTGGAGAACCTGCGCAGCGTGGGCACCGTGGTGCTCGATAAGACGGGTACCGTCACCCGCGGCAAGCCTGCCGTGACCGATATCGTGGTAGCCACGCGCGCTGACGGCTCGCCCGCCATGAACGAAAAGGCGCTGCTCAAGCTGGCCGCCGCGTTAGAGCGCTCGAGCGAGCACCCGCTGGCCGAGGCGATTATGGCCGAGTGCGAGTCGCGCGGAATCGTCGCACGCATGGTCGAGGACTTTGCCGCCGTGCCTGGTCGTGGCGTCACGGCGCGCGAGGGGCAGAATGTCATCGCAGCCGGCAACGTTCGTCTGATGAGCGAGCTGGGCATCACCGTGCCCGCAGGACTTGCGGAGCGATTTGCCGCCGAGGGCAAGACGCCGCTGTTCTTTGCCAAGAATGGCGAACTCGTTGGTACCATCGCCGTGGCTGACGAGGTCAAGGAGACGAGTGCCGAGGCGATCGCCGCGCTGCGTTCGCTCGGCGTCGACGTGCGCATGCTCACCGGCGACAACCGCTTGACGGCCGAGGCCATCGCCCGCCACGTGGGACTGACCAGCGAGCAGGTTATCGCCGACGTTCTTCCCGCCGACAAGGAGCGCCACGTGCGCGAGCTGCAGGATGCGGGCGGCAAGGTCGCCATGGTGGGCGACGGCATCAACGACTCCCCCGCCCTGGCGCGCGCCGACGTGGGCCTTGCTATCGGCACCGGCGCCGACATCGCCAAGGAAGGGGCAGATGTGGTGCTCATGCGCAGCGACCTTATGGATGTTGCGCGGGCCATCGAGCTGTCGCGCGCCACGATCCGCAACATCAAGCAGGACCTGTTCTGGGCACTGTTCTACAACGGCATCGGCATTCCGCTCGCCGCGGGCGCGTTCTTCCCCCTCACCGGCTGGCAGCTCTCGCCGATGTTTGGCGCTGCGGCCATGAGTCTGTCGAGCGTGTGCGTCGTGAGCAATGCGCTGCGTCTGCGAACCTTTAAGCCATCAGTTGCGGTGAAATAAGGCGTAACATGCTTAGCTAAACCGCTATTTAGTCCGTATTCCACCGCAACTTTAGGTACTCAACGAAAAGGAGATAATCATGAACTACATCGTTAAAACGTCTGGCCTTATGTGCGGCCACTGCGACGCTACTGTCGAGACCGCGCTGCTCAACGTAGCCGGCGTGACCGATGCCGACGCCGATCACGAGACCCAGACCGTCCAGGTAGAGTGCGCCGACACCGTGACCACCGAGCAGCTCGCCGCCGCCGTCGAGGGCGCCGGCGAGAAGTTCCACGCCCTGTCTGTGACCGTAGCGTAGCAGCTACCAGAGGCATTCGACCCCATCGACCAGAAACGAGGACCCGCCATGATGGCAGACCATAAATCGGTGACCCGCATGCTCAAGACGGCGCGCGGGCAAATCGACGGCATCCTGCGGATGGTGGAGGAAGACCGTTACTGCGTCGACATCTCCACGCAGCTCATGGCCACGCAGGCGCTCATCGCCCGCATCAACGCCGACGTGCTCAAGGCGCATATCGAGGGCTGCGTGACTTCGGCAATCGAATCGGGCGACGAAGACCTCAAAGCCGCCAAGCTCGCCGAGATCGAACGCGTCGTCGACAAGCTCTCCAAGTAATTGGTGCAAGGGGGACAGGTATGTTTGCACCACAATGGTGCAGATTAACCTGTCCCCCTTGCACCAAATCGGGTATAAAGGCGTGCAGCATAGCGAAATGAAAGGCAGTTCTGCATGAATGACTTTATGAAGGGTCGCAACGGCGCCGACGAACTCACCGTCGTGTTGGGCTTCGCAGGCATTATCATCGCGATGATCGGATCGATGGCCCGCATCCAGTGGCTCAGCTGGATCGCCATCGCCGTAATCGTGCTCGGCGTGCTGCGCGGCCTGTCCAAAAACATCGACGCGCGCCGCAAGGAGAACGATGCCTTTGTCACGGCGACCGCAAACGTCCCTGGCCTCGGCAAGTTCGTCGCCAGCTTGGGCGGCGGGGCTGCAGCTGCCAACGCCTCGCGCACGGCCGGCACCAGCAAGGAAGACTTTGAGCGCGCCAAGCGAACGGCCAAGAAGATGTGGAAGGGCCGCAAGACCACGGCCTACCTCAAGTGCCCCAACTGCGGCCAGATGCTGTCCGTCCCCAAGGGCAAGGGCAAGATCCGCGTCACCTGCCCCAAGTGCCACGCCAAGATGGAAACCCGCTCCTAGCCGCTACACCATGGGACAAAATAAAAGCCGAGGCCTCGTGTTGAGACCTCGGCTTTTTGCATGGGGCAGCATCATTCGATGAAGCCATCGCGCCAGCGCCTAAGCTACGCCATCGCGGGCAAGCTCCTCTGCCAGGGCTTCTGCCGGCATGGCCATAATCGCGTCGAGCTCGGTGTCAACCTCGGGGATGCGCTTGACCTTCAGCTTGCGCACCAGGTCACCGCGGCACATCACGTGCATTGGCTCACGCAGGGCGCACAGGTCATCGAGCGGGTTCTCGCGCGTCACCAGGATATCGGCAGCCTTACCGCACTCGATTGTGCCGGTCTCGCCGCCCAGGCCCAGCAGCTCGGCATTGACCTGCGTGGCCGTATGCAGCGCAAACGCATTGCTCACGCTCACGTACTTGGCAAAATAGGCCACCTCGCGCCACATGTCGTACTGCGTCACGAACGGGCAGCTCGAGTCCGTGCCCAGGCCCACCTTAACGCCGGCATCCAGGGCGGCGCGAGCGCTCTCGATAATGCCCGAGCACACGATGTCGCCGTTCTTCTTTTGCGTGTCGGTCGAATGGGTCTTTTCCGGATCGAGCAACACAAACGGCAGCGCCGGACTGATGGTGCAGGTCACGCTGGGTGCACGCCCCTCAAGCTGCGCGCCCGCGGCGCCGCGGTACAGTTCCAGGATCTCGGGCGTCAACGGAGCGCCGTGCTCAATCGTGTCAACGCCGGCCTCAAGCGCGGCCTTCACGCCTTCGGTGCTCTCGACATGGGCCATGACCGGAAGGCCAACCTCGTGCGCCGCCTTGCACGCCGCAGCGGCGACATCGACCGGCATGCGCAGCACGCCCGGCTCGCCCACCTCGGTCGCGTCGAACACGCCGCCCGTCACGAACAGCTTGATGACGTCGGCACCGCGCGCATACAGATCGCGCACCTGTTCGGCCGCCTCGGCGGGGCTGTTAGCCACCTGCGCGAACAGCCCCGCGCCGTGGCCACCCGGCACCGTAACGCCCGTTCCCGGCGCTACCAGGCGCGGACCCTGATATTTGCCGGCATCGATGGCGTTGCGTACGGCGATGTCGGCAAACAGCGGGTCGCCCGCACCGCGCACCGTAGTCACGCCGCTTGCCAGCTGCTGCTGAGCGCTGCCCTTGAGGATATGGCACACGATGGCGCGCCCCACGGGATTGTCGAGCTTCTTCATCAGCGCGCCCGCATCGCCCGCCGAAACCGGCTTGCCCGAACCGCACAGATGCACGTGCATATTGATGAGACCCGGCATGAGATACGCACCGACCAGGTCGACAACCTCGGCACCCGCCGGCGCCTGCGCCACAGCACTCGGCCCCATCCACGTGATGACACCGCGCTCAACGGCCACGGCCATATCGGGCTGCGGCTCCATATGCTCCGAGCCATCCAAGACGGTCGCATTGATAAACAACGTGGGACGATCGGCAGTCGCCATATCGAGCTCCTCCCTCACGATTAACTTGAACATTTGTCCATTATCACCCAGCGCAACAGGGTTGCTGCGGACATATCGGTTAACGGAGAAAGGAGGAGATGCGGGGAACGGAATGCGCTGCAGCCCCACCCCAGCGACATCCGGGAAATGTCTCGATCCGTAACAGGTAGACCGGGTTTTAGCAGCCAAATGTTACAGATCGAGACATAAAGGCAGAGGGCAAGGCAGGCGACGACAGCCCATCCCCTACTCCCATTCCTGCTCGTAAATATTGAGCGACTTCACGTACCGCCCCTGGGCACCCATGATGTCGCGGACCAGGCGCAAAAAGAAGCTGATGCACGAGGTATCGAAACCGTCCTCTAGGTCCTCGGGATGCACCGCGCCCGGCCCGTCGACCGCTGTGTCACTCAGGCGCGCGATGTCATACAGGTAGAGCTGCCCCGCCGTCAGCCAGACATCGTCGACGCACGCGAGCCGCACCGCAATCGCGCCATCGTTCCAGTGCTCCTTTTGCACGATATGTGGGTCGTAGACGTCAAAGCGACGGTCGGCGCGCGTGTCCTTCAGCACGACCATGCCAGTCGCAGGGTCCTTGTCCAAAATGCCAAAGCGCGAAAAATACTGCGTGTCACGCACCTGCTTAAGTCGCCCGAGCGAAGCAGGAGAAATTGACGCTGGCGGCTCGTCCACATACAGCTCCAACAGCGTCTTACCGTGGTAATAGGGGCGCTCAAACAGCAGCCAATCGGTAAACGCCATGTTGTAGGCCATGATTTCGTTTTGAGAAGGTTCCTCGCAATAGTTGAGCCACGGATCGACGATAATCTCGAACTGCTCGCGCGCCGGCTCCAGGAATTGAAACTTCCGCAGCATCCAAAAGTGAGCCATGTCGGCAATATCGTTGCCGACGGCTTCGGCCAGCTCCGCTCGGTCAAAAACTTGGTCAGTCATGGCATCCTCCTCAAACTGATGGACCTCAATTTGAGCTTACGAGGAGGGCGGGCGGCCACGAGCAGCGCGGACAAAATAGGCCTCCGACTGCAAACCAGATGCTAACCAAACACTTGACGGGACACTTGACCGAATGAGCGCACCGCAAGAAAACCGCAGGCAGATATAGACAGCCGACCCGCCATTTTGAGCCAAACGCCCGCTGCCACCACAGAAAGAGCAGAGCACCACAATCGCAAACGTCGACGAATGAGCACTTGTACGTCGACAAACGAACAAATCGCTCGCAAATCCGCAAGGAGTGTCCCCGGGTGCCGGCCCAAAAGGAACGTCCCCAACTGCCGAGCCAGATGCCCGCAGCCACCACAGAAACAACAGGCAACCACAGCCCAAGAAGTCGACAAATGAACACCCGTACGTCGACAAACGAGCAAATTGCTCGCAAAGAGCGTCCCCAACGACTAGGCAAAAAATGACTAGTCATTGGGGACGTTCTTAAATGACTACTTTACAGCTCCAGCGCCTCGGCGACTTCGGCTGCGCAGGCCAGGGCATCGGCCATGGCACTCACCACGAGCGAGCTGCCGTTGCGGGCATCGCCCGCCACATACACCGGCGCGGCATCCGCGGCGACGCCATCCGTGCGAGCCGCG
>UQRX01000052.1:0-12614 GCA_900543595.1 uncultured Collinsella sp. | reverse complement strand
TCGGTGCCGGGGAGGGCACGGCGGGCGGCGCGGGTGTCGGCGCCGTTGCGATGCCCCCGGTCAGTGACTCGACCCAGGCTTCCGCCTCGCCCTCCCCCGCCACGCTCACCGCGGGCTCTGTCACACTCGACCCCGACCGCCGCGAGGTTATGGTCGGCGGCTCACCCATCGTGCTGACCGCCCGCGAGTTCGACGTCCTCGCCCTGCTCATGGCACATGCCGGCACCGTGCTCACGCGTGAGCGCATCGCGCACGAAGCGCTCGGTTACGAATACGTAGGCGACACCAACAACGTCGACGTGCACATCGCGCACCTACGCGCCAAGATCGAGGACGCCGACGGTGCCCGTATCATCCAAACCGTGCGCGGGGTGGGCTATGTCTGCCGTGCGTAACGCCGAGACCAAGCGCGTCACCTCCATCGCCCGCGCCATCAACTGGAGCTATATGTGGCGCCGCCTGATGAGCTACATCTGGCTCGATCTGTTGCTGGTGGCGATTGCGGCGGCAATCCTCGTCTATGGATACAACCAGACGCTGCCCGACGGCGCGTTTACCGCAGGATGGATTCCCGGCGCCACCGTTCGCGGCATGTCGCTGAAGCCCGCGCGCGGTTGGGACCTGGCCACGCTCGCCTATACCGTCGAGCTTGCGCACACCAGCAAGACCTTCCCGCTCGCGCAGGACCTCGTCGCGCTATGGCCTCTCTACCTTGTCGTTGTGGGTTGGCAGGTCATCAGCGTGCTCAACATGCTCGGCGGCGCCCGACGCGTACGCCGCACCATGGCACCGCTCAACGACCTGGCCTTACGCGTGGACGAGCTCGGCCGTATGCAGCTCTCCGGCGGCAAGATGGAAACGCTGGAGCAGGCCATCGAGCGCGCAAGCGTCGACTCGCCGAGCGTCACCACCGGCGACGCCGACCTGGCGAGCATCGAGGTCGCGCTCAACCGCCTGCTGCGCCAGATGCAAGAGGCCAAGCTGCAGCAGATGCGCTTTGTCAACGACGCGAGTCACGAACTGCGCACGCCCATCGCGGTGATTCAGGGCTACGTAAACATGCTCGACCGCTGGGGCAAAGACGACCCAGACGTGCTGGCAGAGTCCATCGCCTCGCTCAAGGCCGAAAGCGAGCATATGCAGGAGCTCGTGGAACAACTGCTGTTTTTGGCACGCGGAGATGCCGGCCGCACCGTGCTGCGGCGCGTGAATACCAACCTGGCTGCACTGGTCGGCGAGGTATGCGAAGAATCGCAGATGATTGATGCCGCGCACGCGTATCGACTGGCTTTTGATACTGCGTTTGCCAGTGACCCGCGCTGCGACGCATCCGTCGATGTCGCGCTCGTGAAGCAGGCTCTGCGCGTGATCGTGCAAAACGCCGCCAAGTACTCGAGTGCGGGAACGACCGTCACATTTGGCATAACACCCGATGCGGGCATGGGCACGATCGACATAAGTGTTGAGGACGAGGGTATCGGCATGAACCAGGAATCCGCAGCTCACGCGTTCGAGCGGTTCTACCGTGCCGACAACGCGCGCGATGTCGGTGCACAGGGTTCGGGCCTGGGGCTCGCTATCGCCAAGTGGATCGTCGACAGCCACGGCGGCGTCATCGGTGTGACCTCGGTCGAGGGCGTCGGCAGCCGCTTTACGATTCGCCTGCCACGGTAGGGGCGTCTCTCACGAATCGAAGGTGAATGCTTTTCCGCGAAGTGAACGACCTATTTTGGACCCCCGAAGCATCCACACTTTTTGGCGCCAAAACCGCAGGAAAAACCAGACAAAACCACAGGAAACGGTGCCTCCAAAGTGTCGATGCTCCAGGGGTTCGATTTCACTCGTTCACTTCGCGGAAAGCTATTCACCTTCGATTTACGGCAGCCCGTCAGTCACCCTCTCGGCATTAAAAATGGGGCAAGGCCACGCGCCTTACCCCATTTTTTCGTTAGCCATAGCAGCTTGTGCGCTACTCGCGGCACAGATGCACGGCGAAGCCGGCGAACTCGCGCTTAAAGTACACGAGCTTGGTGCCGCCGTCGGGCAGCAGCGCGCGCGACTCCTCGTTGACCTCGAGCCCGCGTTCGGCAAACCACTTCTCGGCCGCATCGATGTCGTTGACGGCAAAGCCAATGTGGCCCTTGGTGCCACGACCGTTCTGCTTCATGATCTCGACCAGCGAATCGTTAAAGTACGAAACCGGGGTCTCGATAACGGGCAGGCCCATCATCGTCGAGAACAGCTCCGCAATCTCCAAGGCGTCTGCCGGGTCGGCAGCGTTAATGCCCACATGGGCAACGCGCATACCAAAGAGCTCGACCGGATTGGCGTTCTGCTCACTCATGCAGTCAGCGCCTACTGAGCCATGACGTCGAGGACGGCCTTCTCGGCGGCGACGCGGTTCATGCCGGTCATGAAGGGCACGCCGCTCACGTACGGGCAGGTGAGGCCCTCGGGGGCAACGGTGGTGGCGATCAGCAGGTCGGCGCCCTCGTCGCAAACGTCCTTGGCCTCGGAGATGGCGCACTGCACGATCTCGTACTTGTCGGCGTAACCGTTGGCGTCGAGCAGGGTAGCGACCTTCTGGGCAACGAGCGTGGAAGTAGCAGCGCCAGCACCGCAAGCCAAAACGATCTTCTTCATAGGTAATGTCTCCCTTCGTGGTTTACTTTAGGTAAGTGTACCGCAGCGAGCGATGGCACTCAGCCTCGATGAGCTTTTATGCCAGTTTGCTTGCGCGCTGCGTATAATACATCTAGTACGTGTTGTCATACCGCTCGCTTTATGAGCGACTAAGGACCCCAATATGCCCGATTCCCGCACCCTCTGGACCGCCGTCGTCATCATCTGTATCGCCGTGTCGGTGTTCTTTAGCGTCAAAAAACGCACCACGTTTAAGCGCCTGCAGCAGCTTATGGCTGCCAAGCAGTGGGACGAGTTCGATCGCTTGCTCGATGGCAAACTCACCAGCATGCTGTACCCGCGCTATAACCGCGACTACCTGCGCCTGAACTCCTATCTGCTGCGCGAGGACCACAAGCGCGCCGACGAGATGTTCGATTTGCTGCTGGGACTCAATCTGCCCAAGATGCAGCGCGTCGACCTGGTGATTAAGGCCTTTAACTACTACGTTGGCCAGGAGGACCGCAAAAAATCCAAGGAGCTCCTGCACGAGATCAAGGGCTTTGAGGGCGGTCAGGCCGAGGCAGTCGCACACGAATGCCAGCTGATGTACGACACGATGATCTTGAAGCGCCACAACGACATTCCCGAGCTGGAGCGCATGCTCAAGGAGGCCGGTGACGACAAGGTCAAGAGCTGCCGCTTGGAGTACCTGCTGGCCCTGCAGTACAAGAACAAGGGCGACGAAGCCAAGTTCCAGGAGTTCCTGGAGAAGTCGGGCCAACACTCGATGGCCGTCAACGCGTAACGGACGGCTTGTGCTAGACTTCTAGTCTCACGGGGGCGTGGCGGAATTGGCATACGCAGGAGACTTAAAATCTCTCGCCGCAAGGATTGTGGGTTCGAGTCCCACCGCCCCTACCATGTATTGTTTACGAGCCCGTGTTCCCCAGGGATGCGGGCTCGTTTCTTTTGGATGCCGGTGGGACTTTAAGTTGCGGTGGAATAGTTCCTGTTTTGGCCGTTTACCGGCCCATTTAGGAACTATTTCACCGCAACTCAGAGGGAGACGGTTAAAGAGCGCTCAGACTCGGGGTCCAGGCGATGGTGGGGGTTGCACCGTCGAGAGTCTCGTTGATGGTGGCGGCCATGCCGGCGAGTAAGCTGTTCTCGCTTACAGTGAGCGTCTTGTAGCCGCCGGCTCGCATAAGCTCGCGGATTACCACGGCACCAGCCAAGATCACGCCCGCGCGTTTGGGCTGTACACCCGGTAGAGCGGCGATGCCGTCCGCATCCAACACAGACATGCGCTCAATAGCGGCCGAAACCTGATCCAGCGAAAGCTCGCGCAGGTGCACAAAGCTCGAATCGTACGGCTCCAGCTCGTGGACCAGAGCCACCAGCGTAGTCACCGTGCCGCCCACTGCGACCAAGCGTTCGGCGCGCTCAAAGTCGCTGGGCAGGCCCCCAAAATAGGCAGCGAACTGCTCGCCCGCCCAGCCGGCAGCAGCCGCAAGCTCGCCGTCCGCAGGCGGCAGTGCCGAGAAAAACCGCTCGGTCACGCGGCGGCAACCGATGTCCAGCGAGCGCGTGCCCTCCAGCGCAAAGACGCCGCGCTCCGGTGCATAGACGCCCGTCGCGAGCTCCGTGGATCCGCCGCCCGAATCGGCAACAATGATGCGCTCGCCAGCAAAGTCGTGCGCCACGCCAAAAAACGTCAGGCGCGCCTCGACCTCGCCCGGAATCACCTGTGGCTCAAGCCCCAGATCGCGCAGGCCGTCCAGCAGCAACGCGGCATTGGACGCATCGCGCGCGGCACTCGTGCACGTGGTGCAGACGCACGCGGCCCCAAAGGCACGTGCCTCGTCCACAAACATGCGGCATGCGGCAAGCACACGCTCGACAGCCGCCTCGCAAAAGCGACCTGTCGCGTCCACGCCCTCGCCCAGATCGGTAATCTCGGTATGCTTGGACGATTCCACAATCGCCCCGGCCTCGACCTGAGCCAACACCAGTCGCGACGACACCGTTCCCAGGTCGATCGCGGCTACCTTATAGCGTTTGCAATCTGCCATTGCGGGCTCCCCTCCGGGCGCTATTTGCCGTTGGACACGACCGTCTGGCCCTCGACACCGTTAAACCCAAACAGCATGTCGAGCGCTTGGATGTACCACGGCGCGTCCTTACCGACTTCTTCGATTTCCTTGGCAACTTCGCTGGCCTTCTTGGCGTTCGACGACTTCTTGCTCGAAGACGAATCCGAATCGTCGTCCAGGCCCTGCACTTCAATCCTCTTCTCGCCGGGCATCACCAGGCCCAAGTCCTCGGATGCCGCGTCCTTGATACCCTCCTCCGAGAGCAGCTTGTCGACGCTTTTTTGCAGCTCATCATTGTATTGCTGACGAATCTCGACCTGCTTGGCCAAGATATCGCTCGAGCGCTTTGCCACGTACAGATCGCGCACGGGGAAATACAGGCTCACGAGCACCAGGGCAACGACAATGCCGATGAATAGCCCTCGCTGGGGACCGTGGGTAAAGTCGTAAATTGCCTTGATCACTGCATTGTCGTTGGCGTAGTGCATAAAGTCCGAGCCGGAAAGACGGCTTGAGGAACGGCGCGGTTTGTCGGACGCCTGGGTCGAAGGGCGCGACGCTTGCTTGGAACGCGATGGGCGCACCGGACTGTCCGAGGAACTATTTGGCTGAGCATTGGGATGCGAAGTCGCCGGCGAGCTATACCTGGAGCGATCAGCGCCAGCATAACCAGACCCGCCAAGCTGCACCGAATGCGCACGGCGAGGTGACGGTTCGCGCGAACCGGCGGAATAGTACCTGTTGTCGTAAATCTGATCCATGTGCGCCTTGTGCGGTTGAGGTTTGTTTGCGCTAAGTCCTTTAGTTATAGCACGAGCGCCCGCACCGCCTTCGCCAGCCTTTGCTCGACATAAAAAAGGCGCTGAGCCGTATGGCCCAGCGCCCATAGTTCTTTGCGGCATCCAGCCAAGGCGGGGAGGAACCGAGTCAGCCTCCCCCTCGCCAAATTCGCCCGTTTAGCGAATGTTGTAGAACGCGGCCTTGCCGGCGTAGCGCGCGCTGCCTTCGAGCTCGTCCTCGATGCGGATGAGCTGGTTGTACTTGGCAATACGGTCGCTACGGCACGGGGCGCCCGACTTGATCTGGCCGGCGTTAACACCCACGACCAGGTCGGCGATCGTGGAGTCCTCGGTCTCGCCAGAACGGTGGCTCACGATGCAAGCGTAGCCGGCCTCCTTGGCGGTTTCGATGGCCTCGAGCGACTCGGTGAGCGTGCCGATCTGGTTGACCTTGACCAGGATCGCGTTGGCGGCGCCCAGCTCGATGCCCTTCTTGAGGCGCTCGGTGTTGGTGACGAACAGGTCGTCGCCTACGAGCTGCACCTTGTTGCCAATGCGGCGGGTGAGCTCGACCCAGCCGTCCCAGTCCTCCTCCGCCATGCCGTCCTCGATGGAGATGATGGGATAGGTGTCGACAAGCTTCTCCCAGTAATCGACCATCTGAGCGCTCGTGTACTCCACGCCCTCGCCCTTGAGCTCGTACATGCCTGTCTCGGCGTTGTAGAACTCGGTGGACGCCGGATCCATGGCGTACATGAAGTCGACGCCGGGCTTAAAGCCGGCCAGCTCGACGGCCTTGGTGATGTACTCGAACGGCTCGGCATTGGTCTTGAGGTTGGGAGCAAAGCCGCCCTCATCGCCCACGCCGCCGCCCAGGCCTGCCTCGTGCAGCACGCCCTTGAGGGTGTGGTAGACCTCGGCGCACCAACGCAGGCCCTCGGCAAAGCTCGGGGCGCCCACCGGCATGATCATGAACTCCTGGAAGTCGACGTTATTGTCGGCATGCACGCCGCCGTTGAGGATGTTCATCATGGGCGTGGGCAGCAGGTGGGCGTTGACGCCGCCCAGGTACTGATACAGCGACAGACCCGCCGACTCGGCAGCGGCACGGGCGACGGCCAGCGACACGCCCAGAATGGCGTTGGCGCCGAGCTTGGTCTTGTTGGGTGTACCGTCCGCAGCGATCAACGCGGCATCGACGGCGCGCTGATCGAAGGCATCGAGGCCCACGACGGCATCGGCGCACTCGTTGTTGACGTGCTCGACGGCCTGCGAGACACCCTTGCCCAGGTAGCGACCCTTGTCGCCGTCGCGCAGCTCGCATGCCTCAAAGGCGCCGGTCGAAGCGCCCGAAGGCACCATTGCGCGGCCGAAGCTGCCATCCTCGAGCACGACCTCGACCTCGACAGTGGGATTGCCGCGGCTGTCGAGCACCTCGCGACCGTAGACGTCCAAAATATCGCTCATGTTGTCTCCCTCTCACTTGGAAACGGGTTGAATGCTTGGCGACCGGCTGACCGTGCACCGTCGGTGTGCCTCCGTAAGTTAGCCATGTCGCACTTTTGCATTATGCCCTAAGTTAGCCGAGGGATACACTTGTTATTCGAAAAATTTAGCGGGAACGATGCGGCGTGTCAGCCCGTCGTTCCCGCAGTCTTACTCCTCCGCCTTTGCGGCGTCCCACAGGTCGTTGAGGCCGTGGGTCGAAAGCTCGGCAAGATCAACATGGGCATCGGCCGCCATCTGCTCCATCGCAGCCCAGCGACGGCGGAACTTGGCCGTGCTCGCGCGCAGAGCGCTCTCGGCATCGATGCCCTCCTTGCGCGCAACGTTGACCAGGGCAAAGAGCAGGTCACCAAACTCCATCTCGCGCTCGGGCGAGCCGGGAGCCTCGGCCTCAAACTCGGCACGCTCCTCGGCAACCTCGTCCCACACATCCTGGACCGTCTCCCACTCAAAGCCCACGGCAGCCGCCTTGCGCGACACCTTCTGGGCCTGCATCAGCGCCGGCAGATGCGTGGGCACGCCGTCGAGCAAGCCCTCGGGCGCAGCCTCGCCTGCCGCCACGGCCTTGTCCTTGGCAGCCTTCTCGGCAAGCTTAACCTCGTCCCAGATCTTGAGCACCTCGTCGGAGTTGTCGGCATCCGCATCGCCAAACACGTGCGGGTGACGACGGATGAGCTTGGCGTCGATATCGCGCGCCACATCGGCCAGCGTAAACTCACCGGTGTCCGCTGCAATCTGCGCATGCAGTACCACCTGCATGAGCACGTCGCCGAGCTCCTCGCGCAGATGTGCTGCGTCGTCCGCCTCGATGCAATCGAGCGCCTCGTAGGCTTCCTCGATCATGTTCTTGCCGATGCTGCGGTGCGTCTGTTCGCGGTCCCACGGGCAACCATCGGGCTGACGCAGACGCCAGATGGTCTGCACCAGATGCTGCAGCTCGGCCGACGCGTCGACCAGCGTGGACAAATCGCGCGAGCCCTCGGCATTTTGCTGAGCCATGTGCTTCGCCATGGTTATTTCTCCTCCAGGATCACGTGACGGAACGCGCCGCCCTCGTAAATGCCGTAGCTGTGCGTACCGTCCTTGGGAATGCTCACGCTACCGGGATTGAAGAGCCACAGGCCCGGGTGCGCCTCGCTTGCCTCGTTAACCTTGACGTGCGTGTGGCCGTAGACGAGTGCGGAGCCCTCGGGCAGCGCGGGCGCGTGGTCGACGCTGTTGTGCATGCCGGCGCCAAAGACGTGGCCGTGCGTCAGGAACAACTCGCGGCCGGCCTCGTCGAACAGCGTGGCGTAGTCGGCCATGACGGGAAAGTCGAGGACCATCTGGTCGACCTCGGCGTCGCAGTTGCCGCGCACCGCGATGATGCGGTCGGCCAGGGCGTTGAGCAGCGGAATCACACGCTTGGGGGCGTAGTCGCGCGGCAGGTCGTTGCGCGGGCCGTGGTAGAGCAGGTCGCCCAGCAGCACGATGCGGTCGGGCTGCTCGGATTCGATGGCGGCGACCAGACGCTCGGTCCAGTATGCCGAGCCGTGGATGTCGGAAGCGATGAGGTATTTCATGGTGGTCCTTTCGGGTGGGGCTGATGTGGCCGGGCGCGAGATGTCGCCGGCCGCGCTATTCAAATCGCAGTGCCGAGGCTTGTGCCGCCTGCATCACGCGCTGGAGCGGCACGTTATGCTCGCGGGCAAGACGGGCGCAATCCTCGTACTCGGGTGCCGCGCGCTCGCTGCCGTCGGGCAGGGTGGCTACTTTGACGGCCACCTCGCCCCAAGGCGTCGCCACCTGCTCAAAGCGGCGTGGCAGGCAAACGCGCTCCATGACCTGGCGCCGGATGCCGTTGGTCGTGGTTTCCAAAAAGATGATCGTCTGCAGACGGTCAATGTCCTCGCGGGCGCAGATTACCTGCAGCTGCCAGCCGGGGCGACCTTTTTTGCAGTAGAGAGGCAGCCAGTGTACCTCGCGGGCGCCCGCCTCGCGCAGGCGGTCGGCGGCATAGGCGAGCACCTCGGGCGACGCATCGTCGATGTCGCACTCCAGCTTGACGATGGTTTCGGGCGCATCGGTCTCGCGAGACAGCGGAGATTTGCTATCGCATTGCATACGGTCCGGGTCCTTTCCGCACGGGCTCGTTTTATTCACCCAAACGCTAGCACATCGGACGTGGCACAGGCGTGACTTTCGTTCGTCGCCGCCCTCGCCCCTATCCAAACATGTACATCAGCCTCCAAACATGTCATTTTTTGTCAGTTTCGGAGGCTGATGTACATGTTTTGAGAGCAAGCGAGGCCGCACCGCGCAGCCTTTCCGATCGATTTCGGCACCCCACGTGCACGACGCGCCGAGGCTGCGCCACTACAATGGAGCGGATTCACCAAATGCAAAGGAGTCACCATGCCCGCATGCCCGCTGGTCGATTGCCACACCCATACTTCGTTTTCGGATGGCCATGCCTCGTTTGAGGACAACGTCCGCGCTGCTGCCACCGCCGGCTGCCGCGTCATGGTCTCGACCGACCACCTTACCCTGCCTGCCAGCATGGATGCCAACTGCGAGGTGCAGGTCGTCGAGGGCGACCTGCCGGCACATCGTCTGGCCTTTGAGGACGCCCGCAAACTCGCCGCGCAGATTGCGCCGGAGCTCACCTTTATCTACGGTTTTGAATGCGATTGGTACGAGGGCTGCGAGCCCTTGGTAGAGCGCTGGTCCCAGGGCGCCGTGGTGCGCTTGGGCAGCGTGCATTGGATTGGCGACCCGGGCGATATCATGGCCGGCGCCGCGGGCACGGCGGGAACAGAGGACGTCGCGCGCCCCGATACGCCCGACTCACGCTGCGGCTGGATCGACGACGATACCAACCTGCATGTTTGGGAAAACCTGGGCGTGCGCGGCGTGTGGGAGCGCTACGTCGACGACTGGTGCCGTGCTTGCGAAAGCTCACTCAACTTTGACGTGATGGCCCATCCCGACCTGGTCATGCGTTTTTCGAAGGACGGCTTTGCGCCCGACTTTGACCCCGCGCCGTTTTGGGAGCAGATGGCCGAGTGCGCCCACGATACGGGTCGCCGTGTTGAGGTCTCGACCGCCGCACCGCGCAAGGGCCTCGACGACTATTACCCCTCGACGGGGCTGTTGCGCTGCTTCGCCCACGCCGAGGTACCCATCACCTTTGGCTCGGACGCGCACCGCGCCTGCGACATCTGCTGGAATATCCACGAGGCACAGGCCCACGCCTACGACTGCGGTTATCGAGCCTTCGACATTCCCCACGCCACCGGCGAATGGGAACCCACACCCCTCGCCTAAGACTAGTCATTGGGGACGTTCTTAAACGACTAGTCATTAGGGACACTCTTCACAAATGACCCCTTGGGGACGGAGGAAAACAGATCGTTTCGCTCGCCACCGACGCCCGTGCAACACCGCTCGCCAAAAAGAACGCCCAATTACTACGATGGACCGCAAACCTCCGACCATCGGCTCAATGTGGAAAATAAAACCGCAGGTAGAAGCGTTGACGATTTGCTCAAAACCGCCGATTAGTCAGTAGGTTCAACTTCATCGTAGTAATTGGGCATGTTATTTGGCAGCGCCGGCAAAGACTGTCCCAAACGACTAGTCGTTTAAGAACGTCCCCAATGACTAGTGGCGGCGGGCGTTGAGTTCGCCGGCCAGCTCGTCGAGGGTGATACCGTAGCGCTCGAGCGTTACGAGCAGGTGGTAGACCAGATCGCCGGCCTCGTAGCGGATGTGGTCGTGATCGTTATCCTTGCAAGCCATGATGACCTCGCTCGCCTCCTCGGCAAGCTTCTTGAGCAGCTCGTCCTCGACGTCGGTCAACAGACGAGCGGTGTAGCTCTCCTGTGGCGACGCATCGCGACGACCGTGAATCACCTCGGCCAGCCCCGTCAGCGTCTCGCCGATATTTCCATCCTGAACATTTGCGGTGCGCACACCCATAGTTCAATCCTTTCCGTTTTACCGAGCGCCCAACAGGACGCCCGCCTTAGGCGAGTTTCTTAAAGAAGCAGGTACGGTTGCCGGTGTGGCAAGCCGGGCCCGGCGAGTCAACCTTGACCAGCAGCGTATCGCTATCGCAGTCGGCCCAGAGTTCCTTGACCTCCTGCATATTGCCGCTCGTCGCGCCCTTGTTCCAGAGCTCCTGGCGGCTGCGACTCCAAAACCACGTGGTCCCGGTCTTAAGCGTCAGCCCCACCGACTCCTCGTTCATCCAAGCAACCATAAGCACCTCACCAGTGTCATACTGCTGAACCACACAAGGAATCAGCCCACTGGCGTCGTATTTAAGATCCGCTGGAGTAGTAATTTCTTCCATTTCAATTCCCCAATTTAAACATCGCCGGTCGGCGAGGGTTGTCCAGGTACCGCAGGTTGCCGCGAAAGAGGAGCGACGCGTACTTTGGTACGCGAGCGACGGTTTGAGCGGCAAGATGCGGTGCCTGGGCAAGCCGCAGCGCAGCCCGCAGCACTAGAAGTCCAACCTCACAGGGATGCCTTGAGAAGCCATATACTCTTTGACTTCGCGAATGCTGAAGGTTCCAAAGTGAAAGACGCTGGCCGCCAGCACGGCGTCGGCCTCGCCCTCGATCACGCCCTCGGCAAAATGCTCGAGCGTGCCCACGCCGCCGCTCGCGATGACGGGAATCGGCACTGCGCGCGCCACGGCGCGAGTGAGTGCCAGGTCGAAGCCAGCCTTGGTGCCGTCACGGTCCATACTGGTGAGCAGGATCTCGCCGGCGCCGCGACGAGCCGCCTCCTCGGCCCACGCCACCGCATCGATACCCGTGGCGTTGCGACCGCCCGCGGTAAAGACCTCCCACTTGTCGGCACCTGATGCGCCGGGCAAGCCGACGCGCTTGGCATCGATCGCCACGACCACGGCCTGACTGCCAAACGCCGCGGCAGCTTGGCTAATCAGCGACGGGTCGCGCACGGCCGCCGAGTTAAGCGACACCTTGTCGGCGCCGGCGGCAACCATGGTCCGCATGCCCGCCAAGTCGCGAAAACCGCCGCCCACGGTATAGGGAATAGCGAGCTCCTCGGCCGCGTGCGCCGCCATCTCGATAGTCGTCGTACGGTTGTCGCTCGTGGCGGTAATGTCCAAAAAGACGACCTCGTCCGCACCCTCGCGGTCGTAGGCGCGGGCCAGCTCCACCGGGTCGCCCGCATCGCGCAGGCTCACAAAGTTGACGCCCTTGACCACGCGGCCGTCCTTAACATCCAGACAGGGAATCACGCGTTTGGTAAGCATGGGCTACTCCTCCCCTCGGGCGGCGGCCAGCGCCTGGGCCAGCGTAAAGTTGCCCTCGTAGAGCGCGCGACCGGTAATGGCACCTTCAATCGTGCCCTCACCCACCGCGGCCAGTGCGCGGATATCGTCGAGCGTCGAGATACCGCCCGACGCCACGACGGGAAAGCCCGCGACCTCGGCCACATGACGATACGCCGCCACATCGATGCCCGTCTGCATGCCATCGCGCGCGATGTCGGTATAGACCAGGTGTTTAAAGCCCAGCTCGGTGAGCTGCGCCACGGCGTCGTCGAGCGCCACGCCCGCGCCGTCACGCCAGCCGTTCACCCTGACCTGGCC
>UQRX01000051.1:0-13231 GCA_900543595.1 uncultured Collinsella sp. | reverse complement strand
GGCATACGAGATCTTCTGCGTGACTGGAGTTCAGACGTGTGCTCTTCCGATCTCACTCGACTTGGGCTTTTCGGCCGCAGCCGCCGCGGCACCGGTGTCAAACGTGCCGGTCTTGGCGCTCGGCGCACCCACGGGCTCGCCCTCGGCGGTGGCGTTACACAGGCGCAGGTACTGGTCGACGCCGCCGGGCATATGCGTCAGGTGACCGTCGAGCAGCGCCCACTGTTGGTCGGTCACGCGCTCCATCAAGAAGCGGTCGTGTGTCACCAGGATCAGCGTGCCGGGCCAGCCGTCGAGCAGGTCCTCGACAATCGCGAGCATATCGGTATCCAGGTCGTTACCAGGCTCGTCCAAGATAAGCACGTTGGGCTCGTCCAGGATCGTCAGCAACAGCGACAGGCGACGGCGCTGGCCGCCCGAAAGATCGCCGATGCGGCTCCAGAGCTGCTGGGTCGTAAAGCCCAGACGCTCGCAGAGCTTCTCGGGCGAAGTCTCCTTGCCGTCGATGACGTAGTACTTCTTATAGTTGCCGAGCACCTCGCGGATCGTGTCGCCCATGTAGGGTTCAAGCTCCTCGAGCTGCTGCGACAGCACGCCAAAGCGCACCGTCTGGCCAATCTTCACGCGACCGCGCAGGGGCGCGATCTTGCCCTGGATCACGTCGAGCAAGGTCGACTTGCCGGCGCCGTTCTCGCCCAAAAGACCATAGCGGTCGCCCGCGCCGATAAGCCAAGTCACGTCCGAGAGCACCTGCTTGGGCGCGCCATCGGTATCCGCATAGCCGGCGTCCACGTCGACCACGTCGATAACCTGCTTGCCCAGGCGGCTCACCGCCAGGCGCTTGAGCTCCAGCTCGTCGCGCACAGGCGGTACGTCGGCGATAAGCTCGCGAGCGGCATCCACGCGAAACTTGGGCTTGGTGGAGCGCGCCTGGGCGCCGCGGCTCAGCCACGCGAGCTCCTTGCGCGCCATGTTGCGACGGCGTTCCTCGGTAACGGCGGCCATGCGGTCGCGCTCCACGCGCTGCAGGATGTAGGCCGAGTAACCGCCCTCGAAGGGATCGACCTGTCCGTCGTGGACTTCCCACATGCTGGTGCAGACCTCGTCCAAGAACCAGCGGTCGTGCGTGACCACGAGCATGGCGCCCTGACCGCGCTGCCAGCGGGCCTTTAAGTGACGCGCGAGCCAGTTGATGGTGCGCATGTCCAGGTGGTTGGTAGGCTCGTCGAGCATAAGCACGTCGTAGTCGCCGATCAGCAGGCGCGCAAGGTCCACGCGACGGCGCTGGCCGCCCGAAAGCTCGCCTACCGTGCCCTCCCAGGGCACATCGCTAATAAGACCGGCCAGAATCTGGCGCGTACGCGGGCTCGAGGCCCACTCGTACTCAGGCGTGTCACCGACGACGGCATGATGCACGGTGTCGGTATCAGCCAGGTTGTCCTTTTGGCCGAGCAATCCGATCGTGGTGTCGCGGCGGTGCGTCACGCGGCCGTCATCGGGCTCCAGCGTGCCGGCGAGCACGCTCAGCAGTGTCGACTTGCCGTCGCCGTTTTTACCGACGATACCAATGCGGTCGCCCTCACCCACGCCGAGCGTCACGCTATCGAAAATATGCTTGGTGGGAAACTCTAGGCTGACGGAATCGCATCCCAAAAGAATCGCCATATGCCCTGCTCCTTCGTAGAAATTCAACGTTGTCCATGATAGCAGCGAAAAGGCGGGCCGCACACGACACAAAAAGGCGGGCCATCTCCCGCAAGAGATGACCCGCCTCTCCAATCAGTCCCGCGGCAACCGTGGCCGCCGCGGGCCTCAAGCATGTCCCGGACTAGGAGAACATGCCAGTGAGGTAATCATTCAGCCGCTTATCCTTGGGCCGTTGGAAAATCTCGTCGGTCTCGTCGTACTCGACCATATCGCCCATGTAGAAGAACGCCGTGCGGTTGGACACGCGCGACGCCTGCTCCATGTTGTGCGTCACGATAACGATGGCACGGTCGGCAACGATCGACGACATGAGGTCCTCGATCGCCAGCGTCGAGATGGGGTCGAGCGCCGAGCAGGGCTCGTCAAACAGGATCACGTCGGGATTGAGTGCCAGCGTGCGCGCGATGCACAGACGCTGCTGCTGGCCGCCCGAAAGCGCATAGGCGCTTTTGTCGAGCTTGTCCTTGACCTCATCCCACAGTGCCGCACCACGCAGGCTCTCCTCGACCATGCGGTCGAGCTCGTCACGATCGGTAATGCCGTGGCGTTTGGGTGCAAACGTGATGTTGTCGCGAATGGACTTGCGGAAAGGATTGGGCTGTTGGAACACCATGCCAATGGAACGACGCAGCTCGTAGGTGTTTTCGGTCTTGGTGTTCACGTTGCGTCCGCGGTAGTTGATCTCGCCCTCCACGCGGCAGCCGCGAATCTCGCGATTCATGAGGTTGAGGCTGCGCAAAAAAGTCGACTTACCGCAGCCCGAAGGCCCGATGAGCGCCGTGATCTCGCCCTTGTGAAAGTCGAGTGATGTATTGTGCAGCGCATGGTGGTCGCCATAGTACACGTTGACGTCCTTGGTGGAGAGCACGACCTCGTCGCTCACGGCCTTGCCGCTCACGCGCACGCGCTTCTCGCTCTCTCCCACACTCGACAGGAAGTCTTGAGTGTCGGACGATGCCGCTTCGGTTGCGGGCGTTGCTTTCATCTCGCTCATTCGGCCGTCATCTTCCTTGCCAGTTGCTTGCCCACGATACGGGCGACTACGTTAAACAGCAGCACGCAGATCATCAGCAGCGCCGCGGTGCCCCAGACGATCTGCTGGGCCTCGGGGCTGCCCTCGCCATAGATCTTGTAGATGTGCACGGCGAGCGACTCGCCGGGACGGAACACGTTCCAGGCGCAGGTGGGGCTCGACAGGTTAAAACTCAAGAAGTTCAGACGCACCGGCGAGCTCATGCCCGAGGTAAAGAGCAGTGCCGCGGCCTCGCCAAACACGCGGCCGGCCGAAAGCACGATGCCGGTCACGATGGCGGGCATGGCCTCGGGGATCAGAATGTGCAGCGTAGCCTCCCAGCGAGTAAGGCCCATGGCCAGGCACGCATCGCGCTGGGCCTGCGGCACGTCCTCGAGCGCCTGCTGAATCACGCGCACCAGGATGGGGATGTTGAACATGGTGAGCGCGACGGCGCCGGAGATGATGGAGTACTTCCAGCCCAGCTGCACCGAGAACACCAGGAATCCGAACATGCCGACGACGATGGAAGGCAGCGAGGACAGCGTCTCGATGGCGGTGGAGGCGATGCCGCGGATGGGTCCGTCCGGCGCGTACTCAACCAGGAAGACCGCGCCGCCCAGGCTGATGGGCACCGAGATACCTAGGGTGATCAGCAGCAGATAGAACGAGTCGAACAGCTGATAGAGCACGCCACCCTGGGTCCCGTTGGCGCGCGCGGGCTGCGTGAGAAAGCCCGGCTGGAACAGCGTCGAGATGCCCTCGAACAGGATATAGGTCACCATGGAGACAACGATGAGCATGACGATGGCGACGATCGCCGTCAGCACGCCCGTGGCGATGCGGTCCTGCTTTTGGACGCGCCCGAACCTCGCCTCGTCGATATGGATGCGCGTGCTAGCCACGAGCCTTCGCCCCCTTGCGGCCGATAAGGTGGATGATCAGGATGAAGATGAGGCTCATGCCCATCAGCAGCAGGCCGAGTGCCCACAGAACATCGTCCTGGGCCGAGCCCTCGGCATAGACCGCCATAGCCGTGGTGAGCGTGGTGGTGATGGTCGAGGCCGGCGACAGCAGCGACGCCGGCATGGCTTCGATGCCGCCGATAACCATGCGCACGGCTAGCGTCTCGCCAAAGGCGCGGGTCATGCCAAGGATGACCGCGGTCATGAGCGACGGCATGGCAGACTTGAGCACCACGTGCCAGATGGTCTGCCAGCGGGTGTAGCCCAGCGCGAGCGAGCCCTGACGGTAGCTGTCGGGCACGGCGCGCAGGCCATCGACCGAAAGCGTGGTCATGGTCGGCAGGATCATGACGGCCAGCACGATGGCGCCGGGCAAGATGCCTAGACCCGTGCTCACGTGGAAAACGCTCTTCATAAGGCCGACGACCACGTGAAAGCCGATCAGGCCAAAGACGACCGAGGGAATGCCGGTCAAAAGCTCAATAAGCGGTTGAAAGATCTTGGAACCAAACTTAGGGCTAATCTCGACTGCAAAGATGGCAGAGCCGATGGCGATGGGCAGTGCGATGAGCGTGGAGAGCACCATGACCGCAAACGAGGTGACAATCAGGGGCAGGGCGCCGGTGTAGGGCAGGCCGCTTTCGGCTGTGTTAGCCAGGTCCCACTTGGTGCCGGTAAAGAACTCGACGACCGAAACGCCGTCCTTGAAAAAAGCCGAGAGGCCCTTCTGGGCGACCATAAAGATGAGCGCGGCAACGACAAGCGTCACGAGCGCTACGCACGCGCCCGTGACGCCCAAGCCCACGTTCTCAAGGTCGCGCTTTGGCAGCTGTTTTGCCATTGCAAACCTTTCCGGGGCGATTACTTATTTAGCGGAGACCTTGCCGCTGGCATCCTTAACGACCTTCATGGCAGAGACGGGGATGAAGCCCTGCTCCTCGACGAGCTTGCCCTGGACGTCGTCGGAAAGCATGAACTCCAGGAAGGCCTTGGTGGCCTCGTCGGCGTCCTTAGCGCAGTACATGTGCTCGGTAGCCCAGATCTTAAAGGAGTCGTCGGTGACGTTTGCGCTCTTGGGCTCCACGCCCTCGACCTTGATGGCGTTGAACTTGGAGTCATCGAAGTGCGAGAAGTCCAGGTAGGAGATGGCGTTGTCGGTGCTGCCCATCTGAGTCTGGACATCGCCGGACTTGTCGAGCTCGGCGTCGCCCTTAAAGTCGACGGCCTCGTCGCCAAAGACGGCTGCCTCGAAGGTGGCGCGGGTACCGGAGCCGGCCTTGCGGTTGAGCACGACGATGGTGGCGTCGTCGCCGCCGACCTCCTTCCAGTTGGTGATCTGGCCGGAGAAGATGCCCTTGAGCTGCTCAAGGGACAGGTCGTCGACCGTCACGTTCTTGGAGACGACGGGACCCATGCCCACAACGGCGACCTCGTGGTCGACGAGGTTCTTGACCTGGTCGGCCTCGAGCTTGGTCTCGGCGAAGACGTCGGAGTTACCGATGGTAACGGTACCGGCGGCGACAGCGGTCAGGCCCTTGCCCGAACCGTTGCCCGAACCGGAGACGGAGACGTCCGGGTTGGCGTCCATGAACTTCTCGGCAGCGGTCTCGACGAGAGCCTGGAACGAGGAGGCACCGTCGTAGGTCACCTCGCCGGAGACGGACTCGGCAGCAGCGGCGCTACCCTTGTCAGCGGCGTTGGAAGCGCCTGCGCCACCGCAACCAACGAGACCGAGGCCGACGATGCTGGCAAGACCACCAGCGAGGCCGAGAAACTGACGACGAGAATAAGCCTGATCGAGCATGATCTTCCTTTCATACATGCGACTCGCGGGCACCCCGCCCGCTTTGCTGTTTGGAAAGATACGGCCCCGACCGGGCAGCGCCCGCGCCAACTGCGGTTTCTTACGGGCATCTGATAGACCCTTACCGCAAGCGCGGCTCGGCTTTACAAACGAATAACAAACCCGCCGCCAAACATGACCCGCCTTTTACACCAATAAAAACAAAGTTGCGGTGAAATAGTTCCTGTTTGGCCATCAAAAGGCCCATTCTAGGAACTATTCCACCGCAACTTAGATTGGGAAACCGCGTAATCTTAAAGTTCGAGCTCGTTGAGGCGCAGGATTGCCACGATGTAAATCTTGAGTGCTTGCTTGAGCTGCTCCTCGTTGGCGCACTCGTTGGGGCCGTGCATCTGGCCGCCCCATGCGGGCAGCTCCAGGCCGGTCTCCTCGGGGCCAAACGATACGGCGCGGGCAAAGTTGCGCGCGTACGTGCCGCCGCCCATGGCAAAGGGCTCGGCATGCTTGCCCGTAAACTCGTTATAGGTATCGATAAGCGCCTTCACGGCCGGATCGTCGGTAGAGACCGAGAACGGCACTTTTGCACGACCCACACGGTACGTCACGCCAAAGCGTCCCACGAGCGGCTCGAGCTGCTCGCAAATGGTATCGGCACTGGTGCTATCGGGGAAACGCACGTCAATGACCTGCTCGATGTGACCATCCACCACACGGATGACGCCGGGGTTGCAGGTGAGCGGGCCAAACGCGGGGCTCGTCGCATCGATACCCAGGCCGCGGCCATAGGCGTCCGCATGCACAAAGGCCAGAAACTTGACAAACTCGTGCTCGGCAGGCGTCAGTAGGCGCTCGTCACGGGCGCCAAACGCGTCTTCTGCCTCGCGCAGATACGCCACGATGAGGCCGACGGCATTGATCGTTCCTTCGGGCATCGAGGCATGACCGCCAATGCCGTGGGCGAAAATCTGCGCATGCCCGTTATCGAGCGTCGTGATCTCCAGGCGGTCGGCGTTCTCAACGGGTGCCGGAAGCTCATCGGCGGCAATCGCGAGCTCGCAGATAGACTGCGACGGAATGGCGTTGCTCGCCTCGGCACCGCTCCACGATACGATGCGCCCACCGTCGATCTTGGGGCTCACAAACGTCGCCCCAAACTGGCCCTTCTCGGCATTGCAGACCGGGAACTCGGCATCGGGCGTAAACAGAAAGTCGGGGTTCGCGTGGTTCTCCAGATAATGGTGAACGTCGGACATGCCCACTTCCTCATCGCAGCCCAACAGCGCGCGGAAGGTATAGCGCGGCACAATGCCGTGCTTGAGCAGGTAGGCGCCGGCGTAGAGCGACAACACCGCCGGGCCCTTGTCGTCGATCACGCCGCGGCCGAGCAGCCAGCCCTCGCGACGCTCCATCGCAAACGGGTCGGTGTTCCAACCGGGGCCGGCGGGCACCACGTCCACATGGCAGATAGTCGCGAGCTGCTTATCGCCGCGACCCGGAATATCGGCGATTCCCACAAAGCCCTCGTCATCGCTCGTCTGGTAGCCGAGCTTTTGCGCGATACCGAGTGCGCAATCGAGCGCATCACGAACCGGGCGGCCAAACGGCGCACCGGGCTCCGCATCGGCAGCAACGGCCACAGACGGATAGCTCACCAGCTGCTCGATATCAGCGACGACATCTTCCCAGACCTCGTCGACATACTCGGCAACGCTCTGCTCCACCTGATTCATGGACGACCTCCTTACCAATGAGCAGCGGGCACGCCCGCCCCTCACATCACGTCATTAGATAGCGAAAAGTTTAGCAAGCTCGGCCACCGAGTGCACCACCGCATCGGCACCCGCCGCCTCGTGCTCGCCCGGCGCCGCCGCGCCCGAATAGATGCCGACGCACGGCACGCCCATCGCGTGCGCGCCCTCCACATCGTTAAAGCGATCGCCGATCATCACGGCGTCGTCGGCCGTCGCGCCCAGAGCCGCCAGCGCATCGCGGACCGAATCCGCCTTGATCTCGCGTCCCTGCGGCGGATTCATGCCGACCACCGCCTCAAACTGAGAAAGCCCGAGCTCACGTACCATGTCGATGCACTTTGCCTCCATGCGCGACGTCGCCACGGCCATACGTTTGCCCTGGGCGACCAACCCATCCAGCAGCTCGGGGATCCCATCGAACACGGGGTACTCTTCCGGTCCCAGCTCATCAAAAAAGGCGCGGTACTCGTCGGCCACCACAAGCGACTCCTCGCGGGAAAAGCCGTAAAAGTCGTGAAAGCTCTTCCACAGGGGCGGCCCGATCATGCGGCGCAGATCACCCATCTGCGCCTCCGAAAACCCACGCGCAGTCAGCGTCTTGCGCGTCGAGGTCATCACCGCCCGACCCGTATCGGCCACCGTGCCATCGAAATCGAACAGCACGACCGGCCGTTTGCCTATCTCCAACGCCCCCATCGGCATTCCTCTTCCCCAGTTGACGATTTCCACACCGACACTTCAAACTGTTGACTATTCAACAATTGAACCTAGTAATGTGGAACGACTCTACTATACTTGTCGCACTTTGCTCTCAGAAGGCGGCGTGCAAGCGCCCCAACGAAAGGTGCAATTATGTCTTTTGCCATCATAACCGACTCCACGTCGGACATCTCCCCCGCCCGCGCCCAAGAGCTCGGCATTTACGTGATTCCGCTGCATGTGATTATCGAGGGCGAGGACCTGCTCGACCAGGTGCAGATTACCGCCCAGGAGTACGTCGCGCGCATGGCCGGCTCCGAGCAGCTGCCGCACACCTCGCAGCCGAGCGCCGGTGAGTTCAAGGAGCTCTTCGATCGCGTGCTCGCCGACGGCCACGACAGCGCCATCTTTATCTCGCTGTGCAGCGAGTGGTCTGCCTGCTACGCCAACGTGTGCCAGGTTGCCGATACCCACGAGCTCGACGTGCGCTGCATCGACTCGCGCACCGGCTCGGCTGCCGAGGGCCTGCTGGTGGAGTACGCGCTGGCCATGCGCGAGGACGGCCGCAGCCTGGACGAGACCGAGGCGCAGATCCGAGCGACGCTGCCCGACGCCCACCTGCTGCTGATTCCCCGCACGCTCGAGAACCTCGTTAAGAACGGCCGCGCGCCCAAACTCGCCGGCCAGCTCACGCAGATGCTCAACATTCGCCTGGCCGTTTCGCCGGAGTGGAAATCGGGCGAGATCAAGGCCATCAAAAAGGGCCGCGGCGCCAAGCGCATCGTTGCCAACACCATGGCCGATTGCCTCGCATTTTTGACCGAGCATCCGGGCTCCAGTGTGCGTGTGCTCACGACCGGCGCCGCCGAGGAGCAGGAGCTCGTCAGCCATGCACTCGCAGGCCAAGATTACGTAGACGCCGGCACCGGCCCCATCGGCTGCACCATCGCCACCCACGTAGGCGTCGACGCCATCGCCATCAGCTACTGCCCCCGCTACCGGCCCATCCACTAGGGGCACCTTTACCACTTGCGGTGGAATAGGGACTGTTTTTGGCTTATCAGCCGCAAATCAATCCCTATTCCACCGCAACTTAGAAGCAGTTCATTTGGGACGGGGCTAAAAAGAGTGGCATGCAACGTTACGCACCGGTCTTTTTAGCCCCGTCCCATTTTAGCTACCCTACATCAACCCACTTAGGGCAATGTCGACGGCCTCGTTGAGGTCGTCGGTGATGTGGACGAGGTCTGGATCGAGCGGGCTGATCATACCGGCGTCCATCACCGGGCCGTTGAGCCAGTCGAACAGGCCCTGCCAGTACTCGGTGCCCACCAGTACGAGCGGCATGCGCTTGACCTTGTGTGTCTGCACCAGCGTGAGCACCTCGAACATTTCGTCGAGCGTACCAAAACCTCCGGGAAACACGATGGCGCCCGAGCTGTATTTGACGAACATGGTCTTGCGCACAAAGAAGTAACGGAAGTCCATGCCGAGGTTCACGTATTTATTGAGCCCATGCTCGTGCGGCAATTCAATGCCCAGGCCAACTGACTTGCCGTTGACACTCGCCGCTCCCCTGTTGGCCGCTTCCATGATGCCGGGGCCGCCACCGGTGATGACCGCCACGCCGCGCTGGGCGATTTTGCGGCCGACCGTGCGCGCCGCCTTATAGAGCGGATCGGTCTTGGGCGTGCGGGCGCTGCCGAAGATGGTCACAGCGGGCCCGAGCTCGGCAAGTGCGCCAAAGCCATCGACAAACTCGGCCTGGATGCGCAGCACGCGCCACGGATCAGCATGCAGCCAGTCGGTCGACTCCTCGGGCGCCAGCAGGTTGGCGTAGGTGTTGTCCTTAGGAATCATGGGGCCGCGCATAACCACGGGGCCGCGGCGGTACGTCTCGTCGTAGGCAGGCTCGCCCTCGACATTCTCATTCTTAATCACGGGTACTCCTATCGAGAAAAAGAAAAACGGGCGGGGTCGACGCCATGCGCCAAACACCCGCCCGAACATCAACCATTCGGTATGGTACCCACCATGCATCAAGTGCTTGCAAGCTATCGGTCATCGATCGCAGCTCTTAGTAATCCACCGCCGCAGGGCTGTTCATCCAGTCGCTCACGAACGCGCCGTAACGGCCCTCGATAATGGCCTGGCGGGCACGCTGCATAAGGTTGAGCAGGTAGTAGATGTTGTGCATCGACAGCAGAATGCCGCCGAGCATCTCCTTCTGCGTGACCATGTGGCGAATGAGCGCGCGGCTGTAACCGCCCGCGCACACCGGGCAGGTGCAAGTGGGATCGATGGGGCCGTCGTCGTGCGCAAAACGCGCGTTGCGGAAGTTGAGGCGACCCTCGCTCGAAAACGCCGTGCCCATGCGGCCGGTGCGCGTCGGCAGCACACAATCGAACATGTCGATGCCCACACCCACGCCGCGCACGAGAGTGGTGGGGTTGCCGACGCCCATCAGGTAGCGCGGCTTGTGCTTGGGCATGTACTCGCTCACAAGCGGCGCCAGCGTCTCGAACATGGTCTCGTGGTCCTCGCCCACCGAATAGCCGCCGATGCCGTAACCCGGGAAGTCACCGCATTCCTCCAGATGGCGCAGCGAGCGCAGGCGCAGGTCCAGGTGCATGCCGCCTTGGACGATGCCAAAGAGCGCCTGGTCATCGCGGGTATGCGCCTTATAGCAGCGCTCGGCCCACATACTCGACAGCTCAACGGCGCGCTCAACGTAGGCGCGCGTGGCGGGATAGCCCGGGCACTGGTCCAGCTGCATGCAGATATCGGACCCGAGCTTCATGGCGATTTCCATGTTGTCCTCGGGCGTCCAGAACACGTGGCGGCCGTCGTAGTCGTTGACGATAAAGCGCACGCCCTCGTCGGTGAGCTTGACGGCGTCGTTGTGGCTGAACACCTGGAAGCCGCCCGAATCGGTAAGAATGGGGCCGTGCCAGTTCATAAACTTGTGCAGGCCGCCCAGCTCGGCAATGGTGTCCTCGCCGGGACGCATGGACAGGTGATAGGTGTTGGCAAGCACGATCTGGGCGCCGAGCTGTTTGACGGTCTCGGTAGGAATACCCTTGACGTTTGCCTTGGTGCCCACGGGCATAAAGATTGGCGTCTCGATATCGCCGTGCGGGGTGTGCAGTACGCCGGCACGCGCGTGCGTCGTCGGGTCCTCGGCGATCAGGTCGAATTTAAAAAGGCTCTGGTCCATAAACTGGAACTCCTTGGTTGCGGTTCATACGCAAACCATTATACGGGCAACCCGCAAATAGCACCGACTCGACAGAAACTGGTGCAAAGGGGACAGCAAACGAGCGTGGATTTTCGGACGCCTATCTCATGAGAGTGGATAATCTCCCACTTTTGCCCGAAACACAGACCAAAAACGGGAGATTATCCACTCTCGTTCGGCGGGTACTCATTTAAGTACGTCCCCAATGAGTGGAGCTATTTACCAGCCACGCCAACGCCGATGTTTTGGCAACGCCGATGTCTTGGGAATGTCAGCGAGCGGTCGCCAGGGCGAACAAATTGGCATGAAAAGAGGGCGGCATAGACCTTCTGGTCATGCCGCCCTCTTTGAATGACAGGTTGTCGCCCTGGCGACCGCGCAGCGTCGGCCCGTTACGGCGTTTGGCAAAACGCCGTAACTCCTACGGACGCTGTCCCATGCCACCCTCGAGGGTGACGGTCTCGCCATTCATGTACTTAAAGTCGGGACCGCAGAGCTGAACGACCACGCGGCCGATCTCCTTCTCGACGTCGCCGTAGTGGCCTGCCGGCGGCATGTGGACGTTGGCCTTAAACGCCTCGGGATAGGCATCCTGGAAGTTCTCGAGCGCAGCAGTCCAAGCAAGCGGGCACACGATGTTGACGTTGATGCCGTCCTTGCCCCACTCGTTGGCTGCAACGCGAGTCAGACCGCGGATGCCCTCCTTGGCAGCGGCATAGCTGCACTGGCCGTAGTTGCCAAACAGGCCGGCGCCCGAGGCAAAGTTGACCACGGAGCCCTTGGTCTCCTTCAGGTGCGGATAGGCCTTCTGCATGTACAGATAGGTGGCATACAGACCGGAATAAATGGCCAGGTTAAACTGATCCATGGTGTGGTCGGCGATGGTCACGCCCGAGGCGCTGGCCTGAGCATTGTTGACGACGGCGTCGATGCGGCCGAACTCCTCAATGGCCTTGTCGATGACGTTCTGAACAACGGCCTCGTTGTCCTGACCAGCCGAGACATCGGCCTGAACAGGCAGAACCTTGATGCCGTACTCGGCCTCGAGGGACTCCTTGGCAGCCTCGAGCTTGGCAACGTTGCGGCCGGTAATGACGAGGTTTGCGCCCTCCTTGGCAAAAGCGATATCAATGCCGTAGCCGATGGAGCCAGCGGAGCCGTCCTTAAGCGTGGCCTTGCCGCCGCCGGTAACGATTACGGTCTTACCAGTGAAAAGTCCCATACGAAGTCCTTTCGAATCGCGACGGGCACGCCCGCCGACTGCGCGTATCCAACTTCACGCGCCAAAAGCTGAAATGCAACTTTAGCGGGTTCAAGTGAAAAATAAAGACCGCACCAGGCGAACGGCGCAACGTCATTCGGCGAAGGGAATGTCAAGCGTAAACTGAATTTAGAGGACGAATTTTTGCTATCCAAGCGAGTCGTCGAACACGTTTTGAAACTTTGCTGCGGGGCGCGGGATGTCGGCGCGAGACTTTATCATAGGGTGACAAACAACGATGAGGAGCACATGCCTATGACAGACGAGCTGGACCCCCAGACTCAACAGCATATTGATGATTCAGCAGACGTCGCCGCAGATACTGACGCTGCGACCTGCAATGATACCGACGTCGACGACGCCACTCTGGATAACGGCGCTGCGACGGAAATCCCTACGGCCGAAGATGCCGACGAGCAAAACGACGATTCGGACGCTCAGGACAACGCCCCCGAAAAGGAAGCCGCCCCGCAAGCAGAAGGCCCTATCGAGGTGTCTTCGGAAGAAGAGCTCGATGCCGTCATGGACTCCATGATGGATGCCGTCAAAGCGATGAAAAACGCCGTGGCCGACGCCGATATTGACGCCGAGGAAGAGGAGGCCGCCGAGGCCGCCTCGACCTTCGTGCCTGGCGAGACCCCCGTTGCCGACCAAGGCAGCACTCTGCCCTCGTTCCTGCAGCTCGAGCACCCTACCATTGGCGCCGATGCAGTCGACCCGCACGCTGCCGGCTTTTCCGTGGTCGAGGGCGGCACCGGCAGCATCGCCACGTCACAGGCGCCCGATGCGGGCAC
>UQRX01000050.1:0-13759 GCA_900543595.1 uncultured Collinsella sp. | reverse complement strand
ATGGTCTGGTGCTCAACGTGCCCGCGGGCGGGCGTATCTGTGTGATGGGCGCTTCGGGCATGGGCAAGTCGACGCTGCTTTCGTTGGCAGCGGGGGAGTGCGCGCCGTGCTCGATGGTGTTTCAGGATACACGCTTGATCGAGTCCGCCTCGGCGCTGGATAACGTGCTGGTGTGCGCCGATGCACGCGTGGACGCCTCGAGTGCTGCGGCCCTGTTGCGACTGCTGGTGCCGGGGGTCGATGTGCATGCTCGCGCGGCCGAGCTTTCGGGCGGGCAGCGCCGTCGTGTCGAGATCGCCCGCGCCCTGCTGTGTGGCGGCTGCGCCGTCATTCTGGATGAGCCCTTTACCGGCCTGGATGCCGCCGCGCGCGATGCGACGGCCGAGGTCGTGCTCGACCTGCTCGACAGCCGCACGCTCTTGCTTGCCACGCACGATGTCGCCGACGCTCAGGCCCTCGATATCTCGGACATCATCACGCTCTAGCTACTAACTCAGCAACAAAATGATCCGTTTTTCTCTGTCCCCATGGGGTCGGGTGTGGTATTCTGTCCGCGGGGTAATACTTAGGAATACCAAGTAATACCAACGCCGCAGAAACAAACTCCGGATGCGGGCCAATCGGGTTGCCTTCACAGCCCGTCGCCCAGCCGCGTGGCCCGCATCTATCCGCACTACCGTCGTTTCAAAAAGGAAGCGCCATGGCAGAACACATGACCCCCGTAGTCGCGAAGGTCTTGCCCGAGGAGAAGGCAGCCTTCGCGGCGGCAACCCAGCTCGTGGGCACCACGCCGTCCAACGCCATCCGCATGTTTATCGCCGCGTTCAATCGCTGCGGCACCTTCCCGTTTGACATCTCGCCCAACGGGGCTTTTGGCACTGCGCCCGATTCTCATCAATAAGTGATCCGTTTTCCTCCGTCCCCATGGGATCAGCTCTCTGCCGAGTTGTGGTAGAACTAGGGAACGGTTTTGAGGAGGTTGGCATGCTCAATGCGATGATTTGGGCGCTTGCCTGTTTTGGCGTCGTCGCTGCCGATATTGCCCTGAGCGTCGTTTTGTTCTCCGCCCTTGGCGTCGCATCGGTGTTCATGGGCTTTTCGATTGATGCCCTCGACATTCAATTGCTTCAGGCCGTCGCGCAGACGGCATCGTTTTTGATGGCGCTGCTGTGGTGGCGCTATCTGTGGCCGCGCTCGTTTATGGCGCGCTGGCAGGGCGAGCGCCCGCTTGGCGGGGGAGCGCGTGGGGCGTGGAAACGCATCGCCTGCGTTATCGTGATTGGCCTGGCCTTGCAGGTGGTCGTTGGCTACGTGACCGACGCCGTGCTGTCGCTGCTGCCCGAGGTCGCGGCCGACTACAGTGAGCTCGTCGAGGAAACGGGCATGGGCGATACCAACCTTCTTGCCGTTCTGACTACGGTGCTCGGTGCGCCGTTTTGCGAAGAGCTTCTGGTGCGCGGCGTTATCTTTGAGTTTTCGCTGCGTGCGTTTAATCCACAGTGCCGTCCGCTCTGGAAGCGCCGGCGCCGTGTGAACGCGCAGGATGGCGCCATAGTGCCCTGGGCGGCCCCGAATACCTGGGGCGTCGCCGCAGCAATCGTGTTGCAGGCGGCGGTCTTCGGCATTATGCACATGAATTGGGTACAGGGCTGCTATGCGGGCGCTGCCGGCCTCATTTTTGGCTGGGTGCTCGTGACGACCGGAAAGCTCCGCTACACGATCCTGCTGCACTTTGCCTTTAATGCCGGGTCGTATTTCATGACGTTGCTTTGGTTTGTGAATACGCCGTTCGACGTGGCAATTACGGTCGCTATCGCCGGCATCATCCTCGTTGAGGCAATGCGCTCACTGCGCCACGCGTGTGGGATGGACGCAGCGAGCGCACCGCTGTCCTAGTTGCGACGCCCGCCGCCGTTGGCGCCCTGCCGTCCCTGGGCCGCGCGATTGCGACCGGCAGTGTTCTGCGCGCGCGACATGCCGCCGTGCCCCTTGCTGCCTTTGGGTCCCTTGCCGGCGGCGCCACCGTGGGCTTTGCCGCCCTTCTTGCCAGTGCCATGCCCACCGCCAGCAGACGTCTCGCCCGGGCGCGGCGGCACGGGGCGAATCAGGCAATGCTTGGTGTAGCCGATCAGATCGCGGCGGCCGGCTTTTTCCAGCGCCTCGCGCACGAGCTTGTAGTTCTCGGGCTTGCGATACTGGATGAGCGCGCGCTGCATGGCCTTTTCGTGCGGGTCGCGCGCCACATAGATCGGCTCCATGGTGCGCGGGTCCACGCCGGTGTAGTACATGCAGGTTGACATGGTGGACGGCGTGGGGTAGAAGTCCTGCACCTGCTCGGGCATGTAGCCCATGTCTCGCACGGCCTCGGCAAGGTCCACGGCTTCCTTCATGGTTGAACCGGGGTGGCTCGAGATCAGATACGGCACCACGTACTGCTTGAGGCCGTATTCGCGGTTCAGGCGTTCAAATTTACGGCAGAATGCGTCGTAGACGGCGCGATTCGGCTTGCCCATCACGGACAGTACCGCGTCGCTCACGTGCTCGGGCGCTACGCGCAGCTGGCCCGAGACATGGTGCTCCAGCAGCTCGCGCAAAAACTCGTCCGAGGCGTCGGCCATGGTGTAGTCAAAGCGGATGCCGCTGCGCACGAAGACCTTCTTGACGCCCGGCAGCTGGCGCAGGTCGCGCAGCAACTGCGTGTAGCCGCTCTCGTCGACCACCATGTTCTTGCACACACTCGGCCAAAGGCAGCGCTTGTTCTTGCATACGCCGTGCTTGAGCTGCTTGTCGCAGGCAGGGCGGCTAAAGTTTGCCGTTGGGCCGCCCACGTCGTTGATGTAGCCCTTAAACTCGGGGTCGTGCGTGAGCAGCTCGGCCTCGCGCATGATCGAGTCGTGGCTGCGCATCTGCAGCACGCGGCCCTGGTGGAAGGTGAGGGCGCAAAACGAGCACTCGCCAAAACAGCCGCGGTTGGAGCTAATGGAAAACTTGATCTCGGCAAAGGCCGGCACGCCGCCCGCTGCGTCGTAGTCGGGATGCCAATCGCGTGCGTAGGGGAGCTCGGCGACCTCGTCCATCTCGTCGGTGGTGAGTGTCGCCGACGGCGGGTTTTGCACCACATAGACGTTGTTGGGGTAGGGCTCTACTAGGCGATGCCCGGTGATGGGATCCATGTTCTGCTGCTGCACGTTAAAGCTGCGCGCGTAGTTGAGCTTATCGGCGGCAAGGTCGTCCCAGCTGGGCAGCAGGTCGTAGTCGTAGACCTCGTCGAGCGAACCCGTGCGGTAAACGGTGCCGTTGATATAGGTGATCTGATCGACGGGCAGTCCCGCGTCGAGCGCGTCGGCGATCTCGACGATCGCGTGCTCGCCCATGCCGTAGATGAGGATGTCGGCGCCCGAGTCGAGCAGCACCGAGCGCTTGAGCTTGTCCTGCCAGTAGTCGTAGTGGGCCAGACGGCGCAGGCTTGCCTCGATGCCGCCGATGATGATGGGCGCATCCTTGAACGTCTGGCGGATGAGGTTGCCGTAGACCGTGACGGCTCGATTGGGGCGGCGCCCCTCCTTGCCACCGGGGGTATAGGCGTCGGTGTGGCGGCGGTGCTTGGTCACCGAATAGTGGTTGACCATGGAGTCCATGTTACCGGCGCTGACGAGAAAGCCCAGGCGCGGCTCGCCGAGCACGGTGATACTGGCGGGGTCGGTCCAGTCGGGCTGGCAGATGATACCCACCTTGTAGCCATGCGCATCGAGCACGCGGCTGATGATGGCCATGCCAAAGCTCGGATGGTCCACGTAGGCATCGCCGCAGATATAGACAAAGTCGCACTGGTCCCAGCCGCGTGCATCCATGTCGGCGCGGCTGACGGGGAGGAACTTATCGCGGCCCGGGCGCCAGGGGCGGACGGGTGTCGCCTTGACGGTTGTGGCCTGCGCCTTACCGCCGCGCTTTTGCTGTTGGCCCTGTTTGCCCTGCTGACTGCGTTGGTTGTTCTGAGCGTGCTGAGGCTTTTTTGCCACGATCCCTCCCGGTGTTTGTATGCTGCACGTAATTGTAACCAGTCTTTTTAGGACGGGGCTAAAAAGACTGGCGGAGTACATGGGCTGGCGGATCGGCGCGTCGATGCGGGTGTCGTTTGTTTCCAGACTGTGTATCTGAGCGTTGGAGAACCTGTCTCGCGCGCACGCCATGTTGTCAATGGGTTACAGTATGAACGGCGGCTATGTTTCCGCCAACGCACGAGAGAGTCGTCAACAAGGAGGATGCACGACGATGCAGCGTGCCAAACAGATATCGGAGTCTATTGAGCTGGGCATCATCTTGGCGCTCGCCGGTGGCTTTATGGACGTGTATTCGTACATTGGGCGCGACCATGTTTTCGCAAACGCGCAGACGGGCAACATCCTGCTCGTGGGCGTGAGCATCTCGGAGGGCAACTGGGCACTTGCGGGGCGCTACTTCTTCCCCGTGGTGTCGTTTGCCGTGGGCATTATGCTTGCAGACCTGGTGCACGAGCGGTTTGGCAGCGTGATTCACTGGCGCCAGGTAACGGTGTTTTTTGAAGCCGTCATCTTGCTGGGAGTGAGCTTTATCCCGGGCGGCAATTTCAACCTGCTCGCCAACTGCCTCACCTCGTTTGCCTGCGGTATGCAGGTCGAGAGCTTCCGCAAGATCCATGGTCACGGCATCGCTACGACCATGTGCATCGGTAACCTGCGCAATGCACTGCAAAACGTGGACGATTACATCATCACCCACAGGCGCGGCTTTTTGGAAAACGGCCTGCTGTACTTTGGCGTGATCTTTACCTTTGTGTTTGGCGCCGTGTTGGGCAACTGGTGTATTGAGCGCATGGGCCTGCACGCCATCGTCGTGGCGAGCTTGCTGCTGTTTGTCGCGTTTGCCATCATGTTCATCGACCGTGAACGCGACTTGCGCTTACGCTGGAAGGTTGCGGCCGAGGCTTGGAAAGAGGGCTGCCGAAAGTAACCGAATGCGGCAAAGGGGCTGTCCCTTTGCCGCAATATTTTTCATCATCTGTTGAAACGCTTTAACACTTTTGACGTTCTCACGCGTTTTTTGTTTCAAAAGCGTTAGGATGGAACTTATAGCGCGGGGCGTAATGGGTGCCCCGCACACGATGGGAGGCTATCAATGGCTAATCGTTTCGTTCTCAACACCATTTCTTATCATGGTTCCGGCGCCATCAAGGAGATCCCCGGCGAGCTCCAGCGTCGCGGCTACAAGAAGATCTTCGTCTGCTCCGACCCCGATCTGGTCAAGTTCGGCGTTACCGCTAAGGTGACCGACGAGCTCGACGCCGCTGGCATCGCTTGGAGCCTCTACTCCGAGATTAAGCCCAACCCCACCATCCAGAACGTCAAGGACGGCGTCGAGGCCTTCAAGGCCGCCGAGGCTGACGCTATCGTGACCATCGGTGGCGGCTCCTCCATGGACACCGCCAAGGCCATCGGCATCATCATCAACAACCCCGAGTTTGCCGATGTCCGCAGCCTCGAGGGCGTTGCTCCGACTAAGAACCACGCCGTGTTCACCATCGCCGTGCCGACGACCGCCGGTACCGCTGCTGAGGTGACCATCAACTACGTCATCACCGACCCCGAGAAGGTCCGCAAGTTCGTGTGCGTCGACACCAACGACGCCCCCGAGGTCGCCGTCGTCGATCCTGACATGATGGCTTCCATGCCCGCCGGCCTGACCGCTTCCACTGGTATGGACGCTCTGACCCACGCCATCGAGGGCTATACCACCAAGGGTGCTTGGGAGCTCTCTGACATGTTCCACTTTGAGGCTATTAAGCTGATCAGCGAGAACCTGCGTGACTCCGTCGCCGAGGCCAAGTCCGGCCAGCCCGGCTCCGGCCGCGAGGGCATGGCCCTTGGCCAGTATGTCGCCGGCATGGGCTTCTCCAACGTTGGCCTGGGCATCGACCACGCCATGGCTCACACCCTGTCCGCTCACTACGACACCCCGCACGGCGTCGCCTGCGCCATGCTGCTGCCGATCGCCATGGAGTTCAACAAGCCGGTTTGCGCCGAGCGCCTGGCCAAGGTCGCCGTCGCCATGGGCGTTGACACCACGGGCATGAGCACCGACGAGGCTGCCGACGCCGCCATCGCCGCCGTCAAGCAGCTTTCCGCCGACGTGAACATCCCGCACGTCTGCGAGGCCATGAAGGCTGACGAGATCGAGGTCCTGGCCAAGGACGCCATGGCCGACGCCTGCTTCCCGGGCAACCCGCGCGAGGCGACGCTCGACGACGTCATCGAGCTCTTCAAGAAGATCTGCCCGGCTGCCTAACTTGGTTCGGCGGGCCCCTGCCCGTTAGCCCCACAATCGTCCTCGGGCATGTCGGAAGCCCCCGCTGCGCACTTCGTGCGGCGGGGGCTTCCTCCGTCCTGCGGAAAGATTGTGGGGCTAACGGGCAGGGGCCCGCCGGCTCGTTATCGTGGCGGGCGCAGTTCTGAAGAACTCAATGGGTCATCTCGCTAGGTAAAAAGATGGTTCGCGGTGGTATCGTTGCTGTGGGTTTAATTCGATATGAAAGGGTGACTTTGGTGTCCAAGATGGATTCTACGCTCTCCTATATTACTGACCAGTTGAAGGCGCTGACTTCTATTGCTTCGCCTACAGGCTATACCCGTGCGGCGACTGATTATCTGATGGAGACGTTGCGCGATATGGGCTTTGGGCCCGAGCGCTCCAATAAGGGCAATGTGCTCGTTGGGCTTGGTGGTGAGGGCGAGCCGCTCGTGTTGGCGAGCCATGTCGATACCCTGGGCGCCATGGTGCGTTCCATTAAGGACAATGGTCGCCTGCGCCCCACGACCCTCGGCGGGCATCAGTGGTCTACGGCCGATGGCGAGAACTGCACCGTTTATACGCGCGACGGCAATGTCTACACGGGCGTGGTCCTCAATACCGAGCCTTCGGCGCATGTGGCCGATGAGCCGGTCAAGACCATCGAGAAGAACATGGAAATCCTGCTCGACGAGAACGTTGACAGCAAGGACGATGTGCTCGAGCTGGGTATTCAAACCGGCGACATCATCGCTATGGATCCGCGCACCACGGTGACGGAGAGCGGCTACATCAAGAGTCGCTTCCTTGACGACAAGCTGTCCGCGTCGATTCTGCTGGGTTTGGCCCGCGCCGTCGCCGAAGGCGAGGTGACGCTTTCGCGCAAGGTTTCGTTGCTCTTTACGGTGTACGAGGAGGTCGGCCACGGCGGTGCCTTTGTGCCGGCCGACACGCGCGAGATGATCAGCGTGGACATGGGCTGCGTGGGCGACGACCTGGGCTGCACCGAGCGCATGGTTTCGATTTGCGCCAAGGATTCGGGCGGTCCGTACAACTACGACCTGGTAACCACGCTGTCCAACATCGCGCGCGAGCTGGAGCTCGATTACGCCATCGATGTGTACCCGCACTATGGCTCCGACGTCGAGGCCACGCTCTCGGCCGGCTACGACATTCGCCATGGTCTGATCGGCCCCGGCGTGTACGCGAGCCACAACTACGAGCGCAGCCACATCGACGGCGTGCGCAATACCTACGAGTTGGTTCGCGCCTACGTTCAGCGCTAGGGGAGTAGCTTGCGACTCGGCTGACCAATCGCTAAGGCCCGATTTCTCGGGCCTTTTTTCGCTTTTGGTTGTTTAGTATTATGATGTATGTAATCTATTAACTAAACGTTTAAATTATTTAACGAGGTGATGCGGTGTATGGATACGTCTGAGTACTTGTCTATGGGTGATGCTGCCCGCCTGCTGGGCGTTACGAAAGCCCGCATATCTCAACTTGCCTCATCGGGAACGCTCGCGTGCGATATTGTGGGCGGACGGAAGATGGTCGAGTACAATTCCGCGGTCGCTTATCAAAAGGTCCGCAAACGTGGACGTCGTCCTGCGGCCGATGTGGGGCGCAAGTTTACGCTGATGTCCGCCGATTACGAGGTCGCTCGTGTCTCATTTGATCCGACGCGTGAGTTTCCCTTCGAAATCGCCGAGGTCCTCGATGCGCAACGAATGCCGTTTGGCACGTGCTCGAGCTCTTCTCCTACGGTGAATAAACGGGAGCTCAACGTGTGGTGGAGCCATCGGTCGGTGCCTGACGTCCGCCCTGGGCTTATTTCGCGCTACCGCGAGCTGGGGATTGCTAACGGCGTTGAGGTGCCGGTTCAGTGCCTGGGTCTATCACTTTCGGATTGTTATTGGCTGCGGCCGGCAGAATGCGACGGGCTCGAATGGCGAAACCTCAATTACTTCGAGAACGATTTTGAGCGATCGGCGCCCGAAGAGCGCTCGGGTTGGCTGGAAGGCATCGGTCTTAAAAATCCCGACAACACATCCGAGGGCGAGCTTCCTAAATCGTGGATGATCCGAAACGGCATTCGCGTTTTGGCTAAAGGTTGCGGGATGGACGATCAGCGTCCCTTTAACGAGGCGGTTGCAACGGCTCTACATCGTCGCTTGCTGTCGGAGGGCGAGTTTGTTCCTTATACGGTTGAGTGGATGTTCGATGGCCCTGTGTGCCTGTGCGACGACTTTCTTGACGGCCGCGAGGAATACGTTCCGGCTGTTTACGTTAAGGGCGCACTTGGTAGCCAGCGGGGAAACTCGACATACGATCGATACTGTTGCTACCTCGGCAAGCATGGTGTCGATGAGGCCGCTGTGAGAAGGTCTATGTCGCAGATGATCGTTTGCGATGCCCTTTTGGCCAACAGCGACCGCCATTGGCGAAACTTCGGTATCATCCGCAATGTCGACACCCTGGAGATAAAACCTGCTCCGCTGTTCGATAGCGGCAACTGCCTGTGGTACAACGTACCAACTGCTGTGCTCGCAGCTGGGGAGTTTGGGTTTTTCGCTAAGCCGTTTGGGCCCGACCCTTCCGTCCAGCTGGCGCTTGCGGACTCACTCGATTGGTTCGACGCATCGCGGCTCAACGGATTTGTTGATGAGGCGATCGAGATTCTTTCGCAGAGCGAATGGGCGACGGCGGAGGGTCGACTCGAGGCCATTTGCCGCGGCCTCGAGCGTCGCGTTATCGAGGTTAGTGCTGCTATTGAAGTGCTTCGACACGTGCAGCGATAAACCTGCGGCTACTTAAGTGCGCTGGTCACCGTGCCGCCGCCCAAGACGACGTCGCCGCGGTAGACGACGACGGCCTGTCCGGGGGCGATGGCGCGCTGCGGCTCGTCAAAAGTCAGCAGCATTTGTCCGTCTTCGCCGCGCGTAAGGGTCGCTGCCTGGTCTTTCTGACGGTAGCGGTACTTGGCACCTACGCGAATGCCGCCGGCGTCGAGCTCCGCCTCCATGCGCGTATCCGGCGCGCTCCAGATCCACTCATCGGCCGTGAGCGCTGTGGCCGCCAGGTCCTCGGCCTCGCCCAGATGCACGGTGTTGCTGGCGGCATCGACGCCCGTCACATACACGGGATGCGCCATCGCTACGCCCAGGCCCTTGCGCTGGCCGATGGTGTAGCGCAGCGCGCCGTTGTGGCGCCCGACCACGCTGCCGTCGCGCCACACAATGTCGCCCGGTGCAGCGGGATGTCCGCAGCGGCGCTCGATATAGCCCGCGTAGTCACCGTCTGGAATAAAGCAGATGTCCTCGCTTTCGGCCTTCTGGGCGTTGGTAAAGCCCTGCTCGGCGGCTATTCGGCGCACGTCGCGCTCTTTGTCTAGGCCTGCCAGCGGAAAGATCGTGTGCGCCAGGCGCTCCTGCGTAAGCGAATACAAAAAGTAGCTTTGGTCCTTTTTGGGGTCCTCGCCGCGATGGAGCTGCCAGGTGCCATCGGGCGCCTGGTTCGTTTTGGCATAGTGGCCCGTGGCGATGCAGTCGCAGCCCATGTCCAGCGCCGCATCGAGCAGCGCGCCAAACTTAATGTGGCGGTTGCAGATAATGCACGGATTGGGCGTCAGCCCCTCCTGGTAGGCGTTCACAAAGCGCTCGATCACGTTGCGGTCGAAGGTTTGCTGCAAGTCGAGCACATGGTGCGGAATGCCTATGCGCTCGGCGACCGCCTTCGCGTCGGCGATGTCGCGGTCGACCTTACTCATGCCCGTGGCGGGGTCGGGTGCGGGGCAGGTGAGGCGCATGGTGGCACCGACGCATTCGTAGCCCTGGCTTTTGAGCAGGTACGCGGTCACGCTGGAATCGACGCCGCCGCTCATGGCGACGAGCACGCGCTTGTTGTGCATGGGGAGGTTCTCCTTGGTGGCATGTGGCCAAAAAAGAAAAGCGGCGCGGGAGGCTGGTTCCGCGCCGCAGACATTGTAGCAAGTTCGGACGTCTCGTGGGACACCCTAACGAGATGAGCTCAGGCTGCCAGAAGAGAGGGTAGGCCGGCGTGCCTTGGGCCTATCGACAAGTGACGGGCCCTTAGTCCTGGAAGAGCGCCGTGGACAGGTAGCGCTCGCCGGTGTCGGCAAGCAGGGCCACGATGGTCTTACCCTCGTTCTCGGGACGCTTGGCCAGTTGCAGTGCGGCCCACACGGCAGCACCGGACGAAATGCCCACGAGCACGCCCTCCTTGTGGCCCACGGCGCGGCCGGTGGCAAAGGCGTCGTCGTTCTCGACGGGGATGATCTCGTCGTAGACCTGGGTGTCGAGGACGTCGGGCACAAAGCCGGCGCCGATGCCCTGGATCTTGTGCGGGCCGGCCTGGCCCTTAGAGAGCACCGGGGAGGTGGCGGGCTCGACGGCGACTACCTTAATCTCGGGGTTCTGCTCCTTGAGGAACTCGCCCACGCCGGTCACGGTACCACCGGTGCCCACGCCGGTGACGAAGATGTCGACCTGGCCGTCGGTGTCGTCCCAGATCTCGGGGCCGGTCGTGGCCTTGTGGATGGCGGGGTTGGCGGGGTTCACAAACTGGCCGGCGATGATGCTGTTGGGCGTCTTCTTCTGCAGCTCCTCGGCCTTGGCGATGGCGCCCTTCATGCCCTTGGAGCCGTCGGTGAGCACGAGCTGCGCACCGTATGCCTGCATCAGCTTGCGGCGCTCGACGGACATGGTCTCGGGCATGGTGATGATTACCTTGTAGCCGCGAGCCGCCGCCACCGAGGCGATGCCGACGCCGGTGTTGCCGCTCGTGGGCTCGATGATGGTGTAGTCGCCGCCGCGCACGAGCTTGCCTGCCTTCTCGGCCTCGTCAATCATGTTCTTGGCGACGCGGTCTTTAACGGATCCGGCGGGGTTGAAGTATTCCAGTTTGACGAGCACGCGAGCCTTGAGGTCCTCGTCGGCCTCAAAGTGGGTGAGCTCCAGAAGCGGGGTGTGGCCGATAAGCTGATCGATGGACGTGTAAACCTTGCTCATGGTGAACCTCCAAAGTGTTCAAGTTGCTGGTTGCCGTGTGGTTTCACGGTGCGTGTAGCAGCTAAACCCATAAACCTTATAGGTTGTTCGTTTAGCTGTTGGCGAGCATAGTAGACACTAAAGCCTAGTAATGCAATAGGAAATAGAAGATTATTACGAGTCGATTAACCATCTTGATCGGAACGGGTATTTTCAAACCCATTTTTCGGCTAGAATTTCAACGGACTAAAAGACCGAAAGGCAGCACTATATATGTTGGTTTCTACTAAGGGCAGGTACGCCCTGCGCGTTATGGTCGATCTGGCCGAGCACCAGGCGGCCGGTCGCATCCCGCTCAAAGAGATCGCGGCGCGACAGGGGATTTCCGAGAAATATCTCGAGAACATCTTGGCTACGCTCGTGCGCGCCAACATGCTTTCGGGCATGCGTGGCAAGGGCGGCGGCTATGTGCTCACGCGTCCGCCCGAGCAGTACACGGTGGGCGAGATCCTGCGCCTGACCGAGGGTAGTCTGGCGCCGGTCGCCTGCCTGGATGGCGACTGCAAGGGCTGCTCGCGCTCGGATGAGTGCCCCACGCTCGATGTGTGGAAGAACCTGGACAAGCTCATCAACGACTACCTCGACGGTGTGACGCTCGATCAACTTGTCGCTCCCAACCATGGCTACGACTACGTCATCTAACCCATGCCTGCCATTTGGGGACGGGGTGGAAATGGTAGATTTTCTTGCCCTCTGAGACTTGGCAAATAAGAAGGCCGCCCATTTTTGCGATGGGCGGCCTTTGATTTGGTCCGATGCGTTTGTGTATCGGGGGCGTATTACTCTTCGGCAATACTATCGAGGATGCTGCGCATGATGGACACTAGGATGCTGCCCATAAAGGCCGAGCCAAAGCCGGCGATGGAGATGCCGACGCCCAACAGGTTGACCGACAGGTAGCTGGCGAGCTCCAGCATAAAGCTGTTGAGCACGAGCTGGAAAATGCCGAGCGTAATGATCGTGAGCGGCAGCGAGATGACCGTGAGGAACGGTTTGACGAACGAATCGACGATGTTGAGGAACAGCCCCACAAAGGCAAAGCAGACCCAGGCCTCGGCAAAGCCGAAAGGTTGGATGCCGGGGACGAGGAACGTGGCGATCGCGATGGCGATCGAGGTGAAGAGCCAGTTAAGCATAAAGCGCATGGCGTGAATCCTTTCTTGCGCCGGGGTTGCTGGCGTCGCGTGAAGCGGCTTGCGGCGGCGACTTGGATGGTTGCGCGGGCGCGCCGCGGTGTTTGGGCGCCCATTGTCTCAAATATTCGTGGAGCTTACGTGCGCATTCGGTTTCTAAACGGCGTTCGTCCTGAAAAACGTGCCGCTGGCAGAGAGTCTTGTCGCTTTAGTTTGGTGGTGTGCTACACTGCTACGGGCAAAAGGCCCATGCATAGTTTTATTGCATATTACGGGCGAACGATGCCCGATGTCAGTATCAACTTCGATGCCTTATGGCGGGTTTGGCGGTGATCGATGAATATCGAGAACATGTTTGACAAGCCTGATGTCAAGCAGCTGGTCCACGCATTTAGTCTTTTGGATGACGAGAACGATATCCAGGCGTTTTTAACCGATATCTGCACGCCGCGCGAGATTTGCGATTTATCGCAGCGCCTGCAGGTCGCGCGTTATCTGGATGAGGGCGAGCCCTATGTTGAGGTTCAGGCCCGCACGGGCGCCTCGTCCACCACGGTGAGCCGCGTGTCCAAGGCGCTTAACGGCGAGTACGGTGGCTATCGCAAGATCCTCATCAAACTGGAGGATGGCGAGTAGGCCGGCGGCAACAAACGAATTGCGCAGAACCGTCCCTTCGGGGGCGGTTTTTATATGCCTGTAACCGGTTGGTGCGTTGGGGTCAGGTTGCTTTGTACCAAAAGATGGAGCTGCGGTGGCAATCTGTCCGCGTGGGCGGGTAGGATGGATGCATTGATTATTGCGAACGGTTTAAGTGGAGGACCATGCCTGTTCGAATCTATACCACCAATACCGGCACGGACTTGAGCGATGCCGAGGCGGCGTTGCTCGCCGACCTGGTTGCCCGCCACGGGCGTGCCGTTTTGCTGGCGCCCTCGTTTGCCGAGCTCGACGTGTGCCGTCACGATGCTGCGGTTGCTGGCGCCTCGCTGGGCGTTGACTACAAAACCCCCGCGTCGTGGCTTCGTTCGCTGTGGGAGCTTATGGGCGATGGCCGCAGCTTTGTCGACAACATGCAGCGCCAGATGCTGTTCTCGGACATGATCGCCCGTCGCGACGATGCCGACCTGCAGCCGCTTTCGCGCAGTCAGGGCACGGTGCGCATGCTCGCGCGCATGGCCCGCGATGTGCTGCCGGGCGTAGCGGGAACGGGCGCCGAACGCTGCTGCGGCGACGTTTGCC
>UQRX01000049.1:0-13920 GCA_900543595.1 uncultured Collinsella sp. | reverse complement strand
GATCGCCAGGCGCGCGAGTGCTATCCGGCTGCCGTGTGGACCGAGCTGCGGGCGCACGCCGAAGCCACTGGCGCCGTCAAGGTTGCGTGCGTGGGCGAAGGCAGTATCGTCGCCGATTTTGACCCTGCAGCCGGCGAGGGCATCGAGTGCAAGCGTGTCGCGTGCGAGGCTCCTCAGCATTTGAGTGAAGCGGCTGTGCCGTACCTGGTCCTGCGCCGCCGCGATGGCGAGGGCGAGAACGCGCCGCTCGTGCCGCGCCTGACGTCCGCCTCGCAGATTGAGGCGTACTCGACGTGCCCGCTGTGCTGGTTCGTGTCGTATCGCGTGAAGCCCCAGTCCATCGACGCGGGCTTTGGAAATATGGAGAAGGGCAACTTTGTCCACGATGTGCTGGAGCACCTGCATGCCCGCCTGCCCCAGGAGGGCATGGAGCGCGTGACGCCCGAGAATCTGCCGCGCGTTCAGGAGCTGCTCCGCGAGGTCTTTGACGAGACGTTGACCGAGCACGCCGGCAAGCGAGGCACGGAGGGCCCGCTGGTGCCGCTCTCTGCGGTGGAGGAGCGCCAGGTGGCCGAGGTCTTGCCGCAGCTGGAGGGCGTGCTTGCCTACGAGTCCGAGGCACTTGCCCCCTTTGCTCCGCGCTACCTGGAGTTCGCCTTCAACGAGCTCAAGGTCGAGTATGCCGGTTGGCCGCTTGGCGGGCGCATCGACCGCGTGGACGTGGACGCCGAGAATCGTGCCGTGGTGATCGACTACAAGCATCGCACGGGCGTTGAGGAGTTTAAGCTCGCCGACCCTACGGTGCGCGACGAGGAATCGGGCACGGCGCCCATCGACGATCCGCGCTGGTTGCCGCCACATACCCAAACGCTCATCTACGCCCAGGCCATGCGCCGGGCGCTGGATTTGGACACCCGCGCGGCGCTCTACTTTTCGACCAAGGGCGGCAAGCCGGCGTTGCGCGGTGCCGCGAGCGCCGAGCTGCTCGAGGAAGAGCGCGGCGACGGTCGCATCCCGGGCCTTAAGAAAGGTTTCCCCGGCGAGGGTGGCAACATGGACTTCGACGCCCTGCTCGATCGCGTGGAGGCCGGCATCGCCGAGCGCCTGCGCGAGCTCGAGGCAGGCAACGTTGCCGCCGTCGACCCGACGTCGGCTCAGGCCGCGCATGCGCGCTGCTCGTATAACCACGAAGGAACGTTTGTAAGGAGGGACGTGTAGACCATGGATCTTTCGACCTTGATGCCGCAACAGCTGCAGATCGTCAAAACGCTCGACCGTCCGCTGTTTGTCTCGGCGGGCGCCGGTTCGGGCAAGACCTTTACCCTCACGCGCCGCATCGTCTACGCGCTCTCGCCCGAATCCGGTCCGTTCGTTGAGCATCTGGACCAGGTGCTCGCCATTACCTTTACCAAAGATGCCGCGGCCGAGATCCGTGATCGCGTGCGCCGTGCGCTTATCGACGAGGGTATGGACGAGGAGGCCCTGACCGTCGACGATGCGTGGATCTCGACCATTCACGGCATGTGCTCGCGTATCCTGCGCGCACACGCGCTGGAGCTGGGCATCGACCCCGAGTTCACGGTGCTCACCGATACCGACGAGCTTATGGACCAGGCTGTTGAGCATGTGCTGGCCCGCGCGACGGCGTCCGATGCCGCCCCCGAGCTCGCCGCCTCGCTCAAGGCCCTCTACGCCTGGTATCCCATGGCGGGTGAGGGCGGCCCCTTTGGCGCCGGCACCACCATCAAGGGCCTGGTGCGCGAGCTGCTGGAGCTCTCGAGCCAGCTGCCGGGCGGCATGGACGACGTGAGCGTGGCGCGCGGCCAGGCCGACACCTCGGCGCTTGCCGATGCCTATCGCGCAGCACTGGGTGCGAGCAAGGCCGCGACCGAGAAGGCACAGATGGCGCTCGATGCCATCGATGCATTCGAGGCCAGCGGCAAGACCATGGCCGATGCGGCGCGACTCATGATGTCGTGCACCATGCCGCGCGCGAGCAAGGCATTCCCTAAGGAGCAGGTCGAGCTGCTCAAGGCCGAGGCCGCCGATGCATTTATCAATATCGTGCTGGCCTGCGGTGGTCCCGCGCTCGATGCACTGGTGGGCTTGGCCCGCTCTGTAGAGGCCGAGTATCGCGCGCTGAAGGCCGGCCAGTCTGCCCTCGACAACAACGACCTGCTGCGCATGGCCTACGAGGCCCTGCGCGATTACCCGGCCATTCGCGCTGCGTACGAGGGCCGCTTTAAGACGGTCATGATCGACGAGTTCCAGGATACCGACCAGATGCAGGTCGATCTGATCCGATACCTGACGGGTGCGGGGGAGCGCGCGCTGTGTACCGTGGGCGATGCGCAGCAGTCGATCTATCGCTTCCGCGGCGCCGAGGTCGAGGTCTTCCGTCGCCAGGAGCGCAAAGTGGGATCGACGGCGGCGTCCGAGACGGTTGCCACGCTGGATGTCCCCACCGGCGAGCTCGTCAAGCTCGTGCGCAACTTCCGCAGTCACGACGAGGTACTGCGTTACGTGGCACGCGTCTTCGACGGCGATGACGGCGGCCTGATGCAGGGCTTTTTGGATCTTGAGGCGAGCGACGGCCGCAAGGACACGCTGGTGGCAGATGCCTCGCGTCGCCAGGCCCTCTTTGTTGCCGGCGGCAGTACGCAGGAGCGCACACAGGCCAAGGCCCGCGCGATCGCGGAGCGGTTCCGCGCGCTTGCCGATGCCGGCCAGCCCCAGGGCGGCATGGTGCTGCTGCTGGGCCGCATGACCAACGCCGACGTCTACGCCCAGGCCTTCCGCGACCAGGGGCTCGACTGCGTGATCGCAGGCGGCTCAGTCTTTGCCCAAGCAGCCGAGGTGCAGACGGTGCGCGCCCTGGTTTGCGCGCTCGCCAATCCGGCCGATACGGCGCAGGGCCTTATGCCGCTGCTGGCCTCGCCGATGTTTGCGCTGGGCGCCCAGGAGTTTTTGGCGCTGGCGACCAAGCTCGATAGCGAGACGGGGGAGACCTCGCGCCGGAATATCGACGTGGGCATCATGAGTGATTCCAATGTGCCGGGTTTGCAAGACTTGCCGCTCGTGACGCGCGCCCGCGAGGTGCTGCGGTATGCGCTTCGTCGTGTGGGTCGCGATTCGTTCGCGGCGATCGCGCGCGACGTGGTCAACGCTTCGGGCTGGTTCGTGCGTCTGGCGCAGCGCGGCCCCGAGGGCAAGGCCATTGCCGCCAACGTGCTCAAGGCGCTTGATGCCGTGGCTGAGGCTGAGGCCGAGTTCGGCAACTCGCCGCGTTCCATCGCGCTTGCCTTCGATCGCTTCCTGGCGGGCAAGGAAGCCCCGGGTGCCCTCAACGAGGAGGGCGGCGGCGCGGTGCGCATCATGACGGTGCATGCCTCCAAGGGTCTGGAATATCCGGTCGTGGCGGTCGCGGAGTGCTTTGGCGTGCGTAAGTCCTCGGGTGCGGCACAGATGGGTCGCGTCAAGGGTGGAGCGCAGGTCGTGGCACTGCCGGCACGCTTCGACGGCGTTAAACTCGCGGACGGAACTTTTGTGAAGGGTGACGACGTTAAAAAGCAGTTTGAGCATGCGTTTAAGGGCAAGGGCACGTCGCTATGGCTGCCGTCGGAGCTCATGGAGGACGTCTGCGCGACGGGTTCTCCCGCTGAGGCATTTGCTCGCCTGCGCAACGACGACCTGCAGCTCTCACTCGAGGAGCGGGCCCGCTTGCTCTATGTTGCCATGACGCGTGCGCGCGAGCTGGTGATCTTGGCGATGGATGCCGGCGTGAGCCGTGGCAAGGTGACGGCGCCGACCTTCGACGTCGAGACCGATCTGACCTACGACGTGCTGCGCCGTATTTTGCCGACCGACGCTCTGGACATGCCGCAGCTCGATGCCGACCGCCTGGTGTTCGACAACTCTCAGTCGGGCGACTACGAGCTCATTTCGCTCGCGGACTTTACCTTTGGCGAGCAGACGTTTGAGGCCAACGCTTCGCTGGATGCCGAGGGCAGGCTTGTCCGCGGCGATGCGGAGCCGGAGGGTGCCGGTGCAGATGCCCGCGCCGCCGTTCCCGGTCCTGCCGACCCTGAGCCCGATGCGTTTGAGCTCGTGTATCCCCAGGCGGTGGGCGTGCGCATGGGCATCTGCCCGTATCCGGCGCGCGATTCGTACAGCTACTCGTCAATTGCCGCGGCGCTGCATGCCGAGTCCGAGGACCGTGCTATCGAGGCGCACGTGCCCATGGACGAGGCCGGCGATGATGCGGAGTCGGATGGTTCCGAGATGACGGATGCAGACGTTGCCGCCGTTGAGCCCGCCGGCAACCCCATGGCGCTGGGCTCGGCGTTCCATGCCGCCTGCCAGTGGCTGATCGAGATGGGTGCCGGTGAGCTGCCCGCCGCGCGTGCCGATGCACTGGCGCGCCTGTGGTGCCTGACGCCGGAGCAGTGCGAACGCTTCGACGTTGCCCTGGACCGCTGGCTCAAGTCGGCTGTTCGTGCCGACCTGCTTGCGTGGCCGTGCGTTCGCGCCGAGGTGCCGTTCTTTTCGCTGGGCTGCGAGGACGAGGACATCGCCCGCTACGGTGCCTATGCCGAAGGTGCCATCGACGCTTTAGCGACGAACCCGGCCGATCCGTCGCGCGCACTGGTCATCGATTACAAGACGGGTGGCACGCCGGATGAGACGCCGGACCAGCTGCTCGAGAAGCACGCCCTGCAGGCGCGCGTCTACGCTGATGTTCTACACAAGGCGGGCTTTGAGATGGTGACGGTCAAGTTCGTCCGCGTGGAACAGCCGGATCCAACCATCTTCGTCGAACCCGCCGAGCCCCAAGTAGTCATCTACAACTTCTAGCCCTCAGATAACTTGCGGTGGAATACGGACTGTTTTGGCCAAAAAAGCCGCCAAACAGTCCGTATTTCACCGCAACTCAATAGGAGCCGTGTTGGTTTGGCTAGGTTCGGGTGCCGTCCGTGCCGTGCGGTAAAATCGTAACCCTAAAATCACGAACCCGCATCGGAGCTCATCACATGGCATTCGTCCATCTGCACAATCACACTGTTTTCTCCATGCTCGACGGCGCAACCCGTATCCAGGATATGGTCAACCGCGCCGTTGAGCTGGGCATGCCCGCCGTCGCCATTACCGACCATGGCTACATGTACGGCGTGCCCGACCTGGCGCTGGCCTGCGACGCCGTCAACCACAACACGCCCGAGTACAAAACCTGGAGTCACGACAAGGCCTTCTTGGAAAAGGACCGCCGCGACGAGCTGGTGGAGCCCGATCCCGAGGAAAACCCGCGCGAGCATGCCCAGTATGTGAAGGACATGGCCATGTGGGACGAGAAGGGCAACATCGACGAGCTCAAGCCGCCCCTGGTCATCAAACCCATCTTTGGGTGCGAGGTCTACTTTACGCCGGACGAGACCCTTGCCCGCGACCACAAGCCCGAGCTCTACCACATGATCCTTCTGGCCAAGGACCAGGAGGGCTACGTCAACCTGATGCAGACGGTTTCCGAGGCCGCCGTGCAGGGCTTTTACTACAAGCCGCGCGTGACGCTCGACAACCTGCGCCGCCACGCCAAGGGCATGATCTGCACGAGCGCCTGCATCGCGGGCATCATCCCCAAATACATCGACCGCGGCGACATGGAAGGCGCCATCAAGTGGGCCGAGACCTTCCGTGACACCTTCGAGCCCGGCGACTTCTACATCGAGATCCAGGAACACGGCATCACCACCGACAACGGCCTGACCGACGAGCAAATGGACCGTACGCTCATCGACATTGCTAAACAGGTGGGCGTCAAGGTCATCGCTACCAACGACTTCCACTACCTGCGCCGCGAGGATGCGCCCGTGCAGGACGTCATCATGTGCATCGGCATGAACGCCAAGGTCGACGACCCCAACCGCATGCGCATGACCGGCTCGGAGTTCTACATGAAGACCGAGGAGGAGATGCGGGCAATGTTCCCGTATTGCCCCGAGGCCTGCGACAACACGCTCGAGATCGCCGACAAGTGCTACGTTGAGCTGGACTGGGACTCCATCATCCTGCCGCGCTTCCCGCTGCTCGACCCCGGCGAGACGCACGAGAGCCAGTTCCGTCGCGAGTGCGAGAAGGGCCTGCGCCAGCACTACGGCGAGGATTGGGCGACGCGCGAGATCAACGGCGTCAACATCAAGGACCGTTTCGAATACGAATACAAGGTAATCTGCGACAAGGGCTTTGCCGCGTACTTCCTGATCGTCGCGGAGTACGTCCAATGGGCAAAGGACAACGGCATCGGTGTCGGCCCCGGCCGCGGTTCCGCTGCAGGCGCTATCGTCGCCTACGCCATGAACATCACCGCGTTCGACCCGCTCGAGAACGGCCTGATGTTCGAGAGGTTCCTGTCCCCGCAGCGTACCGAGATGCCCGATATCGATATGGACTTCGACGATGAGCGTCGCCTCGAGGTTGTGGAGCACGTTCGGCAGCTCTACGGCCCCGAGAAGGTCACCCACGTTATCACCTACTCGACCATCAAGGCCAAGCAGGCCATCAACGATGCCGCGCGCGTTCTGGACTACCCGGTCTACATGGGCCAGCGCCTGTCCAAGATGGTCTCGAGCGACCCCAAGGTCAAGCTCAAGCAGGTACTCGAAAAACAACCCGGCAAAGAGGATCTGTTTAACCCCGACTTTGCCGAGGCCTATAAAAAGGACGACGACGCCCGCCGCATCATCGACACGGCGCTCTCGATTGAGGGCCTCACCCGTGGCGAGGGCGTGCACGCGTGCGCCGTTCTGATCTGCCGCGACCCCGTCAACGAGCACGTGCCCACCAAGCTCGACACCAAGGGCGGCGTCGAGATTACCCAGTACGAGGGCCATACCGTTGCCGACATGGGCTTGCTCAAGATGGACTTCTTGGGCCTGCGTACGCTGACGGTTATCTCCAAGGCCAAGGCAAACATCAAGAAGAACTTCGGTATCGACATCAAAGAGGAAGAGATTCCCTTTGACGATCCCGAGATCTTTAAGCTCATGGGTTCCGGCCACACTGCCGGCGTCTTCCAGGTCGAGTCCGCCGGCATGACGGCCACGATCAAGAACATGAAGCCCACCGAGTACAAGCACGTCGTAGCATTGATCGCTCTGTACCGCCCGGGCCCGCTGGGCGCCGGCATGGTTTCGTCCTACATCAACCGTATGAACGGCAAGGAGCCGGCCGTATCCTACGACGACCGTCTGGACGACATCCTGGGCGAAACCTACGGCACCATGGTCTACCAGGAGCAGGTTATGCTCATCTCCGTCGAGATGTGCGGCTTCTCCAAGGGCGAATCGGACTCACGTATCCGTAAGCCCGTGGCTAAGAAGAAGATCAAGCTGCTCACGTCGACGGTGCTCCACTGGGAGGATGGCTCGGACGAGACCACCTACGACCACTGGATGAACGGCGCCATCAAGAACAACTACACGCGCGAGGTCGCCCAGAAGATTTGGGACGATGTTCTTGAGTTCGCATCTTACGCCTTTAACAAGTCGCACTCCGCCGGCTACGCCATCCTGGTTATGCAGACGGCGTGGCTCAAGGCGCACTATCCGCACGAGTACATGGCGGCCGTTCTGACGTCCTACACGGGCAAGACCGACAAGATCGTGCACTACGTCTCGGCATGCCGTCACGACGGCATCCCCGTGCTTTCGCCAGATGTCAACGAGTCCGGTACCGAGTTCACGGCTACCAAGGAGGGCGTGCGCTTTGGTCTGGCCGGCATCCGCGGCGTGGGCACCGGCGTGGCGCAGGCGATTATCGCCGAGCGCGAGGCGGGCGGTCCGTTTAAGACGCTGCACGACTTTGTCGAGCGCGTGGACTCGAGCCAGGCCAACCGTCGCGTGATCGAATCGCTCATCAAGGCAGGTGCCTTCGACTCCACGGGGTATCCGCGTCGCCAGATGATGCACTTTGTGGATAAGAACAACCCCGAGAACATCATCGATGCCGCGGTAAAGCGCCAGAAGGACCGCGCGAGCGGCCAGACGTCGTTCTTCGATATGTTCGGCGACGTTGAGGGCTCGGGCTTTGAGGTGAGCGTGCCCGATCCGGATGGCCAGGAATGGGACCGCCACCTTAAGCTGAGCCAGGAGAAGGAGGTTCTGGGCATCTATGTCTCGGATCACCCGCTGCGCCCGTTTGAGTATGCGCTCAGCAAAGCGCGCGACTTCTCGTTCTCGCAGATCGATACCGGCTACGAAGTGCAGAATCCCACGGGCGGCACCATCAACCAGGAGATTCCCGAGGGCAAGGCGCTGTGGTGGGCCGGCATGGTCTCGAGCGTGTCCAAGCGCGTGACCAAAAACGGCGACCCCATGGGCATCGTGCAGCTCGAGGATATGGAAGGCGAGGCCACCGTCGTGGTGTTCCCCAAGACCTACAAGGAGGCCGAGGGGTATCTGTACGGCGAGGTCGATCCCGAGACCGGCGTGCAGCTGTCTGACGCGTTTGTGCGCATTAAAGGCAAGCTCGAGCGCTCGGACCGCGGCGACCAAATCATCGCGCAGGAGATCGTGCCGCTGGAGCTCAACGAGGAGAACAACAAGCCCAAGGTGTTTGAGGTCATGGTGCCCAACAGCCGCTTTAGCCAGGGCAACATGGCGCGTCTTGCCACGGTGCTCACCACCAACCCGGGCGGCGACCGTGTGGAGATCTTTATCGAGCAGGTGGACGGGCGCGTGCTGCGTGCCGAGGTACCTGCTAAGGTCAACGCGCGCTCGATTCCGCTGCTGGCCGAGGCCAAGGCCATCGTGGGTAACCAAGGCAGAGTGACGGTGATCTAAGGGCGACCTTGCTGGCCCGCGCGAGATTGGAGGAAGTGATGGCACAGGGGACGTTTGTGCAGGCGCTCCGGAAAGAGGCGGCGCTGAGCGGTACCTTTATGAAGGGCCGCTCGCTCATGCTCAACGGCGCCGTGTTGTCGATTGAGGACAGCGGCTCGCGCTTCTCCAAAAACGTGACGGTTGAGGGCTCGGTGCGCGGCTCGCGCGGCGACCTGTACAAGACGCACGTGGCGCTCGATATGGACGAGCACGAGGTGATCGATTACGACTGCGATTGCCCCGCTGCCTATCGCTACCCCGGCATGTGCAAGCACACCATCGCCACGGCGCTGGCGTACCTGGACGCCAGCGGCATTGAGCCTGTTGAGGGGCTGCGCACACCGGTTCGCACGTTTACGGCGCAGCCGAAACAGCCCGCGCGCCCCGCGCCCCAAGCGCCGGCCGTCAATCCCATCTTTCCCTTCCCGGCGCCCGTCCCCACGAGTCCCAGCCTCATGGCGGCGCTCTCCGATCTTTCGGACGCGCGCATGGATGAGCTGGCGAGCATGCGCCGCAAGCTTGCCGGTGCCGTTGATCCCGACGCCCCCAAAGCGGCGTTGGAGCCCTCGTTGGTGCCGTACTACAATCCGCTGTTCGCCGACCGCTTTAGCTGGGCGCTCGAGTTCCGCATTCGCTGCGGTTCGGTGTCCTACGTGGTCAAGGATATCGACGGCATGGCCGACGCCTATGTCCGAGGCGGCACCTTCTCGTACGGCAAAAAGCTCACGTTTGCCCATACGCCCGAAGCCTTCGAAGACGTGTCGACAAAGTTGCTCAACCTTGTTGTGACGACAGTCGCCTATCTCGATGACATCACAAGCTCGCGTTCGGCATCGTACGACTTTGCCCGCAGCGGTTTTGTCGCCGAGCGTCAGTTGCCGCTGTCCGAGCATAGCATCGTATATGTGCTGGACCTGCTGCGTGGCCAGACCATCTCCTTTGAGCCCGCCTGGTCGCGGGGGACGACGACGCATCGCACCTATGACGTGGCGGTTGAGATGCCTCCGGAAGGGGAGGACGAGGCGCTGTCTAAGCGGCCACCGCTCCTTGCCGCCAAAATCGCGCCGGCGGCCGGTGGCAGCTACGATCTGCGCCTGCCGGCCGATGCATACTGCTTTGCTTCGGACGACGTTGCCTATCTGGTCGACACGCACCGCGCGCGCCGCGCCGATGCGGCGTTCGCCCAGCATGCCGCACCGTTTTTGTCGCGTCTGCTGCCCTGTCGTACGCCGGTCCATATCGCTGCCGACCAGGTGGGTGAGTTCTGTCGCATGGCGCTGCCCATTTTGCGCGACTACACCGACCTTACCGCGCCCGCTGCGCTCGATACCGTGGCGCCCGAGCCGGGCTTTGCCATGGCGATCGGCGTCGACGATGGACTCGTGACCTGCAAAGTTACGGTTACCTACGGCGACTGGTCGGCAGATCTCTTTAGCCTGGGCGCTCCGGGCAGCCCCTTCGAAGAGCAGCGCCCGGGCGTGCCGCCGCGCGACGAGGTGGCAGAGTTTCGCGTTATGGACACGGCGGCTCTGTATTTCGACTTTTACGAGGGCGGCCTGGCATTTGAGGAACGCGATGACGAGAAACTGTTCCACTTGCTGACCGAGGGCCTGTCTGCCCTGTCCGAGCTGGGCGAGGTCATGCTCAGCGACCGCCTGCGCCAGATTTCGGTACGCCCTGCGCCTAAGCTCTCGGTGCGCGCCACCGTCAAGAGCAACCTGCTCGACGTCGAGCTGGGCGCGAGCGGCCTTTCGGCTGCAGACCTTGCCATCTATCTGGACTCGTACAAGCGCCACCAGACGTTCGCTCGCCTTACGTCTGGCGACATCGTTCGCCTGGACGAGGGCGCTCGTGCCGCGTTTGGCCTTGCCGAGGATCTGGGGGTCGATGCCGTCGATCTGCTCGACGGCGTGTCGCTTCCCTCGTCGAGTACCCTGTTCGTCGACAGCATGCTTGCGCGCACGCCTGCGCTCGAAGCCGATCGCGACGCTGCGTTCCGTCGCACCGTCGAGCGCTTGGATACGCTCGGCAAGATGGATTTTACGGTGCCGGCATCTCTCAAGGCCACACTGCGCGGCTATCAGGTCGACGGCTACCAGTGGCTCGGCTCGCTCGAGCACCTGGGCCTCGGCGGCATCTTGGCCGACGATATGGGCCTGGGCAAAACGCTGCAGATGATCGCGCATATCCTGGCGCGCGTGGAAGCGGGGGACACGAAGCCCACGCTTGTGGTGTGCCCAGCGTCGCTTGTGTACAACTGGACCGCCGAGCTGGAGCGCTTTGCGCCTTCGCTCGATGTGTGCGCCATTGTGGGCGCCAAGGCCCAGCGTCGCGTGCAGATCGCCGGCGTGGCCGAGCATAACGTGGTCGTGACGTCGTATGACCTTATGCGGCGCGATATCGACGAGTACGTCGAGCAGGACTTTGCCCGCGTGGTGCTCGATGAGGCCCAGTACATTAAAAACCCGCTCACCCAGGTGGCGCGCGCCGCCAAGCGCCTGCCTGCCGGCGTGCGCTTTGCCCTGACGGGCACGCCCATCGAAAACCGCTTGTCCGAGCTCTGGAGCATCTTCGACTTTTTGATGCCGGGCCTGCTTGGCGCGCGCGAGTCGTTTGCCAAGCGTTTCGAAAGCCCGGTCGAGCACGCCGAGGGTGACAGCGCCGCTCGCCTGCAGGCGCTCGTGTCGCCGTTTGTGCTGCGCCGTGTCAAGGAAGACGTGGTGGCCGATCTGCCCGAAAAGATCGAGGACACCGTCGTGGCTCAGCTCACCGGCGAGCAGCGCAAGCTGTACCTGGCAAACCAGGACCGCATCGCCCAGCAGGTGCAGCACCGCGAGGCATCCGAGTTTAAGAAAGACAAGCTCAAGGTGCTCGCCGAGCTCACCAAGCTGCGCCAGATTTGCTGCGACCCGCGTCTACACTACGAGGATTACAAGGCGGGGAGCGCCAAGCTCGATACGTGCATGGAACTCGTGCACGGTGCACTCGACGGCGGGCATCGCATCCTGTTGTTCAGCCAGTTTACGGGTATGCTCGATATCATCGGCAAGCGCCTGTCCAAGGAGGACATCGCCTTCCTTAAGCTCACGGGCGCTTCGTCTAAGGAGAGTCGCGCCAAGATGGTCGCGCAGTTCCAGGCGGGCGAGGTGCCGGTGTTTCTGATCTCGCTCAAGGCGGGCGGCGTGGGCCTTAACCTGACGGCGGCCGATGTGGTCATTCACTACGACCCGTGGTGGAACGTGGCCGCACAGGACCAGGCGACCGACCGTGCGCATCGTATTGGCCAGCAGCACACCGTGACTGTGTACAAGCTCATCGCCAAGGACACGATCGAGGAGCGCATCATGCAGATGCAGGAGTCCAAGCGCGACCTGGTCAACAGCGTGCTCGGCGGCGACGGCATCTCGTCGGCGCTATTTAGCCGCGAAGATGTTCTGGCGCTGCTCGGCGGCGACGGGCGCTAGCTGCGCAGATGGCGACCGGGACTGCCGAGACGGCTCCGGGTTGCCGGCGCGCTCTGACCCCGGGCACAAGCCCCGCTCGTTATGTGTTCATTTGCGACGCCGTGGATGGTTCGCCTGCCTTTGGGCATAAGAAGCATCGAGAACATCGGCACATCAGCAAAGGAGAACATCATGGCGAAATTCTTTAAGGACCCCGATGGCAAGCTCATTGCCGCCCTGGGCAACGACGTTGCAACCCCTGCCGGCTGCACGGAGCTGACCGCGAACACCGAGGACGCGGCGCACGAGAAGCACGTGCCCGTCGTCGAGAGCGAGCGCGACGGTCACGTGATCCGTGCGCGCGTGGGCTCGGTCGAGCATCCTATGGTGCCCGAGCACTACATCGAGTGGATCGCCCTTGAGGCCGAGGGTCGTCTGGAGGTCCATTACCTCCAGCCCGGCATGAAGCCCGCGACGTTTTTTGCCGGCGGTTCCAAGACCGGTACCGTCTATGCCTATTGCAACCTGCACGGGCTGTGGTCCGCGACGTTCTAGGAGCACGCCCCCGCTCGGGGTATCATAGCTAGCATATGCACATGCGAGCGCCGACTGCGTCATGCGGCCGGCGCTTTTACTACGACAACGATGGTTTACGACGGAAAGGGCTGAGCCATGAAGCTCGCACTTGCACAGATCGATATGCGCCTAGGTGATATTGAGGGTATCTGCGGTCGCATCGAGGACCAGGCGCGCCTGGCCCACGAGCGCGGTGCGCGTGTGCTGTGCGTGCCGGCTCCGCTCTTTATGGGGGCCCTGCCCGGCGGCCTGGTGGGCGCTGCGGACTTTGAGCACGACATGCTTGCCGGCTTGACCGGCGTCGCCGAGCGTATCCAAGAACTCGATATGATTTGCATCGTGCCCGCGGCGGTTTCGTTTGAGGGCCAGCCCCTGCTCGATTATATGATGCTCAAGGACGGTCGCGTGGTGCCGGCCCGTTCGAGCATTGCCCTGCAGCGCGGTGGGAACGGCGATGCCCGTTGGGCACCGCCGGTGTTTGACGTGGACGGCGTGCGCATCGCGGTGATCTTCGACTTGGACCGCGAGCTCGAGATGCTGCCGACCGGCGTCGACCTCATTGTCTATTTCCAGTTCAACGCGTTTGATATGACCGACCGCGAGACCGCCGCGATCGCCGCCGTGCGCAGCGGAGCCTACCGCAAGATCGCCTCCAAGCGCAGCGTATGGTTTGCCTGCATGGCGCCGGTCGGTGCCTATGACGAGTCGGTGTATACTGGCGGCTCGTTTGTGCTCGACGACTGCGGCCGCGTGGTGGCCCAGGCGCCGTGCTTTGAGGAGAGCCTGCTGGTTCAGGAGATCCAGCGCGGTGTGATGCTCGATGCCTTGGAGGACCACGAGCTGCCCGAGTTTCGCTCCGAGGAATGGCTGTGGCGGGCACTGGTGCTCGCCGTTCGCGATAACGCCCGCGCCCGCGGTACGTCGCGCGCCGTGGTGGCGCTCGAGGGCGACTTGCCGTCGTCCCTGCTGGCGGCGCTTGCCGTCGACGCTCTGGGCCCGCGCAATGTGGTCGGCCTGGTGTTGGGACG
>UQRX01000048.1:0-14304 GCA_900543595.1 uncultured Collinsella sp. | reverse complement strand
GGCACGTGGACCTGCAGCTGCGGTGCCACCAACACCGGCAAGTTCTGCCCCGAGTGCGGCAGTCCCGCACCCGCCCCGGCACCGGCCAAGTGGTTCTGCCCCAACTGCGGCAGCGAAAACGGCGGCAAGTTCTGCAGCAACTGCGGAACGCCCAGGCCCTAGCCCCTCTATCCGGTAATTGGCGGGGAGGTCCGCCACCCCCGCATTTGCTTCTATGGGTTTCGTTCGATAAAGGAGGACACCATGAAGACAACGTTCAAAAAGTCCGTACTCGCATTTCTGACATGCGTCCTGGCGCTCGCCTTTGCCCTGACGGGCTGCAGCGGCGGCGGCAAAGACCCCAAGGCCAACTTCGTCGGCAGCTGGCAGTACTCGGGTGGAACCTTGGATGGCGAAGAGCTCACCGATGAGTACATGGATATGCTCGAAGAGTGGGGCGTCAACTGCATCCTGATCCTCGATGAGGACGGCACGGGCACCCTCGACCTGTTCCTTGAGGTTGTCGACCTTAAGTGGGAGGCCAAGGACGCCACCACCGCAACCGTCACCGCCGAAGATGAATCGCACGATCTGAAGCTCAAGGACGACAAGCTCGTCCTGGAGGTGGACGGCGACAAGTTTATCTTCACCAAGTCCGACAAGGATCTGTCCGGTACGGTAAAGAAGGATCGCGAGAACGCCGAGAAGGAAGAGGAGATCGATGAGGCCGTCGAAGACGACGACGTCCAGAGCATCGAAATCTCCCCCGCCGTCACCGTCGCCGATGACGACCTGTGCACCATCACCATCACCGAGAAGTTCAAGGACGACTGGGGCGACATCGGCTTTGTCGTTAACATCACCAACAAGAGCGACAAGGACCTGACCTTCTACGCTCCCTCCGGCAAGACCAATGTCAACGGCACTATGAAGGATCCCTGGTTCTCGGCTCACCTGATGCCCGGTACCAACGCCACCGAGGAATTCACGTTCTCGAACGGCGAGCTTGACAGCCTTGACGACCTGGTCAACACGACCATCGGCATCGACGCCTATCTGACCGATTCCTACGAGGACGTCGCCTCTTACACCGCAACCATCGCGTAACGGCACGTAACATCAGCCGCGGATTGGCGGACACATCCGCGCACTTGCCAGGCGGGGCCGCAGGAGATAATCCTGCGGCCCCGCCGCTTTATGCCGATGCGTAACGAGCGCTAGCGCTCCATGTTGGGAACGATGCTGCCCTCGGTCACCGCATGCACGGCAAGGCGCATGATGTTGTCGTAGCCGGTCTTGCTCAGGATCTCCGAGATGCGGCGCTTGATGGTGCCCTCGCTCATAAACAGCTCGGCCGCGATCTCGCGGCGGCTCTTGCCCTCGCAGGCAAGGCGCAAAATCGACAGCTCGACATCGTCGAGCGCCGCCGTACCCGAAAAAATGCTCTCGGGCGGCTTGGGAAACGTGCAATAGCCCGCCAGCGTGGAGCGCATCACGGCGAACAGCTCGTCGATACCGACGTTCTTGTACACAAAGCTATCGACGCCCGCCTCGCGGGCCTGATCGACAAAGGTGATCTCGGGCATGCCGGTCATGATAATGATGCGGCACTCGGGCAGCTGCTCCTTGATGCGCGCCGCCGCCACGATGCCGTTGGAATCATGCTCGGTGCATACGTCCATCAGTATCATGTCAGGACGCTCCCTGAGCGCGACATCGAGGGCTTCGGAAGCGTCGGCGATCGCGGCGACGACGGTCATATCGGGCTGGTCGCCAACGGAGCGCGCCAGGCTCTCGCGCAGGATGGCCTGGTCTTCGACTATAAGGACGCGAATCATGAGCTTCTCCTCCGAACAGCAGCGTTGGGCGTAAGCGGGATGGACACCGCAAGCGTAAAGGGCGGGGCGGCGTGGACCTCTAGGCTGCCACCCAGATCTTGCGCGACATGCCTCATACCTGGGATACCCGTTCCCTCGCGATACGATACGGGGGCCGGGGACCCGTCGTTAGAAATCGTCATGCGCGCGACGGCGCCAGCATCCGCCCCCTCCTGCCACAGACGCACGTGGACCCGATGCGCCTGCGCATGCTTGGTGGCATTGGTCGAGGCCTCACGGATAATCTGCAAAAATGCGGTGGCGACACGCGCGTCCTCAGGCAGCGCACCCTCAACATCGATCTGCACACTCACCAAACCAAAAGCATGGACGATATCACCCAGCTGTTCTGCAGGCTCGCTGGCACCGCCACCGCGCAGATCGGCAGCAATTGAGCGCAGCAACGGATCAATCTGCTCGATCGACTCATCGTCCAGACGCCCCTCCTCCAAATAGCGATGAAGAATGGACAGGCGCTGCCCGATCACGTCGTGCACGCGAGCGCGCATACGTAGGTAGGCCGCATTGTCAGCAACTTTTTTGACTTCTTCGATCTGTGCCTGGAGTTCTTTGCCCGCAAGCTCAAGCAGGTGGTTGGCTTGCGCCAAGCGGTCATGAGCATGCGCGTACTCTGTCACATCAAGACCGATAATGCGCTCGAACGAACGGCCCGAAACCATAACGCGATCGCGCACAAACAGGCGAATCTCGGCGGGAGAGACCTCGACCACCGCACGCGCCTCACCAAAGCGGTCCAGATTAATCCGCACACGGTTCCTGCTGCTTTCGGGCATTTGCATGCTCAGTTTGCGCAGGTCGTTCCATGTGCTGCTCATGTCGCGCAGATCGGTTGGCATATGAAGTTCCACCAGGTTTTTGCGCATGCAGCGGTTCATGAGCAGCGGACGGCCCCTCGGGTCCAGATACAGGATGCCCACGGGAATCACGTTGATGGTCTCGATCGTCAAGAACATGGTGATATCCTCTTGGCGGTTACGGACGTCCATCAAGAGCGCCGCGATGGAGCGGAACAGGAAGAACGCTCCCTCTGCGATAAGGACAACGGTCCACGCCGAGCCCATTGCAAAAACCACCGGTGGTGTAACGGCGACAACAAGCAGCAGCTCGACCAGCATGACGAGGCGACGATAGTGCACCATAAGTACCACGCCATAGGCAAAGATCGCGGCATTCAGCCACAACGCTCCGCCCATTGCCCTGGCGCAAACGTCAAGCGGCGCCACCAGATACGAGCCAGACGACGCGAATAAGATGAGCGCCGAAATCATCAGGTGAAGCACAAGGCTCGCCTCGTAGGCGCAAATCACCTTACGGTTATAGGACGAGCGGCGCGATGCGATGAGCGGGACGTGGATCGTCTGCAGACACGCAGCCAGGGCAAAGACGACATCGAGCGCAACGATTTGGGGAAGGATGAGCGAAATCTGCATCGTCACTCACCCGCCCTCGGCATCAAGACGATCATGCGCAGCTGGCCGGGCTCGCCCTCAAAGCGGTATGCCACGTTGCGCCCTTGCAGAGCGCTTTCGAGCTCTTGCGCAGCGGGCGTCTGCGAAAGATCTTCATCATCGTTGGAAAAAAGTGTGGCGCGCAGCTCGACACTGCATCGGTCATGGTCGCCCAAGTGATACATAAGCGCCGGATGGTCGGTGGTGTAGGCAAAAAACGCAAAGTCATACACGCAGTCGTACAGGGCGCTTACCGTACTGGCGTGCAACGGGCGCCGTATGGCGATAATCGAGGCGCAATCGATATCGATCGTGCGCAGGTCGCTTGCGAGCTCGTTGGCGATGAGCTGAATGCGGTCGCGATCAAAACCGCTCTCCCCGTGCTGTGCCAACGTGAGCGACCCTTTGCGTTTGCAATAGGCGACGAACATCTTGGCGCGCTGCAGCATGCGGTAACGCTCGTGCGAAGACGCTTCGTCGGTTAACGGCGGCAGCGAGCTCAGCAGGTCGTACATCCCTTCGAACGCGCGGGCAAGCGCTTGGTCCACGTCTTGGACCAGCAGGGTCTCGGCCTCTTGATCTGCCAAATGCGTCTTAAGGTCGTAGTCGGCGGCGAGCAGCTCGTTTTGACGCTGCAGCTCCATGCGACGATGTGCCAGTTCACGGTTAAGCTCGTTGAGCTCCGACACGTCTTGGGCAAGCAGGGCCGATCCGCCCAGCAGCGGAAAGGCACGGTACATCACATCGGGATCGGACGCCACGGCAAAGGCATGGGCGCGCCCGTGCTCCTGGGTCCGCAACTCCTCGCGCACGCCTACCGGCATTGGCTTTGACACCGGCGTGGCATAGGCCTCCTGCAGGTCGCGCGTTAGAACTTTGAGGTCGAGCGGCAAGGTGTCGAAGATGCCGGCTATGTCGTGATACGACGGAATGACACCGCAATCGAGACAGATTTCCATCGCCACCACGCACAGGACGCAATAGACGAGCGAGAAGTTGAGCCTCCATGCCCAGGGCACGCGCAGAGCATATGAGATGGCAAAGAATGCGCCGCCCAGCAGTACGAGCGCCGCCGTGCCCGAGAAACGCTGGATGCGAAAGGACGAGGACCGGCCAACCAGGATAAAAAAGGCCACGAAGTTAAAGGCCGTCCACACGAGGACGGCAAAATAACCCCAGCCGTACGTGTAGTCGTTGCTCCAGGTGTCGCTTGTGCGGTCAAAGCGGAAGACCTGCTGGTGAAAATCGTTGGTGAGCACAAATCCGATAAGCAGGATGGCCACAATCCACAGCGCAGCGCAGTAGCGGCGACCCAGGCGGTGTTGCTCCAGGCCCGCAAGGCGCAGACCACACAACTGGTAGAGCAGTGGAATGAGCGTCATAGGCACGTAGTACAGGTACCACAGCACGGTGGCATAGAACGGCGTGAACGACTTGTACTTGAGAATGACTTCGATCATCCACAGGGCGCAGATGGTGGCAATGGCAACAAGGCGGCGGCGCAACACATAGTCCAAACAGCGCAGATAGACCGATACGCCCCAAATCGAAAATGCAATTGCGGCGACAAGCAGCGGCAGAGAGCTCGAATGGACGAGCGCATCCACAACCTCTTCGGACACCTCGCTATAGGCGGGCACGACGTTAGAAAGTTTGGGGTCGGAGGCGAACAGCGCCGACAAGACTGCCAAAAGCATGAGGAACAGTGCGGTGATGGCGCCGGCGATAGCAAAGACGCGGTGACGGTACGCCTGATGTGTTATGCCAACAAGGAATCGCGGCATGGCGAAGAGCCTGCCGCCCCTGGGATCCGCCACGGGTGCGGATCGGGCGGCCGCGTGGCCGATATGTCGCTCGCGGGTACCCATAGTGCTTTTAGTGTACCGACAGGTGGGCCCAAAAAGCGGGCCACATGTCCCAAAATCCGCAGACGGCAAGGCGCCCGGTGAGCATTACCTGCTCGCCGGGCGCCTTGGTTAGGAGGCTATGAAGTCGAGTGTCTCAGCTTCCTTAGGAAAGGTCCTCACCATTAGAAGCAATAACTTTCTTGTACCAGTCGAAGCTCTTCTTTTTGGAACGCTTGAGGGTGCCGTTGCCGGCGTCGTCGCGGTCCACATAGATAAAGCCGTAGCGCTTGGACATCTCGCCCGTGCCGGCAGACACCAGGTCGATCGGACCCCAGGTGGTGTAGCCCAGCAGGTCAACGCCGTCCTCGGTCACCGCATCGCGCATCGCGGCAATATGCTGGCGCAGGTAGTCGATACGGTAGTCATCGTTGATGGAGCCATCCTCCTCGACAACATCCTTGGCGCCCAGACCGTTCTCGACCACAAACAGCGGCTTCTGATAGCGGTCATACAGGTCGTTGAGCGTAATACGGAAGCCCAGCGGATCGATGGCCCAGCCCCACTGGCTCTCCTGCAGGTAGGGATTCTTGGCGCCGGCGAAGGCGTTGCCCTGGGTGCGCTCGACATCGGGGTTATCGGCACCGGCGGAGCAACGGGTGCTGTAATAGCTAAAGCTGATGAAATCGACGGTGTTGGCGGCCAGGATCTCGCGGTCCTCGTCCGTCATGCCCACATCGATGCCCAGACGCTCGAGCTTCTTGACGGCATAGGCCGGGTAGTAGCCGCGGCTCTGGACGTCGACGAAGAAATAGTTGCTCTGGTTGTCAAGCTGCGCCTGGCGCACATCGCCCGGACGGCAGCTGTAGGGGTAGTAGCTACCTGCGGCGAGCATGCAGCCGATCTTGACCTCGGGGTCGATCTCGTGGGCAATCTTGGTTGCCCAAGCGCTGGCGACGAGCTCGTTGTGGGCGGCCAGGTACTCGACGGCCTCCTTGTTCTCGCCCTCCTCAAAGACCAGTCCGGCACCCATAAACGGCAGGTGCAAGATCATATTGATCTCGTTGAAGGTAAGCCAGTACTTCACCAGACCCTTGTAGCGGGTGAAGATCGTGGTCGCGAGGTTCTTGTAGAAGTCGATGAGCTTGCGGTTGCGCCAGCCGCCGTACTCCTTGATGAGGTGAATCGGGCAGTCGAAGTGCGTGATGGTCACGAGCGGCTCGATGCCGTGCGCCTGACACTCGCGGAATACATCCTCGTAGAAGGCCAGGCCAGCCTCGTTGGGCTCGGTCTCATCACCGTTGGGGAAGATGCGGGTCCATGCCAGGCTCATGCGGAAGGTCTTAAAGCCCATCTCGGCAAAGAGAGCGATGTCCTCTTTGTAGTGGTGATAGAAATCGATGCCGGTCTGCGCGGGATAGTAATAGCCGTCCTCGAAGTCGAGCATCTTGCGCTGGCCGGAGACCACCGCGTAGCGCTCGGGGCCGTGCGGAGCCACGTCCACGTTGGCCAGGCCGCGGCCGTCCACGTTGTAGGCGCCCTCGCACTGGTTAGCAGCCGTCGCGCCGCCCCACAGGAAGTCATTACGGAAAGCCATGCATCGATCCTTTCATACGCTGCTTGTCGTGGTTTCAGTATCCCCGCAAACGGGGTGCCACCCAACGGCAACGGCGCAGGTCGATACTTCTTTTCGCACACGGTGGCCCGGCGACCGCCCACAGCTGACACTTTTTGATACCTGCCTGCCCCCAACCACCACAAAGGGGACAGGCACCTTTGTGGTGGTTTGGGGCGGTTTGTCTCGATCTGTAACAGGTAGAGACGATTTAGCCCGCTAGATGTTACAGATCGAGACAGAAGATTCTAGTCGCAGGCGATATCGAGGTTCTTGCCGATGAGGCCTACGTAGCCGCCTTCGCCGGCGGGATATTTGACTGAATAGGAAAAAAAGGAAAAAATAGGAAAAAAAGGAAAGGAGACTCATGACTGAAACCATCTTCTCCCCCTCATTTGGAAATCGCCCGTCCTATCTGGTGGGGCGCGGGAGCGTGATTTCGACATTCATCTCCGGCCTTGAGCAGGAGCCGGGCAATCGAGACCGAGCCATGCTCATGCTCGGCCAGCGAGGCAGCGGCAAAACGGTTCTGCTGTGGGAACTTGCCGATCGCGCACGCAAGCTCGGCTTTGTTGTCGCCACGCCCACCGTAGCCTCCGAGGATATGCTCGAGCGCATTGTTGAGAAGATCCAGGAAGCGGGCGAGCCCTACGCCAACAAGCATCGTCTCCCCAAACTTGCGGGCGGCAGCCTGAGCGTCTTCGGCTTCTCAGCCGGCCTTGAGTTCACGCGCGATGTGCAGGAAACCAAAAGCTTCCAGTTCAAGCTCACGCAGCTGGCGCGCAAGCTGACCGAGCAGGGACACGGCATCCTCATCCTCATCGATGAGCTCCAGGCCAATTCACCCGAGATCAGACAGCTCGTCACCGCCTATCAAGAGCTGGTCGGCGAGGGGCTCAACGTCGCGCTCGTCATGGCGGGCCTCCCGGGAGCAGTCTCCGCGACACTCAACGACCGCGTACTGACATTTCTCAACCGCGCACGCAAGGTCACGCTCGAACCGCTTTCAGTTGGAGATGTGGATGCCTACTATCAGCGAGCTTTCGAAGAGCTCGACCTTGATATTCCAGGCGATCTTCGGCTGGACGCCGCTCGCGCAACTCAGGGCTCGCCCTACATGCTGCAGCTCATCGGCTACAACATCGCCAATCGTTGCCAGGCAGGAGAACACGTAACGCCAGAGCAAGTCGACGGAGCAATCGAAGCGTCAAAGGTCGATTTCGAAAACGATGTGTGCGAAACGACACTCGCCGCGCTATCGGACCAAGACGTCGCGTTTCTCGACGCAATGACTGATGACGAAGCCGCCGTGTCTCGCATTTCTGATGTTGCGAAGCGCATGTCAGTCACACCGGACTACGCACAAAAGTATCGCCGGCGCCTCATCGACGCCGGCGTAATCGAACAGGCGCGCCGCGGTTACGTGCGTTTCGCCGTACCATATATGGCTGACTATCTGCGCAGCCAACTCTAGGCAGCCACCACAAAGGGGACAGGCACCTTTGTGGTGGTTGGGGGCGGTTTGTCTCGATCTGTAACAGTTGGGCCGCCAAAACCGGGCTTGGTGTTACAGATTGAGATTGTTCGGTCTGTCCCCTACAGTTTGTCTAAATCTGTAACAGGTAGAGACGATTTGGCACGCTAGATGTTACAGATCGAGACAGAAGATTCTAGTCCACGGTGATGTCGAGGTTTTTGCCAATGAGGCCTACGTAGCCGCCCTCGGCAGCCTTGGGGCTGTCGGCGTGGCAGAGGACCCACTTGTCAGCCTTCCAGTAGCAGTAGCTGTCGCCGGCCGCAGGCATGTCGGCCGCGGCCTCGGGGCGCGGGCCGTTGGTGCCGGCGGGAAGCGCCACCATCACTTGGAAGCCACCGTCGTCGACCATGCACGGCGTGTAGTGGAGCGTGGTGTTGAAGACTTCGACAACCGTACCCGCCGGCACGCGGAACGCCTTGACGCACGCGGTATCGAGCTTGCCGTCCTCGATCTCCCAGCGATGCGCCACGAGCAGGATAAAGTCGCGGGCGCCCAGGTTAAACTCGCTGGCGCGGTGGTACTCCAGGCAGTTGAGTCGTGTATTGTGGCCGTTGCACCAGCCGAGCTGGAAGGGACGGCCACCAAACATGAGAAAGCCCAGTTTATCGGCATCCTTGACGCCCTCGAGCTCCGGCGCGCTCGCCACGTATTTGCTGCCCTCGGGGATGGGCGTGGAGGCAAGCGCCTCGAGCACGGGCGACGTAAGCTCAGACGGAACGTTATCCCAAACGTTGCCATAGGACTTGAACTCGGGATCAGAGACAGAGTAGATATGCATGTTCGCTCCTGTTCGTTTGTGTGACAGTATGAACATTCTAGAACAATCTCGTCCTGTTTTGAGCGCCCAGCATGAAAAAGCGCCCCACAAAGAGCGGGAGCACTTCTGGCGCAAACGCTATTCCTATCAGCAGCCTTACGCCTGCTGATAGTGCAGGTGCTTCTCGTCGATATCGGCCAGGTCGCGGTCGAGGTAGCGGCGCGCGAGCCAGTTAGCCATGGGAAGGTTCTGGTCTAGGTAGTTGCCGCACTCCTCGGGAGCGGCACCGGGAACATCGCCCTCAAAGCCGGCGACAAACTCGAACAGCTCACGTACGAGCGGCAGAATCTCCTCGCTCGTCACCTCACCAAACACGACGAGGTAAAAGCCCGTGCGGCAGCCCATGGGCCCAAAGTAGACGATACGGCTCGACCACTTGGCATGATTGCGCAGAAACGTAGCACCCAGGTGCTCGATGGTGTGGCACTCAGCCGTGTTCATGACCGGCTCCTTGTTGGGCGTGGTCAGGCGCAGGTCAAACGTGGTGACAGCAGCACCGGTCGCCGGATCGCAGTCGATGCGGCTCACATACACGCCGGGCTCAAGCAGCAGATGGTCAACGGAAAAACTCGCGATGCGCTCCATGGCAGATCCTCTCGGTAGTCAATTTGGGACGGGGCTCTTTTAGCTGGTTCGAATGGTCGCACCAATCATACCAGTCAAAAAAGCCCCGTCCCAAATGAGCTACCTGGGACGGGGATCAATGAGTTTATAATCCCCGTCCCGGAAAAATCATGCTAGGCAGTGTACGCGATTGTAGCGTCGACAGCGTGGCGCCAGCCGGCGATCTTTTTGGCGCGTTCGTCGGCGGTCATGGCAGGCTCCACGATGCCGCGGGCGCCGTAGACGTCGACGACATCGCGCGTGTACATGCCCAGCGCAATACCGCAGGCCCAGGCCGCACCCAGGCCGCTCATCTCGTCGTTGCTCGCGATGCGGATGGGCGAGCCAACCAAGTCGCTCTCAAACTGCATCAGGTACGCGTCGCGCGTGGGACCGCCGTCAACACGAAGCTCGGCCAATGCCGCACCCGAATCCTCGACCATCGCATCAATCACGTCAAAGATCTGATAGGCGATCGACTCGTCGGCGGCCTTCACGAATTCCGCGCGACCCGTGGTGCGCGTCATGCCAAAGACGCAGCCCTCGGCGTCACTCGCCCAGTGCGGCGCGCCCAAACCGGTAAACGCCGGCACAAAGTAGACGCGGCTCGCCGGATTGGCGGCGTAGCACAGGTCGGTAACTTCCTCGGGGTTGTTGATGAGCTCCAGATCGTCGCGCAGCCACGTCTTGACGGCGCCGGCGTAGCTCACGTTGCCCTCGAGCACGTACTCGGTCACGCCGTCCATACGCCATGCGAGCGAGCTCGAAAGCCCATGCGAGCTGGCAACGAACTCGTCGCCGACGTTCATCATGACCGAGCTGCCGGTGCCATAGGTCGCCTTGGCCATACCGCGGCTGTGGCAACCCTGCGCGAACAAGGCCGCATGGCTGTCGCCGAGCACGCCGTGAATGGGCACGGGTGCCGGCAAAAAGCCGCCCAGGTCCGTCGTGCCGAACAGGCCATCGGAATCGGTCACCTGCGGCAGGCAGGCCACGTCGATGCCAAAGGCCTCGCACACCGGCTCGCTCCAGCAGCCACGGCGCAGGTCAAAGAGCTGCGTGCGGCTGGCGTTAGACCAGTCGCAGCGGAACTCCGCGCCGCCCGTGAGCGTCCAGACCACCCAGGCATCGATGGTGCCCAGGCAAAGCTCGCCCGCCGCCGCGGCCTCGGCAGCCGCGGGAACGTTCGCGAGAATCCAGGCCATCTTGCCCGCCGGATAGTAGGGCGAGAGCACCAGGCCCGTCGTGTCACGCACCAGTTCGGCCACGCCCTCGCGCGCGGCCAGCTCGTCGCATAGCTCGCGGGCGCGGGCGCACTGCCACACCACGGCGTCGCACAGCGGCTCGCCCGTCGTGCGGTTCCAGGCAACGGTGGTCTCGCGCTGGTTGGAGATGCCGATACCGGCGACGTCGGCCGGGTCGACCCCGGTCTCCTCCACCACAGCGCGCGCCACGGCCAGCACGTTGGCGGCAATCTCGGCCGGATCATGGCTCACCCAGCCGGCCTCGTTGACAATCTGGCGATGCGAGCGATCGGCACGATGAATCAAATGGCCGCCCTCGTCCACCAGCAGCGCCTTGGTGCCCTGCGTGGATTGATCGATTCCGATGATGTAGCGGCCCATGGCCACCCCTTTCAAAATGAATGTGACAAAGGGACTGTCCCTTTGTCACATTCCAATTACTCTGCGGGAAGGAACTCGGCAACGGTCTTGGCAATGCCTTCGCCAGTGAGGCCGTAGTGCGCAAAGACCTCGGGGCTCGTGCCGGTGATGACCGGCGCGTCGGGCAGACTCAGGCACTTGACCGGACGCGGGCAATGCTCGCCCACGACCTGCGCGACCATGGAGCCCAGGCCGCCAAAGGGGCTGTGCTCCTCGACGGTCACGACGACGCGCGTGGCACCGGCGGCCTCGATCACGGCCTCGGCATCGAGCGGCTTGACGCAGTACATGTCGAGCACGGTGGCGGAGATGCCCTGCTCGGCGAGCAGATCAGCGGCGTCCACGGCATGGCGGACCATCTCGCCGGTGGCGACAATCGTCACATCGGTGCCGCGACGCACCCAGGTGGCGCGGTCCATCTGGAACGGGCACTCGTCCTGGGTATACACGTCCTCGACCGGGTTGCGGCCCACGCGGATATAGGCCGGCTTGTTGTCGGCAACCAGGGCGCGCACGAGCTCGGCAGTCTGAAAACGATCGCTCGGCAGATACACGCGCATGTTGGGAATCGCGCTCATGGCAGCGATATCCTGCGCGGAGTGATGGCTCATGCCCAGAGCGCCGTAGGACACGCCGCCCGAAATGCCGATGAGCTTGACGTTGGTGTTGGAGTACGAGACGTCGACCTTGCACTGCTCATACGAGCGCGTGGTCACAAAGGACGCCGGCGAGGCGGCCCAGGCCTTCTTGCCGCACGAAGCCATGCCGGCGGCGATACTCACCAGGTCCTGCTCGGCGATGCCGACCTCGACGGACTGCTGGGGATACTGATCGAAGAACGGCGTGAGCGATGCGGAGCCGCGGGAGTCGGAGCACAGGACGACGATGTCCTTATCGGTCTCGGCGGCCTCGAGCAGCGTGTCGCAGATAACCTTGCGGTTGGCGATCTTGTTAGCCATTGATGGCCTCCTTATGGGCAGCGAAATCGGCGATGATCTGGGCATATTCCTCATCGTTGGGCAGGTGATGATGCCAGGAGGCCTTGTCCTCCATGACAGGCGAGCCATAGCCCTTCACCGTGTTGAGAATGATGACCGTGGGCTTTCCGCTGGTCTCGGCCGCAAGCGTCAGCGCGGCATCGATGGCCCGAACGTCGTTGCCCGGAATGGAGAGCACATTCCAGCCGAAGGCGGCCCAGCGCTCCTCCTGCGAATCCTGCTTCATGACGTCCTCGGTGCTGCCGCTGATCTGCAGGCGGTTGCGGTCCACGAGCGCGCACAGATTATCGAGCTGGTAGTTGCCACCGCTCATGGCGCCTTCCCAGACTGAGCCCTCGGCAAGCTCGCCGTCGCCCATGATGGTGTAGACGCGGTAGTCGCGGCCGTCCATCTTGCCGGCAAGCGCCATGCCCACGGCCACGGGCAGGCCATGGCCCAGCGAACCCGAGTTCATCTCGATGCCCTTGAGCTTGTTGTTGGGGTGGCCGATGTAGGGGCTGCCGAACTTGGAGAAGCGGGCCTTGACGTCATCGAGGTCCAGATAGCCCTCGTGGCACAGCACCGCGTAGTAGGCCTCCATGGCGTGGCCCTTAGAGAGCACAAAACGGTCGCGATTGGGGTCGTCGACGGTCTCGGGCGAAATGTTAAGGTGGTTGGCATAGAGGGTCATGAGGGCGTCGATCACCGACATGTCGCCGCCGATATGGCCGCCGGCGCCAGCCATGATGATATCGACGCAATCACGGCGAAGGTCCCAGCGCAGGGACTCAAGCTCTTCGATAGTTGCCATTTCTACTCTCCTCGCAGGTAGGCTTTGACGTCTTCTTCAATGGGGTCGTACAGGTCGGGCTGGATGCCGATGTACTTGCAGGCCTCGTAGAGCACCGGCACCACGTTGGCGTGAATAGCGACGCAGTGGTGGATGTAGGGGCCCTCGACGATCTTGGCCTCGAGGCGCTTGAGGTTTTCGACCTCGACCCACAGGTAGGTGCCCATGCCGGCCGGGCCGTCGATGCCGCGGGCGTTGCCCAGCAGCAGCGAATACTCGCCGTTGTCGCCGTCAAAGCGGGCAAGGGTGAGATCGCCGTGCTTGGCCTCGGCCGTCAGCGCGCCGGGGTGGTCGAAAGCCAGCGGGTAGGTGAGCTTGGGCTTGACGGCCGCGCAGCTGCAGGGCCAGGGGCCGCAGTGCTGCAGCAGCTCGCCGTTCTCGTTATCGGGATGGCGCACGGTCCAGTCGGCGAACATGCCGCGGTGACGGCCCAGGTCGGCGGCCTCGACCATCAGCGCAGTGATGGCGCCGTGGATATCGGTCTCACATACGACGGGAATGCCCATCTCGTTGAGGATGGCATTGGCGGCGCAGGGCATAATGCCCAGCTCGTCCTGCAGGGCGTTCCAGCACTGGATGGCGCCGGCGTTGCAGCCGTACTTCTCGACCAGGCGCTTCATAGCGATGGCGAGCCCTGCGACCGCGGGGACCTTGTCCTCGGGTATGCAGATCTCAAAGCTGTGGCGAATGTGGTCGAGCATGGCGGCCATGGCCTGCTCGTCGGCCTGAGCGTCGCGCACAGCCTGAACAAGCTCGGTCATGGGGATGGGCGAAAGCTGAATATTGAACTTCTCGAGCAGCTCGCCCTCGTTGCACATGGTGGACCAGAAGTCGAACGGACGGGTCGCCATCTGCAGAATGCGAGTGTGCTTGAAGGTCTTGACCACGTTGCACACGGCCAAAAAGTCCCAGACGCCGCGCTCGAACTCGGAATCGGTCAGGCGGCAGTTGGTCATATAGGTAAAGGGAACCTGGAAGCGGCGCAGAACCTTGCCGGTGGCGAACAGGCCGCACTGGCTGTCCCGCAGGCGCACGCCGTTTTCATCGGGCCGCTCGTCACGGGGGCCCCACA
>UQRX01000047.1:0-15031 GCA_900543595.1 uncultured Collinsella sp. | reverse complement strand
GAGCCCAAGCCCGAGCCCAAGCCCGAGCCCGCGCCTGCGCCTGAGCCCAAGCCCGCTCCCAAGTCCGAGCCGGCCCCCGCACCCGCAGCTCCCGAGCGCCACCTGCGCTTCTACCTCACGCGCATTGCCACCGGCGAGCGCTTTGAGGTCCGCGGCCGTCGCTTTGTGGTTGGTAAGTCCAAGCACAGCTCGTTTATGGTCAAGGGCTCCACGACGGTTTCGCGCAGCCACGCGATCTTCGTTACCGACGGTGCTACCTGCACCATCGAGGACGACAACTCGCGCAACGGCACCTTCGTCAACAACGAGCGCATCGATCCGGGCTTCCCGGTTGCACTCGTCGACGGCGACACCGTGCGCATGAGTGACGAGAACTTTGCATTCGAGGTCCAGCCCGCCTAAGGGCGTGCGACCCACGTCTAGATATTCGAGAAAGGAGCGCAGATGCTTTTCGAAGGGGCCGGTTACTCCAATGTCGGCCGAACGCGCGAATCCAACCAGGACAGCTACCTGATCAAGGTCGCCTCCACTCCCGTGGGCGATGTCGCCCTGGTCGCCGTTGCCGATGGTATGGGTGGCCTTGAGTGCGGCGAGCTCGCCTCTGCCGCGGTCATCAACATGCTGTCCGATTGGTTCGACAACAAGCTGCCCGTGGCCCTGGAGGCCATGGAGAGCTCCGTCGGCGGTTTCGAGAACTTCGTCGACGGTCAGTGGGGCGGCCTGGTTCAGGACATGAACATGGCGCTGATTCGCTATGGCATGGCCGAGCATATGAACCTGGGCACCACGCTTACCGCCATGCTCGCCATCGGCGGCCGCTATTCTATCGTGCACGTGGGCGACACGCGTGCCTACGAGCTCACCGAGTCGGCAACCAATCAGCTCACCGTCGACCAGACCTTTGTGCGTCGCGAGGTCGAGGCCGGCCGCATCACCCCCGAGGAAGCCCTCACGCACCCGCGCCGCAACGTGCTGCTGCAGTGCCTGGGTTCCACCAAGGAGGTCGTGCCCGACCTGATTCACGGCAACCTCGATCGCGATGCCATCTACCTGCTGTGCTCCGACGGCTTCCGCCATGTGCTCACCGACACCGAGCTTCGTCGTCGCCTGGGCCCCGACGCCCTGGACGCCAACGCCTGGGACGCCGAGCGTCGTCGCGGCGCCTATGCCGCCTGCACCGCCGCCGACCTGGACCGCGAGGAGCGCGAGGGCTTTGAGCCTGGTTGCGTCACGCAGCACATCGCCGAGACGGCCCAGCTCGTCATGGATCGCAAAGAGGCCGATAACGTTACCGCGCTGGTGCTGCGCGTCCAGCCTCAGGGAGGTCGATAGCCCATGCCGTCTACCAGAAGCAGGCGAGAGGTCGACGCGCGCCGTAAGCGCGTGGGCGACGTCATCAAGGGCCGCTACAAGATTCTGTCGGTGATCGGCAAGGGCGGCATGAGCCGTGTCTACCTGGCCGCCGACCTACAGCTCACCAACAAGCAGTGGGCTGTCAAAGAGGTCGACCGCAACGCGACCGACCCCACCGGCCGCCCCATCGAGCAGTCGCTGGCAAGCGAGGCCGAGCTGCTGTCCAAGCTCGATCACCCCAATATCGTCGACATCGTCGACATTGAGAAGACCGAGGACTTCATCTACGTCATCATGGACCACGTCGAGGGTACGTCCCTGGCCGACGTGGTGCGCCGCGAGGGCCCGCAGTCCGAGGAAGACGTGCAAAAGTGGATGCTGCAGGTGTGCGACGCCCTGGGCTATCTGCATCGTCAGGACCCGCCCATCGTCTACCGCGACATGAAGCCCTCCAACATCATGCTGCACCCCGATGGCTACATTAAGCTGATCGACCTGGGTGTTGCGCGCGAGTACAAGGACGAGGCCCGCAAGGACACCATCGCCTTTGGTACCACGGGCTACGCCGCGCCCGAGCAGTACGGCAAGGCCCAGACCGACGCCCGTACCGATATCTACGGCATCGGCGCCACCATGTGGCACCTGCTGGTGGGCGAGGCGCCTCCGGTCGAGTTCCCGCTGCCCAACGTTCACACCAAGAACGAGAACGTGGGCGAGGGCTTTGCCGACGTCATCATTCCCAAGTGCTGTGAGCTCGAGCGTGCCCGCCGCTACCAGGACTGCGACGAGCTGGCTGCCGACCTGGAGATCTACAAGGAACTCACCCGCGAGTTCCGCGATAAGCAGGCCCGCAAGGTCAAGACCTTCTTTGGCTGTGTCATCGCGTGCGTGGTGTGCCTGGTCGTGGGCATTGGCAGCATGGCGCTGCGCGAGTCCACGATTACCGAGAAGTTCGACTACCAGATGAAGCTCGGCCGCGACCAGACCCAGTCGGCTCCCGAGAAGGCCGAGAAAGCCTACCTCGCCGCCATTGGCTATCGTCCGGGCGACGTCGAGGGCTACGAGGGCCTCATCGATGCCTACAAGGCCGACGGCACCTTTACCACCAAGGAGAAGGCGCAGCTCGACGACGTGTATCAGCAGAACTTGACCGAGCTCGAGAATTCGAGCAGGTTCTCGGAGCTGTCTTACGAGATGGGACGTCTGTACTGGTACTTCTACTCCTATGGCGGCAGCAAGGACGACGAGGACGCCAACCGCACCACGCGCATCAAGGCGTCTGCCGAGTACTTTAAGACCGCCGCGGAGGATCCGTCGTTCGAGAACCGCGACAAGGCCAAGATCTACAACGGCATTGCGCAGTTCACGACCAAGATCGCCATCGCGGTCAAGACCGACGACGATTCCGATTCCATGTACAAGGAGTACTGGGGCAACCTGGAGGACCTGGCCAACGAGATCGCCAGCGAGTCCAACGAGACGGTGCGCCTGGACAGCTACGCGCTGATCTCCAACGCCATGGAGACCTACATGGATAAGTTCAAGGCCGCCGGTATTAAGAAGTCGCAGGCCGAGAAGCTCTACAAGAAGGTCGATTCGGGTCTTAAGTCCGTCTCGCCCAAGGATGACGATGCCGAGCAGCGTCGCGACGAGACCATTCAGCGCCTGGAGAACGAGGTCCAGCGCAAGATCACCACGGTGTATTCCAACGCCGTCGTCGCCGAGGATTAAGGAGGGGCGAACATGGAAAACGTTTACTTTTACGTAGCGATCGCCGCGTTTGTTCTCGCGGCCGTGCTCGCCGTCGCCGCGGTGGTTGTGTTTGTGAAGATGGATGTCATCAACGCCATCCGCTTCCTCCAGGGCAAGCGTGTGCCCACGTCTGGCGAGGGCACACGCCGTCGTGCGACGCGCGGCTCGCGCGGTGCCGGTGCTAAAAAGTCCGGCAACCCCGCCCGCTCCGTGCTTGGTGGCCTCGAGGGCGACGACCGTGTGACCGACATTGCGCATGAGGGCCCCGAGGGCGACGACAACCTGACCACGGTGGTCGCGCCCATCAGCGACGAGCCCGCATCCGCCCATCACGCCAAGGCGCACGCCGCCACGGTGGAGAAACCCGTCCGCGATGAGAGCGACGACGAGGGCTTTGCCGGCAGCGAGACCCCGACCGAGGTGCTGACCGAGGACGATCTTGATACCGAGCGTCCGACCGGCGTGCTCGTGGAGGACGAGGAAGATTCCGAGCGACCGACCGGCGTTTTGGTTGAGGACGAGGAAGATTCCGAGCGACCGACCGGCGTCTTTACCGAGGACGAAGAGGATTCCGAGCGTCCGACGGGTGTCCTGGTCGAGGACGACGAAGAGTCCGAGCGTTCTACGGGCCTGCTCGTGGAGGAGGACGAGGAGTCCGAGCGCGAGACGGGTCTGCTCGACGAGACCGACGAGGACTCCGAGCAGGAGACCGGCCTGCTCGACGAGGGCGCCGAGGCGTCCGAATCCGAGACCGACATGCTTGATGAGGGCGATGTTTATGAAAACATCGGTTCACAAGGTGTTGCTCAACACGAGGATGACGGATTCCGCTTCATACTCAAACAGAATGTGATCGTAGTTCATACCGACGAGTCTCTCGATCGGGTTTGCAACTAGGGAAGGAAAATCGAACGATGTCTGTGTTTGATAAACTCAAGGCGTATTCACGTAAGCCTGCAGCCGTGATCCTCGCCACCGTGATGGCCACCTCGACCATCCCCACCACCCCGATCGCCCAGGCCGTGACCGCCGCGTATGCCGCGGAGAGCTCGACGGCCGAGCCGGCGAAGGGTGCCGAGACGTCGAATAAGGGTGAGGTGTACGGTAGGTTCGATAAGGTGAACACCGTATCGCTTGGTTTTGACGCTCATCCCGCCAAGGGAACTGACGGAACGGCTTCCTGCTCCATCTCCAAAAAGAATCTTACCGAGTGGCTCGTTGGCAAGCTTAAGACTGAGGTACTGCACGATAAGACGGGCAGCTACGATGCCATCCTCAACGATGCAAAAGCAAAAGCAGAGGCAGCACATCCTGGCGCTTCGATCACCGATATCATGATTACGGACATTTCTGATGCGGTTGCGGGAAATCCGACTTCTGACAACGCTGGTGTTAAGGCTGAGATGAAGGACGGGAATCTTACCATCACCTCTAAAACCGCATGCAGTGCAAAGGTTAACGTCCCTGTTGCTTCGGTGAAGTATAAGTTTACCTACTTCTATACTGATCAACCTTCCGAGGGCTCTAAAGAGGATACCGGTACCGGCGAGTCGACTGGGGCTGAAGATGCCGGCTCGACGACCAAAGAGGAGAACAAGAAGGCTCAGCAGAAGGTGCCCACTCCTGTTCCCAACCAAGAGGGGGAGTATGCTCCCGTTGACGCAAAGAGCTACATTCTTGATGTAAATTCATCTGATATCTGGGCGAATGTTGTAGACAACCTGTCTGACAAGGCCATTGAGGGGCTTGTCTACAAGGGCGAGGATAAGTCTGTTTCCTTTGCTACCGGCGCTGTGACTTCTGGCCTGGTGCCCGAGCCTTTGGAAAATTATCAGGATTCGGATAAGTGCTTTACCGCCAAGGTCGATGCAGATACCTATACGGTAACCGTTAGCCCCGTCAAGGCCTCGAAGCATACCGACCCTGTGAGTTTTGATGTCAATTGGCTCTATCCTGACAACACTGTCGCTAAGACCACGAAAGTCACCGTGCAGCCTGTCGCGAGGGCGACGGTCAAACTTGAACTGAATGATAGCTACGCCGCCCGTATCCAAGAGAAGCAGCAGGAATTCGTCAAAGACAGCGCCAACAAGGCCGTGAAAGACGAGATTAAAAAGCAGTACGGCGATGATGTTAAGGTCGATTACTTTAGCAGTGTCACCTTTGATGGATTGAAGGTTGCGGGTGGCAGCACTAAGACTACCTTCCACGAGGCGGAAGGCGTCAAGGACGATGCTTACTCGAATTACCAAATTGAAGTCCCCGATACGGTGACAATTTCCCCCGTTGACGAAAAGGCATGGGCTACAACTGGCATTATTGCGTATGCCGATAATGGCGGAAATAATAAAGAGATGACTTCCAAGCAGTACGAGGAGAATGCGACTTACTGGTTAAATGGTACCGGCAAGGATGAAAAGATTGCTCCGGTTACATTCGGCTGGGAAGATCACATGCTTACGACGGCTGATGATCCTACTGCAATTACCTCCGAAGAGCTAAGTAAAAACAAGAACAAAAAGGTCGATCCGGGCAACACGGCTATCGATGGCGATCACGGCGGTATCCATCTTTACTCAATTGATGCGGATGGCGTGATTACCCAGACGAGCAACCTTGCTTATCGTCGAGACACTGTTGCTCCCGTGCTGAAGACCTCCGCCTTGATTTCTGACTTCAATACTCGCAACCCGAAAACCCATGACAATCTGACAAACGATTCCAAGTTTGTTACTAAAAAACTGGGGCTTACGGTTGACGTGTTCGATCCGAATGGAGATAACGGTTCAGGCCTTTCGGGCACTCCGGAAATCTCATATGTGTACGGCAAAAATGCCAAATCAAGTGGAAGCGAGAACTCGGGCTCTGGTAATCCTGTCGGTAAGCCGAATGGCAACCTCTTTACCTACGATCTTTCGAGCAACGCTTCCGATCAAAAGGTGTATGCCAAGAACATTAAGGTGAAGACATCCGATGTTGCTGGCAACAAAATGGAGAAGGCTGTTACTCAGGCCGATTCTGATGCCAAGATTGCTGATATCGAATTAATCCAGAACGCTTCGGCGCCAACGATTACTTCTGGTTTTGATAATAACAACGTCCAGCGCGAGGCCAATGGCCGAGGCTATTACAACGCTAACCGTACTTTTACTATTACTGTGACGGATCCCTTCGGTGACTACGTGCAGAAATACGATCGCGATCAGGTTATTACCACGATTACCGACGGTAACGACACCTTTAATGTCACCGCAGGTGATCTCAAGGATGCGGGTAACGACACTTGGACGTTCTCCTACACCTTTGGTGTCAAGGGCGATGCGGACTGCAAGGTTTCTGCGGTTAGCTATGCGAATCTTGCTGGCACTCCGGCTGCCTCTGCCTTCTCTGGCGACACCTTCACCATCGATAAGACCGCTCCTAAGCTGAACGTGTCTTGGAACACTGAGGCTGCTCAGAACGGTAAGTATTACAACGCTGCTCGTACGGCTACCATTACGGTTGAGGAGCACAACTTCGATCCGAACCTGTTCAAGATCGAGGCTCCGGTCTCTGCCGGCAACGGTGACGAGGCTACTCCTGCCCAGATCGGCGGCTGGTCCAGCAACGGCGATACCCATACCGCTACGGTGACCTTCCCGGGTCAGGGCGTCTACACGCTCTCCGTCTCCGGTGAGGACCTGGCTTCCAACAAGTCCGAGTCCTACACCTCGCCTGAGTTTGTGATCGACACCATCAAGCCCAAGATCGACATCCAGAATGTCGTCAACCGCACGGCCTACGCCGGTGAGGTCGCCCCGACTGCTGCCGTTCACGACACCAACCTTGCCGATGGCACCTCCATCGAGGTTTCCAAGATCAGCTACCCGCTGTCCAAGGACGATCCGAACCCCTATGCGGGCGCCGCGATCAACACCTCGGCTACCGACAAGTCCGTGAGCTACCTCAACCCGGCCAAGACCAAGGGCAACGACGGCGTCTACACCCTGACCGTTCAGGCTATCGACCTGGCCGGCAACACCGAGTCCGAGGCTGTCACCTGGTCGGTCAACCGCTTTGGTTCGACCTACGTCATCTCCGATAACACCGGCAAGATGCTCGACCAGTACCTCAAGAGCTCCAAGACCACCGATGTTAAGGTGACCGAGATCAACCCGTCCGGCCTTGATGACAACAAGACCTCTGTCGAGCTGACCCGCGACACCAAGAACACGACGCTCAAGAGCGGTGACAACTACACCACCGATTCCGACACGTCGAGCGGTTGGAGCGAGTACAACTACACCGTCAGCAAGTCCAACTACGACAAGGACGGCGCGTACCGCGTGCTGTTCCACAGCGAGGATGCCGCTGGCAACTCCTCCGAGAACACCATGGAGGGCAAGAACGCCAAGAAGTCCGGTGCCGCTGCCGAGATCAACTTCGCCGTTGACGACACCGCGCCTATCGCTTCCTTCGTCGACCTTGCCTCCAACGGCAAGTACGAGGAGTCCTCGCACAAGGCCAAGGTGAGCTTCGAGGACAACCTCAAGCTCTCGAAGGCTCAGATCAAGGTGAACGGCAAGACCGTGGCCACCTTCACGGCCGACCAGCTCGAGAAGAGCCCGATCCGCGAGTTCACGCTCGACGGCAGCTCCTCTAAGCAGGACGTCACCGTTGTCGCTTGGGATGCCGCGGGCAACAAGTCCAAGGAGCTTAAGGCCACGGGCGTGCTCGTCACCAACGACTCCTTCGTTCTGTGGATGAACAACCTGCCGCTTATGGTTGGCACCATCGTCGCGATCGTTGTCGTCGCTGGCGGTATCTACATGGTCGTCGCCAAGAAGCGCAAGGAGAACGAGGAGAAGTAAGCTCTTCGCAAGACGCTTGTGCATCTGTGAGCTTTACGGCGCCTTGCCCCACTGCTGGGCGGGGCGCCATTTTTGTTAGGAAAGGATTGATCGATGAGTTCCAAACAGGCACTGTGCCCGTTTTGCGGACAGCCGGTCGATGAGGGAATGCGTTGCTGCCCGTTTTGCGGGGCGCCGCTGAGTGCGGGCGAGGATGCTGCGGTGGGTGTTGGGTCGCACGCTGCCGGCACTGGCGAGGCTGCCGATGTTGCCACGCAAGCTGCTGAGCCGGCCGACGAGTCGCCCGCGAAGAAGCCTGGCCGTCGGTTTGCGAAGACTTCCGCGCCGACCGCAAACCCTGTCGCACAGGCTCCGACGGGGGAGGACGCGCTGTTCTCGCTCGATAACCTGGATGGCGATGCGGGGGTCAACCCCAATGCCTCTGCTGGTAAGGGCGCTGCGGCCCCGCGCATGACGCCTCATCTGGATAACGCGCGCGCCGCGGTCCGCAAGCCGCTGGCGAAAAAGATTGCGATTGTCGTGGCTGCCGTGCTGGTTGTTGCGGTGGTCGTGGGCGTTGGCGTGGCTTGGAAGGGCGATCAGGATCTTAAGCGCGAGGCGCAGCAGGTCTCGGCCCAAAAGAAGAAGTCCGAAAGCAAGCTCGACCTTATGGGCGGCGACCGCAAGATTAAGGCGCAAGCCAAGGCGGGCCTGGGCGGCGACGCGATGGTGTGCGACGGCTCGTATCTGTATTGGGCGGATGGCTCGCATATCCTGGCGCGCAAGGCTTCGGGCACCAAAGCCGTGGATGCGACTGTGCTTACCAAGACCACCGCGAAGCACCTGAACGTTTGCGACGGCGATCTGTATTATGCGGACGGTGCCAGCGTCATGAAGATTGAGGATGTTGCCGAGTGCGCCAAGCAGGCGGGCGGCAAGGACAAGTCCAAGGTCAAGGTCAAGACGGTGGCGACACTCGAGGGCGATGTTGAGGGGCTTGTCGTGCGCGATGGCACCGCCGTTGCCATGACGCTCAAGGACGGCAAGGCCTGTGTGTGGCGTCTCGACAAGGACGCGGCACATCTGGTGGCCGCCCAGCCGGCATCGAGCGCCTGGCTGTTTGCCGATGACGCCCATTGCGATGTGGTGGTTGCCACCGATACGGGTTGGACCGTGTGCGAGGCGACGCTCGGCGATGTTTCGTCTGCTGCGGAGATTACGCTTGAGCAGGAGAATGCCGAGGCTGAGGCAGAGCATCCGCAAGAGACGCACGGCCCCTTTGGTTCGTACGTTGCCGGCTCCGAGCAGCTCAAGAATGCCTTCTTTGGCGAGGGCACGCTCTATGCCGTGCTGACGGGCGCCGATGGGCACACCACGCTTTCGCGCTGCACCCAGGGCGGTACGTTTAGCTCGTTTGACGCTTATGCCGATGCGGGTATCCTGTGGGCCAATAGCCACGGTTGCGCGCTCGTGCTCTCGGGGGGCGAGCTCGGTTGGATCGATGCGAGCTCGGGCCTTTCGAGTGACTACGACAAGGTTGCCGACAAGGCCGGACTCGACCTCGATCCTTCAACTTCGGCGTTGTGGCTCAACGGCACGACGCTCTTTGTGGCAGATAATAGTGGCAAGTCTTCTACGCTTTGGGCGCTCGACACCTCGGCCGAGAACCCCAAGCTCGTCAAGATCGCACAATAAGGCGCCTGGCGCCGGAAAGGACCCATCATGTTTTGTGGTCACTGCGGATACAACAACCCCAATACCAGCAAGTTTTGCTTAAAGTGCGGCTCTGAGCTTGCCAAGTACATGCCCGGTGGCGCCTCTGCCGCCGCGGCCACGCTTCGTACTCCTGCTCAGCAGCAGCGCCCCGTGCAGGCGCCTGGTGCGCAGACGGGCATGGGCGCTCAGCGCCCCGCTGCGGCTCCGATGCCGCAGACGGCTCGTCCTGGCGTGGCACCCATGGCGCAGCCCCAGATGCCGCAGGCTGGTCGTCCTGCTGCCGGCATGGCTCCTCAGCAGCCGGTGCAGCGCCCCGCCCGTACTTCGCACAACCGTCCGTCCAACATCCCGGACGCCGGTCCTGCCGTGCGTCCCGGTTCGCATCCTGCTGCTGCCCCTACGGCCGCTCCTGCCGGGGCCAACGGTAACGTGGTGATCCCTCGTGGCCCCGCGGCTGGCGCTAACCAGCCGGCTGCCGGCTACAACCAGCCCCACGCGGTCTACAACCGTCCCAGCACGGGCGTGACGGTGCTCGACGATCTCATGGCGTCCTCGGATCATCCGTCGTCCTCGGAGCTGCCCCGCATCGCCTCCGATGTGCCGCGTTCTGCCTATGGTCCGCGTATGGCACTGATCCGCGAGCGCGGAACCCGCTATGACATTACCGAGTTCCCCGCCACGGTGGGCAAGGGCTCGGCGGCAAATGTCCGCATCGAGGGCAACACGGCTATTTCGCGCGTGCACTTGCTGGTGCGCTACACGGGCCAATGCTTTGCCGTGGAGGACAAGAACTCTACCAACGGCACGTGCATCAACGGCAACCGCCTGGAGCCCGGCGAGCTCGTCAAGCTCAAGAACGGCGATAAGCTCAAGATGGGCAATGAGGTCTTTACGGTCGAGATTCGTTAACAGATAACGGTCTGTACCAGGTAAAACGTTGTAGACGAGCGACGGCAGGTAAAAAACTTGCCGTCGCTTTCCATGTTGCGCAACAACTTTCGAGTTTTTGGACGGATGATTCTAACTGTCAAAGGTGAACGAGCGGACGCGGTATCGAGCCCGGCCGCTCCCTTAAGAAAGGGGAATGAAATGTTCTGTCCTCATTGTGGAGCCCAGCAGCCCGATGGCGCGGTCTTCTGCGGTAACTGCGGTCAGTCTATGGTTAGTGCTTCTTCTGCGCCGCAGGCAGCTCCTACCCGTCAGGCTCCGGCTCCGCAGCAGCCTTTTGCCGCGCCCGCACCTGCACCCTCCGCGCATCACGGGCTTGGCAGCTCCGGTTCCAACTTCCAGGGTACACTGTCGGCGGCGACGGGCTTTGGCAAGCGTTCCCTCGCCATGCTTGGCGGCGCCGTGGCATCGTTCGTCTGCATGTTCCAGCCGTGGGTCGCGCTGCCGTTTGCCGACAAGGGCCTCGACTATGCCCTGCAGCAGGCTGCGAGCGGCTCGAGCACCGCTATGATCGAGCAGCAGCTGGGCGGCGCCTTCAAGGCATTCATCAACACCTCGTTCGATATGCCGCACGTCTTTAGCCTTTCCGGTAGCCTGCGTGGTATCGCATCGGCGGCCAATACCTATATTACGCAGATGTCGAGCTATGCCGATCTTCCGGCACTGCAGCAGGCCCAGAGCGCCGTGGGCTCCATTAACCTGGCGGCCAACGTCCTCACCATCTTCTTTGTGCTGTGGGTTGCCTGCCTGGCTGCACTGATTGCCGGCGTCGTCCTCAAGTTTGTCAAGAAGAACGACGTCGTTCTGATAGCCGCTTTTGGCGCCACTGCCGCCATTTCGCTGGTCTGCGTGATCGCGTCCTTTGTCGTTAACGGTCAGATCGAGAGCAACCTGGTTTCGGCTTTTACCTCGATGGGTAGCAGCAGCACTGCCGGAATCATCGCGTCCATCAAGCCGTTTATCCAGCCTGCATTCGGCGCCATCCTCACGCTCATCTTCTCGGCTGCCGGCCTGGTGTGCTCCTTTGTCCTCAAGGAGGACTAATTTCGTCGATACGCCTGCTGGCGGGCTAGACTCGGCCCCGTCTACAGGAGACTATCGTAGGCCCTGCGGATCTTCCGCGGGGCCTTTTGCTATGAGGTGGCTATTGTTGCGCAACGTTGTTGGCGGAGCGCGGGTTACACTCTGAGTTACGGAATTGTTGCAAGGGAGAACCTTATGTTTTGCACTAAATGCGGTTCGTACGTACCCGACGGCCAGCACTTCTGCATCAGCTGCGGCGCCCCTATGGAGGAGTTTGGGCCCGCTGATGCTGCTCCGGCACAGCCGACGTACCAGCAGCCTGGTCAGACGCAGCAGGGCTATGGGCAGCCTGCTTCTGTAACGGACGCCAGCGACTTGCCGCCCTATATGCCGCCGGTCGACGTGCCGGGTGTCTGCGACATGGGTGCAGGCGGTCCTGGTCCGCAGCGGCCCAAGAAGAACGGCAAGAAGGCTGCACTGATTACTGTTGGCGTGCTGGTGGCTATTCTTGCGGGTGGCGGCGCCGGCTATTACTTTGGCGTGTATCGCCCACAGCAGGCCGAGATTGAGCGTATCGAAAAGAAGAAGGAAGAAGAGGCCGTCAAGCACTCCAAGCACCCGGTGCGCATCACGGCGACCGGCATGCAGTGGGATACCGATACCGGCGCCACCAAGCTGCCGGTGCACGTGACGGGAACCGACGTTGACGGCAAGGACGTGGATACGGTCTTTTATGTCGATAGCGAGGGCAACGGTATCAAGCTCATGCAGGGTAGCTACAGCCTTGCAGTGGCCGCGTCGCCCTTGGGTGCTGATGGCGAGATTTGGGACGTACCCAACGTTTCGGTGAGCATTAAGCTGGGCGACGCACTCAAGAAGGGCGAGAAGCTCGATCTGCGCGAGAATGCCAAGTTTGAGCTCGGCGATCCAATCAATGCCGTGGACGTTGAGGCTGGCGAGATCACCATGGCGCAGAATTACGCGCGCCAGGGTGGCTGCGACGACAAGGACGAGGCCGACCGTCTGGCGGGCTTGGCTTCTTCGGCGCGTAACGGTGCGGTCGCGAGCTATAACGCGGCCGTCTCGGAGGCGAGTCGCAAGAGCCGCACTTACGACGGCGACGTGTTTACGTTCGAAGTTCCCGAGGACTGGGGGAGCGACTGGGACGTAAAGACCTCACAGGGCACGTACAGTGGCGTCAAGAACGGTTTGTGGGTCGATTACAAGATTGTCCACGATGGCAACACGGTGGGAACGCTGATGATCTCCAACCACTTCAGCTCGGGGTTTAACACGATCGGGAAGACGAACAACGTGGGTAAATCGACCAACTTGTGGCTTGGGTCGTACGATTCGCTTTCGGGCGACTCCGATTGGGAGTACATCATCGATTCGATCTACATTAAATAGTTTCGCTTACAAGAAAGTGCCCCGTTTCCCTGGTGGAAACGGGGCACTTCTTTGTGAAATGAGACTGTGGCGCTCGGCGCTACTCGTCGACGTCGGTGAACTCGGTGGGCGGCACGGAGTCCGTGGAGTCGTCGTAGCTATCGTCGTAGTCGCTGGAATCATCGTAGCTGTCGTCGTAGTCGGAGTCGTAGCCATCGTCGGAGTCGTCGTAGCTGGACGACTTGCTGGAGCTGCTCGACTTGCTCGACTTTTTGCTGGAGCTCGACTTGCTGCTGGACGAGTCGGTCGACTTGCTGCTGTTCGCATCAGCATCAGTATCGGTGCCGCTGATCTTGGTGGTGAGCGCCATCAAGGTCTGCTCGACGGTATCGACCGTGTTGTTGAGGTTGAGCTTGGAGGTGTCGATGGCGCCCTCCGGGGCAGAGGCGTCCTGGTCCTCCAGGTTGTCGCTGTAGCCCTTGATGAGGAAGGCACTCTGGTAGTTGAAGTCGTCGCCGTGGAACTCACCCTCGGCGGCCTTAAACTCAGTGCCGTCGTAGGTGAAATACTTGTACTCGGCATCGTCGTCAACGAGCACGGCCGTGTCGTCGGACATGAGCTGGGTCAGATAGACGTGATTGCTCGAGTCGCCGATCATGGTCTTAAAGGTTACAAATACATAGCCGCCGTTGGACGCCTCCGGTGAGCCGCTGTAGAGATTGATGACCTTCTTGCCGTTGTAGCCCCACACGTCGAGGACGTAGTCGCCGTTCGAAAGGCGCGTCTTCTTGTTGAAGGACTTTGCCTTGGTCTTGGAGTGAACGGTCACGAGCTCTTCGAGGCCGTCGCCGTTAAAGTCGACGAGCTGGGCAAACTGGACGCCGCTGATCTGGTAGTCGCTCGTGCCGGTCGAGACAAGCTCGGGCTCGCCATACTTTTTGATCAGGCTGTTGAGCTTGCTCTTGTAAGCCGTGCAGGCCGCCTTGTACGTCGTGTCGTCAATCGTGGCGGGCGCGGTGGTGTTCGTGGTGTCCTTGGACGTGTCGGTCTTCTTGTCGGACTTGCTGGGCTTGGAGCTGCTCGTGCTGTCGCTCGACGTGCTTGAATCGTTCTCGGTCGCGGAGTCGTCCTTGCTGGTATCGTCGCTGCTGGTGTCGTCCTTGGAGGTCGTGTCCGAGGAACTGCCGTTGTCCGTGCTGGTAGAGGCGTCGTCATCCTTCTTGGGGGTGTTGACGGTCACGCTCTCGGCAGGCTTCTCGGCGCTGGTGTCGTCCTTCTTAACCACGGTGGTGTTGAAGTTTTGGACCGTATTGCCCTTGGTGTCCTCGATCTTGCAGCTGTAGTCGCCGGGTTTGACCTTGCCAAAGTCGCCGATGGTAAAGCCGTCGTCGCCCTTGACCTTGATCTTGTAGCTCTTGCCGCCGTTCTTGGGCGTGAGGGTCGCGGTGTAGCTGCGGATCACGCGGTCCTTCTTTTTGGGCAGGACCTTGGTGTCGACCGTGCACACGACGGCGTCCTGGCTGCCCGAGGTGATCTCGACGGCGTTGGCGTTGGGCGTGAGCAGCAGGATGGCTGCCACGGCGGCGCCGGCGGCGACCAGACCAAGGCCCGCGAAGACCGGCCAGCGGCGCTTCTTTTGCTGCGGCTGCTGGGACATGGGCATCTGCGGTCGGGGCTGCGGCTGCGGAATAGGCGCTGCCTGCATGGTGGTGTCGGTCATCTGCTGCTGGGGCAGGTCGACGACGGTGGCACCGGCCGTGGGGTGTGCCACGCCGAGCGATTCCATGGCCTCGGTGGTTGCTTGGGCATCCTCGTCGAACTCGGCGATGGTAGTGGGGTCGTCGTTGACGTTGACGAGCGTAGTGGGGTCGTCGGCGACGGCCGCGGGCTCGGCTGCATCGTCGCCGGGGAAGGAGACGGCGACGGCCGCGTTGTCGTCGGTCTCGAAGATCTCGTTGGCCTCGGCGGCGTCAACGGGCGCGGCGTCGTCGATGACGACGGGCTCGGCGGCCGGCTCGGGG
>UQRX01000046.1:0-15272 GCA_900543595.1 uncultured Collinsella sp. | reverse complement strand
GGCAGTGCAGGCGGCACCGGTAGCGGCACGGGTTCCAACGCAGACGGCGCCGACAAGAACGGCGGCGGCAACAAGAGCAAGGGCTCGACCGGAAAACTCGCCGACACGGGCGACGGCTCTGGCATCGCCGCCGGGCTCGCCGCTGCCGCCGTGGCGACAACGGTCGCTGGCGCGGCAATGCTTGCCAGTGACCGCGAAAACGCTGGGGACGATAGCGAATAGGCAAGCCGGCCTTTTAGACACATCGACTCAATCGGGGGCGTAGGACACCGTTCTGTGCCCCCGATTTTTACCCTGGCCCGAACGCCGCCATAGGCTACATCACTATGTTCAGCACGTTCACAAATTCCTGGGCCTGGGAGCGGCTGCTCAGGCTAAAAACACAGGCAGTCAACAGCCTGTTGCGCAGAAAAACGTCGCGGCCCTTGATCCTGTTGACCCCCGTGATGTCCTTAAGGTAGACAATCTCGGTGTGCTTGCCGCCGAAAGTGCCCTTCTTGAGTACCTCAATGCGGTTAGGGTAGATCTTGACGTCTTTAGACCTACCCGAACCCTTGTCCAGAAACAGCAAAGTGTTGTTATCCATGCGTGTCACTCCCGCGGGGTTCGCTAAAACTGCCTCTATGGCCACATTTTAGTCACTTCGGGAATCCGCGCTAGGTGACATTGAAATTCGAGTCCGCGCGAGGCTTTAAACTAAATGCAATAAAGATGCATTCCACAAGAGGAAAGTGGGGCGACAGTGATGGGCGAACTGGTAAACCGTGGAGAATCGGCAATCGTGCCAGAAGTTTTTTACAAGCAGGTTTCCTCGATTCTCAACGCCGCTCGCGACAAGGCCTATACCGCCGTTAACTTTGCGATGGTTGAGGCGTATTGGGAGATCGGCAAGAGCATTGTTGATGAGCAGGGCGGAGAGGAGCGCGCCAAGTATGGAGAGGCACTGCTCAAGGCCCTCGCAATCAGACTTACCAAGGATTTTGGTAAAGGTTTTGAAGCAAGAGAGCTGCGTAAAATGCGTCAGTTCTATCTTGCATTTCCAATTCGGGACTCACTGCGTCCCGAATTGAGTTGGACACATTATCGCAGGTTAATACGCATTCCTGACCCCGAAGCTCGCACCTGGTACATGAACGAATGCGCCGATTCTCGCTGGAGCACGCGTCAGCTCGAGCGCCAGATCAACACCATGTTCCGCGAGCGCCTGCTTGCCAGCAAGGACAAGGAGGCCGTCACCCAGGAAATCCAAAAGAGCGCCCCGGCTCATCGCCCCGAGGATATCATCCGTGACCCATATGTACTGGAGTTTTTAGGTTTCTCGGACGATACTGCGTTTCGCGAGAGCGATCTAGAGCAGGCGCTCATCACGCATCTTCAGAAGTTCCTGCTGGAGCTTGGCCGTGGTTTCGCTTTCGAGGCGCGCCAAAAGCGCATCACCTTTGATGGGCGCCATTTCTATATTGACCTTGTGTTTTACAACTATCTGATGCGCTGCTTCGTGCTCATCGACCTTAAGACCGATGACCTTACGCATCAGGACCTGGGCCAGATGCAAATGTACGTGAACTACTACACGCGCGAGCTCATGAACGAAGGCGACAATCCGCCTATAGGCATCGTGCTCTGCGCGGACAAAAGCGACTCGATTGTCGAGTACACGCTGCCCGAAGACAACGACCAAGTGTTTGCCGCCAAATACTTGCCGTATCTTCCAAGCAAGGAAGAGCTGGCGCGCGAGCTGAGTGCCGAATACCGTGCCATCAACGAAGCGACTAATGGCGAAGCGCAAGGGTAGCAGCACGTTGCGACCGATACCCCCGACGGCGTTTCATATCCCCCGACATAAGAGGAGCGCTCCATGACAGACAGACCGAAAACGACACTGCGCGACTGCATCTATGGGCTTGCCGTCGGCGACGCGCTGGGCGTTCCTTACGAGTTTAGGCCCCGCGGCACGTTCAAATGCACGGACATGATCGGCTACGGCACGCATGGGCAGCCCGCCGGCACCTGGAGCGATGACACGTCCATGACACTTGCTACCTGCGATTCGATTAGGGAGCTCGGGCATATCGACACCGCAGACATGCGCGACAAGTTCGTAAGCTGGATTGCCCGTGGCGAGTATACGATCGACGGCGTTTTCGATTACGGCGGCACGACTGCCCGCGCCTTGCGTACCGGCAAAGGAGGCTCCGGCGAGCGCGACAACGGCAACGGCTCGCTCATGCGCATCGCGCCCCTGGCGTTCACCGATGCGACAGACGAAGAGATCAGCGAGGTCTCCGCGATTACGCACGCCCACAGAACGTCGACCGACGCGTGCATCATATTTGTCGAGCTGATGAGGACCGTGATGAACGGCACGCTTCCCTCGTGGGCGCTTCATCTGAAAGGTGTGCCTGAGCAGGAAATCAGGTCCGGCGGCTTCGTGCGCGACACCCTTAAGGCCGCCAGCTGCTGCTTTGTCAACACCAACAGCTACGAAGATTGCGTGCTTGCCGCCGTCAATCTGGGCGACGACACCGACACCACCGCAGCCGTCGCCGGCGCCCTCGCCGGCACGGCCTACGGTATCGAGGCAATTCCACGGGAGTGGATCGACACCCTGCGCGGTAAAGAGCTGATTGAGAGCTGCCTGTTTTAGGGCGCCATACAAGAAATAAGGCTGGAGGCACCATGGAGAGGACGATCGCGAATATCGATGAGTTCCAAATGGACGAGAACGAGGTCCCGATGCTCCCAGCAGGACTGAAGGAAGAAGCCAACCTCTACGTCCTCCCTGACGGGCGTGACCTCCCCAGCGGGGTCTACCGGACCGAAGATGGCGGCTCACTCATTTATGAGCCATCCGAACTAAGCTTCTTCGGGCAGATGCTTGCTCAATTCAAAGAGTGCTAGAGGTTTGATTGCCCGTTAGATCGACACTGTTCCGAACCATGGGATGGGCAGGATGTCTCCCACCGCGGCCTGTGAGGTAAAATCTTGACTGCCGCGGAATCCGCCTGCGGGCAACGCTCCGATCTCCGATTGGGGTGAAGCCTATGAACTTGTTTCTTGAAATCCTGCGCCTCTCGATGTATGTGACCGGCATTGCCCGGAACCTCTACTCGATCTGGCGGGAATATAAGCAGTAACGGATAGCGAAGGGAGTCATGAAAAGGGCCGGTTGCAGCCGGCCCTTTAGACGATAATACCTGCGTTGCCCGCGCTTCCGAAGTGTGACTAGCTGAGGAGCGGGTTCCGCGGCACAACCTGATTTTACCCAGTGAGACGGCTCCTTTGCAGTCGCTCCACCGTTTATTTACATCTGGCACCCTCAAACAATCAGACGGCAGCCCGTACCCCCTGCGAGCTGCCCCGTAGCCCTAACCTTCAAGTTACAGCGCCAACCGGCACCGCTCCCCTACTTCCCAAAGATCGCGGCGAACAGGCCCTTGCGTTTGGGCTTTTCTTCTCGGTAGGAGCCCTCGACTACCGCTGTCACCTGGCGCGGCTGCTCGCTGCCTCCCTTACGAACAATCTGGTACAGGAACGGCGACTTGACGTATTTGACCTCGATGGGCGTGGCGTGCACGGTGCTTTCGCTCGACAGCATCACGTTGGGATTGAGCGGTGCCAGCACATGCGTCTCACGCTTGTCGCTAAACACCGCCGCGGCCGCGCGGCCCGTCTGGCCGTTTACGGCAATGCGCACCTGCTCGCCATCGCGGCTGTCCGTCGCCGGGCGATCGACAAAGTAGACCGGCACCATCACCAGGCCGTCCTTATGCTTGCGAGCCTTGCGCGCCCAGGTGCGGATGCTCTTTTTATTGAGCCCCAGCACCGCCTCGGCATCGTTGCCGGCAATGTCGAGCGCCAGCTTATCAATGACCACCTGGTCCTTGGTAGACGCATCGACGGAGACAACGCGGAAGTCGCCTTCCTGCATAGCGGGATCGAACGGCCCAACCTTGGCAAAGTCCCACGGCTCCAAAATGCCCATAAGGCGAACGTCCAGGTAGTTTGCCCGCGGATACGCCCAGTCGAGCACCTCGTAGTACACCAGGGTCTCCTTGCTCAGCCCCTTGCCCGGGAAGGACGCCATCATGCGCAAATCCGCGAGCGCCATGGGGAAGTAGAAGAGCATCATGTCATTTTGAATCGCGTCTTCCACGTCGTGCCCGGCAAAGGCATCGGGATACTGGCGCACCAGCTGCAGCGCGTTGGCACGTGCCTGCTGCGGCGTTATCTCGCAAGGAATACCCTGCTCAGGCACGTACTCGGCACCAACGCCCATGGTCAGACGCTTGCTAAAGGTACCGGGCTTGAGTAGGTCGGCAACGCCGATCTTATTACCGCAGGACGGGCACTCAAACACGCGCTGGGTCGATGACCCCTCAAAGGACGCACCGCAGAAGGGGCAGGGAATGCTCACGTGCGCTGCCTCTTGAAACTCCTGCGCCGTGCCGCGGTCCTCCCACAGCAGATGCTCCAGAACCGACTGGTTGCGCCAGTACGCATTAAAGAAATACCAGTCGGGGTCCACCGGGCGCTCGAGCTGCGACACATGGGTGAGCTTAAGCAGTCCATCGACAACCGTCAGCGGCGTATGGCGAATGCCCAGGGCGCTCTTGGGCTCCCCCGCATCGGCCTGCCACGGAACGACCGTGCCGCAATAGGCGCACTCAAAGCTGCGTTTAGCCTGGTGTGAGTACATAGGACCGCCGCAGTTTTGGCATTTAATGGCGAACATCTCGTCCATGGATACGTCCTCCTTTGCACAGGGGTTGTCGACATTAAGTATGTCGGGCAGGCAGGCACATGCCCATACCCATGTGGCCCAAAATGGAGCACCTGGTCGGACAAGAAGGGCCGCTCGTTAACTCCAGCAGACCATTGCTGCATTTTCTGAGCATCGGCGCACGGTACGCTCATGCGAGCTACACTATCCCCTTAAACGAGGATGCGAGGAGATACGCCATGCTATTTGTAAATCGGCTGGTACATACGCTTGTTCCCGGCAGCGAGGACGAGCCGGTCGATACGGCTTGCCGCACCAACGCAGGCTTTGCCGCAAGTCTCATCTGCATTGGCCTCAACATTACCCTGTGCCTAGCCAAGGGCATCGCGGGCCTGCTCGCCGGCTCCGTCTCGCTCATCGCCGACGCCTTCAACAACCTCTCCGATGCCTCGAGCAACATCGTCAGCCTGCTCGGGTTCCGCCTTGCCAGCCGCCCGGCCGACGAAGGTCACCCCTATGGCCACGGCCGCTACGAATACCTCGCCGGCCTGTTTGTCGCCGTCCTCGTTTGTGCCGTCGGCATCAACCTGGTGCTCGAGTCCGTTACCAAGATTATCAAGCCCTCCCCCACCGCCTACACGCTCGTTTCCCTTGCGGCACTGGCTACGTCCATGCTCGTTAAGCTCTGGATGGCTGCATTCAACCGCACGCTGGGGAATCGCATCGACTCCGAGACGCTCATCGCCACGGCGCAGGACTCCAAAAACGACGTCATCACCTCGGGCTCGGTCTTGGTGGCGGCGCTTATTTCGCAGACGACCGGCTTTGACCTCGATGGCTGGGCGGGCCTGGGCGTGGGCATCTTCATCTGCATCAGCGGCCTGGGCCTGGTGCGCGACGCCATCAGCCCGCTGCTGGGACAAGCGCCCGACCCCAAGCTCGTCCAGGAAATCCGCGACAGGATCATGTCGTACCCCCAGGTCCTGGGCACGCACGACCTCATGGTGCATGACTACGGCCCCGGCCGTCAGTTTGCCAGCGCACACGTGGAAATGCCCGGCGAGGGCGATGCCTTTGAGCACCACGAGATTCTGGACACCATCGAACACGACATCAAACGCCAGATGGGCATCGCCATCACGTTGCACTGCGACCCCATTGCAACAACCGGCGATGACTTGCGCGGCTGGGTCAAGCGCGGCGTAGCGCAGATCGACCCCGCGCTTTCCATCCACGACTTGCACGAGCACGACGGCTTTGTTTCGTTTGACCTGGTGCGTCCCGACGGCTTTGACATATCCGACGAGGAGCTGCTGGGGCTCGTCACGCGCATCGTGCACGAGCGCCGGCCCGACGCCTCGTGCGTCGTCACATTTGACTCGGGCTTCAGCTCTCCCGACCGTCCGGCCGAGCAGCTGTAATCGACAGCAAAACGGGACGCAGGACCGCCGACCAACGCGCCTACGCGCCCGGTCACGCGATCCTGCGCCCCGTTTTTGTTTGCGCTGCTAAGGCTCTAGCCGCTCGACCGCTAGTTCCCCTGCACGCCCGAAATGCCATTTTGCAGGGCATCCCAGGCGTTGGTAGCCATATCGCCCAGGTTCTGTGCGGTATCGCCGAGATTCTGAGCCGTGTCGCCCAGTTCTTGGGCCTTATCCCCAAGCTCCTGGGCCTTGTTGCTCAGGTCTTCCAGCGTGTTGGAGCTCGAGCTGTCCGTGGTGCCCTGGTCGCCGGACGCATTACCCGACGAGCTGTCCTTGCGTGTGAGCTGAATCTCGAGGTTACCGTTGTCGTTATAGTAGGCAGACGTCACGACCCAGTTGGCATCGACAACGGGCGTCGAGCCGTCATCGGTCAGAATCACGGCGTTCGAAAAATCGGCCCCGCGCGACTTGAGGAGCTTCTTGGCGTTGGACCAGTACTGACCCGGGATATCGCTCAGGTCGACGGTGCCGGACTGGGTAGTCTCGGTCTGCTCGGCCGTGGTATCAGTCGTGGCGCCCCGCTTGTTGAGCATGCCAGACACGATGGCGAACACAACCGACAGGGCAAAGAAGACCGCCAGCACGATGAGGATCTTCTTGATTACGCCCGACGAACGCGAAGGCTTCTTCTCCTCGTCCTCGCCATACTGGGGGATGGACTTGGGATACTCACGATACGGCTCGCGCGCGTATCGGTCGCGCGACTCGTAGCGCGGCTGTGCCGTGCGCGGCATATATGTCGTCTGCTGAGGTTGCGGAATGGGATTTTGCAGCAGGTCATCATAAGGGTCTGCCGCCGCGTTGCCGTAGGGGCTCTGCGACGAGGCGCCATACGGGTCCTGCGCTGCGTTTCCGTAATTCACAACGCGCGTGGGATCGGCCGACACCTGCGTCGTATCGGGGGCAGCGTAGCCGGGATTCGGCACGACGCGGGTCTCATCGGCGCCATTGCCCGTCCGCGGGGAGTCGTAGCCACCCATTACGGTCGTCTTGTCCTGGTCCATGCAACGATTCCTTTCCGTCGCCCGTAAGCATCAAGTTATCCATGCATTCTACCCGCGCGAAAGCCTATGATGGGCAAAGCCCGCCGGTATCTACAAGACATGCGCGGCCGACGGTCACAAGCGAATCGAGGATACGTCATGGCAAAAAGCAAGCTCATCAAAGACACGACGCGTGCCGAACGTGAGGAGATCATTAAGCTAGCACTCGCTGGCTGCGGTAACGGCAGCTGCGACAACTGCGGCAGTTGCAGCTTGGGAGCAGGCGACCCGTACGGCACCTACCAGCCCTACATTGACGGCGAGATGGAAATCGCCGACATCAACATGATGGTCGCCGAGCGCAACGCTAAACTCTTCGGCCTCCAGCGCGGCTAATAATCCCTTCTTGGGCTGTGCACCAAAAAATGCGCCCATCTACTACGTTTAACCCAAGGGTGCCAACCATAGCCATATCTGCGTTAACAAAACCGCAGGTAAACGTCTTGCCGCATTGTTAAAAAACGCTCCATGGTCGGTCCAACCCTGGCAAACGTAGTAGATGGGCGCTATTCGTGGCGCGGCTGGCCCAGATAGCTTGTTTCGGAGCCAATTTGCATCAAAAAGTCCCCGGTGGCGCTGCGTTTTGCGCCACCGGGGACTGTTCAATTTATCCCTCGCGGTCCACCTTACTCGTTGGGTACGTACGTGGCCTTGGCTCGCTCGGGCGTTACATCCTGACCGCAGGAATAGCTCGAGTCGAAGGCGTGCGCAACCAAGTCGTGCGTATCCCATGCCATGCAGTCAAACTCACCAGTATCGAGGACAACGATGTAGCCCTTGCCGTCGTAGTAGAAATGATCCTCGGTGTAGTTATCGTCATCGTCGATGTTGCCTTCGGACACGGAGTCCATATCCGGCTTTGCCGTCTTAATTGCCTGCTTGGCCTCGCTCTTGAGGGTGTCAAACGAGAGCCCATGCTGCGCAAGCGAGTCCTCGAGCGAAACCTGCTCACCCGTCTTGAGGTTGTAGTACGCCGACCTCGTCACCCGTTCCGATCGATACGGAGGTTGATAGCTGTCGGTAAACGTGCGCACACAGGCAATATCGCCATCGATCGAGACGATCTCGGCGGTGTACATCATGGTCACGCGGCTGTCCTCGTCGTCCATCGAGGCCTGCTTGCTCGCGTCGAGCGTATCCGCGACGAGCTGGACCATATCCTTGTTAAACTTGGCGACACCCACGCCCTGGCCCTTCACCTGGGGATAGGTCCACGTAGCCGTGATCTGACACGTGTCATCGGGGGACGGATCCAGCGGGCCCTCGCCAACTGCAGCCGTAAAGTCAACATCCTGCGTGGCAGAGACGGCCTCGTAGCTCGCCTGCGCATCGTCGCCGGCATCCTTCGACTTCAGCTGCTCCAGCGTCGTGGCGACCGAGGCGATAGTTTCGTTTATCGAGTCCTTATCGGAAAATAACACGCCATAAACGCCAGAAAAGCCAGAGTTGAATTCCCTCAGAGGAATAAGGTCTGTCATTGCCTTGAATGATTGACCATCATACCCGATGAATTTAACTTGGTATTCATGAGCAGAAGGGCCACTTTCGCCAGAGACGTCGCTTTGTTTAATTTCCGCTCCATGGTCAAACCACTGCACAAATCCAATCTTACCCGCATATTCAGTAGGACCGAAAGTCACACACGCCTGCTGAGTGCCCACAACCACCTCAGGCGTGTAGACCTTCTCAATCTCGCCGTTCCTATACGCCCAGACCTCAAGATTCGCAGAGGCAGCCTTGTCCTCAAAATCAACCGGCTCATCGGAATACTCTATCAGCAGCTCGTCTTGGCCGTCGCCATCAAAGTCAACAAGTTTGGCGTAAGCAACACCCTGGGCTCCATACGTGTATTCATCGAATTCGACAGCCTCGCCCTCGCCGTACTTTTTCTGGTACTCGAGAATCTTGTCGGTGAACAGCTCATCTGCCGTCTTGACCGCTGCCTTGGCAGAAGCCTTGGCCTCCTTCTTGGACTGCGTGAGCTCAACGTTCTTAGGGGCGTCCGAGCCTTCCTTGGTATAGTCGACCTTCATGGTGGTCGTGCTCTTCTTTTTGCCCTTGCCCGAGGTGATGGTCATCTGGTACTTCTGGTCGGGCAGCTCGCCAAAGTCCTCCATGGCAAAGCCGTCCTCGCCATCCACTTTGATGGTGTAGCTCTTGCCCTTGCCGGACACCGGCGCCAGCTCGACGGTATAGCTCTTGAGCTTTTTTCCTTTGCTGTTCTTGGGCAGCACTTTAGTCTCGCACGCGCAGACAACGTAGCCCTTGCCACCCGAGGTTACCTCGGAAGACGTGCCAATACGCGGCACGATCACGATAGCGGCGACAATGGCGACAACGGCCACACCGCCGATAACGGCAGCGACGATGCGGCCCTTGTGCTTGGGTTTCTTGGGCTGAGGCGTCGGGACAAACGACTGAGAGGCCTCGGCAGGCTCGGTCATAGGCTCCTCATAACGAGGCTGCGCCGCCATATGAACCGGGGCACCCTGAGGAGTTTGCTGTCCCACAGGAGCGGACGCCGGCGCGTCCCCCACTGGAAACGCCACGGGCTCCGCTTGGTCCTCGGTGCCACCCACGCGAGCCCCGCAGCTCGTGCAAAACGTGGAGCCGTCGGGTATCTGAGCTCCGCACTTGGTGCAATACATCGCATCTCCCGTCTCTCGTCGCAGCCGCAATGCGCCCGCGCAATTCTTCCAACTACACCGTACGAGAGAAATCCCCATTCTTGTTGCGCAACATTGCCGCCGCATCAAAAAGCCCCGCCAGGCCTTGAAGGCACGACGGGGCGGGCAAGCGGCTATGGACGGCGGGCTTAGAACAGGCCGGTGATGTTGCCGTCGTTGTCGACGTCGATGTTCTCGGCCGCGGGAACCTTGGGCAGGCCAGGCATGGTCAGAACGCTGCCAGTCAGCGCGACCACAAAGTGGGCACCGGCGGAAACCTTGAGCTCGCGCACGGTGATGCGGAAGCCCTCGGGAGCGCCCAGCGCCTTGGCGTTGTCGCTAAAGCTGTACTGCGTCTTGGCCACGCACACCGGCAGGTTGCCAAAGCCGTTCTCGCGCAGCTCGGCGAGCTGGCGCTTGGCAGCCGGCGTAAAGTCGACGCCGTCGGCGCGGTAAACCTTGGTGGCAACGGCCTCGAGGGCGTCGGCCACATCGGCACCGTCCTCGTAGGCAAACTTGAGCTCACTCGGCTGCTCAATCAGGCGCATGACCTCATCGGCCAGGTCGAGCGCGCCCTCGCCGCCCTTGGCCCAAACCTCGGACAGCTTAACGTTGACACCGAGCTTCTGGCACTCGGACTCGATGAGCTCGAGTTCGGCCTCGGTGTCCGTCGGGAAGCGGTTGATGGCGACCACGCAGGGCAGACCGTAGACATTCTGAATGTTGTCAACGTGGCGCAGCAGGTTGGGCATGCCGGCCTTGAGGGCCTCGAGGTTCTCCTCGTTGAGGTCGGCCTTGGCAACACCGCCGTTGTACTTAAGCGCGCGGGCAGTGGCGACGACCACGACAGCGCTGGGGCGAACGCCCGTCATGCGGCACTTGATGTCGAGGAACTTCTCGGCACCCAGGTCGGCACCAAAGCCGGCCTCGGTAATGGCGACATCGCCAAAACGCATGGCCATACGCGTAGCCATGATGGAGTTGCAGCCGTGGGCGATATTGGCGAAAGGACCGCCGTGGACAAACGCAGGCGTGCCCTCGAGTGTCTGAACCAGGTTGGGTTTGAGCGCGTCCTTGAGCAGAGCCGCCATGGCACCCTGGGCCTTAAGGTCGCGTGCGCGGACGGGCTCGCCGGCATAGCTGTAGCCGACAACAATCTCGCCCAGGCGCTCCTTAAGATCGTTGATGCTCGTGGACAGGCACAGGATTGCCATGACCTCGGAGGCAACAGTGATGTCGAAGCCATCCTCGCGCGGCACTCCCTGGGCCTTACCGCCAATGCCGTCGATAACATGGCGCAGCTGACGGTCGTTCATGTCGACAACGCGCTTCCAGGTGATGCGCTTAACGTCGATGCCGAGCTGGTTGCCCTGCTGAATATGGTTGTCGAGCATGGCTGCCAGCAGGTTGTTGGCGGCACCGATGGCATGGAAGTCACCGGTAAAGTGCAGGTTGATGTCCTCCATGGGGATGACCTGAGCCCAACCGCCACCGGCGGCACCGCCCTTCACGCCAAACACGGGGCCGAGCGAAGGCTCGCGCAGGGCCACGGCGCTCTTGACGCCGCGACGACGCAGACCGTCGGCCAGGCCGATGGTCGTGGTGGTCTTGCCCTCGCCTGCGGGCGTGGGATTGATAGCGGTCACGAGGACAAGCTTGGCCTGGTGGTCGGTCGGCTCGTTGAGCAGGGAATAATCGACCTTAGCCTTGTCGAAGCCGTACGGAATCAGATGCTTAACGTCGACGCCGGCGTTCTTGGCCACCTCGGTAATAGGCAGCGGCGTAACAGAACGTGCGATTTCGATGTCAGTAGGCATGGACGGTCCTTTCGTTACCGGATGAGAAAAAGACCAATCCAGCATAGCACGCGCGCGCAATAGTAAAACGCCCGTAACCGACGAACGGCGATATGTTTACCCGATGCCCAGCGATAGCCTACAGATGCGCTAAAACAAGCCCATTCCTACAGGGTCGGTTCAATACCCAAATGCTCGAATGTGCGAAGGGTTGCCTGGCGACCCTGCGGTGTACGAATCATCAAGCCACACTGCAGCAGATAGGGCTCATAGACATCCTCGAGCGTACCCGGGTCCTCGCCCACCGCGCTGGCAAGCGTCGTCAGGCCCACGGCACGGCCGGAGAACGTCTTGGCGAGTGTCTCCAAGATGCGAATATCCATCCAGTCCAGGCCGAGCTCGTCGATCTCGAAGAACTCAAGCGCCTGACGGCAAATATCAAGCTCAATTGGACCGTTGCCGCGCACCTGCGCATAGTCGCGCACGCGTTTGAGCAGACGGTTGGCGAGGCGCGGCGTACCGCGCGAACGCGAGCCGATCTCGAGCGCGCTAGGATGGTCGATCGTCACGCCCAGAATGGTCGCCGAGCGCGTCACAATCTGGGCGAGTTCCTCAACGGTGTAGTAATCCAGGCGATACGAGATGCCAAAGCGGTCACGTAGCGGGCCGGTCAACATGCCCGAACGGGTCGTGGCCGCCACCAGCGTAAACTTGGGAATATCCAGGCGAATCGAGCGCGCCGCCGGACCCTTGCCGATCACGATATCGAGGGCAAAGTCCTCCATCGCAGGGTACAGGACCTCCTCGACCGAACGGTTGAGGCGGTGGATCTCGTCGATAAACAGCACGTCGCCCGGTTGCAGGTTGGTAAGGATTGCAGCCAGGTCGCCGGTGCGCGCGATGGCCGGACCGCTCGTCGTCTTGATCTGAGCGCCCAGCTCGTTGGCGATAACCGTGGCCAGCGTGGTCTTGCCCAGACCCGGAGGGCCCGAGAAAATCACGTGGTCGAGTGTCTCGCCGCGGCTCTGCGCCGCCTCGATGAGCACGCGAAGGCTCTGCTTGATATGTTCCTGACCGCAGTAGTCATCCAGGCGCTGGGGGCGCAAGGTGCGGTCGACATCGAGGTCCTCGGGCGTCAGCTCCGAGCCCACCATGCGCTCACCGTGCGCCATGGATGCCGCCGGCGAGGTGCCGGGCGTCACCCACAGGTCCTGAGAGTCATCGGCTTCCCACATCACGCATCCATTCCGAGTCGCTTAAGCGCCGCGCCGAGCAGATCCTCGACACGCATATTCTGCCCATCATACCCGCTCAGGGCAACATCGGTCTCCTGCGGGCTAAAGCCCATGGAAAGGAGCGCCGCACGGGCGTCATCGATCGCCGAGGGAGCGGCGGCGGGGACCGGCATCGCAACCTGGCCGGGAATCACGTCGACCGGCACAAAGCCCTTGTCCTTGGCAAAGGTGCTCTTGAGCTCCAGAATCAGACGCTGCGCTGTCTTTTTGCCCACACCGGGAACCTTGGCCATACCCTTGTCGTCCTCGGCCATTACCAGGGAATACAGCTGTCCCACGGTATAGGTAGAGAGCACGGCGAGCGCCAGGCGTGGACCGACACCTGAGACGGACACGAGCCGGTCAAACATCGTGCGCTCTTCCTTGGAGGCAAAACCAAAGAGCGTCATGGCGTCCTCGCGCACCTGCATACGGGTATAGAGGCGCACCTCGCCGCCGGGTGTAGGCAGCGTGGCGGCAGTGCTGCCCGAAATACCGAGCTCAAAGCCCACGCCCGACACATCGACGACGGCCGAGCTCATCGTGGCCTCGACAAGCGTTCCATGGAGCTGGGAAATCATCAGTATCCGGTTCCTCTCTGTTGATAGAACTCGCCGCCGGTAAGCGCCCGGGTGCGGCTGAGGTTTACGTGGCAGATGGCGCAGGCCAGGGCATCGGCGGCATGATCGGGATGCGGGTCGTGATCGAGCTGTGTGAGCGTGCGCACCATGTAGGCGACCTGCCGCTTATCTGCGGCACCGGTGCCCACCACAGCCTGCTTGATCTGCATGGGCGTGTACTCGCCAATCTCGAGCGCGCACTCCGAAAGCGCCACGAGCGCGGCACCGCGGGCATGCGCCGTAGGGATGGCCGAGCGAACGTTGGCGCCAAAGTAAATGCTCTCGATAGCAGCGGTATCGGGTCGATAACGCTCCACGACACCCTTGAGGTCGCGGGCGATATGCGACAAGCGCACCGCGAGCGGACTGCCCGCGCTGGTCTCGATACAACCGTAGGCACGACAGCGAACCTCTCCGCGCCGCTCCTCGATAATCCCCCAACCCGTATGGGCCAAACCGGGGTCGATACCCAAGATAACCAAGCCAACCTCCCCTCGCCACAAGCACGACGCAAGGCAAGGCCCCGCGCACTACTCACGAACGTCTGTTCTAGAATAACACAACGGGGCCAAGATGCTTAGTTGAAGTATCGGGGTTGGGAGCGAATCCCATCCCATAGTTAGTTTTGGCTGAAGAATGGGAACTGTCGGGGATCAACCGGCGGTTGCGGCATCGGCGTGCCCTGGGGCCCACCCTGCGGTCCGCCCTGGCCGCCCATCATCTTATCGATGGCGTCCTGGACCTCGCCCTCAAACTTTTTCATGCCCTCGTGCAGGCGGCGCTGGCCGTCCTCGGAGCGCAGCTCCTCCATCTGCTCGGGCGAAATACCCAGCAGGTCACCCAGTATGCCCATCATCTCACCACGCATGCGCTCGCTTGTATCCTCGTCAGCAAAGCGGTTCACCTCGGCGCGCGCCAGCGCATCGACCGTCATACGTTCCTTGCCGTCGAGCCCCAGGTCGGACCACGCGAGCATATACGGCCAGGCACGCTCGGCAAACGACCGGGCCGAGACGATCGGCGCCGTCGGCAGCTGGCGGCGAGCCGCCTCTCCCTGGCGCACGAGCATCAGCAGCAGTGAGCAGGCCTCGGGCTTGCCGGCAGCCATCGGAATGTCGTCGAAGGGACGGTTGCGGTCGACGTGCGACTCGAGCGTGCCATCGACCTCGCCCGGCTCAAGTCCGCCGAGCAGCTGCGCCGCACGATCGAGCATGTCGACCGGGCCGTCGAGCGTCGAGAGCGCCCGCGCCAGCACGCGCTCCATGCAATCCTCCACCGCGTTGAGCGTCACGAGCTCCTGCGGCACCACGGCGGACGTGCGGTTACGCACACGCGCCACAAACTCGAGCGTCGACAGGTATACGTCACCAAAGGGCGCATAATCGCCCTGGTAGCCGCCGCAAAGCGCGGGCGCCGCCAGCGCGTACTCAGTTTTGGACAGCGGACTCAGCGCCATCGCACCCAGCTCGAGCGCCGTATCCTCCAGCATGAGGCCCAGCGTGCGAGAGCGCAGGCGCTCGGCGTCGCCCGCCGACACATCGCGGTCGAGCACACGCGCGGCATCCGGCGCATCGCGCTCAACCGTGCGAATATGCAGGCGCTCGGCAATGGCGCGAACGGCGGCACAGCGAGCAGCCTCGGCCTCCTCCTGCGCCGGCGTAAAGAT
>UQRX01000045.1:0-15342 GCA_900543595.1 uncultured Collinsella sp. | reverse complement strand
ACGCCGCCGCAGCTTTTGAGGCTGCGACCAGTGCGGATGCCGAGGCCGAGGTCACGGATGCCGACGAAGTCAACGACAACGCCGCCGGCACTCCCATGCCCGAGCCTGCCGCCACGCTCGACCTGGGCGACGGCAAGCCGCTGCCCGTGCTCATCCCGGAGTCCGAGCAGTTCGCCAACCGCCTGCGCAAGAATGCCCGTCTGCGCCGCAAGTGGGCCAAGCGCGAGGGCGTGAGCTGCTACCGCGTCTACGATGCCGACCTGCCCGATTACTCCGCCGCCATCGATCTGTACGAGGGCTGCCCGCAGACGCCGGGACGCTGGCTCGTCATCGCCGAATACGCCGCGCCCAAGACCATCGACCCCGCACTGGCCCAGGCCCGCATGCTCGACATTCTGGCCATCGCGCCGCGCATCCTAGATGTTCCGGCCGAGCACGTGCACGCCAAGGCCCGCATGCGTTCGCGCGGCGGCTCGCAGTACGGCAAGCAGGGCGCCGGCAAGGGCGGATCGGGAGAACGCGCCAATATCGCGCGTCGTCGCCTGCCGCTCATCGAAGAGGGCGGCCTCACCTTTGCCGTCAACTTTGACGACTACCTGGACGTCGGCATCTTCTTGGACCACCGCGTCACCCGCAACCTGGTGCGCGAGCACGCCAAGCAGGCGCGCCGCTTCCTCAATCTGTTTGCCTACACCGGCACTGCCACCTGCTACGCGGCCGATGGCGGCGTCGAGGAGACCGTGACGGTCGACCTCTCCAATACCTATCTGGACTGGGCCGAGCGCAACATGCGCCAGAACGGCTTTGTGGGGCCTCAGCATCATTTTGTGCGCGACGACGTGCTCGCTTGGATTCGCGACCAGCGCCAAACGCGCAACCGCTGGGACCTGATCTTTGTCGACCCGCCCACGTTCTCGAACTCGTCCAAGATGGGCCGTCGCACCTGGGATGTCCAGCGCGACCATGTTGAGCTTTTGGCTGGCGTATCGCGCCTGCTCGCGCAGGGCGGCCATGCCATCTTTAGCTGCAACCTGCGCGGCTTCCGCCCCGAAACGCGCAAGCTCGCGCGCGCGGGCGTCGTGCTGGAGGACATTACGGCGCAGACCATCCCCGAGGACTTCGCGCGCAACCAGAAGGTGCACCACTGCTACATCGTGCGCCGCCTGCCCATCGAGGACGCCATGGCCGAGGTCGGCTTTAGCGCCGAGGAAATTGCCGAGCGCGTCGAGGAACTACGCAACCCCGAGGCCCGCAAGCCTCGCGCAGCAGCACCCGCGCACGCGCAGGCCGGCAACGGCAAGTCCAACTTTGCCGGCAAACCCTCCTCCGCCGACAAGCCCAAAAAGAAGAAGTTCTACGCCAGCAAGCCCAAGGGCAGATAACAAAGTTGCGGTGGAATACGGACTGTTTTGCCTGGAATTAGGCGAATTTAGACCGTATTCCACCGCAACTCATAGTGGGATGGCGAACGCCGTCCTACCCTTGGGTGACCAGTCGGTAACCGATACCCACATGCGTCTGGATATAGCGCGGGTGCGCGGGGTCGGACTCGATCTTCTTGCGCAGCGTGCCCATAAAGACACGCAGGCTCGCCAGGTCGCTCTTAGTTGCCGTACCCCAAATCTCGTGCAGGATAAACTGGTGCGTAAGCACCTTGTCGGCGTTATGTGCCAGCAGGCACAGGAGCTTGTACTCGATCGGCGTCAGGTGCAACTCCTCGCCATCCATCGTGGCGATGCCGGCATCAAAGTCGATATGCAGCTCACCGGTATCGAACGAGCCCTCGGAGGCAACACCACCCGTTTGCGCATACGAAAGGCGCCTGAGCGTCGTGCGAATACGCGCGAGCAGCTCCTCGACCGAAAACGGCTTGGTCAGGTAGTCGTCGGCGCCGGCATCAAGCGCGCGGATCTTGTCCGCGTCCTCGCTGCGCGCCGAGACCACGATGATCGGCATGCCCGACCATGCACGCACCGACTCCACCACCTTGACGCCGTCCATATCGGGCAGGCCCAGATCGAGCAGCACAATGCTCGGCGCCTGCGACGAGGCGGCGGCGATGGCGGCATGGGCGGTCTCCACAGCCATATGGCGCAAGCCGTGCGCCTCGAGCGCGGCAACGATAAGGTTGCGGACGGCGGGATCGTCCTCAACGACCAAGATGAGCGGTTTTACGGCAGAGTTCGGCACAGCGTTACTCCTTATCAAACGAAACATCGGCGACGGGAAGCTCAATCGTAAAGACCGAGCCGTGCGGATCCGCCGCGGCAACCTCTATGCTACCGCCATGCGCCAACGCAATGGAGCGGCAGAGCGAAAGGCCCAAGCCCACGCTGCGGTGGCTGTCGGCCAGGCCATGGTTGGCGGTGTAGAACGACTCAAAGATTCGCTCGCGGTCCTTGGGCGCAATGCCCGGCCCGTCATCGGCCACCGAGCACGTCACGTGCCCATCGTCGACGCCAATCGAAATCACGATATGCGAGCCTGCGGGCGTATAGGTGATGGCGTTGTTCACCAGATTCACCACGAGCTGTACCATCAGACGCGCGTCGACGTTAACGAGCGCCGGCTCATCGCACGCCACCACCTTAAGGTCGTGCTCGCGCACAGCCGGACTTACGTGGCGCAGCGCCTCCTCGACGATATCGTCCATGAGCTCGAGCGTAGTCGACAGATGCATGCCGCCGCCCTCGAGCTTGGTGATGGCGAGCAGGTTCTCGACGGTAGCGTTGAGCCATTGCGCATCCGAGCGAATGGACAGGAGCAGGCCGCGGCGCGTCTGGCTATCGAGCACGGCCGTGCCAGTCGAGCCCTGGTCGAGCAGCACATCGGCATTGCCCGAAATACTGGTGAGCGGCGTGCGCAGGTCGTGCGAGATGGAGCGCAGCAGGTTGGCGCGCAGCTGCTCGTTTTTGGCGAGCACCGCCGCCTCCTCGCGGGCCTCCATGGCGCGGGCGCGGTCGAGCGCCAGCTCGCCTTCGCTCACGATGGCATCGGCAAGTGTCCGCTCCTCGTGCGTCAGCACGTCGGGCTCGGCAACGATAGCCAGCACACCCACCACCGAGGCGGGGTCGCCCGAGCGCACGAAACCGTCACCCGTGCGAACCGTCAGGTAGATGCCATAAAACGCCGAGCCGCCAAACGTGGCATCGAGCGGGGTTCCCACGTAAGCCGACGCCGAGAGCCGCGGCGGCATCTGCGGCGCCAGCTCGTGCACCGGCGCGGCATCGCCCACGGCCGTGTATGTCGCACGCGGCAGCAGGTCATCGCCCTCGGCGTCGGCGCCGTACCACACGACCGGACGGCCCGAAAGACGCGCCAGCTGCGTGGCCATAGCGTGAAGGATCTGCTGTTCGTCGGCGCAGCGCTGCAACATGCGGTTGGTCTCGAGCACCATATGCGTGCGGCGGTCGCTGGCGGCAGCCTGTGCCAAGGCGCGGCGCAGGGCCAACGCAATCGAGCTCGACACAAGCGAGACCACGAACATGATGAAGAACATGCCAGGATAGACGCGGTCGATAAACGACAGCGAGTAGCGCGGGCCGACAAACAAGAAGTTGTAGAGCGCCACGGCGGCAGCCGAGCTCAGCAAGCAATACAGGCGACTCCAGGTAAAGAATGCGCACAGCTGCACGGCAAGCACATAGACGATCATGATGCTCGGCGCGAGACCCGGATGGTCGAGCAGCGCGCCCACAATCGTCGCCGCGACCAGCAGCCCCACCGACACGCAGGCGTCATACAGAGGAGTGCGGCGCGTCAGCGTTGTGCGCCGCCACCAAAAGCTATCGGCAATATCGCCGTCCGTACGGACGTCCATCAGCGCCCCGCCCCTCTCTCAAAAACAAAAACCACCACAAAGGGGACAGGCACCTTTGTGGTGGTTTTCCCTCGTGGTGGTTCTAAGTGTAAAGCCTTCTACGACCGGCAGCCGCTAGACAAACAGCACGTGCGCGAGCAGGGCACACACGCACACCGCTCCAAATACCAATGCCACGATCGAAATCACGCGATCGGCCATGTCCATGTTGGCACGATTCGTAAAGAACCGATCTTCGGCGGCGTCGACGCGCGCCTCACGCACCAGCTCGGTCGCAAAATCGCAACCGTCAAGCACCTTTGCATCCATGGTTTCCTCCCAGGACTCAATCCCCGTCATTGCAAGCCCGCCCGTTCGCAGCCAAACCTCAAGCGTCGACTACGGGCGCTCGTTGGGGGCCAGGCGCTGCATCTTGCTCACAGCCTTAAACTTGGTGAACAGCGGCACGTACTCAAAGCTCACGTTGGAGTTCTCCAGACCATACCAACGCGCGGGCGTACCGGCGGCGCGGCGGATGATGTACTTGAGCGTGATGGCCGTACGCTCGCTCGGCTCCACGTCGCTTTCGGGTGCCAGAAGCTTGCGGATCATGACGAACTTGAACGTGCCGATATTGCCCGGATCCTTGTAGACCGAGTAGTCATGCGTCTGCGCCGGCAGCTCGCCGGTGGCAGCCAGGTCCTGAACGACCTGACGCAAGTAGGCATTGACGCGCTGGTTGATCTTGTAGCCCAGGTACAGATGCACGCGGAACACGTAGTCGGTGCCGAACGTCTCGACCGAATAGGCAAAGGTATGCGGCTCGTCCATGGTCTCGACATTCACGAACCACCAGGCGCGAGCGCGCTTGGGATGCTTGTCCAAGATCGAGTAGACGATATCACGGTCAATGTAGTCGGTATGGGTGTCCTTGGTCAGGTACACGATGTTGTCGCTCAGGCGCTCGTAACGATCGTCATCGCGCAGGCGCTTGAGCTGCGGCAGGTAGCTGCGCAGCGGCAGCAGCGTAAACTGGCGCTGCTCGACCGCCGTGCCGTTGTACCAGCACACCATAATGCCCATGATGAGTGCAGCCATGAGGATGGTGAAGTAGCCGCCGTGGAAGAACTTGGTGAGCGAGCTCACGAAGAAGAAGCCTTCGAGCAAAAGGAAGAAGGCCGCGAAGATCCACGGAGCAACCTTGAGCTTGCGCTCCTCGTGCAGGTAGAAGAAGAGCAGCAGCGTGGTGCACATCATAGTCAGCGTAATGGCAAGGCCGTAGGCGGCTTCCATATGCGCCGAGTTCTGGAACAGCAGCACCACGATGACGCAGCCCACGAGCATGACGTTGTTGACCATGGGGATGTAGAGCTGGCCCTTGGTCTCGGCAGGGTAGAAGACCTGCATGTGCGGCATGAGGTCCAGACGGCTGGCCTCGGACACCAGCGAGAACGCGCCGGTAATGAGCGCCTGCGAGGCAATGATGGCCGCGATGGTGGAAAGGCCGACGGCAAACGGGCGCAGGCCCGGGGCGAGCATCTGGTAGAACGGGTTAAGGTCGGCAATGCCCATAAGCTCCGGGTTGGCAGCGTTGTTGATAAGCCAAGCGCCCTGGCCCATATAGGAAAGCAGCAAGCAGCACTTAACGAACGGCCAGGTGGCGTAAATGTTGCCGCGACCCACATGGCCCATGTCGGAGTAGAGCGCCTCGGCACCAGTGGTGGCGAGGAAGCAGCTGCCCAAGATCATGATGCCCGCATGGTTGTTGGGGCTCAGCAAAAAGCCGATGCCGCGCACCGGGTTGAGGCACAGCAGCACGGCGGGGTGCTGGAAGACAAAGAACAGACCCGTGCCGCCCAGGAACAGGAACCACAGCGTCATGATGGGGCCAAAGGCGTGACCGATCTTGGCCGTACCGATGCGCTGCACCAAGAAGAGCACGATGATGATGGCGAGCGTAATGGCGACGACGCGGCCCTGGTCATCGCCCAACACGGCATGGACCGCCGGGATGGTGCGCAGGCCCTCGATGGCCGTGGTAACGGTAACGGCCGGCGTCAGGATGCCGTCGGCGAGCAGCGCGGCGCCACCCAGCATGGCGGGGATGATAAGCCACTTGCCGCAGCGCTTGACCAGGCTGTACAGGGCAAAGATGCCGCCCTCACCATGGTTATCGGCGCGCAGCGAAATGAGCACATACTTGATGGTGGTCAGCAGCGTGACCGTCCACACGACAAGAGAGAGCGCGCCGAGCACGAACTCCTCCGTTACGCTTCCGATGCCGCCGTTGCCGGCAACGAGCGCCTTGGTTACATACATAGGGCTGGTGCCGATATCGCCGTACACCACGCCCAACGTGACGAGCATCGCCGAGATGCTCACAGGAATCGCAGCGTGCGAGGCTGCCTCCTTGGCCTTTTGTTCCATAAGCCGGTTTCCTCCCAACTTTAATGTTCGAAGGGATTATAGGTAATCGGCCCATGTTTGATTGGCACTGTCTTCCCAGCTAGATAAACATTTATACGGCCTTTAGGCCACCGCGGCGATATGGAATGTGGCAAAGGGGCTGTCCCTTTGCCACATCCGTCATTTTCCGAGCCAATTTTTGAACCACCACTCCATGGAGCGGCTCATCTCGGCCATAAAGGGGCTCGTGTGCTTGCGGGTGTAGATATCCACCACGCGCTCCCCCACCTCGCGGGCATGCGGGCGAAACATCTTGTCCATCTCGGCCACCTGCGCGTCCATGGTCGCGGCATCCGCGCGGCAGTAGCGTTCCTCGTGCACCAGGTTCACCACGGGATGCGCAATGGCCGGGCGCTCCTTGCGGGGCGTGCCGATGATGAGCATCGACAGCGGCATGGTATAGGGCGGCAGGCCCAGCAGCTCGGCCACTTCCTCGGCGTTCTCCACGATGTCGCCAATGTAGCAGCTCCCCAGGCCCAGGGCCTCAGCGGCGACCACGGCATTTTGCGCGGCAATCACGGCATCCTGCGCCGCGATGGCAAAGTCGCCCAAACCCGGCGCGCGGCGGGGCGCCTTGCCCGTGCGCTCGACAAACTCGGGCTCAAAGCAGCCCACGTGCTCAAACAGATCGATCCACTTGGCATAATCGACCACAAATATAAGTGCCCAGGGCGCCTTGGCGATCATGGGCTGGTGATCGCACAGGTCGGCCAGACGGTCCAGCGTAGCCTGCTCGCGAATGCTCACGATGGAATACATCATCATGGCGCCTGCCGACGGCGCGCGACTCGCCGCATGCAAGATCGCCGCCCGCTGCTCGTCGGTCACCGCTACGGGACGGTCGCTGTCATCGCGCGCAAAAGCGCGCGTGGACGAACGGTGCTCCAAAATGTCCAGCACCGCGTTGCCCGTAGTCTCGACCGGATAGCCGCACGTATCGACCGCCGCTCCGTCGCCGCCCATGTCCGCCTTGCAAACCTGCTCGCTCATCGCCCTACCCTCGTCATTTCTTTAAGAAGCCTTTACGTTTCCGTGTAATTCCCGTCCATTATCGCGCAGGTCGACACTACATTGCGCCACACCGCCACACATGCGCGTTAATATGGCTGGTTGTTGTGCGCAGCCACCAATTGCAGCGCATATCTTGGTAACAATCGGGTAAATCCCCGCTTTCGTAGGTTTTAGTTTGTGAGGAGTCTCAGCATGTTCGCTGCCGCCATCTCGCTCGTCGGTCTTGCGGCGACCGTCTACCTTGTCTTGCGCGAGGCCAAGGCCATTCGCGCACAGTCGGGCACCGTTGCCAAGGGCGCTATCGCCTGGAGCGTCGCCTTCGGCCTGTTCCAGCTCTTTTTGACCATTTGGGGCGCCATTGGCCTCGTCGCCCAAAACGAGCCGCTCGCCTTTGTGATGCTCATCCTGACCAACGTCATCCTCACCGGCTGCGCTTGGGCCAGCATCGCCCGCGACCGCATCGCCCCGCGCGTCTTTGCGTTCGCCGGGACCGACGCCCCTGCCCCCACCGGCAAGCTCGCCCGCCTACGCGGCGCCTTTGTGGGCAAACCGCTCGTCGCCGCCGTCCTGTGCCTGCTGCTCTCCGGCGTCTTTGCACTGCTGGGCATGGAGGTCTCGTCCAACCATGACTTTACCTGGGTCTACCCCCTGTGCATCCTGCTCGAGTGGGCCATTATCACCGTGCTCATGACCGGCTTGTTCTTCCTATTCCAGCGCCACGGCGCAGCTCCCGCGGTCCTGGCCTTTGCCCTCTTTGTCCTGGGCATTGCCGAGTTCTTCGTCATCACGTTTAAATCCATGCCCATCCAGCCGGGCGACCTTTCGGCCATCTCCACCGCCGCCGCAGTCGCCGGCACCGGCTACACCTTCTCGATCTCACTGTTCTGCGTGCTGTCCATGGGCTTTACCGCCATCGCCATGCTGCTGTGCGAGTACGCCGGCCTGGTCGCGCCGCATCGCCAGAAGGGCGCCGCCAACGCCAAGCGCATGCTGCTCACCAACCTGCTCGTGGCGGTGCTGTGCCTGGGCGGCGTGACCGCGCATGTCACGCTCATCGACTACTACAACACCCTCGGCATCACCGTCTACACCTGGCGTCCGCTCGAGAGCTACTGGCGCGAGGGCTACCTGCCTGCCTTTATTAGCGCGGCACAGTCCATCAAGCCGCCCAAACCCGCCGACTATTCTGTCGATGACGCCAAGGCCACGCTCAAAAAGTACGCCAAGGCCTACGACAAGTCCGATGCCGCCAAGAGTGACAAGCGCACCGCCGCAAAGGAGCAATTCGACAGCGAGAAGCCCACGGTCATCGCCATCATGAACGAGACGTTCTCGGATCTGTCGATCTACCAGAACATGCGCGCCGGCTACGAGGGCCCGCAGTACTTTAAGAGCCTGTCCAACTGCCTCAGCCGCGGCAAGCTCTACGTGAGCGCCTACGGTGGCGGTACCGCCAATACCGAGTTTGAGTTTATGACCGGCAACTCCATGGCCAACCTGGGCTCGGGCGTGTACCCCTACACCATCTACAACATGGAAACGACCGGGAACCTGGCAGAGCAGTTCAAGTCGCTCGGATATTCCACCACGGCCATGCACCCCAACCACGCCACCAACTGGAACCGCGAGAACGTCTACAAGGACTTTGGCTTTGACCGGTTCCTGTCCATTAACGATTTCCAGGGCGCCGATACCCTGCGCGGTATGGTGACCGACCAGGCTACCTACGACAAGATTCTTGAGCTGCTCGACCAGAACGCCGATCCGCAGTTTATCTTCGACGTGACCATGCAGAACCACTCGGGCTACGACACGGGTCTGGTGCCGGTCGACAAGCAGATGCACCTAAACATCGACACGACCGACCTGGACGCCAAGACCATCGAGGACGGCACGCTGTCCGATGTCGACGAGTACGTCTCGTGCATTGAGCAGTCCGACCAGGCGCTGCGTTACTTCCTCAACGCCCTGAGCAAGCTCGACCGTAAGGTGGTCGTAGTGTTCTGGGGTGACCACCAGCCGTTCTTCCCGTCCAAGTTCAACGATAAGTGGTTTACCGGCGAGGACGACGCTTCGCATCAAGAGCGCCTGTGGCAGACCGACTACATCATCTGGGCTAACTACGACGTTGCCGGCTGCGACCAGACGAGCGAGGTCGACGACCTGTCCACCAACTACCTGTCCACGCAGCTTATGCAGCTGATCGGCGCACCGCTGACCGACTATCAGAAGGCGCACATGACGCTGCGCGAGTCGCTGCCCGCCATCAACTCCGTGGGCTACGAGGACGCCAGCCTGCGTTGGGCACTCTCCTCCAACGTCACCGGCGACGACGCCGCCGCAGCAGCCGCCACCAAGGCGCGCGAGGATTACGCCAAGATGCAGTACTACGAGATGTTCCGCGACGGCAAGAATGTGTACACCGAGCACTTCCAGACCGAGGCCAACGAGACCGACCCCAACTTGGCACCGGGTACGACCAAGATCAAGTAGCGACTAGCTGCGAGTTCATAACTGAAACGTCTGTCCGGGCGGAGGCATATAAGGTTCCCTGCTCGGACAGTCCTGCGCAAGACGAAGGCCACATTAAGTGGCCTTCTTTGCGTGCGGAACTCGCGATGAACCTTATATGCCTCCGCCCGGACAGACGCCCTGTTGTTGGAGCACGGCTTGTCATGGGGGGCATCCGCTGAACATATATAAGTTGAAGGCCACGTCATGTGGCCTTCTTTGTTTGCGGAAAGTGTGTCCCGGAATTCTTGTCTGGAATGGGATGCAGTTTCCGCTTGGGACCCGATTGGGAAAGTGTGTCCCACTATTCAGCTGGATTCCGGGATGTATTTTCCGGTTGAGGCTCGTTGGGAAAGTGCGTCCCACTTTGGGGGCTGATTCTGGGACGTGGTTTCCGGTTGGCTCTCATTGGGAAAGTTCATCCCATTTCTCGGCCTAATTATGGGACGCAGTTTCCCGTTGAGGACTCTTTGGGAAAGTGCGTCCCGGTCTGGGCGCTCAAACTGGGATGGATTATCCGGATGAGGGCTTGACGGAAAATGTGTCCCGTTCCGGGCGCTAATTGTGGGATGCAGTTTCCGCTTGCGGAGTCTCCACTCAACAGAAAACCCGGGTGGCCTGTTTTTTGGCTACCCGGGTTTTTTGGTTTGTCGATATGTTCGACTGGCCGCTAGTGGGTCTTGCGATGCTTGATCAGCATGATGAGGGCTATTGCCACCAGAACGATACCCGCCGCTGCTGCGGTAGCGACTATTGCTAGCGTTTGGTCACCGGTGCCTGCGAGGTTCTTGGCTGAGGTTGTGGCCTTCGCCTTGGTTTCGGTGCTGCCGTCCGCCTTAGGCTTATCCGGATTCGTCGAGGTCTCGGGCGTCTCCGGGGTCGTCGGAGTCTCGGGGTCCTTCGAGCCTTCGGAATCGGTTGGGCCGGCGGTGTTCACCAGGGTATGGTCCAGGAACTTCTTGGCGCCCGCGCTTGCCTGCGAGAACAGGCGGCGTGTGCGGATCGGAGCGGCGTTCACCGTCTCAGGAGCCTTCTCCTCGGCCGCGATGTTCACCAGTGTCACACCGGTATCGAGGCCGACGTTGTTGTATCCCACGTGGCAGTAGTACTGCGCGCCGTCATCCTCCGCCGTCAGGTCAATCTCGAGCGTTGAGGCCGTTCCGGCTGGGAGGCTGCCATCGGCAGCCACGCGCTGGAACTCGGCCTCGCCGCGAACCTTGCGGTACCAGATATACGACGGCGCCAGCTCCGTTTCACTGCCGCCGGCATTGCGCTGCGTCACATGCCCGATCGCCGAAAGCGTCAACTTGTCTCCCTCCGCGCACTCGACCGAAGAGTCATACTCGAGGGCCGACCTCTCCGCTGTATCCGCCGCAGGTCCGCTCACGGTCATCGTCATGCCAACGGGCATGGTCTTGACCGTGATGATTGCCGAGCGAATACCCGTTTCGGTCGTGGATCCATTTTCAACAGCTGCGATAGCGAATCGATACTCCGTGTTGGGCTGCAACCCATCCCAGGTAAGCGAGGTCTGCGTGTTGCCGGCAATCTTCCAGCTGTTGACGACGGCGTCCGCCGCATTGCTCTGCAGCATGCCCACGCCGTAGCTAAAGCCACTCTTGTTTGCGAGCACGTCGTCCCAGCTAAAGGTGATACTTGTCGAATCGACGGCGTTTGCCGTAAAGCCCGTCACGGCCGGCGCGTCGGGCATCTCGACGTCCTTAACGTCATAGCCCACGATCCAGAACTGGTCGGTGTCCTTGGTGCCGAGCTTGTCGCCCGAGTCTGCCTCGAACTTGTCGACATCCACCGCGTTGACGCCCAGACGCCACACAAAACCGTACTTGCCCTGCGCGGCCTCGGGCAGGTTGTCGACGGTGCCGCCGTATTCGGTCGATTCACTCGAGGAGTTACCCGTAGTAAAGCCGGCGTTGGCACCAAAGCACAGGCCGCCAAACAACTCGTGCTTTGCGAGCTTCGCGCCCATGACAACGCTGCCGTTCAGCGTCAAGCCGAGCTCGAGCTCCTGCTCCTTGCCCTCCTCGACTTCGATGGTCTGCTCAATGCTCGCCCCCGACTGCGCGGCGGCGCCGTTAAACCCATCGTGCGTGTAGGCGCGCGTTACGCCAGGCTTGCCCAGGCCAAAGGAATCCCCAACGGGAGTCTCGCCGTTGAGCGTCGTTTGATAGGTTCCGGGTTCTCCCGACCGGTTGGTCAAAAAGTAGCTGAGCGGCGTCATATTGTGCTGTTTGGCAATGCGGTCATAGGCCTCGACATTAACGACCGAGGTCTGCGCGCCGAGCGACACGGGCGCCGCCATCACGCCCTTGCCACCAGTTTCCTCATTTTCGATCTCATACTCGTAATAGACCATCGGAATCGTGTAGAGCACGGCCTTGTCACCCTCGCCGGCATGCGACTCATAGCTTACGCTTGCGCTGACCGTGCGCTCGCTCCGGTAGTCATAGCATCCCTCGGCGGCAAAATCGACTGAAGCATTCATCGCGACCAGGGGCGGACCGGTCTGCACCTCGACGGCAACGCCCAACTCGGCGCCAATGGTATAGCCCTGGGATGTCCCCGTGCCCTTTTCCTCTCCGTATGACGTGCCGCCCAACACCAGATAGCCGTATGCCTGCTCCAGATCCTCAACATAGGGCGCATCCTGCAGCACGGCAAGCACGCGCGGGTTGGTATAGACCTTGTAGCGGTCCTTGTACGTGATCTTGACGCTGTCGTTGTCGACATCGGGCAGCGCGAGCGAGATAAATGTGCCGTAGGTAGTGCCGCGACGGTTGCTCTCGCTAATCACCTGCTCCTCGCCGCGGCGCACCTTTCCGTTCTCGTCGAGCGAAAAATGCGAGGCGGTCATCCAATAGTAGTCATCGTTCTTGCGCAGGTCCTCGTCGCGGTGCTTGCCCACCACAGCGATAAAGCTCTCGTTATAGCGGTCCGAACCCGAGACGCTGCCCGCCTTGACGTCGCTGATCCACACCTGCTCTATACCCTTGTGGTCATGCTTGTTGCTGCTGTTGTATTGCTGACCGCTCATGCTCATGGTTCCGACCATGGACCCCAAGCCCTGAGCCCCGCTCTGTGCCGTGTTGCAGGCAAAGTCGCGGAACACATCGCCGCCCACGAGCACCTCGTCGACCGCCAGCTGCTCGGACAGGCCGTCAAGGTTGGCAGTGGCAAGGGCAATAGGCGCCAAGGTGCACGGATAGCGCTTATCCTGAGCGCTATCCTTCCATGCGCTGTTGGGCACATGCATCAGCCCATAGGAGGCGAGGAGCCCGTCTCTGTATTCCTTGCAATCGGAAAGCTTGAACTCGCCAGACTCCGAGTCAAAATACGCGTAGCGGTACAGCGCGCCGTACAGCCCCTTGCTGCCGTCAGAAGCGCCGTAATCAAAAGCGCTGCGTTGCCAGTCATAGCCCGCAAGAATAAGGCCCGTGACGGTTTCACCCGTCTTCTTTCCTTCTTCATCGTAGGCGGCAAACGTGCCGAACGTCGCATTCGCAGCGACCATGGTCTTGCCGTTCGCGGAGAGGGAGATTGCGCCCGCGTCGCCCAGAGCATCGACATGGACGAGCGCACCCTTGGATGCATCCCACGAAAACAGCTCGCAATGCGTCGACTTATCAATATTCTTCTTGCCGTAGGGTGCCGAGACCACGATGGCGAGGTCATCGCAAAAATCGCGATCGAGGTCGCCGGCCGCTAGCGAAACGACAGGAGCTGACTGAAGCTGCGTCCAGGAGTCGTTCCCGCCCTTGTTGTGCGTGGTGTAGTCCGCGGCGTTACCGGCATCGATCTTGACGACGCTTTGCTTCCAGTTGCCGCCCTCCAAGTCATACATGTCGACTACAGCCTTGCGCACGCCGTTCTCGTCGACATAGCAGCCCGCGTAGACAAAAAGCTCGTCGACGCCGTCGCCATCGACATCGCCCGCCTCGACATCAAAGACGGCGTCGTGCTCTTGCAGGTAACCGGCATCCAGGTACTTAAAACGGCCTTCGTACATCATATTAGTGTTGACCGTCACCGGCAGGTGTGTGTCGAGAGTGCGCGTACGCCCGTTGCTAAACGAGTAGAGGACCAGCTCAACCTTTCCGGCGTATGACTTGCCGTCAATCGTCGTGGAGGAACTGTCGCCGTAGGCACGGAGCTCGGCAACGCGGCTCTTTTTGCCCGTGCTGGCGTCGCTGCAGAACTCAACACTCGTGGCGTGAATGCCCGAGAAACCGTTGTTGTCGTTGGCGAGTACTGTTGAGGACTCATTGTTGCTTAGGTACGACCAGGTGCCGCCACCGTAGTCGCTATGCTTGTAGAGATCGCTGTTCGTATCGAAGTTGTTGACGTTTTGCCAGAACTTTGCGGCGCCCCACACACTTCCGTAGCCATCGGTGAGTTTGCTGCTGCCGCCAATGTCACCGCGCTCGACGTTCTCGAGCTTGTCGCGCAGAGTGTAGCGATTGCCATGGCTACCGTTAGCTGCCATATAGACCTCGCTGCGCGTGGCAAACGTCGTGGGGGTATCAGTGGAATAGGGGCCAACGGTATCGGCCGGAATGTCCTCGCTCGTGCCCAGACCCAGGGCTTGATAATCCTGCTCGGTCATATCGGTGATTGCGGGCGCGTCTGCCGCCTGGGCAACCTGGGGCGTGGCCGTGAAGCAGGCGACGCTCGTGGCGACCAGCGCAGCAAGCGCCGCCGTCCCAACAAGCGGGATTTTCGACAGCCTACGGATACGGGGGTGTGGAACGTGCATGAGGGACCTCGCTTTATTCGAGTGGAGTGGACTCATTTTTGCAAACGATACATCCGATGCCCGATATCACGTGTCTCATTTTCGCCAACGGCGTGTCTCATTTTTGAGAATCCGAGATGCCGCGGAAATCTTATCCCAGCTCAAAGGCCATTTCTGGGATGTATTTTCCGTCGAGTGCCTTATCGGGAAACTGCATCCCATTTCAAGCGTCGATTCTGGGACGCACTTTCCCTTAGACCCTCAACCGGAAACCGCATCCCACTTTGAGCGCAAATTCCGGGATGCATTTTCCGCTTGAGCCTCATTGGGAAACGGCGTCCCACTTTGAGGGCTGATTGTGGGATGCATTTTCCGGTTTTGCTCTCATTGGGAAAATGCATCCCGTTTCTTGACCGAATAATGGGACGCAATTTCGGGACTGCGGACGATTTCTTGGACCGTTACGCGGCCCTTCCCAGCGCGGCGCGGAACTCGGCCGGCGTGCGGCCGCCGAGCGCATCGCTGCGCCTCTCCGTATTGTATCGGCCGATCCAGCCCCCGAGCTCCTCGATGAAGCGGGCGGGGGTCCAGCCCGACCAGTCCCTGCCGTGCCAGAACTCCCTCTTGAGCAGGCCGAAGAAGCCCTCCATCGCCGCGTTGTCCGGGCTGCAGCCCTTGGCGGACATGCTCCTGGCGAGGCCGTGCCCCTCGCAGATCGAGATCCAGCCGGGCCAGCGGTAGTGGCCGCCGCGGTCGGAGTGGATGACGGGGCGCTCGCCGGGCGCGAGCAGCGCGCAGGCGTCCT
>UQRX01000044.1:0-15777 GCA_900543595.1 uncultured Collinsella sp. | reverse complement strand
GACGCCGGCATCATCGGCCTGGGCGCCGCCGCCATCGCCGTGATCGTCGCCATCGTGCTCGACCTTGGTCCCGTTCCAGCCGTCATCGTCACGCTGTTCACCTTTGTCACCACCATCATGAGTGCGCAGAGCTGCGGGCAGACGGGTATCGACCCCATGGAGATCTTCGGCCTCATCGTCATGCTCATCGTGGCAGCCTTCGCGCAGCTCGCTCAGGTCAAGCTGTTCTTTATCGCCGGCATCGTGGCCGTAGCGTGCGGCCTTGCGGGCGACGTCATGAACGACTTTAAGGCCGGCGCCGTGCTGGGCACCAACCCGCGCGCACAGTGGGTCGGCCAGGCCATCGGCGGCATCGTGGGCGCCCTGGTCGCTGCCGCCGTCATGGTCGCGCTCGTCACCGCCTATGGTCCGGACGCCTTTGGCCCCGACAAGAGCTTTGTGGCCGCACAGGCAAGCGTGGTCGCCACCATGGTCTCGGGCATCCCGAGCGTGCCGTGGTTCGCAGGCGGCTTTATCGCCGGCATCGTCATGTACTGGCTCGGCATTCCGGCCATGATGATCGGTCTAGGCGTGTACCTGCCGTTCTACATGTCGCTTACGGCCTTCCTGGGCTCCTGCGTTAAGCTCGCCTACGACAAGTGGGCCGCTCACCGCGACGCCGCCGCCGGTCTTTCGGACGAGGAGAAGGCCGCTAAGGATGCCGCCTTCCAGGAGCAGGGCCTGGTCGTCGCCAGTGGCCTGCTCGGCGGCGAGTCCATCGTCGGCGTTATCCTGGCGTTTGTCTCTGTTGGCCTGAGCCTGCTGGGATAAACCCAATAACAACGCACCCGTGCAGAGCGCGGGGTCGGAATCAATCCGGCCCCGCGCTTTTTGTCTATTTGACCCCTTAGATCCTCACACCATTTTTAGTCATGCCGACTGACCTGCCTTCCAGGTCACCAAGCCTCGTCTGACGCCTCACTCAGCGCGGTGTAGAGTAAAGACGATAGACATGAGGAGCGACTCGGAAGCCAGACGAGGTAAGCATGGAACTCGATAAACAACAGATCAAGCGGCTGCGCGAGCGTCATCATCGTCGTCACGGTATACGCCCTGCACACAGCGAGGCCATGGAGAATGCCACCCGTTTCCTTAAGCAGGCATTCAACATTCGCGAGGGACGCGCGCCCTATCACGTGATTCGCAAGCGCTTTGTAAACGGGGCGCGCCTGACCGGCTCTCACCTGTGCATCCTCATCATCGCTATGCTCATCGCGAGCGTCGGCCTCGATATCGACTCGGATATCGCCATTGTAGGCGCCATGCTCATCTGCCCGCTCATGGGCTCGGTCCTTGCCATGGCATACGGCATCGCCACGCTCGACCGCGAAATTACCGTCGAGGCCGTCGCGGGCTTGGCTCTACAGATGGCCTTTTGCCTGGTCACATCCACGTTGTACTTTAAGCTCTCGCCCCTTGGCACCACCACGGCCGCCATCATCGACAATTCGACACCGACCGTGTGGGACCTTGCCGTCGCGCTCGCGGGCGGCTTTGCGGGTGGCCTGGGCAACTCGCGAGACCAGGAACCCGCCACGCTCATCGCCGGCGTGGCCGTGGCGACCGCGCTCATGCCGCCCCTGTGCGCGGCGGGCTATGGCATCGCCATCGCAAGCGGGCCACTGTTTCTCTCGGCGCTTTATGAGTTTGGCATCAACGTCGTCTTTATCGCGCTGGCTGCCGAAGCCGTGCTGCTTCTTTTGCGCGTGCCGCTCAAGCGCGACCTGAACGGCGACGGTATTGTAACTGCTGAGGAAAATGCCGAGGTCGACGAGCTGTCACGCAAAGTGCGCCGCCGCATCATTGTGGGCACGATAGTCTTTGCCATCCCCTGCATCGTTATGACGGCGGGGTCTATCGGCTCGGCGCAGGCCGGCGTGCAGGACGGCTACGGCGTTACCGAAACCACGCGCGAGCTTGCGGCGGTGCTGCCAGGCTTTAAGGATTACACCGTCGCCGTCGAGACCTCGGCCACCGAAGGCGACGAGGAGGGCATCGTCGAGCGCGAGATTGTCGCCCATGTGACGACAAGCGAGGCGCTTGGGGCACACGACCGCCACGTCGCTCGCAAGCTCATCGACCTCAATGTGCCCGAGCTCGATCGCGTGGAGTTTGACGTGAAGTGATGCCGGCGCGGGATGAGCGCTCGCACGGACGCAAGTTATGACGAGGCGCAGACGCGATACGGACACGAGCAAATTGCGGGGTGCAGTTCACACTCGAGCCCCGCTCGCTGTTTTATTGCCGTGAATCAGACGTCCGCATCGACATCGCCAGACTCCACCGTAAACGCCGGATCGGTGCTCACAAGATAAAATCGGGTCACCTTAGTATTTCTAATTAGGTAAATCTGCCCCTGATTGCGTCGGCGCGATATATACGCAACGTGAACCGTGCCGAATTCTTCGCCGTTTTCCTTCTTTAATACCAGGATATTGGGATCATCCGTACGCTTAAACTGTCCGTCTGTGCAGATTCCGTCTTGGTCGACCAGCTGCCATCGACAGTTGTCCTCCTCAAGAAAAGCCAGGGTTTCCCGACTCGTTTTGTCATCCCGATAGAAACCATCAATGGCAAACCCTTCGGAAGCGCATTCCTGCATATAGGACGTTTCTCGGCTTATAGCAAACAGCCCTGTAGCGCCCAGTAGCACAGCCAGGCAGACCACTGCAAGGGCGATCGAAATAGTACGGCGACCCATGTTAACCCAACCGATAGTTGTTTAACGGAGCGCGGAACATACCTGGAACCTCCGATATCAGGGGGAACGTCGCCTGCAGGCTGGCGACAACTATATGTTTCTGACATTAAACCATATGGCTGCCACTCGCGGAAGGGGCATCGGCGAGCAGCATGTTTTCATACTCCATTGGTCAAACCCAAGCGCGGCCCTACAGCTCGTACTTGTACACGCGGTAGATGAACTTTTCGGCTTCCATCTCGTAGGTGGTGATGGCCAGACCGTACCGATCGTACTCGGTAAAGATCTTGGCTTGGCCCGATGTCACGAGCATGCTATTTGAATCACCAACGCGCTGCGCACTGCTCACATAGCCCGAAAACGGCACGGCGTTCTGGTCTTCGAGCTCGTAGGTGCGCGCCGTCTCATCCACTGTAAAGATGCACCCAAACGAATGCGTGCCGCGGCTGTAGTCGGTCACCACCGCGGCGCCCAGCTGGCCCCAGTCGAACTTGGGATAGCTTTCGGCCGCACCAAAGTTGTTGTCGTACAGCAGCACCTGGTAGCAACCGGTCGTTGCCATGTCAGAACTCGGCAGATACGTCACGCTGTGCTGGCCCGCATTGAGCGAAAAAACGCCCTGGGCTTGCAGCAGCTTGTCCTCAAAGCCCGAGCCGGCCCATTGCCACTCCTTTCTATTTCTGGGTCCATCCTCTCACTGCTGGCGACCAAAAATGATCCGTTTTCCTCCGTCCCCGAGGGATCATTGTTAGTACTTAAAGAAGCCCTCACCCGAGCTTTCACCCAGCTTGCCCTCGTCGAGCATCTTCTTGAGGACGGACGCCATGGCCTTAAAGTTGTAGGGCATCATCATCTTTTTGAGCAGCGGGCTCACCAGGCCCGGGACCTTCTGATACTGCATGACGATGTTGTAGGCCGTCTGGATGCCCACCGTGTCGAATACGCGGAACGGGCCCTTGGGAGCGCCGGTGCCGCGCGTCCACGCGAGGTCGATGCTCTTGGGGTCACTCACACCCGAGACATACAGGTCAAGGCCCGAAAGCAGCCACGGCACCAACATGGAGTTGAGCAGGTAGCCGTTCTTTTCCTTGTTGACGGGAAGCGCCAGCATGCGAATGTCGTTAGCGAAGTCGACGAGCTCGTCGAAGTAGCGCTTGTCGGTTTGGCTCTGGGCCATGACCTCGGTCATGTTGTTCTTCCAGATGGAATTGGCAAAGTGCAGCGACAGGTACTTCTCGGGGCGGCCGGTGTACTTGGCAAAGGTGCTCGGCAGCAGCGTAGAGGAGTTCGTTACGACGACGGTCTTTTGCGGGAGGACCGGGGCGAGCTTCTTGTAGAATTCGATTTTTGCCTGGGTGTCCTCGGCCATAGACTCGATGACCAGGTCGGCGTCGGCCACGGCCTTGGCAAGATCTAACTCCAGCTTGAGCGTAGAGTAGGCACGCTCGACGGCGGCGAGCGCCGTCTCCTTGTCGAAAGGCTGGTCGCTATCGGCGATACCGGCGCACCACTCGCCCGTGCCGTCCGCCATGCCCTCGATAGCAGCGATGTACTCCTCGCGCACATGATCGATCTTGGGCTGGGTGCGGCCGATGCTGCCCTCGCTGCGCAGCCAAATCGTTACATCAAAGCCGCAGTAGGCAGCCTGAAAGGCAATCTGGCTTCCCAACACGCCGCCGCCGGCAACACAAACGGTCTTGTAGCTCATGGGACGGTCCTCTCTTACGTAATTCCATAGATGTGTATTTATTCAACCGTAAGGAGGGTTGCACGCTGGGGGTGGGTTCTATAAACGGACGGTAATTTGCGGCGAACGGCAACACCTGTTCATTATCTCTCGATTTTGGAGGCCCCTTTTAACGCTGCCGGACCGCTTTTTCGGAAGTGCGGCGAAAAATCGAGTTCCGCTGACCAGACGGACTTTTTTAGCAACAAAACCGCAGGTCCCGAGCGCCTAAAAAGGCAGTGTGCTCGGGAGGTTCGCGTTTTTCACCGCACTTCAGAAATACGAGCCCGCGGAAGGCTACAGCAAGATCATATGCGCAACATATGTCCAACAAAAACGGGTGGTAGCCGGTACGGCTGCCACCCGTTTGCCTCAAATCTAGCCCAAAGCAGGCCAACTACTTCTTAATGCCGCGTCCCAGGCGCTCAGCGACCGACGCCACGGCACTCTCGTCGACCGAGCCGCAACTCACGCAGCCATCGTGGGCACGCATCTGGCCGGTGACCTCGTCCATCGCGAGCGGCGCCACCTTCTCAAGCTTAAAGCCCTTGCCGGCGCGCATGTTTTCCTTGGCCACGCTAATCATGAGCTTAATGCGGTTGAGCTGGTTGACCTCGGATGCACCGGGGTCGTAGTCCACCGCGACGATGTTGCTCTCGGGATGCTGGCGGCGTAGCTCCTTGATCACGGCCTTGCCCACCACGTGGTTAGGCAGGCACGCGAAGGGCTGCGTGCAGATGATGTTGGGTGCGCCATGGTCGATCAGGTCGAGCATCTCGGCCGTGAGCAACCAGCCCTCGCCCATGTTGTTGCACACCGAAAGCACCGTACGAGCCTTGTCCGCCATGGTGCCAATGCGCTCGGGCGCCTCGAAGCGGCGGGACTTTTCGAGCATCTCCTCCACCGGCGTGCGCATCCAGTCCACGAGCTTAATGAGCGCCTGCATGCCAGCGCGCGCCGTGGCAGAGCTCCCCAGCTCGTCCTTCTGCAGCTCGGCGTTGCTCATGGAGTACAGGAAGAAGTCAAGCAGTCCCGGCACCACAGCCTCGCAGCCCTCGCGCTCAATGACATCGACCACGTGGTTGTTGGCCGTAGGGTGGAACTTGACCAGGATCTCGCCGACTACGCCCACGCGTGGCTTGGTGCCCTCGCCCACAAGCGGCATGGTGTCGAACGCGCGGAGGGCCTCGCGGCACAGCTTGGTGTAGTTGTGGCGATTGAACTTAGGCGCCAGCTTGCGGGCGCGCGCCATGTACTCCTCGTAGAGCGCGTTGGCGGCACCGGGCGTTGCCTCGTACGGGCGGCAGCGGTAGAGCATCTGCATCATCACGTCGCCAAAGAGCACCGCATAGACTGCCTGCTTAAGCAGCGCCGGCGTAATCTTAAAGCCGGGGTTGTCCTCGCCGAGCGCCACGGCCGAAAGCGAGATCACCGGAATCTCGGGGTGGCCGCTCTCGCGCAGGGCCTTGCGGATGAGCGCGATGTAGTTGGTGGCACGGCAGCCGCCGCCGGTCTGGCTGATGACCACGGCCGTCTTGGACAGGTCGTACCGACCGCTCTCGATGGCCTCCATGATCTGGCCCGTCACCAGGATCGACGGATAGCAAATATCGTTGTTCACGTAGCGCAGGCCGGCCTCGACGGCATCGTGGTCAGTCGAGGGCAGCAGTTCCAAGTTATAGCCAGCACCGCGGAACACCTCTTTGACCAGGTCAAAGTGGATCGGCGCCATCTGCGGGCACAGGATGGTGTAGCCCTCCTCGCGCATCTGCTCGGTAAAGGGCACCTTGGGCCATGCGGTCGAAGCACTCTCGCGCTGCGCCTCGAACGTGTACTTGCGGCTCGCGAACGCGGGGGCATCCTTGGAGGGCGCCACCGGCGCGGCATCGCCCTGCTCGTAGGCCTCGCCCGCGGCCGTGGCCTCGGCCAAGCGCTCGGCCTCCTGGTCCTTGAGCGCCGCCATGAGCGAGCGGATGCGGATGCGCGCGGCACCCAGGTTGGATACCTCGTCGATCTTGAGCACGGTGTAGATCTTGCCGCTGGCCTCCAGGATCTCCTGCACCTGGTCGGTAGTCAGGGCATCGAGACCGCAGCCGAAGGAGTTGAGCTGGATCAGGTCCAGGTCGTTGCGCATCGTCACAAAGCGGGCGACGGCGTACAGGCGGCTGTGGTACATCCACTGGTCGACGACGCGAATCGGACGCTCGGGCTTCACCAGATGCGCGAGCGAATCCTCGGTAAAGACCGCAAAGCCAAAGCTCGAGATAAGCTCGGGCAGGGCATGGTTGATTTCGGGGTCGTTATGGTAGGGACGGCCGGCGAGTACGATGCCGTGGCCGCCGTGGTCCTCGACCCACTTAAGGGCCTCCTCGCCCATGGTCTGGATATCCTCGTGGAAGCGCGCATCGGCCTCAAAAGCAGCGTTGACAGCGGCATCGACCTCGGAGCGCGTGATTTTAGGACCGCGCACGCGGCCGCGACCGGCTTCGGCATCGGCCACGCGGTCGACGGCGAGCACCTGGTACAGGCGGCGCTTGAGCTCGGTCTTATCGTGATAGGGCACAAACGGATACAGGAACTCGATGTTTTGCCCGCGGATCTCGTCGATGTTGAGCGCCAGCGCCGTGGGATAGCTCATGACGATGGGGCAGTTATAGCAGTTGCCGGCGGTCGGATCCTCCTTGCGCTCCCAGCGCACGCACGGCATCCAAATGAAGTCGACATCGCGGTCGATAAGGTTCATCACATGGCCGTGGCTCATCTTTGCCGGGTAGCACACGCTCTCGGACGGCATGGACTCGATGCCCGCCTGGTAGGTCTTCTTGCTCGACTGGTCGGAGAGCTGCACGCTAAAGCCCAGGCGCGTAAAGAACGCGTGCCAGAAGGGATAGTTCTCGTACATGTTAAGTGCGCGCGGGATACCCACGGTGCCGCGCGGGGCCTCGTCGGGACTCAGGACCTCGCGGTTAAACAGCAACTCGTTTTTCTTTTTGAAGAGGTTGGGGGCCTCGGTCTTCTGCTTTTTGTGGCCAGCGCCCTTCTCGCAGCGGTTGCCGGTAATGAAGCGCCTGCCGCCGCCAAAGTCGTTAACGGTGAGCTGGCAGTTGTTGGAGCAACGGCCGCAGCGGACATGCTTTTGCGTCACGGTGAGGTGCGCGATGTCCTCGGCCGAAAGGATGGTCGAGGTGCCGTCGGCGCCGGCGCGATCGCGGGCGAGCAGGGCCGCACCGTAGGCGCCCATGCAGCCGGCGATGTCGGGACGCACGGCATGAACGCCGGTGAGCTGCTCAAATGCGCGCAGCGTGGCATCGGACATAAAGGTGCCGCCCTGGACGATCACCTGACTGCCGATCTCCTTGGGATCGCGCAGCTTAATGACCTTGAACAGGGCATTCTTGATGACGGAATAGGACAGGCCGGCCGCGATGTCGCCCACCGTGGCGCCTTCCTTTTGCGCCTGCTTGACGCGCGAGTTCATAAAGACCGTACAGCGACTACCCAGGTCGACCGGGGCCTTGGCATGGATGGCGGCATCGGCGAACGCGCGCACGTCCATGTTCATAGACACGGCGAAGCTCTCGATAAAGCTGCCGCAGCCCGACGAGCAGGCCTCGTTGAGCATGATGTGCTCGATGACGCCGTCCTTGACGCGCAGGCACTTCATGTCCTGGCCGCCAATGTCCAGGATGAACTCGACGCCGGGCAGGAACGCCTTGGCGCCGCGCAGGTGCGCGACGGTCTCGATCTCGCCGGAGTCGGCCTTGAGAGCCTCGATGAGCAGCGCCTCGCCGTAGCCCGTGGTAGTCACGTGACCAATGGTGCAGCCCGCGGGGATGTGGTTGTAGAAATCGGCCATGATGACCTTGGCCGTGCCCAGGATGTCGCCGTTGTTGTTGCCATACCAGGTATGCAGCAGCTGGCCGTCCTCGCCCACGAGCGCGGCCTTCATGGTGGTGGAGCCGGCGTCGATGCCGATGAACACGCGGCCGGTGTAGCCATCGAGCTTGCCCTTGGGGACGACTTCCTGGTCGTGGCGGGTCTTGAACTCGGCAAAGTCCTCGTCGGTGGCAAAGAGCGGATCCAGGCGCTCGACCTCGGCACCCTGCGTGTCACCCAGGGCATCGATGGCCTCGATGAGCTGCGGGAACGTGCTGAGCTTATTGGACTCGTGCGCCATGGCGGCGCCGCTCGCCACAAACAGGTGAGCGTTTTGGGGCACAATGCGGTGCTCCTCGTCCAGGTTGAGCGTGAGGTAGAAGCGGTGGCGCAGCTCGGAGAGGTACTGCAGCGGGCCGCCCAGGAAGGCGACGTTGCCGCGAATGGGACGGCCGCACGCCAGGCCCGAAATGGTCTGGGTCACGACGGCTTGGAAGATGGAGGCCGCCACGTCCTCGGGGCGGGCGCCCTCGTTGAGCAGCGGCTGGACGTCAGTCTTGGCAAAGACGCCGCAGCGGCTGGCGATGGGATAGATGGTGGTGGCGTTGGCCGCGAGCTCGTTGAGGCCGCTCGCGTCGGTGTGCAGCAGGGTGGCCATCTGATCGATGAACGCGCCCGTACCGCCGGCGCAGGTGCCGTTCATGCGCTGCTCGATGCCGTTGTCGAAGTAGATGATCTTGGCGTCCTCGCCGCCCAGCTCGATGGCGACATCGGTGGCCGGGATGAGGGTCTCGACGGCGCGCTTACTGGCGATGACCTCCTGGACGAACTCCAGGTCGAGCCACTGGGACAGCAGCAGGCCGCCCGAGCCGGTAATGGCGCAGGTCATTTGGGCCGTCGGCAGCACGGTCGCAGCGCCCTCGAACAGGTCGCGGGCGCAGACGCGGACGTCGGTGTGGTGGCGCTGGTACTTGGCGTAGACGATCTGGTTGTCGTCGTTGAGTACGGCGAGCTTAACGGTGGTGGAGCCCACGTCGATGCCCAGGTGCAGGTTGCCGTGGGCGTTGTCGGGGTTGAAGATCGCGCCTTCGGGGGCGTGGGCGGCGGCTACGGGCTCAGCGGCGGTGGCGGGCTCGCTAGCGACGGACGTCTCCCCTGCCGCGTTCTTGGCATCGGCAACTGCCTCGGCAACTTTCTCGGCGGCCGCGGTCGCGGCCTTCTGCGCGGCGTCCACCACGGCGGGCGCGGCCTCGCGTGCAGCAGCGACCATGCGGTCCTTGATGCCCTCGACGAGTTTGCTCATCTGTCTCTCCTCTTAGTTGTTGGACCCGACGGTTGCGGCGGTGTCAGCCGCATCCTCGAGCTGCAAGTTCAATAGCTTCATGCCGTATTCCGGCACGTTGATATCGATAGGTTGGCCATACAGGTCGCCAGGGCGCACAAAAGCGAGCACCGTCATAATGCGCGCCATGGCCTCAGGCGATTCGGTGAGCCCGCGCTCAAACCAGCGCTGAATCATGCCGACCTCAGCACTCACGACGTAGGTGACGTAGTAGTCAAAGAACGTGCCCAGCGCCAGGCCCAAAATGCCCGTCTGCGCACGCGGCACCACAGCCTCACGTGCGGTGTCGATAATCCTTTTAATGAATGCCTGGTCGCCGCCCGGACCCAGCAGCGCACCGATTAAGTCGCGGTTGGCCGCAAGATAACGCAGCAGCTCAACCGAACCGGGCGCCGGCTCGAGCTCATCGATATTGTGATAGAGATCGGGCAGCTGAGCTGCGGTGATAAGCTCAATGCGCTCACGGATCTCGGCCAACAAGCCGTCCTCGATTTGATTGATAAAGTCGGGAATATCGCGGTAGTGCGAATAGAACGTGCGGCGCGTAAGGCCGGCGCGCTCGGTGAGTGACGCGACATTAATGCGCGAAAGGTCGCCGCTTTCGGCAAGCTCGCTGGCAAGTGCCTGGCGAAGGGCACGCTGTGAGCGAAGGGACCGGCGATCGCATTTCTCGAGCTGGGACAAGCGTCCTCCTTGTTACTCAGCCTGTGCGCTATTGCACAGTGCGAGTATTATTGCACACCGTGTGCATCAACACGTAAAGGCAATATTTGGGATGTGACAAAGGGGCAGTCCCTTTGTCACATTATTCGATGATGGTGCGGGAGCTCTGCTTATGCATGGTGGCGAGCATGTGTTTGGGGACGGCGTGGGCCATGCAGCTGCCGATGGTCGCGCTCGCGGCGGCCTTGGCTGCATCGCTTGCGTTTTTGGTCGCGTAGCTGTGGCGGAAACGCTTGAGCATGGCGATGTCGTTGCCGCCGTCGCCGTAGACCGCGACCTCGTCCTCGGCAATGCCGTAGTAGCCCGCCAGCCAGGCCACGCTCTCGCCCTTGTTGCACGCGACGTCCGTGATCTCGAACATCACCGGATCAAACGGCGCGTTGACCACACGGTCCGAGCGCTCGGCCAAATACGCCTTAAGGTCGCGCTCCAGCTCGGGCGAGGTCACGCGACAATTGATCTTGCATACATCGTGACGCAAGATATCGCCGATCGACTGATCGAAATACTGCTCCTCGTGATACCCGCCACGTGCACGCATGCCGCGCATCACAATACGCTTGATGGGGCTGTCCTTTTTAAAGCCCGCCTGATGCATCTCGAACGAACCGCTCGAGAACATGCCGTCGGGCGTGGAGCAGTCAAAACAGATATCCGGAAACTCTTTGAGCAGTTCCTCGGTGGTCTGCGGATCGATGGTCCAGGTTTTGAGCACCTCGCCATGACTGTCGCGCACGATGGAGCCGTTAGAGCAGCAGGCGTCAAGCGCCAGGCCTGTAAAGCCATGCTCGCCAATCGGCAGCGTCGAGCGTCCGGTCGCGGGAACCACATGCAGGCCAGCCTCGGTCAGCTCGCGAATGGCACGGCGGATGGTCCCATCCGCCTCATGCAGGGCGTTCAGCAGCGTTCCGTCTAAGTCGCTCGCAAACATCTTGATCATGGGCATGCCTCTCCTTCGTCTGCACGATATTGTAGACGAAGGAGAGGCACGCCCAAACAATGCCGTCCCGGCGCGGCGTACCACCGCCTCCACAAATTCACGGTGCCCCAGCACGTTAAGACAATCGCCACAAGCGACTTTTCAGCCGATAAAACAGCGCCGTCGTCAACGTCAGCACCGCCAACATGCCTGCGAATACAATCGCCGGTGTCCATCGATCATATGCGAGCCCGTAAACCAATTGGCCAATAGGCGTTGCACAGGAAAGCATCATATAAACGAGTGCCAGCACTTTTCCGCAGAGTTCCTTTGGCGCTGACCGCTGAACAAATGAAACGATTTCGACCGATGCAATGCTTGCCCACGCCATGACCCATGCCGAGCCGGCCGCAAGCGCGGCAAACGCTAATTCATCAGGACCGCTCAGTAGCGTGACAATAATCGGTACGACTCCAAAACAAATCATCGCAACATATCGACATATGCCCTTGAAGGAAAAACGATGCGGCCAAATACCGACCAAACCACTGCCGACAAGACCACCTAAGCCCATAGCCACCTCAATAATCCCAACAAAGGATGATTGCATTCCGAGATGCTTTGCAACAATAACGGGAGCACCAATCGTTAACCCAACTAACGCAAGGTTCAAAATAGCCGCAAGCAAAAACACAACGAGCAATGATGCGTTTTGAAACAGGTACCGAATCGACTCCCGAAAATCGCTTCGGCATGTCGAGCAAGTCGTACTGTCCCCTGCCATTCCAGATGAGGCATTTTGCTTGAGTGCGCCCCCGAACAGTAGGGCTGACATCGCAAACGTCAACGCCGCGGTTTCGCATAGAGCATCGATACCAAAGCACCCATAGACTGCCGTCCCGACTACAGGCCCCAAGATATTGCTCGTCATGGTTATCTGCGAGACCAACGCAGTGGCACGCTCAACCTTTTCTGGGCCCGTCATGCGCACCGTCTCAATTTGAAGCATCGGCTTCAGCAACGATTGGATGCCATATTGGACGCAAAGCATTGCTGCCACGACAACCGCAAGAGGCAGCGAACGCTTCACGGGGATAAACAGCAGTGATGTAGCCATCAGAACAATGCCGAGTACCACAAGAACCCCGCGATGTCTTCCCCGATCCGCCAAGATCCCGCCAACCGGAGTCGCGAGCACGCCTGGTATGAACGCTATCGCCGCGACGGCGCCATATAACGTTGACGAGCCGCTGCAATCGAACAAGTAGAGCGGACACGCAAAGCACAGTGCTGACAACATTGAATACGCACACAGCTGTGCAACAAGAAGGCCAAATAGTCTGATAGATCGCACTGTTTTTGGCGCCAACGAAACGCTAATTCTTCGCATCCCAGCCATAAGCCTGCCCCCAAATACATACTGCTAGTATGTATTTAATGACTTGAAAAGGGCAGCCGTGGCTACCCTCACAAATCAATTACATACCGTTGGTATCTATATTACCACCCAGCACGGTTCCATACGTCCCAAATCTGGGCCGTTGTCTGGAGCACTTCATTACCCAAATCAAGCCCCACCGCGGCCGCCATCTGCGCCAAACATTGTGCGCGAGCAAGCATTCGCTCCTTGGGCTCGAGCGGACGGAACAGCGGCAACAGCCAAAGATTCGCCAACAACGACACCGCCTCCGCCGCTTCGCGCGGGCATTCGCACACAATGGAGCCGTCAGTGATGCCCTCCTCGATTACCTGCAAGAGATTGCCATCGGCCGACTCGTCAAACGAGCCCTGGTACTGCATCGCCAGTAGACGCGAGCTTTTTACCGGATCTGCCGCAGGATGCATGCGTGCCCATAGCTCAATTTGCGGAACAACGGACTCGGGCGCGTACAGCCGCTTGAGCTTTTGGGCTCCGGTCATATTACCGATACCAAGCGTTGAGCGACGGTGCTCAACAATCGGAGCCATTGCCCGATCAAATGCGGCGTTGAAAATCTCCTCTTTGCTCTTAAAGTGATGATAGACAGCACCCTTGGTCATGCCATCGAGGCGGTCGACGATGTCTTGAATGCTCGTGCCCTCATAACCCTGCGCGCAGAATAGCTCCAGCGCCGCGTCGAGGATCTTCGCGACCGTCTCCTCGGGATATTTATTACGACCCATAATCCGTCCATCCGCAACGCAAGCCTTGTGTCTCATTGCAGCATTTTAACGTTACGGATGGCAGGCGGTCGATTCTACACCGCGGCGGGGCCGTGTTCGCCGGTGCGGATGCGGATGACTTCCTCAACCGGCTCGACCCAGATTTTGCCGTCGCCGACGGCTCCGGTGCGTGCGGCGTTGCAGATAATCTCGACAATGCCGTCGACGTGCTCGTCGGCGCAGATGAGGGTGAACTGCACCTTAGGGATCATGTTGACAAGCAACTCGTTGCCGCGCACGTATTCCTTCCAGCCATGCTGCGCGCCGCAGCCCTGCACCTGGTTGATAGTCATGCCGCGAACATTGGCAGCAAACAACGCGTTTTTAAGAACCTCAAGTTTCTCAGCACGAACGATCGCCGTAATTTTCTTCATAGTAAATACCTCTCTTTATCAAAGAAATGAATTGCCATTCAATGACGCGGGTTTTCCAGGTGCCCGAGATTGCCCCGAAAGAGGAGCGCCGCGTACTTCGGTACGCAAGCGACGGTTTGAGGGGCAAGGTCGGGTGCCTGGGAAAGCCGCGCGACGATTGAACGGCAAGGTGCGGAGCCTGGGGAAGCTGCTAATCGAGTCCGGAGAAGGAGGGGTACGCGCTCTCGCCGTGTTGACTCGCATCCAGGCCCAGCGCCTCGTCGGCCTCGTCCACGCGCAGGCTGCCACGGAACAGTGCCTTGACCACCGCAGCGATCACCAGATCGAGTACCAGTACAATGACGACCGTCACCACAATGCCCAAAATCTGCGAGATGAGCAGCGACACGTCGCCTGTGTAGAACAGGCCGCCCTTACCGGTCCACGAAAGTTCCGGCACGCAGAACAGGCCCGTGAGCACACCGCCCAAGATGCCGCCGATGCCGTGGCAGCCGAACGCGTCGAGCGCATCGTCGTAGCCGAACTTGGTCTTAAGATGGCTGATGGCCAGGTAGCAGACAGGCGAGACGATCAGGCCCATGACCAGCGCTGCCCATGGCTCGACAAAGCCCGCGCCCGGCGTGACCACCACGAGGCCCGCGACCAGACCGGTGCTAGCGCCCACCAGCGTGGGGCGACCGGTGTGCACGCGCTCGACGGCAAGCCACGAGACCATACCAGCCGCGCTGGCCGTCACGGTGTTGAGGATGGCGAGCGCCGCCACGGCGTCGGCCTTAAACTCGCTGCCGCCGTTAAAGCCAAACCAGCCAAACCAAAGCAGGCCGGCGCCCAGCGCCACAAACGGCACGTTATGTGGACGGTAGCTCACTATGCCAAAACCGCGACGACGGCCGAGCATCAAGCAGAGAATCAGGCCCGTAAGACCGGACGAGATGTGCACCACGTCGCCGCCGGCAAAGTCGAGTGCGCCGATGATGTCGCCGATAAAGGAGCCCTCGCCGCCCCAGACCATGTGGGCGAGCGGCGCATAGACCACGAGCAGCCAAATGCCCAGGAAGGCCGTCATGGCACCAAACTTAACGCGGCCGGCCAGGCTGCCCGTGACGATAGCAGCCGTGATCATGGCAAACGCCATCTGGAAGGCGATGTTGATAATCTCCGGGTAGACGGCGCCGTCCGACGCGGCGCCCTCGGCCGCCTGCAGCACCTGGTTGAGCACCGGCAGGCACAGCAGCTGGTCAAGGCCTCCAATAAACGGGCTGGAGCCGTCACCGCCGTAGGCCAGCGACCAGCCGGCAACAATCCACAGCACACCAACCAGGCCAATGGCGCCAAAGCACATGAGCATGGTATTGATGACATTTTTGCGCCTGGACAGGCCACCATAGAAAAACGCCAGACCCGGTGTCATTAAAAACACGAGCATGGTGCAGATGAGCATAAACGTTGTCGATCCCGTATCGTACATTCGCTCCCCCTTGGTCGCATGAACGTTGTCGGCGCCCATAATGCGGCCGAGGGGCAACTGGTGTAGACCAGATACGGCGTTGTTAAACGCGGCGTTGTCGAATGGAAACGGTGCCGCAATCTTTGAAACGGCGCGGCAACGGGCGCGAAACGAACGGGAAATACGCGAGCAAGGGAGCCGCGAGCATACCCGTCCCGGCTAGCGCCGAAACAGCTCGTGGGCGCGGTCGCGGAGATTAGTTGCTCGAATGACACCTTCGTAGCGATTGATGCGCAGACGCGGGAAGGCATTGAAAAAGCGCAGGTCGCGGCGGCTGAGCGACACGCTCGGCACCGGACGGCTCATGCGCTTGCCGGCAAGGCGACGACTGAGCGACGGACGCGGCATGCTCGGCGCGGCATCGGCCA
>UQRX01000043.1:0-15829 GCA_900543595.1 uncultured Collinsella sp. | reverse complement strand
CGACCGTTACAGTGATGTTCTCCCGGTGCGCGCGGATGACATCCCAGCCAAAGTGCTCGACCAACTGCTCGGCGGTACGCGGCGTGGTGTCCGGCGCGATGCCCGTTTGCCCGGCGAGCCAGCCCAGCAGTGCCTCGGGCGTGCCAAACCGGGCGCGTAGTTCGCCCAGGTCCAGATCGCGGTCGCGCTTGGAAAGGCGGCGGCCGTCCGGCGACATGAGCAGCGGAATGTGCGCGTAGTGCGGCGTGGGAAGTCCCAGCAGATGCTGCAGGTAGATTTGGCGCGGCGTGGAGCCCAGCAGGTCGCATCCGCGCACGACCTCGGTGACGCCCATGGCGGCGTCATCGACCACCACGGCTAGCTGATAGGCAAACACGCCGTCGCTGCGGCGCACCAAAAAGTCGCCGCACTCGGTGGCGAGTGCCTCGCATTGGGCCCCGTACGTGCGGTCCACGAATTCGACCACATCGTCTGCGAGGTCGTCGACGGCGGGCACGCGCAGGCGCGTGGCCGGAGCGCGCAGGGCACTGCGGCGGGCGACCTCTTCGGCCGAAAGGCCTCGGCAGGCACCGCGGTAGATGGGCGTGCCGTCGCTGGCATGCGGCGCGCTTGCGGTGTGGAGCTCGGCGCGCGTGCAAAAGCAGGGGTAGGTGAGGCCGGCGTCTTGCAGCTGGCGCAAGGCGCTCTCGTACAGGTCTAGGCGATCGTGCTGGTAGTAGGGGCCTTCGTCCCACTCCAGCCCCAGCCAGGCTAGGTCGTCGATGAGTTGGGCGGCAAGTTCCGGGCGCTTACAGCGATCGTCTAGGTCCTCGATGCGCAACACAATGCTGCCGCCTTGGCTGCGGGCCGAAAGCCACGCGCACAGGCAGCTGAACACGTTGCCCAGGTGCATGCGGCCCGAAGGCGACGGAGCAAAGCGACCCACGACGGGCGCGGGAACGGAGGCGGGCTGTGCCGTGGGCGCGTCCGCGGCGGGCGTTGCTATGTTGCGTGCGTTGATATCCATGCGGACGAGTATAGCGCGGGGGCGCGATGGGGAGGCGTCACGGTGGTTCGCAAGTTGTCGAGGCCTCGCATTGCGTATGGCGGGCCGCGGACTCGGTGCTTTGATTCCTGTCCATCAACTCGGTACCTTTGACGACAGAACCCCCGGCAGCTCTTCGCAACTGCCGGGGGTTCCGCGGAAAAGGGGGACATGATCCTCAAGCGAACGGCAAAGGGGCAAACCGTTTTCGCTCAACTGCTTTATGCCCCTCGGCTGGCGGCTCAATCAGTGCATGCCGCGCCCACACAAAGCCGCTACACCTGTGACGGAGCTGTGAAGTGGTATCTATCGTTGGTGCAGGACATGCCAAGGAGTGTCCTAAACTGCCGGCAGATAAGGAACGTCCCTAAGTGCCAGGCTCGGGTGGGACTTTTGTCCCATTTGACGCTCCGGTCGCCTAGATATTCGTCGTGTGTGCCCGTAAACGTGGGACAATGGCGCTGTTGGTATCACAGACAAAGGATGTGCCTATGAACGCCCCCGTTGCCAAGACCTGTCGGCAGCGTCGCCTATTCGCGCGATTTGCTTCCGTCTGCGCACTCGTCGCGCTTGCATTGCTGCTACTGCCCGCCGCCGCGCACGCCGACGGCTATTCCATGACCCAAACCTATATCGGTGCCACGGTCGAGGCCGATGGATCGCTGACCGTTGTCGAGGGACGTCAGTTTGATTTCGACGACGACATCAACGGCGTGTATTGGGAGATCAATACGGGCACCAACCAGCAGGGCGGCGCGGCGGGCGTCGACGTGCTGAGCGTCGAGGAAGAGGACACCGCGTTCAACAAAGTCGATAGCGCGAACAAGGGCGACTCTGGCGTCTATACGGTTGAGCAGTCCGACGGCGGCGTAAAGATCAAGGTTTTCAGCCCCCACGAGAGCGGCGACAGCGCGATCTATTACGTGAGCTACACCATGACCGGTGCGGTCATGAACTGGGCCGATACCGCCGAGCTCTACTGGAAGTTCGTGGGTGACGGCTGGTCCGCGGATTCCGACGATGTCGAGATGGAAGTGTACTTCGCAAATGCCGCTGCCGGGACGGCGGCCGTCAAGGGCGATAACTTCCGCGCATGGGGCCACGGTCCGCTGACGGGCGACGTGTCACTCGATGAGGACGAGCCCATGGTCACCTATACCATTCCCTGCGTGCATCAGGGCGAATTCGCCGAGGCACGCATCGCCTTTCCCAGCGACTGGGTGCCATGGCTTTCCGCCTCGAGCGAGGAGCGCATGTCAACGATCCTGAGCGAAGAGAAGGAATGGGCCGACGAAGCTAACGCCCGCCGCGCTCACGCTCGCATGATTTCCAATGCACTTGCCGTGCTAAGTGTTGTCGCGGCGGTGGCCTTTACCGGCACAATCGTTGCGCTCAAGCTGCGCCGTCGCAAGCCCAAGCCGCTTTTCCAGGACGAATATTTCCGCGATGTGCCTTCGGCCGACCATCCCGCCGTGCTTTCGGCCCTCATGAGCTGGAACGAGGTGCCCGATCAGGCATATATCGCCACGCTCATGAAGCTCACCGACGACCGTGTGATCAAGCTGGAGCAGGCGACCGTGACCAAGGCCAAGAAGGGTCTGTTGGGGCGTGAAAAAGAAGAGCAGACGTATCGCGTGACGGTGAGTGATGCGGGTTGGAAGTCGGCCAAGGGCATTGACCACATGGTGCTTAAGGTCTTCTTTGCCGGCGCTAAGCCCGACGAGAACGGTGATCGTTCGCGCACGTTTGACGAGCTGCAGCACTACGTCAAGCAGCACGCTACGCCCGTGGGCGACAAGCTCGAGGACTATCAGAACACCGTTAAGGGCAAGCTGGCCGATAGCGAGTACGTTGCCTCGGACGGCATCGTTGCAATGGTGTTTTGCCTGGTTCTCGGTATTCTGATCGCCTTTGTTCCCATGGGATCCATTTTCTTTACCGACGGCGCACAGGTGAACATTATCGCCGCGCTTATCTCGGTGCCGATTGTGCTGGTGGGTATTGGCGTGGGCCTTACGTTCCGCCGCTTTACGCCGGAGGGCGCCGAGGTGGCGGCGCGCTGCAAGGCGCTTAAGCATTGGCTCGAGGACTTCACGCGCCTAAAGGAAGCCGTCCCCGGCGATCTGGTCCTGTGGAATAAACTTCTGGTGATGGGCGTGGCGCTGGGCGTTTCGAAGGAAGTCCTGCGTCAGCTTGCCGAGGCTGTTCCTCCCGAGGTGCGCGAGTCCGACGGTTTCTACGACAATTACCCCTGCTACTGGTGGTACTACCATCATTACGGAAACCAGTCCCCCCTCGATTCGTTTAACGACGTGTATCACGAGAGCATCCGTGAGCTGGCTTCGAGTTCCGATAGCTCGAGCGGCGGCGGAGGCGGCGGCTTCTCGGGCGGCGGCGGAGGCGGCGTCGGCGGAGGCGGCGGCGGAACGTTCTAGCGAGCGCTTGCTTTGGGGTGGACCTTTCTGGGCGGTTGCCAGGGAAGATCCATCCCATTTTTGTGCATCGAAACGGGCCATACTTTCCGCTGCGGACCTTTGCGCAAGGGGCAGTGGGCAAAAAATGCCAAATATGAGTACTGTTGCCTAGATTGTCACATTTGCTTGTACTAAAAAATGGACTCCTAACGAGATTGTTTCTCGTTAGAAATCTATTTTATTGTACATTTGGGGAGATACGTTAGTTCATCCAACGTGTCGAGAGGTCTAAGAGACCCGAAAAAGCCGAATTTCGCTGCCACTAAAAAGGTAACAGTACTCATATTTGATGTTTTTTGACCACAGCTATATGTGAACCCCTATATAGCGACCTCAAGAAGGGCTTCGTCGGTCGTTTTGATCAAGACTGTCCCCAACGACTAGTCATTTAAGAACGTCCCCAACGACTAGGTGCGGCTGCTGCCAAGGAGTGTCCCGGGGTGCCGGCACAAGAGGAACGTCCCTAACTGCCGGGTTTTAGACGGTTAGGTCCAGTTCGTAGAGGAAGCTTTCGCGCGGCATGGCGTGGCGGCGTTCCTCGCGGTTGGCGCGGTGCGTGGCGGTGCGCTTAAAGCCGTGCAACTCGTAGAACTTCCACGAGCAGTTGGAGTCGGTGTACAGGTGTGCGCTGGTCGCCCCGCGCGAGGACAGATGCGAGATTGCGGCGTCGAGCAGAACCGTGCCAACGCCCAGGCCGTGGACATCGCGATCCACGGCAAGCAACGTGACCTCGTTGTCGTGCGGCAGCGGGCTGCATTCGAGCAGGCGGTTGTTGGTTCGGATGGTTGCGCGCACAAACGAGAGATATTCGGCGCAGGCATCGGGCTCCAGCTCGCGCATTTGCGACAGCAGTGCACGCTCAGTATCCATCCAATGTTCGTTGATAGTGACGCCGGAGCTCTGTCCTGCGCGTGCAAGCGCAATGCCGCGCGCCTGACCGTCGATTACGGCAACCTGCGAAAACGTCGATGACGAAAGGCAGTAGGCAAGATCGCACGCGGCCTCAAGGCGGTTGTACTCATCGTTATCCGAGTTGTTGTGCCAAAGCTGCTGCAAGATCAGCGCGATGGCGTCGAAATCTTCGGTATCAAACGGTCGGTAGAGAACCCGCGAGACCATGGTGCCTCTTTCTATTGCGGATGCATATCGAGCACAGTTCTACCACGCCGTTGGCATCTAATTATGGTGCCGCTGTGTTCCATGAACTCACCGCGCCCGGTGCCACGCCCATACCCCCGCTCGAAGCTTTTTCTGCACAGCCGCGCGTTGCGGGGTGCATCGTCGCGCTCGATGCGCTACATTAAATCAGTATTTTCAATGCCGCTGCGCGAGCGCTGCAGATCGACGTATCACCGACTCACAGAGCACGGCGGCGTACCAGACAGGAGGACTGCATGGGATCTGATGTGAAGATCGCACGCGCGTTGATCTCGGTTACCGATAAGACGGGCGTCGTCGATTTCGCACGGACGCTGGTTGACGACTTTGGCGTCGAGATCATCTCTACGGGCGGCACGGCTCGTGCCATCGAGGACGCGGGCGTTCCCGTAACCCCCATCGAGGAGTTCACGGGCTATCCCGAGATGATGGACGGCCGCGTCAAGACGCTGCATCCCAAGGTTCACGGCGCGCTGCTTGCCCGTCGCGATTCCGAGCAGCACATGCAGGAGGCGGCTCAGCACGGCATCAAGCTGATCGATCTGGTCGTCGTCAACCTGTACGAGTTCGAGAAGACCGTCGCCAACCCCGAAGTCACCTTCGCGGATGCCATTGAGCACATCGACATCGGTGGCCCCTCCATGCTGCGCTCTGCCGCCAAGAACGCCGCGAGCGTTACCGTCATCTCCGACCCGGCCGACTACGACGTCGTCCTGGCCGAGATGCGCGAGACCGGTGGCTGCACCACGCTTTCCACCCGTCGTCGCCTGCAGGTGAAGGTCTACCAGACCACCGCCGCCTACGACACGGCTATCTCCCGTTGGCTTGCCGCCCAGGCAAGCGACGTGGCGGACACCTCTGCCAAGCTCGAGATCTCGCTGGAGAAGGTCGACGACCTGCGCTATGGCGAGAATCCTCAGCAGAAGGCTACGGTCTACCGCTTTGCCGAGGGCTGCGAGAACACCGCGAGCTCGCAGTTCCCGCTCGTGGGCTCCGAGCAGATCCAGGGCAAGCCGCTCAGCTACAACAACTATCTGGATGCCGATGCCGCCTGGAACCTGGTCCGCGAGTTCGACGAGCCGGCCTGCGTGATCCTCAAGCACCAGAACCCCTGCGGTTCCGCCGTTGCCGAGGACATCACGGCCGCCTACGACCGCGCCTTCGCCTGCGATCCCAAGAGCGCCTTTGGCGGCATCATCGCCTGCAACCGCGAGGTTCCCTTTGAGCTGGTTGAGCACTTTGCCGATCAGAACAAGCAGTTCGTCGAGGTCATCATCGCCCCGAGCTACACCGCCGAGGCGCTCGAGCGCATGGCTAAGCGCCCCAACCTGCGCGTGCTGGCTACCGGCGGCGTGGACCACGGCGCTCAGGTGGAGCTGCGCTCCGTCGACGGTGGCATGCTGGTGCAGGAGGTCGACCACGTGACCGAGGACCCCGCGACCTTTACGTTCCCCACTGACCGCAAGCCCACCGACGCCGAGATGGCCGAGCTCGAGTTTGCCTGGAAGGTCTGCAAGGGCGTTAAGTCCAACGCCATCCTGGTCTCCAAGGGCAAGGCTGGCATTGGCATGGGCCCGGGCCAGCCCAACCGCGTGGATTCTGCGCTGCTGGCCTGCGAGCGTGCCGAGGACTTCTGCGAGCGCGAGGGCGTGGAGAAGGGCGGCTTTGCCTGCGCAAGCGACGCATTCTTCCCGTTCCGCGACAACGTCGACGTGCTTGCCGAGCATGGTGTGACCTGCATCATCCAGCCCGGCGGCTCCAAGCGCGACGACGAGAGCATCCAGGCCTGCAACGAGCATGGCATTGCGATGGTCTTTACGGGCGCCCGCCACTTCCGCCACTAAGTTCCGCCCTGGGACAAAATAATCTCCGCAAAAGACGGTCGCTCCGTTTGGAGGGCCGTCTTTTTGGTATAAGAGGACGGAATGACTAACACGAAAGGTACAACCATGCCCCAGATTGATGATGCCGAGCTGTTTGGCAATGCCGAGGATCAGCGTGCGTACGAGGATTTCTGCGCCAATCAAGAGGCGGTCGAGAAGTTCACGCTCGACAAGCCCGCGCTCATCTGCCGTTGGCGTATGTCCAACAAAAAGGTGCCCATGCTCAACCGTCACATCCGCGCGCTGTCCGAGCGTCTGGTGCAGGGCGAGCCACTTACCCATAACATGCTCAGTTGGGCCAAACAGCACGTTGAGTGGTCACTTGCCGAGGGCGACTACACCGCACGCGACGGCGTGCTCATGCTGGTGATCGACGTTAACGGCAATGCCGCCATGACGGTGGGGGAGTACGAGCCGCTGGCCGACACGTCGGCCAAGGCGCTGCGTGCCCGTTCTGCCGAGGCCCGCTCCGAAGCCGACGAGACCGGCGTGGCGCCCGAGCTGCTCGCCGCCGTCAACAACGGCGAGCTTGCCTTTGTGGCGCCGGCGGACGAGTGCCTGTGCGGCACGGCGACGCTCATCGAACAGCTGGCCCAGACCAAGGGCATCCCGGTCACGCGCGTAGACATTCCCGCGCAGCTCAAGGGTGCCCTGTTCCTGGTGAGCGACGAACACGGCGTGGTTCCCGCAACCGAGACGGACGCCGCGGAGGCCGACGCCGCCACGGTCGCCTTCTTTGCCGACGGCTACGAAAAGCTCCGTGCCCGCCGCTAAATGATTTTTCTGGGACGGGGATTTAATAATCATTTGATCCCCGCGCCCGTTGCGAGCGGGGGGGGGCGAGCCAAACGCCCCCCCCGCTCGCGAACAGTTCTGTCACCTTGGTGACGCGCGAGGCGCGCGCCTGCGGCTCCGCAGCCATAATGGTGGCAAGACAACCAAGAGGGGAGCGGAATCCATGGCGCTGATCTATGTCGTTGAGGACGACGAGCCCATTCGTCGTGAGCTTGCCGATATCCTTGCCCGTGCCGGTTTTGAGGTTGAGGCCTGCGAATCGTTTGAGCATGTCTCGCGCGATATTCTCGCCGCCGCGCCCGACCTGGTGCTGCTCGACCTCACGCTTCCCGTCAAGGACGGCCAGCATATCTGCCACGAGGTTCGCCGCGAATCCGAGGTTCCCATCATCGTCCTCACGTCGCGCACGACCGAGATCGACGAGGTCATGGCCATGACGCTCGGCGCGGACGACTTTGTTCCCAAGCCCTACAGCGCCCGTGTGCTCGTGGCGCGCATCAATGCCTTGCTGCGTCGCACCGCGGCGGCAGGCGAGCGCAGCACGCTCGTCCACAAGGGACTGGAGCTCGACCTCGCCCGCTCCATGGTCACCAATACGGCAACCGGCACTAGCACCGAGCTCACCAAAAACGAGCTGCGTATCCTCTCGCTGCTTCTGAGCCGTGCGGGCAAGATCGTTTCGCGCTCGGCCATCATGCAGGACTTGTGGGACTCCGATGCCTTCGTGGACGACAACACGCTTACCGTTAACATCAACCGCCTGCGCACCACGCTCGAAAAAATCGGCATCAAGGGGTATTTGACGACGCATCGCGGCCAAGGCTATTCAGTCTAGGGGCCGGTTATGTCGTTTGCCAAGTTCTTTAAAGACGCGCTGCTTCCCGTCGCCGTGTGGACGTGCGGCGTGCTGCTGAGCTGCTTTGTGCTGACGGTCGCCGGCGCTCCGGCATCCATCGTGGTTGTGGCGGTCGGTGTGTCCTTTATCTTTGGCATGCTGGGCATCGTGATCGAGTACGCGCGTCGTCGTCGTTTTCTGCGCCAGCTGGAGCGCGCGGCTGAGGAGCTCGAGAGTCCCGCATGGGTGCAGGAGATGGTGCAATGCCCGACCTATGCCGAGGGCGAGCTCGAGTACGAGGTCTTGCGCCGGGTGGGCAAGGCTGCCTGCGACGAGGTTGCCGAAGGCCGGCGTCAGACCGATGACTATCGCGACTATATCGAGAGCTGGGTCCACGAGGCCAAGCTGCCCCTGGCGGCGGCCCATCTAATTTTGGAAAACCTGGACGGCAGCGAAGACGACCTGTCGCGCGTGGATGACCTGGGCCGTGAGTTGGCTCGCGTGGAGCGCTATATCGACCAGGCGCTGTACTACGCGCGCTCGGAAGTCGTGGAGCGCGACTACCTGATTCGCCGCTGGGATCTTAAGACCCTGGTGACGGGCGCGATCAAGGCCAACGCGCGTGAGCTCATCGCGGCACACGTGGCGCCGGTGTGCGAGAACCTCGACTTTGAGGTGTTTACCGACGAGAAGTGGCTCGAGTTTATCTTGGGCCAGCTCATTCAGAACAGCATTAAATATGCGCGTGAGGACGGCGCGAAGATCGTGTTTTCGGGAGCGTTGCTGGACGAGGGCCTGGCAAGCGAGCGCATCGAGCTTACCGTCGCGGACAACGGCTGCGGCGTGAGCGCGGCCGACCTGCCGCGCGTGTTCGAGAAGGGCTTTACCGGCGACAACGGTCGCACTACCAGGCGCGCAACGGGCATCGGCCTCTACCTGGTGGCGCGTCTGTGCTCCAAGATGGGCATCGACGTCACCGCAGCGTCCGAGCCCGGAGAAGGCTTCGTCGTTACGTTTGCCTTCTCGACGAACAAGTTCCAATACTTTGAGTAACGCGCGCGGCAGACGTCCGCCCAAACAAAACGTGCCGCCCCAAACGGGGCGGCACGCCATTTTTCTATCAGCCAACTCGCTGAAGTACGGTGACGAAGGCGCAAGGCCGGGAGGGGTTATCTAAGCCGACATCCCGCAGCCGCGAAGCGGCGAGGACGTCGGCGTGATAACCCCGCAGGCCTTGCGCCGGCGGGAAGGAACCTACTTCACGACCAAAATGTCGCAGTCCGTATTGCGCAGCAGGAACGTCGAAATCGAGCCCAGTAGCGCGTACTTAATTGAGGACAGACCACGGGCGCCGCAGAGCACCAGATCGGGCTTGACCACGTCGAGCATCTCATCCTTGAGCGTCTCACGAATGCGGCCGGTGCGAATCATGACCTCGACCTCGGGAATGTCGGGATTGGCTTTGGCCTCCTCGAGCTGCTTGGCGATGGAGTTGTTAAAGGCCTCCTCCAAGCCGTTGACCAGGTCGACCGGATAGGAACCGGCACTCTCGAGTGCGGTGGAGTCGATGACGTGGCCGATAATCAGCTTAGCGCCGTTGTTCGCGGCGACCTTGATGGCGCGTGCGAGCACAAAATCCTGCTGCTCAGTACCGTCGAGTGAAACAAATACCTTGGTATAGCCCTCGTTCATGGTTTCCTCCTTGGTCTATCGCACGGGCGTGGGGCTCGTGCGTCGGGCGGGCGCGGGCGCGTTGGCCGCCGGACACTTTATCTTGTTGCAGTTATACCCAAGGATTTCGGTTTGACCGCTCGCAATTCTGTGAACGGGCGAGTTTTTTGGTAAGGGTAGGCACAGGCGCGCCGCCAACGGTTGATAATGGGACATCGCCCGCACCGTCCGCAGAACAATATCGGCGGGTGTCTAACGAGGGGGTCCCTTTGGATATCATCGAGCTTCTAAAATCTGCCTTCATGGGCCTGGTCGAGGGCATCACCGAATGGCTGCCCGTTTCGTCGACCGGTCACATGATCTTGGTGGACGAGTTCGTCAAGATGAACGTGAGCGAGACGTTCTGGAATATGTTCCTGGTCGTGATTCAGCTTGGCGCCATTTTGGCCGTCTGCGTCCTGTTCTTCCATGAGCTCAACCCGTTCTCGCCCAGCAAGGGCAAGGAGGGCCGTCGCGACACCTGGGTACTGTGGGGCAAGATTGTGCTCGGCTGCATTCCCGCCGCGGCGATCGGTCTGCCGCTCAACGACTGGATGGAGGAGCATTTCTACAATGCTCCCGTCGTGGCGCTGGCGCTCATTGTGTATGGCGTACTGTTTATCGTGATTGAGAACTGGCGCGCGAGCAAGCGCGAGGAAATGGCCGTTGCCGGTTCGTTTGGTTCGCGTGCTGTGGTGGCGGGCGGACGTCCCGCCGGTGCGCACTTTGCGGCGCCCGCCGCGGCTACCGCTGAGGATGAGGACGATGACGAGAATCTGGACTTTGGCTCCATCGCCACGCTCGAGGACCTGAGCTGGAAGACTGCGCTGGGTATCGGCTGCTTCCAGGTGCTTTCGCTGGTGCCTGGTACGTCTCGTTCCGGTTCTACCATCATCGGTGGCCTGCTTTTGGGCTGCACGCGTTCGGTGGCGTCCAAGTTTACGTTCTTCCTGGCTATTCCCGTTATGTTTGGCGCAAGTGCGCTCAAGCTGGTCAAGTACTTCATCAAGGGCGGCACGTTCGGCGCCAACGAGGTCGCTATCTTGGGCGTGGGCTGCGTTGTGGCCTTTGTGGTTTCGCTCATCGCTATCAAGTGGCTCATGGGCTTCGTCCGCCGTCACGACTTTAAGTGCTTCGGTGTTTACCGCATCATCCTGGGCATCGTGGTGCTCGCGTACTTCTTTGTCCTGGAGCCGATGCTCGGCCTCTAACTTAGTAGTCGCTCTGGCAGCCGCTCGCTGTCGTATTCGAATACGCGATATCTATCGGAGTTGCGGTGAAATAGGGATTAAAAGGCCTTGTTGAAGGCTCCAACAGTCCCTATTTCACCGCAACTTTTTTGGTGCATTGGGGTCAAGTTACTTAGCACCAACTTGGTACAGACAAACCCGACCTCTTTGCACTAATTATTCGGCCACGGTGTGTTTGGGCTTGCGGTTAAAGACAAGCTTGTCTACTACGGCCTGTAGCGACATGCGACGGACGGTGTCGTAGGCTTCCTGCGTGCTGTAGGCGCAATGGGGTGTGACGATGCAGCGCGGATGCGCGATCAGGGCCTGGTTGGGCGCGGTCTCGTCGGCGAGTACGTCGAGCGCGGCGCCGCAGATGCCGCGCGTGCCACCGCTGGCGATGCCCTCGTTCAACGCGGCGACCAGGGCATCCTCATCCACGATGGGCCCGCGGGCCGTGTTAATCAAAAATGCCGTGGGCTTCATGAGTGCAAGCTCGCGCTTGCCGATGAGTTTTTCGGTCTCTGGAATCAGGGGACAGTGCAGACTGACGATATCCGATGTGCCGAGTAACTCATCGAGCGTTTGTGCTTTGACACAGCCTGCCGCAGCGAGCTCTTCTGCACTCTTGGTCGGCGCCCACACCAGCACCTTCATGCCAAGCGCTTGTGCGATGGGCGCCACGGCACGCGCGATGCTGCCAAAAAAGACAAGCCCCAGTGTGCGACCCTGCGTGCGGTGCATGGTATAACCGGCAAGTGGATTCCAAACGCCGTCACGCACATCGCGGTTAAGAAACGTAACTTGGCGCATCAGGTCAAGCATCAAAGCGATGGTGTGTTGAGCGACGTCGTCTGAGCAGTACCCAGGGCAGTTGGTGACGGTGATGCCATGAGAGGCTAGGAGTTCGACGGCAACGTGGTTAAGGCCGATAGACATGTTCGAGACAATGCGCATCCCCGTGGCGGCCATGGCGTCGGCACATGCATCATCGACGGGGCCGAACTCGCCGACAAAGCCCTCGCAGCCTGCCAGCTGCTCGACGGTGGGGCAGACATTGGGCTCGTGCGCGCAGCCCACCAGCTCAATCTGATCGCCACCTTCGATTGTGTCGAGCGCCGCCTGACCCGCCTCGGTCGAACCATCGACCATGTAATAGAGCACCCTATGCTTCACAGCAACCCTCCTGCCGTGTGGGGACGGGGTAGAAATGGTAGATATTCTATCCCTCCGAGCCAATCGAAGTTGCGGTGGAATAGTTCCTGTTTGGGGGCCAGAAGGCTGGTTTCAGGAACTATTTCACCGCAACTTATTTGGTGATGCTTGGGTGGTGGTGGCGCACGGAGTCGTGGTGTGATTTGCGTCGGTGTCCGCGCGGCTCGGTATACTGGTACGGCTCAAACTATGGCGCCGCCCGCAGGCGCGCCGTCCGTCAGATGAGGAGTCGCCCATGACCCAGCCCCTGCCCTGGGAAAAGAACGCCGCGGTACCCGTACCGCCCGCGCCGGAACCCGTGCCGCTCGATGCATACACCGCCCCCGCTGCGCCGGAGCCCGAGCTCGTTCCGCTCGACATCTACGACGCTCCCGCGCCGGCGCCCAAGCCCGCCAAGCCGCTCGTCGACATCGACAGCCTTAATCCCGCCCAGCGCGAGGCGGTCCTGTCCACCGAGGGCCCGCTGCTGGTGCTCGCCGGCGCCGGCTCGGGCAAGACCCGCGTCCTGACCTTCCGCATCGCGCATATGCTTGGCGATCTGGGCGTTAAGCCCTGGCAGGTCCTGGCCATCACGTTTACCAACAAGGCCGCGGCCGAGATGCGCGAGCGTCTGGCGGCGCTCATCCCCAGCGGCACCCGCGGCATGTGGGTGTGCACCTTCCATGCCATGTGCGTGCGCATGCTGCGCGAGGACGCTGACCTGCTGGGCTACACCGGTCAGTTCACCATCTACGATGACGATGACTCAAAGCGCATGGTGCGTGACATTATGCAGGCGCTCGGCATCGAGCAAAAGCAATTCCCCATCAACATGATCCGCAGCAAGATCAGCTCGGCCAAAAACGCCATGATCGGCCCCGAGGACATGCTCAAGAGCGCCGATAGCCCCAACGACAAAAAGGCCGCACAGGTCTACTTGGAGCTGGAGCGCCGCCTGCGCGCCGCCAATGCGATGGACTTCGACGACCTGCTCGTGCGCGCGCTCGAGCTGCTGCGCACCCGCCCCGAGGTGCTCGACAAGTATCAAGAGCGCTTCCGCTACATTAGCGTCGACGAGTATCAGGACACTAACCACGTCCAGTACGAGATCGCCAACCTGCTGGCCGCCAAGTATCAAAACCTTATGGTCGTGGGCGACGATGACCAGTCCATTTACAGCTGGCGTGGCGCCGACATCACCAATATCCTGGACTTTGAGAAGGACTTTAAAAACTGCAAGACCGTCAAGCTGGAGCAGAACTATCGTTCTACGGGTCACATCCTGAGCGCCGCGAATGCCGTGGTGCGTCACAACTCGCAGCGCAAGGACAAGCGCCTGTTTACGGCCGAGGGCGATGGCGAGAAGATCCAGGCCTTCCAGGCGAGCGACGAGCGCGACGAGGGCCGCTGGATTGCCGGCGAGATCGAGAAACTGCACGCCAAAGGCACGAGCTACGACGATATCGCCGTGTTCTACCGCACCAACGCCCAGTCGCGTATCCTCGAAGATATGTTCCTGCGCGCGGGCGTGCCCTACAAGATCGTGGGCGGCACGCGATTCTTCGACCGTGCCGAGATCCGCGACGTCATGGCCTACCTTAAGATGATCGTGAACCCGGCCGACGAGATGAGCGTCAAGCGCGTCATCAACACACCTCGCCGCGGCATCGGTTCCACCTCAATCCAAAAGATCGAGCAGCTGGCGCGCGACAACCGTTGCTCGTTCTTCCAGGCTTGCGAGATCGCGTGCGCCGAGACCGGCATGTTTAGCGCCAAGGTGCGCAACGGCCTGTCGAGCTTTGTGTCGCTGGTGCGCGAGGGCCGCCGCATGGACGGCGAGCTCAAGGACGTTGTCGAGATGATTGTCGATAAGACGGGCCTGCTGCAGGCGTTTCGCGCCGAGGGCACCATGGAGTCCGAGAGCCGTGCCGAGAATATCCAGGAATTCCTGGGCGTCGCTGCCGAATTTGAGGAGACGCACGAGGACATCGAGGGTACGCTCGAGAGCTTGGAAGAGCTGCGCGCAGCCGGTGTTGCCGACGTGCCTGGCGGCGCCGAGCCCGAGCCCGTCGTGGTGAGCGCGCCTGCGCCCGAACCGGGGCCATCTGCCCCGGCATCCTCGTTTGAGGCACTTGTCGGCGCTCGTGACGCCGCGGGCTCCAATCCGCTCGATAGCCTGGCTGCTCCGGCGCTGTCTCCACAGGATGCCCTGGCTGCTGCCATCGCGGGCAACGCGTATGCCGCGCCGACGGGGATGCCGGCGGGTGCCGTGCATGCCGACGAGATTGAGCGCACCTATGGTCCGCTCACCTGTAAGGCGCTGCCGGCACTCATGGAGTGGCTGGCCCTGCGCTCCGACTTGGATTCTTTGGCCGGCGAGACGCATGCCGTTACCATGATGACCATCCACTCCGCCAAGGGCCTGGAGTTCCCCGCGGTGTTCGTGGCCGGCATGGAGGAGGGTATCTTCCCGCACGTGCACGACTTTGGCGGCAGCGATGACCCGGGCAAGCTCGAGGAGGAGCGTCGCCTGGCCTACGTCGCCATCACGCGCGCTCGTAAGCGCCTGTTCCTGACCTATGCGGCCACGCGTCGCACCTACGGCTCGACTTCTGCCAACCCGCGTTCGCGCTTCCTCAACGAGATTCCGTTTGAGGATATCGAGTTTAGCGGTATCGGCTCTGCCGGTTTTGAGGGCACGGGCTGGGAGAAACGCGGCGACCGTCACGGCACCTTTGGCTCGGGCATGGGCTCGGATATGTATGGCGGCAAGGTGTTCGGTTCGCATACGCGCTCGACCGGTGGTTCCGGTTCGCGCGGCGGATCGAGCTTTGACGACTTCTTTGGCGGCAGCAGTTACGGGACCGAGCGCCATCGTGGGGTCTCGCCTGACGCCGGCCGTGTTGCCTCGACCTTTGGCTCGGGTGCGCCGCGGGCCAAAAAGCCCTCGTCCAAGGTGTCCCCGACGGTGGAGCGCAAGGTCGATCGCGCTAGCGCGTCGCAGGACTTTGCCGCAGGCGATACCGTGAGCCACAAGACCTTTGGCACAGGTACCGTGATCTCGGTTGTCGGAGACATGATCGAGGTTCAATTCGAAAAGACCGGCCAGACCAAAAAGCTAATGAAAGGTTTTGCACCGATCGTCAAGCTGTCGTAGTCTCGGCGGACCCGGGCGGGCGTATGGGGCAACATCGCCTGCTCGGGCAGTCCTGCGCAAGACGGAGAGCACATTAAGTGCTCTCCTTTGCGTGCGGAACTCGCGATCGATGTTGCCCCATACGCCCGCCCGGGTCCTTGGGTAACGTTGCTGAACGAGCGTTGCTTTGCCTCTCGCTTTTTGATCTGGAGAACCGGGTGGGCTGAATACTTAGACATGGCAAGGGGCTCCCCCGTTGAAGAACGGGGGAGCCCCTTGTTGCGTTTTTGATTGTCGTAACTAGTCAGAGGCTCGCCGGGACGGGGCGCGGGGTTTGGTCGATCGCGAGTTCCGCACGAGCCGGAGAGCACTTAATGTGCTCTCCGTGCGA
>UQRX01000042.1:0-17597 GCA_900543595.1 uncultured Collinsella sp. | reverse complement strand
TGCCCGCGCCGTCTACGGCTCGCCGTGCATTGTGATCGACCTGGGCACGACGACCAATATCGAGGTCATCGACGCACACGGCACCTTTGTCGGCGGCGTTATCGCGCCGGGGCTGGCGCTCGGCGCCCGTTCGCTCTCGGCCGCTGCGGCGCGCCTGCCTCAAGTTGAGCCCTCGGCGCCGACACACGTCATCGGCCGTAACACGCGTGAGGCCATGCGCTCGGGCGTGGTTCTGGGCGAGGTGGCACGCATCGACGGCATGCTCGACATGGTGCTTGCCGAGATGCGTGCGACCAAGGCCGCGGGGGAGGGCGATGTGCCCATCGTCATTACCGGCGACGATGCCGAGGCGCTTGCGGCCCTTGTCGGCCATAGCCTGACGGTCGATGACGCGTTGACGCTGCGGGGCCTCGCCGAGCTCTACCACATCAACCAAAAGCCCCGCCGCGCGTAGCGATGGGGGCGATGGGACAAAAACGTCTCCACCTTTCACCTGCTACAATGGGTCAAACAATTGCGATTTCGGAGGTGTCTGCCATGTCGGACGATCTTCATCAAACCGCGTCGGGCAAGCGCCGCGACGTTATTAGCTGGGATGAGTTCTTTATGAGCGTGGCCATCGCCGCGCAGCGCCGCAGTAAGGACCCCAACACGCAGGTGGGCGCGTGCATCGCCAACACCAACCACCGCATCCTTTCGGTGGGCTACAACGGTACGCCCTCGGCGCTCAACGACGACTTTTTCCCGTGGGGCACGAGCGACGACCCGTTGCAGGATAAGCACAACTACGTGGTGCATGCCGAGGCCAACGCCGTGCTCAACTACCGCGGCTCGCTCAAAGACCTTGAGGGTTCCACGGTCTACGTCACGCTGTTTCCGTGCCACGACTGCGCCAAGATCCTGGCGCAGGTGGGTGTGGGCGAGGTCGTCTACCTGGACAATAAGTATGCCGATACCGACGACGGCCGTATCAGCCGCCGCATTCTCGACTCCTGCGGCATCAGCTGCCGCCAGGTCATCGTCGATGTTCAGATTGGTACCGGGGGACAAGCTCAGCAGTAGCGCGTGCCAACGCCAGCTGGCGGCAAAACAGCCAAAAGAGCCCCGTCCCAAATTGACTACTCGTGAAAGTCGCGTCTGCGCGCATGGACGGCTCGTGAGCGGGTACATGGCTGTAGTAACATAGCTTCTGTCCGCGGGCGTGCCCGCGTTATTGTGAGAAAGGAGCCCCTGTGGCTGTTAACGAAGAGCTGCTTAAGAAGGTTCTTGAAGAGATCCGCCCCAACCTGCAGGCCGATGGCGGCGATATGGAGTATGTGGGCGTCGACGACGAGGGCGTCGTCAAGCTGGAGCTGCAGGGCGCCTGCGCCGGCTGCCCCATGAGCTCGCTGACCCTTTCCATGGGTATCGAGCGCATCCTGAAGGAGCACGTGCCCGGCGTTACCCGCGTTGAGCAGGTCAATGCTTCCGGCGAGGCCGAGGACCTGTACGACGAGTACGCGCCGTTCTAAGATGCGAAAGCTGCGGACGGTACGCTCCGCGTAGACGTTACGTCCAAATATGCGGCTGCGAGCGTAAGGCCCGCGGCCGCATTTGTATGTAGGGAGCAGGGGGATCGATATGCTCAACGACCTCTACCATATGCTTGATCCCGTCGCAATCTCGGCGGGCCCCATCACCATCTACTGGTACGGCCTGGCCTACGTGGTCGGCGCTCTGCTCACGGCGGTCGTTATGTACCGCACGCAGCGTCGTTGGGGCTTCGACATTACGATTGATGACCTGACGAGCGTCGTGGTCGGCGCGGTCTTTGGCCTCATTATCGGCGCTCGCCTGTTTTACGTCGTCTTTTACGGCGATGGCTACTATTGGACCCATCCGCTCGAGATCTTTGCCACCAACGAGGGCGGCATGAGCTTCCACGGTGGCCTGGTGGGCGGCATCTTGGGCGGCATCATTGTATGCCGCATGTATAAGCTCGACGCCTGGACCATCGCCGACCTTGCTGTAATCGGTGCTCCGCTGGCGCTGTGCCTGGGCCGTTGTGCCAATTTCGTCAACGGTGAGCTGTGGGGTAAGCCGACCGATTTGCCTTGGGGTGTGGTCTTTGGCGGCACCGCGGGCGATATGCCGCGCCATCCCTCCCAGCTCTACGAGGCGTTTCTTGAGGGCGTCGTGCTCTTCTGTATTTTGCAGGTACTCAGCCGCAAAAAGCCGCTACTGCCCCAGGGTACGTTTATGGGCGTGTTCGTGATGGGGTACGGCATCGTCCGCTTTCTCGTTGAGTTCGTGCGCGTGCCCGATGCCCAGTTGGGTTATCTGCTGGGAGGCGTTATCACCATGGGTCAGCTGCTGAGTTTGCCGCTCGTGATCGCCGGCCTGGCGCTCATCATTTTCGCCCGTCGCCGCAACCAGCCCCAGCGCGTCTACCTGGACGCCTAACCACCAAAACCACCACAAAGGGGACAGGCACCTTTGTGGTGGTCTTGCCGAGTTTGATAGGTTTCTAGAAAGGCTTTCGGACTGTGAAGGATTCCGACCTCTCCACAACGGCTGCGCGCGACGCCGCCCGCATCGTCTGGTTTAAGCGCTACCCCGCCAAACAGACGCTCATCGCATTTTTGCTCGCGCTGTTGGCGACCACGGCGTTTTCCATCGATCCCGCCCCGGTGTCGAGCAACGCAGTCTTGGCGATTGACCCCAAAGCCTCGGGCATGCTGTACGTGTGCTACGAGGTGCTCCTCTCGTTTGCCGGCCATACCGACGCGGTCATGCTGCTTGCGCTTGCCTGCCTGCTCACGCTGCCGTTTCGCTACGTATTCTTTGGCCGCGGCGACGCTTGGCGTCCCTCGGTGATCCTTCCGTCGCTGTTCTTTGCCGTCTGCATGGTGTTTGGCCGCAGCTACGACCTCACCGATTCGGCCGAGATCGTGCTCGGCGACAAGGCCCGCATCATCTGCGCCTGGATAGGCGGTGCGGGCTGGATGCTCTTGGCGGTCGTTGCCTTCTACCTTGCCTTTGAGTGTCTAGATTGGCTGAGCTCTCGGCGCATTCCGTTTTCCGAAGCGCACTTTGGCCGCGTATGGCGTGTGGCTCACGCCGTGCTCTCGGTCCATCCCTTTGCCGGGCCCTTCCTGGTGCTTATGGTCGCTTGGGCGCCCACGCTCATCGCTTCGCTGCCCGGCCTTTTTATGGGAGATACGGGTGCGCAGATTCGCCAGTGGTTCAACTACCCCAACGGCACGAGTGACTACCTGCGTCTGCTCAATCCCAATGTGTTGCTCAACGGACATCACCCCGTGGCGCACACGGCTATCATCGGTTCGTGCGTCCAGCTGGGGCTTTCGCTGTTCAATAGCGCCAACGCAGGTCTTGCCATCTACACCTGCGCCCAGTTCGTCATTACGGCCGCCTGCATGGCCTATTCCATCTCGTCGCTGCGCAAGCTGGGCGTGAGCCTGCCGGTCCGCGGCGTGATCTTGCTGTTCTTTGTGTTTATGCCCATGTTCTCCAACTACGCGGCGCTGCTTACCAAAGATGTGCTGTTTGCCGACGCGTTTTTAGTGCTGTTGGTGCAGACCGTGAAGCTCGTAGCCTGCGGCCTGCCCCGTCGCGATGCCAATGCCGAGCGTGCGGGCGAACAGAGGCCCGTGCTCTTTGCGCGCCATGACTGGCTGCTGCTCGCTCTGGGCGCCATGGGTTCCACGTTTCTGCGCAACGGCGGCCTGGTGTTTCCCCTGGCGGCATGCGTGATCGCGGCGGCGTTTTGCGCATGGGACGCGCATGTGGCTCATCGTGCAGCCAAGCAGGCCGGTGCTGCGCCTTCGGGCGCCATCCCGCGTTTCCGCTGGGTGGGAGTTCTTGCGGTGCTTGCACTCTGCCTTGCCTCCAATATGTACTTCACCAAGGTCTTTATGCCGGCGCACGACATCACGCCTGGTTCCAAGCGCGAAATCCTCTCGATTCCGTTCCAGCAGACGGCTCGTTTCGTCCAAAAGCACGACGGCCTCAACTCGGGCGTCAACCCCACGGTTAAGGAGGACGGCACCATCGTGGAGGCTCCTTGCGACGGCTTGGTGACCGACGAAGAGCGTGCCGTGATCGACCGTGTGCTCAAGTACGAGAACCTGGGCCGCCGTTACAACCCGGATAAGTCGGATGCCGTCAAAAACTGCTTCAATGAGTACGCCTCGCAGGAGGACATCAAGGCCTATTTTAAGGTGTGGGCCCAGATGTTCAAAAAGGACCCCGAGTGCTATATCTCGGCGCTCATCAATAACTACTATGGGTATTTTTATCCGAGCGCTCGCGACGCATGGGTCTACAGCACGGCGCGCAGTGCCGAGATCATGGCGAAGCCCGATAACCTCAAGTACTTTGACTTCCATCCGGTCGATAGCAAGGTTGTGCGCTGGTGCGACCACCTGATCAACCTGTATCGCGTGGCAGTACAACGCATCCCGTTTATCTCGCTCACCATGAGCTCGGCCACCTATGTGTGGATCATGATCGCCGTGGTGGTCTATCTGCTACGTCGCCATTCGTGGCGCGGGCTGGCCATTTGGGTGCCGCTGCTGGGCGTGCTCGCCGTGTGCCTGATTGGTCCCTGCAACGGCTCGACCTACATGCGCTACCTGTATCCGGTCATCGCCTGCATGCCCTTTGCCACCGGCGCCACCATCACCCGCAGCGATCTCCTCTGGTCCTAATTTGGTGCAAAGGGGACAGGTTACTTTGCACTAAGGGGCTGCATCATCACGACGCCTTCATTTTGGGGTTTATCTCGCAGGCCAGTAGGTATATCATAACGACGTTTGTTTATATTGCCCGAGCATCTGCGCTGGGCTTTAGGTCGAAACCGATAGGAGACACGTATGTCCGGACACTCTAAGTGGGCCACAACCAAGCATCGTAAGGGCGCGCAGGACGCCAAGCGTTCCGCCCTCTTCTCCAAGCTGAGCCGCAACATCACCGTTGCTGCCCGTCTCGGCGGCGACCCGCTGCCCGAGAACAACGCCAGCCTCGCCGCTGCCGTTGCTAAGGCCAAGGCTCAGTCCATGCCCAAGGACAAGATCAAGTCCGCTATCGACAAGGCCTTCGGTTCGGGTGCCGATGCCGCCGTCTACGAGAACATCGTGTACGAGGGCTACGGTCCCGCCGGTGTCGCCGTCTACGTCGACTGCCTGACCGATAACCGCAACCGCACCGCCGCTGATGTCCGTTCCGCCTTCTCCCACGCTGGTGGTAACCTGGGCACCTCGGGCTCCGTCGCCTTCCAGTTTGAGCGCAAGGGCCAGATTGTCGTCGCCAAGGAGATCCTGGACGAGAACGCCAAGAAGGAGACCATGATCGCCAACGGTCCTGCCGGTGACGAGGATGAGTTCATGATGGCCATCGCCGAGGCCGGTGGCGAGGACTACGAGGACGCCGGCGAGGAGTGGATCGTCTGGACCGCTGCTAACGACGTCATGGCTGTCTCCAAGGCGCTCGAGGAGCAGGGCGTCCAGGTCAAGGGCTCCGAGACCACCATGGTCCCGACTACCCCGACCGAGGTCTCCGGTACCGACGCCAAGAAGGTCCAGCGCCTCATCGACCGTCTTGAGGAGCTCGACGACGTCCAGGATGTTTACAGCACCATGGACATGACCGACGAGGTCATCGCTGCCCTCGAGGAGGAGTAGCGCCCACACGGGTTAAGCCGTGCATATCTGGGCATAATGAAGCGAGCATGCAAGCCTCGTGGAATAGATGAGCCGGATCCGCGTGCGTATGGCACCGGACCCGGCTCTTTTATAATGATGCGAATCGTTTTGCATTCTGTGGACCGAAACCTGAAGGGAGCGCGCGTGCGCGTACTCAAACGAGCCCTAGCGATCGTGTATCTTGCCGCCGCCATCGTGGCGCTGGGTACGCTTGTCTGCCAGTTCTGGGGACCGTATACGTATCGCTTTATGCTGCTGCTGCGTGACGCCATGCCTCGCGTCGTCGTTACGGTGTGTGCCGCTATCGTGGCGCTTGGTGTGCTCATCGGTTTTTTCCGCCTGATGTTCGCGCGTCGCGAGCCGTCCTGTGTGCATCCGGCGGGGGAGCGCAATATCGAGGTCACGCTCGCAGCGCTTTCCTCGTGCGCCCGTGCCGCGGCAGAGCGCGATGATCGCGTGATGGTTGAGCATGTCGAGGCACGCGTTCAAGGCTCCGACGAGTCGCGCGTTCGTTTTAAGGTCGAGGCCATCGCGCTCGATGACAAGGACGTTGCCGCTCTTGCCACCTCGATGCAGCAGCGCATCGAGAAGGCCTGCGACACCATGCTCGGCACGCCGGGCACGACCGCGCGCGTCCGTTTTTTGCCATCCAAGACTACCGTCCAGACCGTGGAGGTTTCCGGTGAGTGATACCAATCAAGACAAGACCGCCCGCACGCCGCGCCTGACGATCGACCAGAACGCTACGCTGGCAGGCGAGTCCGCCGACACCAAGCCCGAGGCCGGCGAGCAGCACGACAGCGCCGCCAACGACTTTGACGAGGCCATGGGTCTCATCAAAGGTACGGGCGCTGCTATCTGGAGCTACGCCGTGCGCCATCCCAACACTACGCTCGGCGCCGTGGCAGGCTTTATCCTTGCCGTGCTGGTACTTACGTTGGGCCTGTGGGACACGCTCGTCATCGCATTCTTTGTGCTGATCGGCGCCGTGATCGGCCAGATTCGCGACGGCGAGAACGGTATCGTCAACTTCTTCGGCCGTCTGTTTAGCGGCCGCTAATATGAATTCGACTGTCGCATCCGCGGCAGGCATAAGGAGGAACCATGGCTTTTAACACGAAGGTCGATGTAGCCGATACCGAGCTCGAGGCGAATGAGGCCGTCGCCGCCGAGGCGGAGGACGTAACGCTCGAGGACGAGGCGCTCGTCGAGGCCGAGTCCGATGCGGATGAGGACAACGAGGAGATGGACGAGGAGGCGGACGAGTCCGAGGACTCGCTGACCTATTCCAACGGCGTGATCGAGAAGATCGTCGCCATGGCCACCCGCGAGGTGCCGCACGTCCTGGGCATGAAGGGCAACCTCATGCACTTTGTGCAGGAGCAGTTTGGTGCCGAGAACCTGACCAAGGGCGTGACGGTTGAGGTCACCGATGACAACCGCGTGGTCGTCAACATCTCGGTCATCATCGAGTACGGCGCCTATGCGCCTGCGATCTTTGACGACGTTAAGGCGCGCGTCACCGAGCGTCTGGCCGCGATGACCGGCCTTGAGGTGGCGGGCGTCAACCTGCGCATCGAGGATGTCATCACCCCCGAGGAGTACGAGCATCGCACCAGCCAGCACGAGTAACCTACCAAAAAGGGATGTTTATTTTGGCAGGTTTTACCTGCGAAAACGCTAAACGGTCGACCGCGCAAGCAAAAGTGCGGTCGACCGTTTTCTATATGCCCCCGATGCAGGCATACCGCTCGTCTAACTAAGGGTTGCAATCTTCGCGTTCCGCGTTACCCTAATGGGCGCATTGTTTCCAAATTGTTAACGAGGGGTTGCCGTAATGGCCGACGAACACGAGACCGAAAGCAAGGCATGGGCGATTGAAGCCGCTGCGGCAGAGGCGGCGTCGCGTGCCGCCGAGGAGATGCATCGTCCTCCGGTGGTGCCGATGGAGCGCGTTGTCGGTCGCGAGGATATCGAACGTGGCGAGCGCGCCGGCCGCAAGCGCAGCCAGGAGCCAGGCTTTCCGCGCTTTTTTGCCGAGCTCAATCTGGGCCTGATCCTCACGGCCTTTGCCATCGTGGCCTTTAAAACCCCCAATCACTTTGCCTTCGGCGGCACCTCGGGCGTGTCGGTCATTCTTTCCACGCTGTTCCCGACTCTGCCCGTCGGCGTCTTTATGTGGATTATCAACGCGGTCCTGGTCATCCTGGGTTTTATCTTTTTGGAGCGCAAGGCAATCCTTTGGAGTGTCTTTGCCTCGTTTGCGCTTTCGGCCTACGTCTCGCTGTTTGAGCTCTTCATTCCGACGGATGTTTCGATGACGGGCGATATGTGGCTCGACCTGTGTTTTGCCGTCATCTTGCCGGCGCTGGGCAGTGCCATTGTCTTTGACATTGGCGCCTCCACGGGTGGTACTGACATTCTTGCCATGATTCTCAAGCGCCGCACGACGCTCGAGATCGGCCGTGCCCTGTTGCTGGTCGATATCGGCATCGTGACCATCGCGGCTTTCCTGTATGGCCCGCGCGTCGGCCTGTACTGCGTGCTCGGTCTGTTTGCCAAGACGCTTGTGGTCGACAAGGCTATCGAGAGCATTCACCTTCGTAAGGTCTGCACGATCATTTGCTCCGAGCCCCTTAAGGTCGAGGAGTTTATCGTCAAGCATCTCAACCGCACGGCAACGATCAGCCGTGGCTACGGCGCCTTTTCGGGCAAGTGCGTCACGGTGATCATGAGCGTGCTGAGCCGTCGCGAGGCAGTGCAACTGCGCCGCTATACCCGCGAGATTGACCCTGGTGCCTTCATCACCATCGTCGATAGCTCCGAAATCGTCGGCAAGGGCTTCCGCGGCACGAACTAGCCCTGGTGCGCACTTTGAATCATTGAATAAAGCTACCCACGTTGCAAATCGGTCATCTTGGGGTATTTGTCCCCATATTGGGCGATAATGATGCCAAAGACATCGTTTGCGATCCAGGTGATTCGCTCTAGATACGAAGGGATGATTTCGATGTTCTGTTCGCAGTGTGGCGCCCCCATGGGCGATAACGACAAGTTCTGCGGCGTGTGCGGTGCCCCTAATACCGAGGTCAAGGCCGCCGGCCCCGCTCCGCAAGCTCAACCTCAGCCGCAGGGTCAGCCGTTTGCCCAGCCGCAGCCGCAGCCGTTCGTTGCGCCCCAGCCGGCTATGAACGCGCCCAAGGGTTGCATGGCTCAGGCCTTCAACGACATGCTCAAGGTTCCCGGCGCCTTGGTTCGCGTATGCCAAATCGCCTTTTTGCCGGCGCTGATCTGCGTCGTGTCGGTGCTTGTGCTGTTTATCCCCGTTATCGGCGGTATCGCAGCGGCCATTGGCTTTTTGCTTGCGTACGTGGCAAGCGTGTGCGGTGCCGGCTTTGCTATCGAGTGGGGTCGTGACCTGTCGCTCAAGGATGATAACGGCATGGAGCGTCCGCTGTTGCGCTCGACCTCGTTTGGATTGGGCATTTTCTCGTCTGTCATTACGAACGTGCTCCGGCTCATAGCCATTATTCCGGTGATCGGTGTGGTGTTCTCGGTGCTTGAGAGCGCTGCGATCGGTGCCGTTGGCTCGTACTATTACTACGGTTCGAGCGGCCTCGAGGGTGCACTCATCGGGTCGATGGGTCTGCTTGTCTTTGCCATGATCGTGTCGGTGGTACTGGGCATCTTCTTTAAGATGTTTGGCGATGCCGCTGTGATGCACTTTGCAGTCGCCGGCCGCGTGGAGAGCGCGTTTTCGCTCGAGAAGGTTTGGAAGTCCTATAAGGCCAACCTGGGCAAGTTGTTCTGCGCATCGATTCTCCCCGAGTTTTTGACGGGCATTGTTTCCAATATCATCACTTGGATTTTCACCGCCATCTTTGGTTTTGTTGCCGCGCTGGGCATTAGCAGCTATGGCTACTACGGCTACTATTCTCGTCCTTCGGGTCTCGAGGCAATCATCACGGGCGGCGGCATCACGCTCATTCTGTTCTTGATGATTGTTGCCTTTGTCACGGTGTTCCTGACTGTGTTTGGCAAGATGCTCAAGTATCGCGCCGTTGGCTATTGGGCGGCACGCCATGCCAGCGAGTGGTCCGACGAGGATACCGACGACGTCCTGACGTTTGTGCTCCCGGGTGAGAAGAAGCCTGCTCCTGCGGGATTCAATCCCACGGCCGCCACTGGTGCTGCACCTGCTCCGGCACCTGCCCCTGCACCCGCGCCTGCACCTGCTCCGGCACCTGCCCCTGCACCCGCACCGACGCCCGAGGCGACGCCTGCGGAGCCCGATTGGGATGCCGTTGCCACGCCGGCGGATGAGCCGGGCGATAATCCTGCTGCCGAAAACAATCAAACCGAATAGTCGGTCGAGGCGCCCTGGGCAACTGAGCCCGGGGTGCCTTTTTCTACTGCGAAAGCAAGAAAATGCCTGGGAAAACGGTTGCAGCAAAATTTCTCGGAAATTGGCCAATGTTGCGCAACAACGTCGCGGCTATTGTTGAGAACATAGACGTGTAAGGTTTGAAGGCGTGCAACGCCTTAGGAAAAGGAGAAGCTTATGTTCTGTCCCACTTGTGGTTCTCCCATTTCGGATGATGCCAAATTCTGCCCCGTCTGCGGTTCTGCCGTCGGTGCCGCTCCCGCTGCTCCTGCTCCGCAGCCCGCGCCGCAGCCTGCACCTCAGCCCCAGCCTGCTCCGCAGCCCACGCAGATTCAGCCCACTCCGGTTCAGGCAGTTCAGCCTCAGCCTCAGCAGCAGTACGCCGGGCAGCAGCAGTACACCGGTCAGCAGCAGTATGCTCAGCAGCCTGCACCTGCCCCGATGGGCTATACTCCGATTAAAACCGACCGTGGCGTGATCGGCTGGCTCCTGCTTTCCATCGTGACCTGCGGCATCTATTCATATTACTTCCTCTATTGCCTCGCCCGCGACATCAATGTCATGTGCCAGGACGACGGCGATTCCACGCCGGGTCTGGCAGCATTTATCCTGCTGTCGTTCGTGACCTGCGGCTTCTACGCACTCTACTGGTACTACAAGATCGGTAACCGCCTGCAGGCTAATGCTCCTCGCTATGGCCTGATGTTCCAGGAGAACGGTACCACCGTTCTTATGTGGCAGATCGTCGGCGCGCTGCTGTGCAGCCTTGGCCCCATCTTTGCCATGAACATCATCATCAAGAATACCAATGCCATGGCAACGGCTTACAACGTCCGTCTTGGCGCTCGTGCCTAACGATAAGAGCGGCGTGAACAGCTCCCAGGGACATAAGGGCGCGGCGGAACTCATTCGCCGCGCCCTTTCTTGCATCGGCGCGCTCTTTGTCGCCTGGCTCGCACTCTACCTGCTCGATATCGGCTGCGTGTTTCGCCTGATGACGGGCATTCCCTGTCCGGGATGTGGCATGACGAGGGCCTGGCTGGCAGCACTGCGCCTCGATTTTGCGGCGGCCTTTGCCTACCATCCGCTGTTTTGGGTGGTGCCGATTGCGTTTGTGCTCGCGTTCGTGCGCGAGGAGGTGACGTCGAGCAAGCTAAAGCGCGGCATCGACATTGCGGTTATTGTTCTGTGCGTGCTGGTCGTTGCCGTATGGATCGTGCGCCTTATCAACCCGGCAGACGCGGGCCTGCTCTTTGGTGGTCACGCTCCCGCCGGAGTTCCCACCGATATCATCCACTTCGAAACCCCACGCTGGCTCACCATTCTTCACTCTTACCTGTCGTGACGGAGGACGCGCTAGAAAAACGGTCGACATATAAGCGGGGGCGAACGTTGAGATAACGTCCGCCCCCGCTTTGCTCTAGCCAGGTTGTTATGGGTGGGCGTGACGGCTACTCGCCATGCTTCTCCTCGTGGCGAGCGGCAGCCCGCGCATCGTGGATGCCCTTGATTGCGGCATGGCGGGCGGTACGGGCATCGTGCATGGCGTCGCGGGCCTCGGCGGCCGTTGCCTTGGCAGAGCGCAGCTTGGCTGCCAGGCCGGGATTGGTCTCGGCAACCGCGGCGATCGTGGGGCCGTCGAGCTCTTCTTGCGTGGGCTCGGCCAAAAAGTCGATGGCATACTGAGCGGCTACCATGGAGCCCTTGGCGAGCACGCTCTCGTCGATCTTATAGAAGCAGGAGTGCTGGGCATAGGTGGCGCCAATCTGGGGGTTGCGCGTGCCAACAAAGGCGAGCACGCCCGGTACGCGGCGCAGATACTCCGAGAAGTCCTCGCCCGAAAGCGTGCCGCGGTAATGGCCCTCGCCCGCGGGGCCCAAGCACTTGAGCACAGCTTGGCGGCAGCGCTCGCTCGAGGCGGCATCGTTTTCGACCTTGTAGTTGGCAATGGTGTAGTCGGTGAGTTCGGCCTCGGCGCCCAGAGCAGCCGCGGTGTGCTCCACGATGCGGCGCATAAGCTCGGGCATCTCCTCATGCGTCTTGTCGCCATAGGTGCGCACCGTGCCGGCGAGGTACGCCGTGCCGGCGATAACGTTGCGCGCGGTGCCGCCATGCAGCTCGCCGACGGTGATGACGGCAGGTTCGTAGGGGCTAATCTCGCGCGAGACGATGGTCTGCAGGGCGTTGACGATTTCGGCGGCAACCATAACGGCGTCGTGGCCGCGCTGGGGCATGGCGCCATGGCACGAGGTGCCGCGGACATCGATGCGGAACCAGTCGGTGTTTGCCATGCGCGGGCCGGGCTCGCAGCTTACGGTGCCGGCGTCGACCTCGCTCCAGATGTGCGCGGCGTAGGCGCCGTCGACGCCGTCGAGCACACCCGTGCCGATCATGAGTTTGGCGCCCTGGCCGTTTTCCTCGCTGGGCTGGAAAACGATGCGAATCTCGCCGTGGATGTCATCGGTCATGTGGCGCAGAATCTGCAGCGTGCCGAGCATCATGGCGATATGGCAGTCGTGACCGCAGGCGTGCATGCAGCCCTCGTTGACGCTGGCGAACTCCTCGCCGGTCTGCTCGGTGACAGGCAGGGCGTCGATATCGGCGCGCAGCAGGATACGGCGGCGCGGCGTGCCGTCCTCGCGGTAGGCATCGGGCGCGGTGCCGCGGAGCGTCGCCACCAGGCCCGTCTTGAGCGGACGCTCGTAGGGGATATTCATGGCGTCGAGCTGGTTGGCGATGTCGGAAGTCGTGCGCTCCTCGGCAAGGCTCAGCTCCGGGTGCTTATGGAAGTGCCGGCGCTGCTTGATGATGTAGGGTTCAAACTCGGCGGCGATATCCTGGATGGCCGCGGTGACGTCGTCTGCCGCGCGAACCTCGGTTGCCGCCATAATTTGCTGTGCCTTGGTCTTCGTCATGGTCGATTTGCTCCTTGTTGGCTCGATCGCAAAATCGTACAGGCTCTCTCCAGTATGCCACCTGCCGCTAGGGCTGGTAAAGTTGCCGTTTGCCGCTTGGGGTTTTGTGACAAGAGTGGGGGAGTACACTCGGGGGTGTTGAATTTCCTGCCAGAGATGGGGATGCCCATGCAACATATCGATCGGATTATCTGCTCCAAGAACGTCTTTACCGCCCAAGACGGCATCGATGCCGCCCGCGAGCTGGCGATCGCCATCGCGGGCGATCGCATCGTCGCGGTCGGCACGCCCGATGACGTGATTGCCGCCGCCCCTGCCGCCACGCCAGTTGTCGACTACGGCGAGCAATTCATCTGCCCCGGTTTCCATGACGCTCATCTGCACTTCTTCCATACCTCGGTCGGTTCTTCGCCGTACATGCTCATGGATATGGGCACGTCAGAGGCGGCACTGGTGCAGCATGCGCTCGAGTTTTCCCAGGGCCTGCCCAATGACGCCTGGGTCGTGACCCAGGGCTGGCGCGATTACCGCTGGGATCCGCCCGAGCACCCTACCAAGGCTTCCCTCGACGCCGCCTTCCCCGATCGCCCCTGTGTTATGTATTCGGGCGATGGGCATACCCTGTGGCTCAACAGCCGCGCACTCGATGCCCTCGGCGTGACGCGCGACAGCGAGCCTCCGGCGGGTGGCAGCTACGACAAGGATGCAAATGGCGAACTCACGGGTATCGCTCACGAGGCTGCGGCCATGCAGCTGCTGCCGCGCTGTCTTGAGTGGCTGGGCGAGGACCGCATCGCGAGCGCTTACGCCGACCAGATGAAGCGTATGGCCGAGCAAGGCATCACCTCAATTTGCGATATGTCGCTCATGCCCATGCCGGGCTGCGACTTTATTCGCGACGATGTTTACGACAAGCTGCAGGCCGCCGGCAAGCTGGGCATCCGCGCCCATCTGTTTCCCACGCTGCTGGATGACCAATCGCGCTTGGAAGAACTCCAGACCCGCTACGCGAACAATGCGCTGCTCTCGGCGCCAGGCTTTAAACAGTTCTTCGACGGCGTGTCGAGCGAGCATACCGCATACCTCACTGAGCCCTATACCAACCCGCGCTTCCCGGGCGACCAGGGTCGCCTGACGGTTCCTGTCGAGCGCATGCGCAAGTTGGTTCTGGCGGCAGCCGAGCGCGGCCACACCGTGCGCATCCACGTTATCGGCGACGGTGCCATTCATGCTGCGCTCGATATCTTTGAGGAGGCGGCAGAGCTCTACGGTCTGCCCCCGCACGGTCATAACACGCTCGAGCATCTGGAGAATCTGCTGCCTGAGGACATCGATCGTCTGCGCAAGCTCAACGTCATTGCCTCGAGCCAGCCTTGCCACATCACGCTCGACCCGGGTGGCCCGGAGCGCGACCTGGGCCTGGAACGCAGCCGCATCATGTGGCCGTTTGCGACCTATAAGCAGCGCGGCATCCGCCAAGCTTTCGGTACCGATAGCCCCATCACAGCCGTTACCAGCATGAACGTGCTCTACACGGCCATCACGCGCCAAGACCCCCGCAGCCACTGGCCCGAGGGCGGCTGGCTCCCCAGCGAGCGCATCGACGCGGCTACAGCTCTGCGCAACTACACCCTGGGCAGCGCCTACGCAGCAGGTGACGAGCAAAACCTCGGCTGCCTAGAGCCCGGCAAATACGCCGACCTGGTAGTCCTGGACCAAAACCCGCTCACCATCGACCCCCAAGAGCTGCAAGCCACCAAGGTTCAGGCCACCTACCTGGCAGGTAACTTGATTTACGAGCGCTAATAATCATGCCGTACCGTTAAACGCGGCTCGGGCAGCCTATTTTGGGATGGCGCTCGAGCCGCGTTTGTATATCGGTGGGGACTCGCTATGAGCGTCCCTGCTCTGCTTGATTTGAGCGTGGGGTGGGGCACCGCTGCCCCGCGCATTTAATTTGGACATCAGCAATGTCGTCTCTTGGTGTTTTGCATACTTTCCATTGCAGATTGCATAAAAAGGCTGGGATGTTCTTTCTGGTCCTGATGTACCCCCGCCTGGGCCGTGCAAAAAACGGAGTATTCAGCAACGCAAGCCCCGTCGGCGCCGCTGCAGTCGGGTAACGTTGTGGAGATTGACGTCATTTCGGGCTCCGGTGCGACGCGAGGCATGCCTTTTTGTCCTGACGGGGTCTGCCTGCCGATCCAAGTCGCCTGTCGAAGGCGTCTTTGGGACCAATAAGGTATGTCCGGTGCGTATGCAGCCGTTCTGGCCTGCTGAATACTCCCAAAAATGCACGGTGCTCCCCGGGGGACCCGTGCGCGCGGCGAAAACCATGCCCATGTCGCTATCCGCATCGCCATTTTGCTGCACTGACTTTTCTGAATACCGGGCCCGATAACGTTGACTCAGCTCCCGTGTGGCTCCGGAGGGGCGGGGCATAAGGTTTATCGCGAGTTCCGCACGAGCCGAAGGCCACTTAATGTGGCCTTCGTGCGAGCAGGACTGCCCGAGCAGGAAACCTTATGCCCCGCCCCTCCGGCGCCACACGGGAGCCGCGCACAAGTTATCCCCCGGCATTCAGAAAATCTAAGTGCCAAAAAATAAGATTTTTTGACTCCGTGTTGTATAACCCGCCATTCGTGGGTACCATTCAACGCGTACGCAAACGAAGTAGGGAAACCCGCACGGCTCAACCGCGCGGCCCAAAAAGGAGGAAACAAGCATGTCGTCTTTGAAGCCGCTTGCAGATCGCGTCCTGGTCAAGCCCGACGAGGCCGAGCAGAAGACCGCTTCTGGTCTGTACATCGCTAGCAACGCTCAGGAGAAGCCGCAGCGCGGCACCATCGTTGCCGTTGGCGCCGGTAAGGTCAACGACAAGGGCGAGCGCATCCCCATGGACGTTCAGGTCGGCGACGTTGTCATCTACGGTAAGTTCGGTGGCAACGAGGTCAAGGTCGACGGCGAGAAGTATCTGCTGATGCGCGCCGACGACATCTACGCCGTCGTCGAGGCCTAGCCTCGTCAGAATCTCTGATTCGTCTTTGAACGCGCCTGCCGCATAGGACTCGGAAGCGGCGACGCGAGTCACATTTCTTTTGGAGGATTACCTACCATGGCAAAGAACATTACGTTCAACACCGATGCCCGCGCCAAGCTCGCAAAGGGCGTCAACACTCTGGCCGATGCCGTTACCGTCACCATGGGCCCCAAGGGCCGTTACGTCGCTCTGCAGCGCACGTTCGGTGCCCCGACCATCACCAACGACGGCGTTTCCGTCGCTAAGGAGATCGAGCTCGAGGACAACATCGAGAACATGGGCGCTCAGCTGGTGAAGGAGGTCTCCACCAAGACCAACGATGTGGCCGGTGACGGCACCACCACCGCCACCCTGCTGGCACAGGCCATGATCCACGAGGGTCTGAAGAATCTGGCCGCAGGCGCCAACCCCATCGTCATGAAGAAGGGCATGGCCAAGGCCGTGGAGGCCGCTGTCAGCGCCATCAAGGAGCAGAGCCAGAAGGTCAACGGCACCGCCGATATCGCCCGCGTCGGCACTGTCTCCTCCAGCGACGAGACCATCGGCAAGCTCATCGCCGAGGCCATGGAGAAGGTCTCCGCCGACGGTGTTATCACCATTGAGGAGTCCAAGACCGCCGAGACCTATTCCGAGGTGGTGGAGGGCATGATGTTTGACCGCGGCTACATCACCCCCTACATGGCCACCGATATGGAGAAGATGGAGGCTGTGGTGGACGATCCCTACATCCTCATCACCGACAAGAAGATCTCCGTCATCAGCGACATCCTGCCCCTGCTGGAGCAGATGCTCCAGAGCGGCAAGAAGCTGTTCATCATCGCCGAGGACGTGGAGGGCGAGGCTCTCAGCACCCTGCTGGTCAACCGTCTGAAGGGCGTTCTGAACGTGGTGTGCGTCAAGGCCCCCGGCTTCGGTGATCGCCGCAAGGAGATGCTGCAGGATATCGCCGTGCTGACCGGCGGTCAGGTCGTCAGCGAGGAGTTCGGTCTGGCTCTGAAGGACACCACCATTGATATGCTGGGCCGCGCCCGCCAGATCAAGGTCACCAAGGAGAACACCATCATCGTGGACGGCATGGGCGATCCCCAGGCTATCAAGGATCGTGTGGCCCAGATCCGCGCCCAGATCGGCGTGACCACCAGCGAGTACGACAAGGAGAAGCTGCAGGAGCGTCTGGCCAAGATGGCCGGCGGTGTGGCTGTCATCAAGGTGGGCGCCGCTACCGAGACCGAGATGAAGGAGAAGAAGCTCCGCATTGAGGATGCTCTGAACGCCACCAAGGCCGCCGTTGAGGAGGGCATCGTGGCCGGCGGCGGCACCATCTACGTCAACGTCATCCCCGCCGTCACAGCGCTGCTGAATAGCACCGAGGGCGACGAGCGCGTGGGCGTGCAGCTGGTTGCCAAGGCACTGGAGGCTCCTATCCGCCAGATCGCAGCCAACGCCGGTATCGACGGCAGCGTGGTTCTGGAGAAGGTTCGCAGCGCCGGGAAGAACGGCTTCGGCTTCGACGCCTACAAGGAGGAGTACTGCGACATGATCGCCAGCGGCATCGT
>UQRX01000041.1:0-17888 GCA_900543595.1 uncultured Collinsella sp. | reverse complement strand
AGCAGCGCGCAGGCGTCCTCGAGCGTCGAGTTGGCGAGCGCGGCGTCCGGCCTCTCGCCGGCCCTCCACGCCACGACCGAGGAGTCGAAGCAGTCCCTGATGGCCGACAGGTAGACCTTCCTGCCGGAGGGCAGCCTGAACTCGGTGATGTCGGTGAGCCACAGGAAGTTCGGCAGGGCCGAGCGGAAGTCGCGGCGCACGAGGTTCGGCGGGGCCGGCGTCGGCTCGCCCGCATAGGAGCTGTAGGGCCTCCTCTTCCTCCTCATCCACCTGGGGACCAGGCCCTCCTCGCGCATGATGCGGAGGACGACCTTCTCCGAGGCGCGCACGGGCTCGTCGAGCTCGCGCAGGCGCGCCGTCACGAAGCGGTACCCCCGCGCCCCCTCGCCGTCCTCGGTGAATACCCTGCGCACGAGCGCGCGCAGGGCCGCGAGCCGGTCGGGCCTCGCGATGGCCGTGTGCTGGTACTCATAGGAGCTCTTTGATATCCCCAAGGAACTCGTGAGTTCTCTCAAGGACCACTTCCCCGCAGGCCTCAGGCGGTCTATCACCAGGGTCTTCTCCCTGTTCGACATCCCGTCGAGGCTCGCGGCTTTTAAAACGTCGTTCACCGCCCTGAGGACGGCGTTCTCCAGGACGAGGCGCTCTATCAGGGCGTCCTTGTCGTCCGGGTCGATGTCGGGGTACACCGGACCGTCCCCGACGACCTTCGGCAGATCCATCTTCGCGACCGCCCTCCCGACGGTTCCGCCCGCGGCCCCGGCCCTCGTCCAGCGCGCGACGGCGCTCTTGCTCGGCCCGTCGAGCTCCCGGGCTATCTCCCTGCACGAGAGCCCGGAGCGGCGTAGCTCCCCGGCCCTCTCTACTACGGCTCTACTGTATGTCATGCGGACTCCAAACCGGACCTGATGGTCCAACTTTTTGTCCGCAGTCCCTTTCAGTCATTTAAGTCTGTCCCCAATGAGTACCTTTGCCGTGGCCATCGCCGTCGTAGGCCTGGCCCTCGCACGCGCCAAATCCCACGCCTAGCCACCTAGTCATTTAAGAACGTCCCCAATGACTAGTCTGAAATAAATCCCAAGCCTCGCTCCAAAATAGTTCGCCAAGGTTTACTATTACGTTCATAAAGTAGTATGAGGTTAACAATGGGGGATACCATGGCAACGCAGAGAGCCTACGTCCAGGTTAAGGATCTCAAAAAGCACTACGGCGATGGAGATGCGCGCCTGACGGTGCTCGACGGCATCAATACGTCCATCAACCGCGGAGAGATCTGCGTCATGCTGGGGCCCTCGGGCTCGGGCAAGTCGACCTTTCTCAACCTGATCGGCGGCCTGGAGGATGCCGACGCCGGTTCCATCATGGTGGACGGCTGCGACCTCACGGTGCTCAAGCCTACCGACCTGGGCGAGTATCGCCGCCGTGAGCTGGGCTTTGTCTTTCAGTTCTACAACCTGGTGCCCGACCTCACCATCAAGGAGAACATCGAGGTCACGGCGCACCTGTCCAAAAACCCGCTCAATGTCGACGACCTGCTGCGCTCGCTAGGCCTCTATGAGCACCGCAACAAGTTCCCGCGCCAGGTCTCGGGCGGCCAACAGCAGCGCTGCGCCATCGGCCGCGCGCTCGTCAAAAACCCGGGCCTGCTGCTGTGCGACGAGCCCACGGGCGCGCTTGACTACAAGACGTCCAAGGAAATCTTGCAGCTCATGGAAGATGTCAACCGCACCTACGGCTGCACCATCATCATTGTCACCCACAATGCCGCCATCGCGCGCATGGCCAATCGCGTGCTGCGCCTGCGCGACGGGCACATCGTCGAGGATGAGCTCAACGAGTCGCCCGTCGCGGCCGCCGAGCTCGATTGGTAGGCGGCGCCATGACACCTCTCACAAAACGTCTCCCGCGCGAGCTGCGCCGCAATATCGGCAAGTATCTGGGCATCTTTTTGCTTATGTGCGGAAGCATCGCTCTCACCTCGGGCTTTTTGCTCGCGGCGCATTCCATCGGTTGCCTTATCGACGACATGCGCGATGCGTACACGATTGAGGACGGCCGCGTGACCACCTCCTTCGAGGCCACCAAAGACCAGCTCAAGGCTGCCGAGGATGCAGCCGACGACGTCGGCGGCGTCACGCTCTACAAGAATTTCTCCATCGACGCCATCATCAAAAAGACCGCCGGCGACGACGGCACCAAGCGCACGCTGCGCACCTATGCGCACCGCACCAAGGTCGATATCGCGTCCTACTGTGAGGGCAAGGAGCCCAAGACGGACGATGAGGTGGCAATCGACCGTGTCTTTGCCACCAACAACGACCTCGCCGTGGGCGATAAGGTCGAGCTCGAGGGCCGAACCTACACCATCTGCGGCATCATGACCCAGCCCGATAGCCAGGCGCTGTTCCTCAACAATTCGGACTTTACGGTGAATACCATCACCTATGGTGTGGCCGAGGTCACCGACGCCGGCTTTGCCGCGCTCGAGGATGCCGGCGGCGCGCCCGCCTATACGTACTCCTTTACCTTTGCCGATCGCGATCTCTCCACCGCAGACCGCACCGACGCTGAGCAGGATATGGTAGAAGCGCTCACCGATGCCGATGCACGCGTGGATGACCTCATCGACACCGATTCCAACCAGGGCATTGGCTATGCGCGCGACGACGTGGACGGCGACTCCATGATGTGGATGACGTTGCTCGACATCATCATCGTGATTATGGCATTTGTCTTTGTGGTCCTTACCGACGCCACCATCGAGGAGGAGAGCGCCATCATCGGCACGCTGCTCGCCAGCGGCTATCGTCGACGCGAGATCGTGCTGCACTACCTGGCGCTTCCCGCCATCGTGGGCGTGGTCGCGGCTCTTTTGGGCACCGCTCTCGGCATTGCGTTCTTTACCGAGCCCATGCGCAGCCTCTATTACGGTTCGTACAGCCTGCCGCCCTTCCAGGTGTACTGGAGCTGGGAGATCTTTGTGAAGTGCGCCGTGGTTCCCGCCGTCGCGCTCATCCTCATCACGCTGGTGGGTCTGCTTCGCAAAATGGGCAAGACGCCGTTGCAGTTCCTTCGTCACGAGGCGAGCGGCAAATCGGGCACCAAGCGCGGCTTGCAGCTGCCGGAGCGCATGGGTTTTGTCTCGCGCTTCCGCCTGCGTATCTTCCTGCGCAACCTGGGCAACTTCGCCACGCTCTTCGTGGGCATTGCGTTTGCCTCGCTGCTGCTGCTCTTTGGCCTGGCGATTCTGCCCACGATGACGCACTACGCGGACAACCTCGAGACGAGCCTGGTCGCCGAGCACCAGTACACGCTCAAGGCTCCGCTGGAGCTCGAGGGCACCGCCGAGGAGCGCGAGCAGTGGTCGGCACTCGAGCGCTTGCAGTCGGTTGACGGCGCGCTGCTTTCCGCCGCCCAGGATGCCGATGACGAGCTTGACGACGCGGCCGATGCGGCGCAGGCGGCAGCCGATGCCGCGACCGCGTCTCCGTCTGCCGAGAGCCTGGCCGCGGCGCAGGACGCGCTCGCCAAGGTTCAGGACAAGAAGGATGCGCTTTATGCGCGCCTCGATGACCTTGCCGATGCCCTCGGCTGCAACCGCGACGAGGCTATCGACCTGATTGACAAGGCCTCCAAGATCGACACTGACAACGACGATATCCACCCGGTCAATACGACCGACAACGGCGCGGGCGCAATCGCGCAGGCCGAGAAATATGCCGTCTACCAGCTGCAATACGACCGCGGCGATGGAAATGGGCAGGAGACGATTTCCGTCTACGGCATCTCGCCCGATTCGCGCTACTGGAAAGACCTCAACGTCGGCGATGGGCGCGTCGTCTTTGGCGGCGGTCTGCTCGATAAGTTTGGCTGGAGCGAGGGCCAGAAGGTCGCACTCAACGACAAGTACGAGGGCGAGCATTATTCCCTTGAGTATGCAGGCAAGGACTGTACCTGGGGCTCAAAGTCGGACATGAATATCTATATGAGTATCGACGACTTTAACGAGCTGTTCGACAACGACGCTGCCTACTTTAACGGCTATGTGAGCGACGAGAAGCTCGACCTCGATGCGCGCTACTTTGCCGGCGACACCACGCCCGACGACATGCGCGCCGTGGGCGACCAGTTCATCGGCATGATGAGCAAAATGATCGGCATGATGGTTGGGCTCGCGGTGTTTATCTTCCTGCTGTTTATGTACCTGCTGACTAAGGCTGTGATCGACCATAGCGCCCGGTCGATTAGCTACATGAAGGTCTTTGGCTATTGCGATAGCGAGATCTCGCATCTGTACATCCGGTCGATCACACTGTGCGTGGCGGCGTCGCTCGTGCTGAGCTTGCCGGTCATTATCGGCTCGCTCACGGCCATCTTCCGCTCGATGCTGCTCGCCTACAACGGCAATATCGAGATCTACGTGCCCGCTTGGTCCATGGCTGCATGCGCCGGCATTGGCTTTGCGACCTACCTGGTCGTGGCGCTGCTGCACACGCGCTCTATCAAGCGCGTGAGCCTGGCCGAAGCCCTCAAAGTCCAAGAGTAGTCATTTAAGAGCGTCCCCAATGACTAGGTGCTGTACTTGACTTTAACTCTGCTTTAACTGGTACCATCCTCTTATGTCTGTAACGCCATATAGACCGAGGGGATATATCTATGACCGCAACTGCACCCGCAGCACCCGCTAAGGTGTACTTCACCAACCTGCGCACGCATGCTCGCGAGAGCCAGCTCGACAAGCTCAAGCGCCTCATCCGTCACGCCGGAATTGAGCAGATCGACTTTGAGAACAAGTTCGTCGCCATCAAGATTCACTTTGGCGAGCTTGGCAACCTGAGCTTTTTGCGCCCCAACTACGCCCGCGCCGTCGCGGATGTCGTGAAGGAGCTGGGCGGCAAGCCCTTCCTCACCGACTGCAACACGCTCTACGTCGGTAGCCGCAAAAACGCGCTCGAGCACATCGATACTGCCTATCAGAACGGCTTTACCCCGTATGCCACGGGTTGCCAGATCATCATCGCCGACGGCCTCAAGGGTACCGACGAGGCGCTCGTCCCGGTCGAGGGCGGCGAGTACGTGCACGAGGCCAAGATTGGTCAGGCACTCATGGACGCCGACATCGTGATCAGCCTCACCCACTTTAAGGGTCATGAGCAGGCCGGCTTTGGCGGTGCCATGAAGAACCTGGGCATGGGAGGCGGCAGCCGTGCCGGCAAGATGGAGCAGCATGCCGCCGGCAAGCCGAACGTCGCGACCGAGCACTGCGTTGGCTGCCGTGCCTGCGAAAAGATCTGCGCTCACGACGCTATCTCGTTTGACGACACCCGCGAGCGCGAGCTTGCCAACGGCAACACCCGCACGGTTCACGTCGCCGCTATCGACCACGATCGCTGCGTGGGCTGCGGCCGCTGCATCGGCGTGTGCAACCAGGACGCCATCAAGCCCGGCTATGACGCCGCGGCCGACGTGCTCAACTACAAGATCGCCGAGTATACGAAGGCCGTTGTCGACGGACGCCCGAGCTTCCATATTTCGCTTGCCATGGATATCAGCCCCAACTGCGATTGCCATCCCGAAAACGACACGCCTATCGTCAACGATATCGGCATGTTCGCGAGCTTCGACCCGGTCGCCATCGACCAGGCCTGTGCCGATGCCGTCATGGCATCCGAGCCGCTGCCCAACACCGAGCTTACCGACAGCGCCGCCAAGATGGAGCACAATCACGAGCATCTGGAGGGCGAGCAGGCGCACGACCCCTTCTGCATCACGCATCCCGACACCGACTGGCGCGCGTGCATCGCGCATGCCGAGAAGATCGGCCTGGGCACGAGCAAGTACGAGCTCATCGAGGTCAAATAGCGCCTAGATATTGGACAAAACAAGCGTTTTTGTAGCGCAACGTTAGCAAAAGCCGCCCGCGAGCACAGTGCCCACGGGCGGCTTTTCGGAAGTGCGGTGAAAAATCGAATACCGCCGATCACAAACCGATTTTTGGCAACAAAACCCCTGATAAATTGTTGGTAAAACCGTGGTCTGGTCGGGCTTCCCGCGATTTTCCCCGCACTTCCGAAAATAGGGGTCAGTTAGAGTTGCAAATGTCGATATTCGCCTAAAAAGTCCAGTTTTCCCAGCTAAAACGAGCCATCGCGTGAGGGTTCAAAGAGATTTTTTCGGCGCTGCCGCCGTCTACTGCGAGTGGTCAGTTTGGAACCGCGAGCGGCGGATAACCAACTGGCGCTCGCTCGACTATGGCGTATAACTGGATGTACCGCGCTGGAGAGCTACTTAGGCATTCTGTCTTGCATACATACCTACTCAATCATAAGGACATCTTCCGTTTGGAAGGAAATATCCTTTGTGGAATCGCGTAACGATCCTTCCTATTATCAATAGCGAGAGGAGGAACCGTGGACGATAAGTTGTTGCAAATCATTCAGGAGCTCAGGCGTAGCCCGTCGGTTCCTGCAAGTGATTTATCCCGTATGCTTGGGGTGAGCACTCGTACCATCCGTACGTATATCTCTCAGCTGAATCAGCTTTTCCATGATACGGCGCGCATAGATATGAAACGCGGAGAGGGATATGAGTTATCGATTCGCGATAACGACGCGTTCAACGGGATTCTCAAAGCTGATGCTGATGGTATCCATGCTCTGCCAGACACGTCTAGGGGTCGAATTCGTTTCATTTTAAATGAACTGCTCTATCGAAACGGGTGGGTCACACTAGACCGCCTTGCCGACACCTTATATGTTTCAAGGGTGACGATTTCGAATGATCTCAAGGCCGCCGAGGACTATATCGGTCGTTTCGGGTTGCAGATCGAAAGAAAACCAAGACATGGGATTCGAGTCATCGGTCCCGAGTTTATGCACCGTCTTTGTTTGGCGAGTCTTGCAATGGATGCCCCTTTCGAGGGTGACCTCGTTGAAATCGCAGAGTGCGTCGATCAATCTCTTGAGCAAAACGAATTCCATATCAATGCGGTCGCATACCATAATCTTCTTGTTCATATCGCTGTAGCAATCGAACGCATAAGAAACAACTGCTATGTGCCTATGGAACAACTTCAGATCAAGGATATTAAGACGCGGCGCGAATACGCCATAGCCGAGACCATCGCGAGAAAAGTGGCAGCTCAATTTGATATTGGGATGCCGGTTGAAGAGGTGGCCTACATCGCAATTCATCTCGCTGGCAAACAGACTGTCGATACAGACGGGAAGGATGATGAAGGTTTCGAAATCTTAGGCGAAGCCTGGGGTGTTGCCGCGCAGATGATTGAGCGTGTATGGGAGTCATTCCGTTTCGATTTTCGCGAAGACTTCGAACTGTGCCTCAATCTGGCTCGTCATATCGTCCCTCTTTCTGTGCGGCTGAAGTGCCATATGAATCTCGACAATCCTCTGCTGAGCGATATAAAAAGACGGTTTCCATTGGCGTATTCCATGGCGTCGGACAGCTCTTCCGTGCTGGCCGATAAGTATCGGCAAAAACCTTCTGAGGAGGAGATAGGGTATATCGCCCTTGCGTTCGCTCTCGCACTTGAGCGACAGAAAAACGGACAGAGCAAGAAGAACATCCTGATCGTTTGCGCATCGGGTGCCGGTAGCGCGCATCTGCTGGAGTATCAATACCGAAGTGCTTTCGGAGGCATGCTCGGAACGATTAGGACCTGTGACGCCGGAAGTCTCAACGCGGCAAGCCTGCACGATATCGACTATGTCTTTACCACTGTGCCGATTCGACAGAAGCTCGATATACCTGTCTTCCACGTGAGCGCTTTTCTCGACGAGAGTGAAATCGGTAACGTTCAGCACATCCTGAACAGCGGCATTCAGGATGACGTCATCGACTCGTTCTTTTCTGAGGATCTGTTTTTCACCCACATGCACTGCGAGAGCAAGGAAGAGGTCATTTCTGAACTCTGTCAACGAATCGCCGACGTTAAACCAATCCCTGATGCATTTGAGTCCTCGGTACTGAGGCGCGAATCACTGGCTGAGACATCTTTCGGAAATCGCGTGGCCATTCCTCATCCCTTTGAGGCGGTAACGGATGAGACGTTCGTATGCATCGGAATCCTTGATAAACCTGTTTCTTGGAACACTCATGATGTCCAGGTTGTTTTCCTGTTGAGCATATCCAAGAAGCGCGATAAAAACCTCCAAGGTTTTTATCAGCGAGCGGCCAAGCTGCTTACCAGTGAACACGACATCGACACGCTGATCAGCCATCAGAGTCTCTCGACACTGATGGAGCTATTGCACGGACACTGCGATCTGTAGGAGGAGGGACAATGGACGAGGATAAATATATGGATGCGATGCAGATCATCTTGCATGCCGGCAACGCAAAGTCTGCCGCCCTTATGGCGATCGACTCTGCCGCCGACGGCGATTTTGAAGCTGCCGACGCCCAACTTAAAGAGGCTCGAGACGAGATGCATGCAGCCCATGAAGTGCAGTTCAACCTTATTCGCGATGAGGCAAACGGCAACTCCGTTGAGGTGAACATCATCTTGGTGCATGCAGAGGACCATCTAACGATGGCGATACTCGCAAGCGATCTTGCCGAGCGATTCATCGATCTGTACAAGAACGGTACTAACTAAGTTTTGTCCATAAGTGCGCAAGTGCGCGAGAGCAAAGGAGAGAGACCATGAATATCATGCTTGCCTGCTGTGCTGGAATGAGCACATCACTCGTTGTGACCAAGATGCAGGAGGCTGCTAAGGCCCAGGGTAAGGACTATAAAATCTGGGCTGTTGAGCAGGGCCAGATTTCTGATGAGCTGGGTAATTTCGATGTCTTGCTGCTCGGTCCACAGGTGCGTCATATTTTGCGCAAAGTGACGAAGATTGTTGAAGGGCGTGCTCCGGTTGGCGTTATCGACCCCGTCTCCTATGGACGCTGTGACGGAGCGGCGGTTCTCAAGCAAGCTGAGGATTTGGTGGCGTCGTCCAAGTAGCTTAAAAATGATCCGCCGGCAGCTGGCACTACCGGCGGACGCAACACGCCATTTCGTGAAAGAAGGTGCTTTCTGTGGCAATGTCACACAAATTTGAGGATGCAATTCTTATTGTTGCGGAAAAGGTTGATGACAACAAGTATCTTGCAAGCATTAAGAACGCGTTTACAACCTTTTTACCTTTCGTAATCGTCGGTTCTCTCGGATCACTGCTGAATAACCTGATCGCGTCACCGACAAGCGGGCTCGCTCAGTGGATTCCGTCACTGACGGCTCTCGGTCCGGCGTTCTCGCTTCTGAATTACTGCACGATGTCGTTTATGACGGTTCCTATCATTTTCCTGGTAGCGACCAATCTCGCCCGCCGAGACAAAGTCCCCGAGCATATCGCGGGCATCGTGTGCATCGCAGCATACATCAGCATGGTGCCCAACGTCATACCGGGTCCCGATGGAACGACGGTGTCTGGACTGGTAACGGGCATCTTGGGTGCTCAGGGTCTGTTCATCGGCATGATCAGCGCCGTCGTCTACTCTCAGCTGTTCGGCAAGCTGACGAAGATCGATCGCATCAAGATCAAGATGCCCGACTCGGTGCCTCCCGCGATCGCGACTTCCTTCAACGTCCTGCTTCCGATTCTGATTACGCTGCTCTGCTCCTCGATTTTCGGAATCGCATTCAAGAGCCTGACGGGTACGTATGTAAACGATTTTATCTATACGTTCCTGCAGACCCCTCTGGAGATCATGTTCCAGAGCCCTGTCGGTATCGTTCTCGTGGTTCTCATCTCGCAGATCTTCTGGGTGTTGGGAATTCACGGCGGCTTGGTCATCTCGCCCATCCGCAATCCCCTGATGGCCGCCGCCATCGCGGCGAATATCGCTGCCGCCAGCTCTGGCACAGTGCCCGATCAGCCGGTCACCTACGGCTTCTGGATGAACTTCGTGGTCCCCGGAGGAGCGGGCTGCATCCTTTCCCTCATCATCGCGATCATGCTGTTCTCAAAACGCGACGATTATCGTGAGGTCGCGAAGTTCGGACTTCCCTCGACCGTTTGCGGTATCCCCGAGCCCGTCTACTTCGGCCTGCCCGTCGTGCTTAATCCGACGTTCGCGATCCCCCTTGCCATCACATCGCCCATCTCGACCGCGATTGCCATGTTCGCCACGAACATCGGATTCCTGCCGTGCAACACCGTTGACGTGCCCTTGGGTCTCCCTGTTCTGATCTCTCCCTTCATCAGCCACGGTTGGCAGGGCGTTGTGGTGCAAATCATCTGCATCGCCGTCACGACTGCGATTTGGGTCCCGTTTGTGCTCATCTCCAACCGCCAGGCCAAGCTGGAGCAGGAGAAGGAGGCTGCTGCCCTCGAGGAAGCAGAAGTCGACGCTACCTACGGAGTCAATTAGCCATGGACACCAGTATCGCTTTCCATCATCTCGAGTCTCCCTTCCCCGAAGGTTTCCTTTGGGGCGGCGCCATCGCCGGGTGCCAATGCGAGGGGGCTTGGCGAGAAGGGGGCAAGGGCCCTACCGTCGCGGATGTTTCCCGCTATAAACCCGGCATCGACCCAAGCGATTACAGCGCCCAGCATGGAATTACATCCGAGGAGATCGCCCAGGCGATGCAAACGGATGACGAGCTTATGTATCCGAAACGACACGGCATTGATTTTTACCATCGTTATCGCGAGGACATCGCTCTATTCGCCGAGATGGGCTTCAAGTGCCTGCGCGTGTCCATTCAATGGGCTCGAATCTTTCCCATGGGCAATGAGGAAGAGCCGAACGAGGCCGGGCTTTCGTTCTACGAGGACATGTTCAAAACAATGCGCGAACATGGAATCGAGCCGCTTGTAACGCTCCATCATTATGATATGCCGCTGTATCTTTCAGACCACTATCAAGGGTGGTACGACCGCCGTCTTGTCGACCTTTTCGCCCGTTTCGCGCGCGTGTGCTTCGAGCGATATAAGGGCCTTGTGAAGTATTGGATCACGTTCAACGAGATTGACTCGATTTTCAGGCACCCTTACGTGACCGCGGGGATCGTTCCAGACCGTTTCGCCGATGCCAACCTCGAAGAGGTGATATACCAAGCCGTCCACCATCAATTTGTCGCAGCCGCACTCGCGACGAAAGAGCTACACGAGATCGATCCTGATGCCTTGATGGGATGTATGATCACGCGGACCCTAACCTATCCTGAGAATTGCAATCCTAAGAACATGTTGCTTTCCCAGAGATCGAATCGCGAGAACTACTTTTACTCCGATGTTCAGGCCCGTGGAGCGTATCCAGCATTCATATTCGACTACTGGGACAAGCATGGCATCGATGTCAGATTCGAGCAGGGTGATGAAGAGATTCTACGGTGCTACCCGGCGGACTTCGTCTCCTTCAGCTACTACATGTCGCTCGTCGATTCTGTTGATGCGGATGACCGTGAAAAGGTATGCGGTAATCTGGCCACGGGCGTTAAGAACCCCTATCTCGATGTTTCCGAATGGGGTTGGCAGATCGATCCCGATGGCCTGCGCTACGCCCTTGTCGATATGTACGATCGGTACCAAAAGCCGCTGTTCATAGTCGAGAACGGCTTGGGTGCCCGTGACGTTGTCAACCACGACGGCTCTATCGACGACGACTACCGCATCGATTATTTCCGCCGTCATATCCGGGCTATCGCGGAGGCGATTGACGATGGGGCCGAGGTCATGGGATACACCTCATGGGGTTGCATAGACGTCGTGTCGACGTCGACGAATCAGATGTCAAAGCGCTACGGCTTCATCTATGTCGATCTAGATGATGACGGAAAAGGTACCTACGATCGCACCAAGAAGAAGAGCTTTTACTGGTATCGGAAAGTGATCGAGACAAACGGTGCCAGCTTGTTCCTTGAGGATGGAGGAGATGAACGATGACACTGCTCAAGCGCGTCAAGCGGTTGCCCGAGGGGTTTGTATGGGGCGCCGCCACTGCCGCCTACCAGGTAGAGGGGTCGACGGGCAAAGACGGCATGGGGAAGACCATGTGGGACGATTTTCTCGTTTCGAAGGGCCGTTTCCTGCCTGATCCCGCAAGCGACTTCTATCACCGATACCCAGAAGACATCCGCCTCGCTGCCGAGCATGGCATCAAGGCGCTGCGCATCTCGATTTCCTGGGCTCGCGTGTTTCCGAATACTGATGGTGACCCGAATCCCGTGGGCGTCAAGTATTATCACGAGTTGTTCGCTGAATGCCGCAAACATGGAATCGAGCCGTACGTAACGCTACATCACCTCGATTCCCCAATCGGAATGTTCAGTCGGGGAGATTGGCTGAATCGCGCCAATATCGATTCCTTCGTAAACTACGCACAGTTCTGCTTCGAGGAGTTCACAGAGGTCTCCCAGTGGTTCACGATCAATGAACCGATTAGCCTGGCGTTTTTCCAATATGTCGTAGCTGAATTCCCCCCAGCCGATCTGTTCAATTTCTCGTCGTCTTTCCAGGCTATGCATAACATGGCGCTTGCCCATGCTCGCGTTGTCAAGGTTTTCAAGGAAGGCGGACATCAAGGACGCATTGGAGTCATACACGCGCTTAAGCCCGTGTATCCAATCGTTGATACGCCCGACAACCGACATGCCGCCGAGCTTTGGGATGCCTATCTGAATAGGTTCCTGCTTGATTTAACGTTCTTCGGCAAACTCACGGATCGCACCAGCGCACTCATTGAGGAGATATGTGGGGTGCAGGAGGCTTCGTTCTCAGTTGAAGACGGAGATTACGATGAGATGCAGGCGGCTGTTGGTCTCAACGACTACCTCGGCATCAATTACTATCAGCCGCAGTTCGTACAGGCCTATGCAGGTGAAAATCGTTCCAAGTACAACGCGACCGGCGAAAAGGGAACGACGACCCTCCGCATGAAGGGCATAGCGGAACTTGTCAAGAACCCTGATGTTCCGACGACCGACTGGGATTGGAATGTCTACCCGCAAGGTCTGTACGACATTCTTCGACAGGTCGATGCGAACTATCCCGCCCATCCCGCGATTTACATCACGGAAAACGGTCTTGGCAGCAAAGACGCGTTGGACGCAGCCGGCGATTTTGTCGACGACGATGATAGGATCGACTTCATCGATCAGCATTTGGATGCTCTCCTGAAGGCACGTGAAGACGGTGTAGACGTGAGAGGTTATTTCGTTTGGTCTCTCCAGGATCAATTCTCTTGGTCGAATGGATACAACAAACGCTACGGCCTTTTCTATATCGATTTCGAGACACAACGTCGTGTCATCAAGAAGAGTGCCCTATGGTCGAAGGAGATCGCAAGCACTATTGACTAGAGTCGGTGATGACCTTATCACCGATACCTTGTGAATTTCTTCGGCCTGGCTTCGTGTAACCATTCCCTGCCTGATCTGATTCAGGACCTCCAGATTACCGCGGTACGCCGAAGAACCCGCAGCCCCAACAAGCCTCCCGTGCGATAATAGAACACAAGTTCGTATTGCACGGGAGGCCCATTTGTTTGCAGACAGCAAATCCACCCGTCTGGTCACCACCCTCGTGGAGTGCCGTCCCGACGGCGAGTACGTTCCCTGGGGCATCAAGTGGTACGACGGCGCCGTCTATCCATTCAAAGAGATCGAATCGTACACTCCGCGCTCGTGGGCACGGGCGGCGGGCGCGAGTACGTTCATGGCGCGGTCGTGGAAGCGCTTGACGTGTCGGGCCATGCCGAGAAGATCGGCCTTGGCACGAGCGAGTATGAGCTCATCGAAGTCAAGTAGCACCTGTCTATTGGACATATCAAGCGCTTTTGTAGCGCAACGTTAGCAAAAGCCGCCCGTGGGCACAGCGTCCACGGGCGGCTTTTCGGAAGTGCGGTGAAAAATCGAATACCGCCGACCACAAACCGATTTTTGGCAACAAAACCCCTGATAAATTGTTGGTAAAACTGTGATCTGGTCGGGCTTCGCGCGATTTTCCCCGCACTTCCGAAAACGGGGGGTCAGATAGACCAGTAAACCGTACTATTTGCCTAAAAATACTCGTCGAGGAAGTTGTTGACCGTGTTCCAGTAGAGCTCGGGGTCAACTTGCGCACTCTTGGCGTGGGTGGCGCCATGGATGGTGAGCTTTTGCTTGACTTTGCTGGCGCACGCCTCGTAGTTTTGGTCGAGCATACTGTACGGCACAAAGGTGTCCTGGTCGCCGTGGATAAACAGCATGGGAACCGTCGCGTGTTTGAGTTGCTCCACACTGCTCGCCTTATGAAAGTCGTAGCCCGCGCGCACGTTGCATACCAAGTTTGCTACATCGAGCAAGGGAAAGCTGGGCAAGCCGAACACGTTCTTGAGCTGCAGAGAAAACTCGTCCCAAACACTCGTATAACCGCAGTCCTCGATAATGCATTTCACGTTTGCGGGCAGAGATTCCCCCGCGACGTTCATGGCGGTTGCCGCACCCATCGACTCGCCAAAGACCAGGATGCGCGCCTCGGGGTCAGCCTGTACGATTCGCTCGATCCATGCGACGATGTCGAGGCGCTCGGGCCAGCCCATGCCGATATAGTCGCCGCCGGAGCGCTCGTGGGCGCGGGCGGCGGGTGCGAGCACGTTCATGCCGCGGTCGTGGAACCGTTTGGCGTATCGGGCCATACCGATGGGCTCGTTAGTATATCCATGCAGGCAGACGGCGTAGTCGTGTGTGCTCTCCGACGCAGCAAAATACCAGGCGGCAAGCTCGGTTCCGTCATCTGCGGTGAGGCTGCTGCTCTCGCGATTCTCTTTAAACCACGCTCGCGCCTCGGTTTCCTCGGCATCCGGCTGCTCACCTATTTTGTCGTCTTTGCCATCCTGCATCATCTTCATGGTGTACGGCGCTTGGGGGTTCAGGGCAAAGTCAAACAAAAAGTTGCCGGCAAATCCCAGCAGCGCGACAACGAGCACCAGCGCAACGATGCCGGCTATCTTGAGCTTTCGATGGGAACGTGCGTTTTGAGCCATGCGGTATTCTCCTATAAGATGTTAATACATCAACATTCAATGCAAGCGCATTATGGATGTTCGCCGTTGATGCGTCAACAAACAAAGAATGGGTAAACAAAGGGTCACGTAAGGTGCAAATTTCGCACGCACCCAGACGCTTTGATATAGTGTTGAGAACTCTTTACGTTGGAGGATGTAACCGGCATGTCCGATTCGAGCGACAGTTCTAAGCCGCGACCCAAGACCGCGGCCGTTCCACACTACACGGTGGGCGAGGAGATCATGAACTCCGTCACCCATGGTGTCGGCTGCCTGCTGGGTATCGCGGGCCTGGTGCTCCTGATCGTATTCGCCGCCCTGCGCGGCGGAGGCCCAGCCCACATGGCCGCGGCAATTGTCTATGGCGTCAGTATTATCCTCGAATACCTAGCCTCCACGCTCTACCATGCGATTCAGCCCGCGGGCGCCAAGCGCGTGTTCCGCATCATCGACCACAGCTGCATCTACTTGCTCATAGCCGGCAGTTATACGCCGTTTTGCCTCATCACGCTTGCAAACGACGGCGGCCCTGCGCTGTTCTTTGCCGTATGGGCCATCGCCATTATCGGCATCGCCCTCGAGTGTTTTATGCGCGAGCGTCAACCGCACTGGGTAAGCGGCCTGGTCTACCTGCTGATGGGCTGGCTTGTCGTCTTTAAACTGCCCGAGCTCGTGGCGCTGCTCAACCCCGTGGCGCTTGCCCTGCTCGCCGTCGGCGGCGTGTGCTATACCGTGGGCGTGCCGTTCTATATCGCAAAAAACGTGCGCTATCTGCACAGTGTTTTCCACTTGTGGGTGCTCGCCGGCAGCATCTTCCAGTTCATGGCGGTGATCCTCTTCGTAATCTAGCGCCCGCGCCCACGGCCCCGCTCGCGCGGGCGACCGGCGCAATTGCCGTATCCGCCATCAACGTTTTACCCTAACGTCCCGAATCTTGGAGGTTCGAGAAACTCCCGATGGACATAACCATCTCCCTTATTACCACGCTCGTCCTTACGCTTATCAACGGCTACTTCTCCATGTCCGAGATGGCTCTCACCACGGCCAAGCGCGCCGTGTTGGAGCACGATGCCGAGGAGGGCGATAAGCGTGCCGAGCGCGCCGTCCAGCTCGCCGCCGACTCCGATCAGCTGCTCGCCACCATCCAGGTCGCCATCACGCTCGTGGGCTTTGCCTCGTCCGCCGTCGCCTCGACGAGCCTGTCCGACCCGCTCGCCACGTGGCTCATGAGCTTTGGCATCGCGCCGCTTTCCGCCATCGCGCGCGGCCTGGCGCCGGTCATCATCACCGTCGCCGTCGCCTTTGTGTCCATCGTGATCGGCGAGCTCGTGCCCAAACGCATCGGCCTCGCTAACGCCGAGGGCGTATCCAAGCAGGTCGTGGGGCCGCTTTCCGTGTTCCAAAAGATCGCCCGCCCGCTCGTGTGGCTGACCGGTGCCTGCTCCGATGGCCTGGCCCGCATCCTGCGCATCAAGAGCGCCGACGACCGCCAAAACGTCTCGGAGGAAGAGATCAAGTACATGGTCTCGGAGCAGGACGACCTGCTCGACGAGGAAAAGCGCATGATCCACGAGATCTTCGACCTGGGCGACACTGTTGCCCGCGAGGTCATGGTCCCGCGCGTGGACACCACCATGTGCGAGGACGACGAGACGGTCGCCGACGTGCTGTCCACCATGCGCCAGACCGGCTTCAGCCGCATCCCCGTCTATCACGAGGACCCCGACAATGTCGCGGGCATTGCGCACATCAAGGACCTGATCCAGCCTGCGCTCGACGGCAAGGGCGACCAGCCCATCGCCGGCTTTTTGCGCGACGCCACCTTTGTGCCCGATACCAAGGACATCCTGCCGTTGCTGTCCGAGATGCAGACCTCGCACGACCAGATTGTGGTCGTCGTGGACGAGTACGGCGGCACGGCCGGCATCATCACCATCGAGGACATCGTCGAGGAGATCGTCGGCGAAATCGAGGACGAGTTCGACCCCGACAACAAGTACCTCACGCGCCTTTCGCGCCGCGAGTGGCTCGTCGATGGGCGTTTTTCGTGCGATGACGCGATTGAGCTTGGTTGGCCGCTCGAGGAAAGCGATGATTATGAGACCATCGCCGGCTGGATTTTGGAGCTTTGCGACTCGGTGCCCGACATCGGAGAGGTGTTTGAGGTCGCAGGGTACAAGTTCAAGGTACAGTCGATGCGTGGCCAGCGCATCTCGCTCATTCGCGTGATCGCTCCGGCCGAAACCGATAAGAAGGATTCCGAGTCTTCGGCAGAGAAGCCGGCGGCGTCGGGTGCGGGCTCTGCGGACCCGCACGATGGCGACGAGTAGGGCAAGGAAGAGTAGGGGAGAGTTATGGCAGGCCTGTTCAACATCCTTAAGGTCACCGTCAGCGAGGACAAGATTTGCGCGCATGTGCTGGTGAACCCCGGCATGCCGCTCATGACCTCGGAGGATATCGAGGCCACGGCGCGCGTGTACTACCTGGTGCCCGCGATTGCCAAGCATCTGTGCCTGGGCGATTCGGGTCGTGAGTTCCAGGACTGCATGGGCCAGACCGAGCTTTGCCACCTGCTGGAGCACGTGACGGTCGAGCTCATGAACGAGACAGGTCTTGCGGGCAGCATTTCGTGCGGCCGCACCCGCGTGAGCGAGCACGACGAGCGCGTCTTTGAGATTGAGCTTTCGTGCCCCGATGATGCGCTGGCCATCGGCGCGCTGTCTTCGGCCACCTTTATGATGGACTGGGCCTACCTGCACGCCGACCAGCCGGCTCCCGACGTGGAAGGCACGGTCGCTGGCCTGCGCAACCTGGTGCTGGGCATGCGTGCCGAGGCCGAGGGCAAGGACCCGCACGAGGCCGTTGCCGCTGCGAACGGCGAGGACGTGG
>UQRX01000040.1:0-17948 GCA_900543595.1 uncultured Collinsella sp. | reverse complement strand
GAGTTCCGCACGCAAAGAAGGCCACTTAATGTGGCCTTCGTCTTGCGCAGGACTGCCCGAGCAGGCAATCAAATATATTGCGGGCGGGCACGCGGCCCAGTCGGCTTTACGACAGCGCAATACCGCCGAGCCAGCCCCAGCGCACGCCAGAGCCAGTGCCGTAGAACCCAATGAACGAGTCAAGCGACTTAGACGTGATGGCGCCCTCGTTGCTCATAACGATGCCGCCGCCAACATAGATGCCCACGTGTCCGTACAGCAGACCCGGCGTACCGGTGCCACTGTGCGACGAGTCGGCCACGATCATGCCCACCTGCAGCGCCGAACGATCGGAGCTGTAGCACCAGGCGTTAAACATGTCGCACGCGTTGCCGCCAAAGTAGCCCACGCCGGCGTTGCGGAACACGTTGGTAACCCAGGCGGCGCACCAGTTCAGGCCAGGCGAAGGCGTGGAGTAGCATGCATTGACGACGGCCTGCTGCTTGCCCGAGCCGGCATTCTGCTGCGGGGTGCCGCCGGCATACGAGCCGCCACCCGAGCTTGAACCACCCGAATAGGAATTGTTCTTGTTTGCGGCAGCCGCGGCAGCGGCAGCCTTCTTGGCAGCTTCCTCGGCCTGAGCGGCAGCGAGAATCTCGGAATCGCGCTGGGCCATGAGCTCCTTAACATCATCGGAAAGGCCGTTCAGAACCGTCTGGACCTCCTGCTGCTTGGCCTGCATGTCCTGCATCTGAGCAGTCTGCTGGTCCTTGAGCTTCTCCAGGTCGGCCTTCTGCGACTCGAGCTCGGACTTCTGCGTATCGAGCTCTTTCTGGATGGTCTGGATGTCCTCGATGGCGTCACGGTCGCTCTTGTTGATCTTCTCGACGTAATGCGCGTTGGCGACGAGCTCCTCAAACGAACCAGAAGCGAGCAGCAACGACAAGATGTTGGTGCCGCCCGACTTATAGCTGGCGGCAACGCGATCGGAAAGATCGCTGCGCTTCTCTTTGAGCTCGGCCTTCTTGGTGTCGATCTGAGCCTGCGTCTCGTCAATCTGGCCCTGTACGCCCTCGATATCGCTGAGGGTCTGGGCATTCTTGTTGGCGAGCGTCGCGTACTCATTAGCGATGCTGTCGAGCTGGGCCTGGACCTCGTCGAGCTGGGCCTGGGCGGCATTCAGTTTGTCGGTGGTTTCTTGGCTGGCCTCAGCCGCATGGGCGCGGGCGGGCAGGCCAAAAAGAACAGCCGCGGAAGCAGCACCGAAAAGAGCCTTAAGGGCAGTGCGGCGCGAAAGCTCCTGCGTAAAGATGGAATCGTTGTTTGGTGACATATGTACTCCGTTACATGCTTATTTATATGTCGCTCAACTCAAACATATTAACGCACATCGCGCTTGTCCCAACTATTTCCACGAACGGCTGGAAAAGCATGGTCAGCGGCTCGCAAATACGTCCCACACCAAAGGTAAGGATTATGCAAATAACACCCTATGAGTACGTTAACATCAATCCTCTGGTTTTCCTGCCCCGCGTGTTTTGGGCGCCCCCAGCTGCGCTATACTCCCCTCAAGAAGTGTTCCTGATTCGATAGGAGACTACATGTCCATAGCACTCGACCCCAAAGACACCTGCGTCCTCGTTACCGGCGGCGCCGGCTTTATCGGCTCGCACACCGTCGTTCAGCTGCTCGAGGGTGGCTACCAGGTTGTCGTCGTCGATGACCTCTCCAACTCCAGCGCCGTTGCCATCGACCGCGTCAAGACCATCGTGGGCGACGAGGCCGCCAAGAACCTCACCTTCTACGAGGCCAACGTGCTCGACCGCGATGCGATGAACAAGATCTTCGATACCCACCAGATCGACCGCGTCATCCACTTCGCCGGCTTTAAGGCCGTTGGCGAGTCGGTGAGCAAGCCCGTCGAGTACTACCACAACAATATCGAGAACACCCTGGTGCTCATCGATGTCATGCGCAACCACGGTTGTAAGTCCATCATCTTCTCGAGCTCTTCGACCGTCTACGGCGATCCGGACAATCCGCCCGTCACCGAAGAGGACCCCAAGAAGCCCGCGACCAACCCCTATGGTTGGACCAAGTGGATGATTGAGCAGATCCTCATGGACGTCCACACCGCCGACCCCGAGTGGGACGTCGTGCTGCTCCGTTACTTCAATCCCATCGGTGCCCATCCGTCGGGCCTGATCGGCGAGGACCCCAAGGGCATCCCCAACAACCTGGTGCCCTACGTCGCCCAGGTCGCCGTCGGTAAGCTCGAGGCCGTTCAGGTCTTTGGCAACGACTACCCCACCCCCGACGGCACCGGCGTGCGCGACTACATCCACGTGTGCGACCTGGCATCTGGTCACGTTGCCGCCCTCAACTGGATGAACGGCAAGACCGGCGTCGAGATCTTTAACCTGGGCACCGGCACCGGCACCTCGGTACTCGAGGTCGTCGCCGCCTTCTCCAAGGCCTGCGGCAAGGAGCTGCCCTACGTGATTCGCGAGCGCCGTGCCGGCGATATCGCCGCCAACTGGTGCGATGCCTCCAAGGCCGAACGCATGATGGGCTGGAAGGCCCAGTACGACATCGCGGACATGTGCCGCGACAGCTGGAATTGGCAGAGCCATAACCCCAACGGCTTCGCCGACGCCGAGTAGATAAAACCTACATAGCGTTCTTGCCCCGGTCTCACGATGTGAGACCGGGGCTTTTTTCATGGCGCGTAACCATTTACCGAAAATGGGCCAACTTTTTTATCTTGCCCGTACATGTTTAAACAACATGTTCTACAATAGATGTATCGAATCAGAACACCGGGGGCGGACTGCTCTTCCATCGGCAGGCTGACCCCACAACAAGAAGGTTGGTGAGCGCATTCATGGAGCGTGCAAGCGGTGTCCTCATGCCTGTCTCATCTCTGCCAGGACCATACGGAATCGGCGGCTTTGGCTGGAATGCCTACGACTTTGTCGATTTTCTTGCCTCGTGCAAACAACATTACTGGCAGATTCTGCCCCTTACGACGACGAGCTATGGCGACTCGCCCTATCAGTCGTTCTCGGCCCGTGCGGGCAACCCCAATTTCATCGACTTTGCCGAGCTTATCGAGGCCGGCTATCTGGAGCAGTGCGATATCGACGGCGTGTACCTGGGCTCCGACCCCAGCAATGTCGACTATGGTGCCATCTTTGGTGGCCGTCGTCAGATTCTCGACCGCGCCGCCGAGCGCTTTGCCGCCGACAAGCCGGCCGACTTCGACGGCTTTGTCCAAACCAACGAAGACTGGCTCATCCCCTACTGCGAGTTCATGACCGTCAAGGAGGAGTGCGGTCTCAAGGCATTTTGGGAGTGGCCCGAGGAGCTCCGTACCCGCGGTGAGGCTTCTGCCAAGGTCTGCGCCGCCCATCCCGCGCGCATGCTCTACCACCAGATGACGCAGTACTTCTTCGATCGTCAGTGGAGTCGCCTCAAGGCCTATGCCAACGAGCGCGACATCCTCATCATCGGCGACCTGCCCATCTATGTCTCGCGCGACTCCGTCGAGATGTGGGCCACGCCCGAGCTCTTTAAGATCGACGCCGCCGGCAATCCCGTAAGTGTCGCCGGCACGCCGCCCGACCAGTTCTCGGCCACCGGTCAGTACTGGGGAAATCCCATCTACGACTGGGACGCCATGGAAGCCGACGGTTTCTCCTGGTGGGAGGGCCGCATCCGCGCCGCCCTCGACATGTACGATATCATCCGCCTGGATCACTTCCGCGGCTTCGAGGCCTATTGGGAGGTGCCGTTCTCCTCACCCGATTCGTCCTACGGTTCGTGGACGCAGGGCCCCGGCCTCAAGTTCTTTAAGACGCTCGAGGAAAAGCTCGGCACACTGCCCATCATCGCCGAAGACCTGGGCTTCCTCACCCCCGGCGTCATCGACATGCGCGACAACTCGGGCTTCCCCGGCATGAAGATCTTGCAGTTCGCCTTTGAGGGCACCAACTCGTACTACCTGCCGCACAACTACATTGCCAACACCGTCGCCTATGTGGGCACACACGACAACGAGACGGCGCGCGGTTGGTTTGAGGGAACGGCCACCCCGCGTCAGCGCGAGCAGACGGCCCTGTACACCCACCAGCAGGCAGGCGAGCCCATGGCCGATGCACTCAACCGCACCATCGCCGCCAGCGTGAGCGATACCTGTATCTACACCATGCAAGACCTGCTCAACCTGGGCAACGAGGCGCGCATCAACACCCCCGCCACCCTGGGCGGCAACTGGACCTGGCGTATGCTCGATGGCGCCATCACCCGCGAGCTCGAGCACAAACTCACCGACTGGACCGAAACCTACTTCCGCATCCCGTCGGAAGCCGAAATTGAGCTTCCCCAATAGGAGCCACCGCACCCGACCCCATTCCATCGTGCGGACGCGTCCGTTTTCCCCGCGCGAGGCCACTCCAATCCCTCGCGCGGGCTTCTTTTGAATTTCTGACATGTAATCAACCCATCACAGGAGGAAACATGCCCCGTATCAATCTTGCGGATCTTGCCGAGCAGTCCTTTGGCACCTCGCTCGAGCAGCTCGATGACCGTCGTATTTATAAGCTGCTGGCCAAGCTCGTGCAGGAGCGCTCTGCCGCCTGTCCTCTCAACAACGGCAAGAAAAAGCTCTACTACATCTCTGCCGAGTTTTTGATCGGCAAGCTGCTCATCAACAATATGATCGACCTTGGCATCTATGACGAGGTTAAGGACCAGTTCACCGCCGCGGGCCACGACCTCAACAAGATCGAGGAGTTCGAGGTCGAACCGTCGCTCGGCAACGGCGGCCTGGGCCGTCTGGCCGCATGCTTCTTGGATTCCATCGCCACGCTGGGCCTTACCGGCGACGGCGTGGGCCTCAACTACCATTACGGCCTGTTCCGCCAGCGCTTTGTCGACAACCAGCAGAAGGCCGTCCCCGACGAGTGGCTTGGCGAGCAAGACATCCTGATCGACGACGACCGCTCCTACACCGTCGAGTTCGGTGATTTTGCCGTTACTTCCAAGCTCGTCAACATCGATGTGCCCGGTTATGGCCAGCCCACCAAGAACCGCCTGCGCCTGTTCGACCTGGCAAGTGTCGACGACGGCCTGGTCCCCGGCAGCTCCATCGACTTCGACAAGACCGAGATCGCCAAGAACCTCACCTTGTTCCTCTATCCGGATGATTCCGACGAGCAGGGCCGCCTGCTTCGCATCTACCAGGAATACTTCATGGTGAGCAACGCCGCCCAGCTCCTGATCGACGAGGCCATCGAGCGCGGCAGCAACTTGCACGACCTGGCCGACTACGCCGTAGTCCAGATCAATGACACGCACCCCACCATGGTCATCCCCGAGCTCATTCGCTTGCTCACCACCGAGCATGGCATCGAGTTTGACGAGGCCGTGACCATCGTGCGCTCCATGGTCGCCTACACTAACCACACGATTCTTGCCGAGGCGCTCGAGAAGTGGCCGCTCACCAGCCTGCAGAAGGTCTCGCCCGCCATCGCCGACATTATCGTCAAGCTCGACGAGGTCGCCAAGGCCGAGCACGACGACCCGCGTGTCGCCATCATCGACGAGTACGACACCGTCCACATGGCCCACATGGACATCCACTTTGGCTTCTCCATCAACGGCGTCGCCGCACTCCACACCAAGATCCTGGAGGACACCGAGCTTCATCCGTTCTACGAGATCTACCCCGAGAAGTTCTCCAACAAGACCAACGGCATCACCTTCCGCCGCTGGATCCAGGGAGCCAACCCCGCGCTCGCCAACCTGCTCGACGATGTGATCAGCACCGACTGGCGCAGCACCGGCGATCTGAGCAAACTCGCCAAGTTCGCCGACGACAAAGATGTTCTTGAGCGCCTGGCTGCCACCAAGACCGAGGCCAAGGCCATCATGCGCCAGTTCATGGCGCTCGAGCAGGGTGTGACCATTCCCTCCAACGCCATCATCGATGTTCAGGTCAAGCGTATCCACGAGTACAAGCGCCAGCAGATGCTCGCGCTCTACATCATCTGGAAGTATCTCGACATCAAAAACGGCAATAAGCCTAAGCACCCCGTCACCATCATCTTTGGCGGCAAGGCAGCGCCTGCCTATACCATCGCTCAGGACATCATCCACCTAATCCTGACGTTGTCGCAGTGGATCGCCAACGACCCCGACGTGGCTCCCTACCTGCAGGTCGTCATGATCGAGAACTACAACGTCACCGCCGCCGAGCGCGTGATTCCCGCCGCCGACATCTCCGAGCAGATCAGCCTGGCCTCCAAAGAGGCGAGCGGCACCTCCAACATGAAGTTCATGCTTAACGGCGCCCTGACCCTGTGCACGCTCGACGGCGCCAATGTCGAGATCGCCGAGCTCGTGGGCGACGAGAACATCTATACCTTTGGCGCCTCGTCCAAGCAGGTCGAGCAACTCTACGCCGACGGCACCTACAACGCCGGCGCGCTCTACCGCAAGCCCGGCATCAAGCTGCTGGTGGACTTCATCACCAACCCCGCCTTTATGGCGACCGGCAACGCGGAGCGCCTGCAGCGTCTGCACGACGACATCAAGGGCAAGGACTGGTTTATGGCCCTGCTCGACATTGAGGAGTACATCCAGACCAAGGAGCGCGTGCTGGCCGACTACGAGGACCAGGATGCCTGGATGCGCAAGGCGCTGATCAACATCGCCAACGCCGGCACCTTCTCGTCCGACCGTACGATCTCCCAATACAACGACGAAATCTGGCACCTGGACTAACCCATTCCCCTTGCCCATCCTCTTGAGAAACGGAGTCGTGGCAACACGGCTCCGTTTTTTTGTGCCCGTGCGTTGCCTGTGGCCCGCCTCGACTAAATCGTCTCAATCTGTAACACCTATTCGGCCAAAACGGTCCTACCTGCTACAGATCAAGACAAACCGGTTCTTTCCCTAGGGTTTATCTCAGTCTGTAACATCTAACGTCCGAAATCCGCCCTTACTGTTACAGATCGAGACAAATGGATAAGCCGGCTAAAACAATCTCGTTCTGTAACAGGTAACTACCGAAATCAGTCCTTCGTGTTACAGATCGAGACGGAAGGACAGGCGGCTCAACTCAATCTCGTTCTGTAACATCTAAAGCCAATTCGATCCTCTACTTGTTACAAATCGAGACAAACGACCGACCAGACAGCCCCGTCATAAAGAAAGGCTCCCCTCTCGCCCAGTGGACGGGAGGGGAGCCTTATATGTGACCACGGCAAAAGGATGGCAAAGCCGCAGTCGCCCAAAAGGAGGGCCTGGATGCACCGGGCCTAGATAAGGTTCTTGCCAGAGACCTTATCGAAGAGATGGGTCGCGTTCTTCTCGAACTTGAACCAGATGGTGTCGCCAGCCTTGAGTGCACCCTTGGCCTCAAGGTCGACAACGGGAATGATCAGGACAAACTGGCCGTCGGGAGCGGTCACGTGGACATGCTCGGTCGAGCCCATGAGCTCGGTCACCTCGACGGTACCCTGGAGCGCACCCTCCTCGTCCTTGTCGGCAAGCAGAATCTGCTCGGGGCGCACGCCGGCCGTGATCTCCTTCACGTCGCCGCCGTCCCAGTTGAGAGCAAGCTGAGCGCAGGTCTCGGGAGCGAGCGCCACATTCATGTCCTCGGTCTTGACGGTAAAGCCGTTGCCCGAGTGCACCAGCTGGGCATCGAAGAAGTTCATCTGCGGCACGCCGATAAAGCCGGCGACGAAGATGTTCGCGGGGTGGTTGAAGACCTCCTGCGGGGTGGCGATCTGCTGGACGACGCCGTCCTTCATGACCACGATACGATCGCCGAGGGTCATGGCCTCGGTCTGGTCGTGGGTAACGTAGATAAAGGTGCCCTTGATCTCGTGACGCAGCTTGATGAGCTCGGCACGCATTTGGTTACGGAGCTTGGCGTCCAGGTTAGACAGCGGCTCGTCCATCAGGAAGACCTTGGGGTCACGCACGATGGCGCGGCCGATGGCGACGCGCTGACGCTGACCGCCCGAGAGCGCCTTGGGCTTACGGTCGAGGTACTCGGTAATGCCCAGGATCTCGGCAGCAGAGCGAACCTTACGGTCGATCTCGTCCTTGGGGACCTTCTTGAGCTCAAGCGTAAACGCCATGTTCTCGTACACCGTCATATTGGGGTACAGAGCATAGCTCTGGAACACCATGGCAATGTCGCGGTCCTTGGGCGCCACGTCGTTGACGCGCTTGCCGTCGATGAGCACGTCGCCCGAAGTGATGTCCTCCAGGCCAGCGACCATGCGCATCGTCGTGGACTTGCCGCAACCAGACGGGCCAACGAGAACGACAAACTCCTGGTCATGCACGGTGAGATTAAAGTCCTCTACCGCGAGCACGCCGTCCTCGGTAACCTTGAGGTTGTGCTTCTTCTCCTCGGTCTTCTTCTTTTTGCCAAAGAAGCCCTTCTTTTTGGACTCGGTGTTGGGATACACCTTCTGAACATGTTTGAGAACGATCTCGGCCATGTCTTTACCTTTCGATATGCGGCGCCGCGCTGAGGGGCGCCGCAGAAACTTGCAAAACAGTTACGGCATCAGCCCTTGACGGCACCTGCCACCACGCCGTCGATGATGTACTTCTGGCAGAGGATGTACATGATGATGATGGGGATAACGACCATCATGATGCAGGCCATCATGGGACCGAGCTCGACGTGGCCGTAGCCGCCGCGGAAGTACTGGATCAAGATAGGAATGGTCCTGTACTTGGTGGAGTCGAGGGTAAGGTAGGGCAGCAGATAGTCGTTCCAGACCCACATGGTCTCGAGAATGCCGACCGAAAGATAGGTGGGCTTCATGATGGGAAGGACGATCTTAAAGAACACCTGAACCGGGTTGCAGCCGTCGATCATGGCCGCCTCTTCGATCTCGAGCGGAATGTTCTTTACAAAGCCGGCGAACATAAAGACCGCCAGGCCCGCGCCAAAGCCAAGATAGATAAAGCAGATGTTGAACGGCGTGTTAAAGCCGATGCGGTCCGCCAAATTGGACAGCGTGAACATGAGCATTTGGAAGGGCACGACCATCGAGAAGACGAACAGGTAATAGAAGAAGTTCGAGATCTTGTTGTTGACACGGACTACGTACCAAGCGCACATGGAGCAGCACACCAAGATCAGAACGACCGACGTGACCGTGATGATGAGCGAGTACATAAACGCCGAGGCAAAGCCCTGCTCGTTAAGAGCGTGCACGTAGTTTGCGAGACCGTTGAACGTCTCGGGCGTGAGCAGATCGAATGCCGTGGTGGTGCTGATTGCAGTTGCCTTTTTAAAGGAATTGAGCGCAATCATGAACACGGGGTAGATCCATGCGAGCGACAGAATCGTAAAGAAAATCGAGAGCGCGCGGTTGATAGCCTTATCGCGTTTCATTACTGCTGCACCTCCTTGGACCTCGTGGCCTTAAGCTGAATCATGGAGATAGCGACGACCAGGATGCAGAAGATAACTGCCTTGGCCTGACCGATGCCCTGCCATGCGATGCCAGCACGCGAGTAGAACGTGTTGTAGATGTTCAGGGCGAGCATCTCGGTGGAGTGTGCGGGAGCGCCGCCGGTAAGGGCGAGGTTCTGGTCGAACAGCTTAAAGCCGTTGGTGATGGACAGGAACAGGCAGATGGTGATCGTCGGCATCAGATTGGGGATCTTAACCTTCCAAAACGTCTGCCATGCCGTGGCGCCGTCGACCTTGGCGGCCTCGATGTAGTCGGACGGAATGGACTGCAGACCAGCGATGTAGATGATCATCATGTAGCCGACCTGCTGCCACAGGGTCAGGATGATAAGGCCCCAGAAGCCAGCAGCAGAGTTAAGGGCGATGAGCTGGGCGCCCACGTTGGAGAGCAGGCAGTTGATCAGAATCTGCCAAATGTAGCCCAGCACGATGCCGCCGATCAGGTTAGGCATGAAGAAGATCGTACGGAAGATGTTGGTGCCCTTGAGCGCCTTGCGGGTGAGCGCCTGCGCAATGGCCAGGGCGATCACGTTGATGAGCACCGTCGACAGGAAGGCAAACGCCACGGTAAAGAAGAACGACGTGGAGAACTGCGGATCGGACAGCGCGCGCACGTAGTTCTCGATACCGACAAAGTGCGCGTTACTAATGATAATAAACTGGCAGAACGAGAGATAGAAGCCCTGGATAAAAGGGATCACGAACCCGATCATAAACGCCAGGCACGTGGGCAGCATAAAGAGCGGCCACCAGCGCTTGAGTGCTTTGCCCATAAAAGGGTCCTTTCAATATGCAGGGGGCGGGCAAACCAACGTCTGCCCGCCCCCTGTCGCTAATCAGATAGCTTGGGCAGCAACTGCTTACTCGGAAGCGGCCTTCTCGGTCTTCCAGCCATCAACGAAGGCGTTCTTGACGCCGTCCCACTTGGTGTTGTCGGCAGCATAAGCGATGAGAGCCTGCTTGAGGTTCTTCTTCCACTCCTCGGAGGGGATGTAAACGAAGTCCCAAGCGACGGTCTTCTTGCCGTCCTTGGCCATGGCAACGGCCTGCTGCGAGAAGACGTTGGTGGTCTCCTTGGCGCTCTTGAACGGAGCGGTCAGACCCATCTTGTCGGCGATGATGCTGGTCGGGGTGTCAGCGGTGACGCACCAATACATGAAGTCCTCGGTGGCCTTCTGGGCATCCTCGGAAGCCTGGGAACTGACGCACCAGTAGTTCTCGCCGCCGGAGCACAGGCCCTGGTTCTCCTCGCCGTCAACACCGATGTAGATGGGCATCATGCCAATCTGATCGTCGGTCATGCCGGCCTTGACGAGGTCAGAGTAGGCCCAAGAGCCGTTCTGGTAGAAGACGGCCTTGCCGGTTGCGAACTCGTTGGTGGCGTCGTCGCCGGTCTTGGAAGCAAGCTGCGAAGGATCGCAGGTGGAGTCGGTGATGTACAGGTCGAAGATCTGCTTGTAGTTGTCGAGGAACTCACCCTTGATCTCGTCGTCCTCCTGGTTGTGCTCCTTCTCAAACTCGTAGTAGAGCGGCATGTTGGCAAGGTGTGTGGTGTAGCGCCAGCTGGAGGAGTCGTCCATGCCGGCGGAAGTGAAGGCACCCTCGACACCAAGCTCGTCCTTGCGGGCCTGGATGTCGTCGGCACAAGCCTTCAGCTTGTCGAAGGAGTTGATGTCCTCGGCCTTGTAGCCAGCCTTCTCGAGCAGCTGCTTGTTGTAAATAATGCCGAAGCTCTCCTGAACCCAGTCGATGCACACATCCTTGCCGTCGGACTGCAGAGCCAGGGAGTCGTCAATGAGCTCACCGCGGAGCTTGGTATCGGACAGGTCGGCGCAGTAATCCTTCCAGTTCTTAAGACCGGTGGGGCCGTTGACCTGGAACAGGGTCGGAGCGGAGCTCTTGGACATCTCGGACTTGAGCTTCTCCTCGTAGGTGTTGGAGGCGGCGGTCACGATCTTGACCTCGACGCCCTTCTCCTCCTTGTACGCCTTGGCGATCTCCTTCCACTCCTTGTCGACCTCGGGCTTGAATTGGAGGAAGTAGACCTCGGCAGCGTCACCAGAAGCAGAGGAGCCGGAGCCGGCGGAGCCACCGCAGCCCACGAGACCCAGACCAAGAACCGCAGCCGCGGAACCAGCAAAGCCCAGGAACTGCCTTCTGCTCATTTCGTTCTTCATTACAATCCACCCTTTCACACCGTGGCGGCACCCTTTGCCGCCGCCTTCGGAGATTGGCTCGGGGACTTTGCCCCTTTTGCTGATTTGTACAATACGCTATTTGGCTAGTTGTTTGAACAAGTATTACTAGAGCGGTAGAAAAACTTCGGTGAACGGTAATTTCAACTTGATACTTGACAAGTTTTGTATAAACAATTATTTGTTATCTAATGCAGAGAAAACGCCCGGTCAAGCCGATGTATCGTCGGTTTGACCGGGCGTTTTCGCTTTGATGGCATGAGTCTCGTCAGGCTGCGAGCTAGCCGGCTATCGCTTGGAGTTGACGCGGTAGTGGAAGATCTCGGGATGCGTGCGGGCATGCGTGACCTCGAACAAGATGCCGTCCGAGGTGTACGACTGGCTCTCCATAACGGCGACGCAATTGTACTTGCCAAGGTCCAAGTAGCTGCAGTCCTCATCGTTGGCGAGCTCGACACTCACCGTACGACGGCTCGCCATCACCTTGACGCCGCGTTTGTGCTCCAGATAGTCGTAAATTGATTTTGCGGCGATCTCGGGCGTCAGGCCCTTGGCGATCGACTCCAAAAAGTAACCATGGTCTACTTGGCGTGCATTGCCGTTAAGGCTTCGGACACGCACCACGCGAATCAACTCCTCGCCCACCTTAAAGCCCAGGCGACGAGAGAGTTGCTCAGTGCAAATCAAATGTTCAAAAGACTTGACCTCGGTCGATGCGACGGCATTGTTGCGCTTTGCAAATTCGCCAAACGACTCGACTTCCTCGAGCGCGCCCAGCATGTCGGTTTCGCCCTTGAGCCAAATAACGCGCACGCCCTTGCCGTGTATGGGCTGCACAAACATCTCGTCTGCCAGCATGCTCAAAGCGCGGCGGACGGTATTGCGCGTGCAGCCAAATTCCGCGGTCAGCTCGGCTTCGGTTGGCAGCATCTCCTGAAACGCATAGGTCCCGTTAATGATGCGCGAACGGATCTCGCGGTAGATTCCTTCGTAAATCGCTTTTGGCATTGTTTCACCTCTGCATCTTCTTGCTGGCTAGGCACGATAGCATTTCTTAAAGTTGTTTAAACCGATTATCGGTAAAGCGACAATATTTAACCGTTGGTGGCTCCTGTCGTGCCCAAATCGGTTTCGCTCAAAACTGCCGGCACGGCAAATCGTCCAGTCCTCTACAATGAATCCATTGTTTAAACGTTTCACCACGCGCAACGCACCTCGATATTCGGGAGGCAGAACATGCTGCAAAAAATCCAACGCTTTGGCGGGGCAATGTTCGCGCCCGCCATGCTGTTTTCTATATCAGGCCTCATGGTCGGCGTCTCCGCTCTCGCAACGACTGCGGACATCGTCGGCGATCTCGCCGTATACGGAACCCCTTGGTACGCTTTTTGGACCATCATCCAGCGCGGCTCGTGGACGGTCTTTAAACGCCTCCCGCTCCTTTTTGCCGTAGCGCTGCCCATCGGTCTTGCCCAAAAACAACCGGCTCGTTGCTGCCTCGAGGCTCTCGTCGCCTATTTTGCCTACTGCTTCTTTTTGAGCGAGATCATTAAGCTGAGCGGAGACAATCTTGGACTTAAGTACCCGTCGTCTTTGACCTCCGCTAGCGGCATCACCGTCATCGACGGCATCAAGACGCTCGACACCGGCATTATCGGCCCGCTGGTGGTATCGGCAACCGTCGTCGCCATCCATGACCGCTTCTACGATGCCAAGGTTCCCGATTGGCTCGGCACCTTCTCGGGCTCCTCGCTGGTCTACCTCATCAGCTTTTTTGCCGTGTTTGCCCTTGCCGCTATCTCGGCCGCCATCGTGCCCTCCGTATACGCAATGACCGAAACACTGCGCCATGCACTTACGAGCGTCGGCCCCTTTGGCGTGGGCATCTTTGTGTTTTTGGAGCGAGCGCTCGAGCCCATGGGGCTGCACCACCTGCTCTACATGCCGATCTACTACGACAACCTGGTCATTAACGACGGCATCTACGCCACGTGGAGCAGCTTGCTCCCCATCCTCTCCCATAGCACGCGCCCCCTTAATGAACTTGCGCCGTGGGCCGGTTTTACCGCCACCGGCTGGGTCAAGCTCTTTGGCCTTCCCGCCATCGCAGCCGCGTTCTACTCCACCGCAAAACCAGAACGCCGCGCCGGCCTCAGGGTCATCCTTGTTCCCGCCATCATCGCCTCGGTGGTTTGCGGCGTTACCGAGCCACTCGAGTTTCTCTTTATGTTCACCCACCCCGGGCTCTTTTTTCTCTACGCCGTCTTATCGTCTTGCCTTGCCACAACCATGAATCTCTTTGGCATCGTCGGCATCTTCTCGGGCGGCCTCATGGAGATGGCAGCCTTCAACTTTATTCCGCTCATGCGCACGCATGCCGGTGCCTATCTTTTGGCGCTCGGTATCGGCCTTGCCTTTAGCCTCATCTTTTTTGTTAGTTTTCGAGCACTCATCTTGATCTATGACCTTAAGACGCCGGGCCGCGAGGATCATGTCGCCAATCGCGCGGCAATCGATCCTTTAACGGGAAGCGGCTTTGCCAAAGAGCAATCTCCCAATGACGAGGTCAATAGTCGATCCGATCAAGATCACGCCCTCGCTGAGCGGGTAATTCAGCTTTTAGGTGGCGTTGGCAATATTGTGGGCGCAATCAACTGCGCCACGCGCCTGCGCGTCGAGGTCGCAGACCCTTCCATCGTTGCAGATAACGCGTCGTTTGTCGCGGCGGGCGCCAAGGGCCTCATCATTACGGGCAAGACCGCCCAAGTGATCATCGGCATCTCCGTTCCCCGCGTTAAAGAGCATTTTGACCAGATCATGGGCCTCGAGCCGGAATTTGCGCCCACCACCTCGGCCTCCTCTGCCGCCGGCCCAACCCACAAGCACGGCGATATCTGCTTCTTCGACATCGACGGTACGCTCGCCTGGCAAGATCCCAGACTTGCCCAGGAGCTTCCCGAAGACGAGCGCGATCTGTCCCCCTATCCCAACGAGGCGGTTTCGCAGGCAATCCGCGAGTTTGTCGCCAACGGCAACATGGCCTTTATCTGCACGGGACGCACCCTGAGCTGCATCCACCCCAAACTTCTTGAGCTGCCGTGGACCGGCATCGTCTGTCTTGCGGGCGGTTACGCCGAGATCAACGGACACGCAATTCGCGATCTGTCGATGACGCCCAGCATGCTGCAGCGTCTTGCCCCCTACCTTGAGCAATCGGGCGAGGTCATCCGCTTTGAGGGCCTCAACGGCGTCGTGCGCATGAGTGCCGATGCCCCCGATGCTCCCGGATACGCGCGCACCCTGGGCGACGCAGTCACGCAGCTGCAACATTACAGTGCTTACAAGATCTTGATGTCTACATCGCTCGCTAACCACATCGCTCAAGATAAGGCACTTGAGCCGCTGCTGTGCTTTAACGAGCTCGAACTCGAGGTAACCGAAATCTCGCCCCGCGAATGCACGAAGCGTGGGGGCATCCAGTCTGTACTCGACGCCCTCGATCCCCACCACGGAACCGTATACGGCATCGGCGACGCCAGCAATGACGTCTCGCTGATGAACGCCGTCGATGTCGGTATCGCCATGGGTAATGCGCCGGACTATCTCAAAAAGCGCGCCGACTACATCACCGACTCGGTCGACAAAGATGGCGTCGTCAAGGCGCTCGAGCACTTTAGGCTTATATAAGCAGCCGGCACGCGCACGCGTCCCGTTTCCCCAAATCGCCAAAACAGACGCGCCGGCAACTCCAATGTGGCAATATGGTATCTGCACACCGCAACGATGCAACCTAAGAAAGAATGCGAGAACCCGTGTCCAGTCCGTTTACCAGCTTTTTAGCCCAGCACTTTGACCAGATCAACGACTATCTGGCCACGTTCTTTGACGGACAGGCGACCTCTGCCGATATCGAGCGCTACCTGTATACCCCGCTCTCGGCTTTTACGGCCAACGCCGGCAAGCGCCACCGCCCGCTTATCTGCATGCTCGCCGCAACCGCAGTGGGCGGTAACTTTGAGAGCGCCCGCAGCGCGGCGGCAGCTATCGAGCACTTTCAGTCGGGAGCGCTTATCCATGACGACATAGCCGACAACGGCCAGCTGCGTCGCGGCAAGCCTTGCATGCACCTTACCGAGGGCACGGGCCTTGCCATCAACTGCGGCGATCTGGCGCTCACCATGGTCACCAAGACGGTTCTCGACGACCCCACACTCGAGGCAGACGTGAAACTCCGTGTGCTCCACGAGCTCACCGAGATGATCGTTCGCACCATCGAGGGCCAGGCGCTCGACTTGGGCTGGGTCCGCGATGGGCGCTTTGACATCTCGGTCGACGATTATCTGGACATGGCGACGCACAAGACCGCGTATTACAGCGGAGCCACGCCGCTTGCCGCCGGAGCCATCATTGGCGGAGGCAGCGAACAGCAGGTCGAGGCGCTGCGCGCCTTTGGCCTGCACACGGGCCTTGCCTTCCAGATCCAAGATGATCTGCTCAACTTGATCGGTACCAAGGAGGCCGCCAACAAGGACTTCCGTACCGACATCACCGAGGGTAAGCGCACGCTCGTTGCCGTGCACGCCCTGTCTGATGAGCGCTATCACGATGAGATTGAAGCGATCCTCTCCTCGGGCACCGAGGATCCCGCGCAGCTCGCGCGCGCCGTGGAAATCTTCCAGGAGACCGGCTCTATCGATTACGCCCACGCCTACGCGCTGGACCTAACCGCCAAAGCCAAGGCCGCCATCGAGGACGTTGAGCTTGATTCGCACGCACGCGAACTGTTCCTCTCCATGGCAGATTTCTTTGTGGAGCGACTCAACTAGCGGGGGTTGCAAAACCTGTCGGCAGCGCATTTGGGTACAAGTTGCTACACTGTTGAATGTATGTTTATGCATCCCTTTGCGTCGTCTATCCGACAGGCGCTCAAATAGTACGAATGATACGCCGAAAGGGGTTCGTTCATGGAACCTATTACAACGGGCATGCAGGGAGCAGCCGTCGAGGACGTGCAGTCTCGTCTCCTGCAGCTCGGCTACACGATTGATGCCACCGAGGTCGCCGACAAGCACTTTGGTGCCACCACCGAGCAGGCCGTTAGCACCTTTAGGCTCGACAGCGGTCTTGCCGCCGGCCACGCCGTTGACATCCCCTGCTGGAGTGCCCTGGTCGACGCCTCGTATAAGCTGGGCGACCGCACCCTCTACCTGCGTATGCCCAATTTCCATGGCGCCGACGTGCAGGCCCTGCAGAAGGCGCTCAACGTTTTGGGCTTTGCCTGCGGCGAGGACGATGGCTACTTTGGCCCTCACACCGAAGCGGCCCTTCAGCAGTTCCAGGAAAACGTCGGTCTGTTTGCCGACGGTATGGCTTTCCAGGATACCTACGCCTATATCAACCGCCTGCACCACGTGTGGGAGGGTAAGCCTTCGGTGACCGAGGCCGAATCGCGCATCGGCTTTGCCCGCGCGGCCAACGTACTCGAGCGTTTCCAGATTGCCGTCATTGGCGAGGACCCTATCGCGCGCAGCGTAGCATCGCGCATGTGGAACATCGCCACGGCGACGACCGACAACAGCGGCATGATGCTCTGCGACTCCGAGGTCCCAACCGACGTTGACCTGGTGCTCGAGATCGCAAGCGACGAGCTGCCCGCCGACGCCGCACCGCGCGCCACGATTGCCCTCGCCGAGTGCCACAACCTGGCCCAGCGCATCCGCACTGCCAATGTCGCCGCACAGCAGAAGCCGGCACGCATTCGCATTGAGCTCACGGGCATGACGCGCTACAACGGCACCTTCACGGCCAGCGACGCGCAGACACTCGCCGTACGCCTGCTCGATGGCGTTTGCGATGCCCTCGCAGATTAGGTAAACTAAACGAGTTGCTTTTGTGCAACACCCATACTGGGACGTAGTTCAACGGTAGAACTCCGGTTTTTGGTGCCGGCTGTTGGGGGTTCGAATCCCTCCGTCCCAGCCATTAAAACTGAGCGCCCTGAGCCCATAACGGCCCAGGGCGCTTTCTTGTGGACAAGCGGAGGGATTCGAACCCACAAGGGTGCGGAGCCGAGGAAACGCGAAGGCGCCCCAGGCCCATTAGGACCAAGGGCGCCTTACATCTAGAAAATATCAGCCCAGTTCCGAAAAGCGAGCCGCTTGCGACAACCAAGTGCCGCGTGGCCCCGGCGGGCCGGGCATTAAGTTTGTCGCGAGTTCCGCACGCAAAGAAGGCCACTTAATGTGGCCTTCGTCTTGCGCAGG
>UQRX01000039.1:0-18788 GCA_900543595.1 uncultured Collinsella sp. | reverse complement strand
CTCAACCTCGGGTGCCTCGGCCTTGCCGCGACCCTTACCGCGGCCGCGACCCTCGCCCTGGCTCTGACCGGCACGGGTATCGGCGTCCGCATCGCGACGGCGGCGCTTGGGCATCGTCGTCCCCGCCAGTCGGTCGGCACTCGACAGGCCATCGCCCACGTCGACGCCGTTCTCGCGGTCGAGCTCCATAAGCGCCAAGCGCATCTCGGGCGACTCGATACGCTCGAGCACATCGCGCGTCACGCAGTCGGGACGGCAGTTGCAGCCCTGCTCGGCGGCCTTCTTTTTGCAGCCCTCAGAGCAGGTCATGTCGGCCAGGTTGACCTTAAAGACTTTGCCGTTCTCCAGGCGCAACACCAGCTGCTCGCGCGGCGTGTCATATTCCTGGATACGCGCCTTGCCAAGCGGCGTATCGATAAGCGTCTTCTTTTTGGGCGCGCGGCTCTTAAAGTCCTTGTACGCCTCGAACTCGTAGCGCAGGCAGCACATCAGGCGGCCGCAGACGCCGCTAATTTTGGACGAGTTGAGTGGCAGGTCCTGCTCTTTTGCCATGCGAATCGAAACCGGCTCAAACTGTCCGCCAAAGCGCGTGCAGCAGAGCTCCTGGCCGCACTGGGCATAGCCGCCCACCAGGCGGGTCTCGTCGCGCACGCCGATCTGGCGCATGTCGACGCGAATGTGCAGCGTCGAGGACAGGTCCTTGACGAGCTGACGGAAATCGACGCGCTCCTCGGCAGCAAAGTAGAACACAGCCTTCTCGCCGCCAAACAGGTACTCGACGCCGACCGGCTTCATCTCGAGGTCGAGTTCCTTGACCAGACGGCGGAAGTCGACCATGGCCTCGTCACCCTGGATAGCCAGGTCGTCGGCAAGCTGCAGGTCGATGTCGCTCGCCACGCGCAACACGGGCTTGAGCGGCTGACCGATCTCGTCTTGCGGCACCTCGAAGGGATCGGCCGTGACCAGGCCGATCTCGGTTCCGCGCTCGGTGGAGCAAATGGCATAATCGGCCTCGAGGATATCCAGATCCTGCGGGTCGAACCACAGGTCGCGCGAGGCGTAGGTAAACTTAACGGGTACGACTAACGGCATTTCAGTGCCTTCCTGATATCGAACAGCATGACCTCGATGGCCAGCTGGGGAGTAACGTTTCTGGCGATGTTGCGCTCAGCGGTGGCAACCGCCTCAAGCGCCTGAGTGGCACCCGCAACATTCGTCGCGGCGGCAAGCCGGCCGATTGTGTCACGCACGTCCTCGTTCACAACGTCTGCCGCCTCATCCTGAAGCGTCAGCAGCACGTCGCGCATGAGCGTCCGCGCGCTCGCCAGCGCTTCCATGATACCCGAACGCTCGCGCGCGTTGAGTTCGCGCTTGTTGCGGTCCTCAAGCTGCTTCAATGCTCCACGCGACAGGTAGTCGGCATTTTGCTCGAGCACCTTTTCCTGCGTGGACTTGACCTCGGCGAGCGGCGCCTTGACGGCGACGATGAGCGACTTGGCGCGACTGAGCACATCGGCCTCGTCGGCGGCGATGAGCGAGTCGATGGCGCGGACCATCTGGCGACGGGCGTCCTGGCGCTCGGCGCTCTTGAGGAACTCGATACCACGCGTGGGGCTTCCCGCCACGGCGACGGCCATGCGGCAGCGCGCGAGATCCTGACCGGTGGCGCGGCTCACGGCCTGCGCGGCCACAGTAGGCGACACCAGCCGAAACGGCACGCACTGGCAGCGGCTCACGATGGTGGGCAGCATCACGTCGGCCGAGGTGCCCAACAGGATGAACATGACGCCCTCGGGCGGTTCCTCGAGCGTTTTGAGCAGCGCGTTGGCGGTGTTGGCGCGCAGTTGCTCGGCACGGTCGATGATGTAGACCTTTGCCTTGGCGCGGATGGGGGCCAGGGGCACGTCGTCGAGCAGCTCGCGGGTCTGCGCGATGAGGTAGCCCGTAGCACTTTCGGGCGTGTAATAGTGCACGTCGGGATGCGTATGGCGGGCGACGCGTACGCAGCTGTCGCACGAGCCACAGCCGCCCTGCTCGCACAGGAATGCCTGGGCAAGCGCCCATGCGGCGTCGAGCTTACCGGCGCCGGGCGCGCCCAAAAACAGGTAGGCGTGCGATGCGCGGCCGTTTGCGATGGCGTTGGTCAAGAAGTCGCGCACGCGCTGTTGGGTGTCGAGCTTGGCCAGCAGGCTTGCCTGAGCGGGGGCCATGTTACTCGGCCTCCTTGGCAAGCGCGGCGGCGACGGCGTCTTGGGGAATGTCGAGACCGTACGCGCGAACCAGCTCGACCGTCTGCGCGAAGACGTCTGCGATCGACGCAGTGGCGTCGATGAGCTTTACGCGGGCGGGTTCCTCGGCAGCGATAGCGCAAAATCCCTGGTAGACGCGCTCCTGGAAGGCCATGCCCTTGGCCTCCATGCGATCGGCCGCACCGCGGGCTGCCATGCGCAGTGCCGCCTGCTCGGGCGTGATGTGATAGACGAGCGTGAGCGCCGGATGCGTACCGGCGACAGCCAGGTTGTTGGCATCGCGCACCATCTGGCGGTCGAGGCCGTCGGCAAACGCCTGGTAGCAGGTCGTGGAATCGTAGAAGCGGTCGCACAGGACCACCTTGCCGACAGCGAGGGCGGGAGCTATGACCTCGTGCACCAACTGGGCGCGCGCCGCCTCGTAGAGCAACAACTCGCAGGTGTCGCCCATCGCCGTATTGGCGGGGTCGAGCAGCAGGGCGCGGATCTTTTCGCTGATGGCAGTGCCGCCCGGCTCGCGCAGGCTCACAACCTGGTAGCCAGCGAGCTCGAGCGCACGGGCAAGCAGGCGCGCCTGCGTGGACTTGCCGGCGCCGTCGACGCCCTCGAGCGTGATAAAGCTATGTTGAGCGGGCTCAAAAGCCATGGGCGCAGCCCCTTCCTACAAGGCGCGAAAATGCAAGTTATAGCAACCAAGCCATGATACCCCAGCGTCCGGCGCACCCCAAATCCCACCTAGTCATTGGGGACGTTCTTAAATGACTAGTCGTTTAAGAACGTCCCCAACGACTAGGTCTCGGCGCGGGTATAGATGGCGAAGGAAATGTCGCGCTCCAAGGTCAGGGCCTGCTCGCGTTCGAGGTCTTGGGTGAGGATTGCCAGCACGTAAGGGCGCTCGGCGTAGACGATTGCTGCATCGTGCTGAGCATTCGCCAGGCTGCCCGTTTTGTGCGCGACCAAAACGCCGCCGGGAACGCCCTCGACAATACCGCACGCGTCTTCCTGCGCCAGCAGATATCCGCGCGCTCGCTCGCACAGCCCGGGCGTCGCGATTGTCCCCGCCGCCAGCCGCTGCAACACGGCCGCAGCATCACGGGCGCTCGTATAGTTCTCGCGACCTTGTGCCTGGGCCTCGGCATCCATCATCAAACGAGCGAGCACGGTCTGGGTCAACCCCAATGCGGCACACGTTTCGTTGACCGTATCCATGCCAAGTCTGCCGATAACAAGGTTCGCTGCCACGTTATCGCTCTGGGCGATCATAGCGTGCAGCAGCTCGTCAATACTGTACGACACACCCGCGCCGCGCGACTGAATGTTGCCGCTGCCACCCACGATATCCTGCTGCGTTACCGTTATCTGCTCGTCGAGGGACAGCCCGCCCGCCGTCACGGTCTCGAGCGCACAAGCGAGAATGGGAAGCTTGATGATGCTTGCCGCCACATGTCGCGCGTCCGGCGCCACAGCGACTTCACCATCGAGCGACGCGAACGTTTGAGGATCAAGCGCCACGGAGTAAACCGAGACGGAGTCGCCATACGGCTCGACCAGGGCCTCGATATCTTGCTGAATGGCGGCAATCCAAGAAGACTTAGGGGCGGCCGTCGCTTTTGTCGCGGATGACCGCTTTGACGTTTGTTTGACAGAGACAGCGGAACCCTCAGCCTCGTTGCGGCGCGCGGCACAACCGCCAAGACTCATCACCGAGGCAAGCGCTCCGGTCAACATTCCGGCACAAAACACTCGACGCGAGCAATCGCGCACAGCGAGGGGCGCATCCCCCGGCGGGAACCGGAACGCCTCTACGCTGTCGCCGCCACCCCGACCTTGCTCGCCGCAGTACACAGACTCACTCCCCACCATCGCATTCTACCGAGCCGTCGATAAACGGCCGCGCCGGACACCCAGCACGCCGCACTCATTGTGACGCATGCGACAGGGCTTGCGCGACATGATCATCCTCACATAACCAGTTGGGTCGGCGCGGCCCAACCGCACCTGAACCACCTTATAATCTAGCCAACACATCGAATGGAAGGAACCATCATGCCCCGGTTTTGTACCCATTGCGGCAAGCTTCTGAAAGACGACGAGCGTTTTTGCACCAGCTGCGGAACGCCGGTAACCGATGATGGCCAGGCCTCTCAGTCGCAAGAGAATGCGCAGGCAGCCGAACATGTCGCCGCGTCCGATGCCGCCTTCGACACCGCCGCGACCACGGTTCAGTCTGCGCAGCAGCCCGCGGCGACTCAGTCCCAGCAGGCGGACGTGACCGTGCAGTCCGCTCATCAGCCCGCGCCCGCTCCCCAGCCCGAAGTCGGCACGACGCAGCAATGGGCGGCGCCAGCCGGCTCCGCGCCGCAGCAGCCCATACCGACCGCCGCTCCGCAGGCCGGCGCCCCCGCTGCTCCCAAAAACAACAACGCCCTGCTCATCGGCATCATCGCCGCGCTAATCGTCGTGATTATCGCGCTCGTCGTGTTCTTTATGATCAAGCCTTTCGACAAGGGCGCCGATGATACCAAGGGCACGACGATCGAGAAGGTCAAGATCGACCACGATAACGACGATGCGTCCGTCAAGGGCGACCCCAACAAGCTTGACGATGATGATGACGATGACGTCCACGATGCCGCCACCATCAGCGAGCAAAACGTCTACGACCAGCTGAGCTCCTACTACAGCAGGCTCTCCGATCTTGATCAGCAGGTTCGCGACTGCGCCACCACGTTTAACACGTATTACCTTAAGGATGACCGAAGCTCGCGTCAGTCGGCCAGCGATGCCGCCGAGGCGCTCGAGGATCAGATCGACGACCTCAAGGACGAGGTCGAGGACCTGGACGTTCCCATCGACTCGCAGAACTACAGCTCGTGGAAAGACATCATCGCGCTCTACGACGACCTGGAGAATCGCATTGACGTCATTTGCGATGCCTGGGAGATCAGCCTTGAGTACTCCAGCCCCGCCAACCACAAGGACGAGATCGTGGCACCGCTGGCGCGCGACAACGTAGCGGGCACCAACGACAACAAATACCGTCTGGACTTTGAGGACCGCTACCCCGGCGCTGCACCCGTCGAAGTGAAGTAATCCCAACAACTGATCATAACTTGCGGTGAAATAGGGATCAATTAGGCCTTTTGCCAGCAAAAACAGTCCCTATTTCACCGCAACTTAGAAGTGGGGCCGGGCGCGCATTTGCATTTGCGCGCCCGGCCCCGCCGTGTCTATATGTGCTCGGTTATGTGCTCGGTTACTTGTCAGCGGCTGCTTTCTTGGCAGTCGACTTCTTCGCGGTCGACTTCTTGGCGGCAGTGGCTTTCTTAGCCGTGGCCTTCTTTGCCGTCGAAGTCTTCTTCGTCGTGCTCGCCTTGGTCGTGGTCTTGCGGCCGCGGGCGGGCTTCTTCTCCTTGGTCGGGCAGTCCATGTTGACGCAGATACGCCACGGGCCGCGCGCTGTGTTGACCACCACGATGGGAGCGCCGCACTCGGGACAGGTCTCGCCCGTCGCCTCGAGCTTGCCGCGCGCCGGCAGCGGATAGCTCACGCCGCAATCGTCATAGTTGGTGCAGCGGATAAAGCGCTTGCCGCTCTTCTCGCTCTTGTGCGCGATCAGATCGCCATGGCGTCCTGCCTCGGCGCACACCTTGCACTCGCCCACCTTAAGGTCGGGCTCGTAGTTGGTGGGGCACGTGGGGTTCACGCAAATCTCGAAGGCCTTCTGGCGGAACGGCTGGCATTTAATGCGCGGTGCACCGCACTCGGGGCACACGGCGGCCTCGCCCTCGAGCGGGCTCACCTTGACGCCGCTCGGCACCGGATAGGTCACGTCGCAGTCGGGCCAGCCCATGCAGCCGATAAAGCTGCCGCGGGTCTTGGCGCTCGTCTTCATAACCAGGTCCTTGCCGCACTTGGGGCAGGCGCCCACGCGCGCATCGGCCGTGACGGCGTCGCTGATGGCGTCGCCCAGCTCCTGCGTGTGCTTGAGCAGCTCGTCGAGCACGCCGGCCAGCAGCGCGCGCGAGTGCGTCACGACATGCTCTTCGGTATCCTCGCCGCGCTCCACACGGGTCATATCGCCATCGAGCTCGCTGGTCATATCGGGGCTCGTGATGCGCGGGGCAAACTGCGTCAGCGCGTCGATGATGGCGATGCCCAGCTGGCTCGGCTCAACGGGATCATTTTTGAGATAGCGCACGGCATACAGGCGCTCGATGATGCTCGCACGCGTGGACTTGGTACCCAGGCCGCGCTTCTCCATCTCCTGCACGAGCTTGCCCTGGCTGTAGCGCGCGGGCGGCTCGGTCTGCTTGGCCTCGAGCTTAATGTCGAACACGTCGACCGTATCGCCCTGCTCCAGCGGCGGCATCTGCTCGTCGCGCTTAAGGCCGTACGGATAGGCCTCGCGGAAGCCAGGGGTCACGAGCACGTCGCCCGAGGCCACGAACGGCTCGCCGTTGACGTCGAGCTCGAGCTTGGTGTTCTCGATGGTCGCGGGACCCATGAGCGTTGCCAGGAAGCGACGGGCGATGAGGTCGTAGAGCTTGCGCTGGCCGCCGTCGAGCGTGGACGGATCGCCCTCGCCCGTGGGATAGATAGGCGGGTGGTCGGTGGTCTCGACCTTGCCGCGCGTGGGCTTCATGGGACCGGCAAGCACCTTTTTGCACACGGGCGCCAGCGCCGGGTTGATCTTTGCCAGGTCGCTCACCACGGCGCCCAGATCGAGCGTCGCAGGGTACACGGTATTGTCGACACGCGGGTAGCTGATGAGACCGGCCATGTAGAGGGACTCGGCGATGCGCATGGTGCGCGCAGGCGAAATGCCCTCGGCCGCGGCGGCAGCCTGCAGCGAGGTGGTCGCAAACGGCGTGGGCGGCTGCTGCTTGCGCGAGCGTTTGGTCACCGCGGCGACGGTTGCCGTCGTAACGCCGTCAACGTGACCGTACGCCGTCTCGGCAGCATCCTTGTCGGTAAAGCGCGCCGTTTTGTGCGCAATCTTAAAGCGGTCGTCCTCGGCAGCACCCTGTGCGGCGCCCATGCCGCGGATCTGCCAATAGTCCTCGGGCACAAACGCCATGCGCTCGCGCTCGCGCTCGACCACCAGGGCGAGCGTCGGCGTCTGCACGCGGCCGGCAGAGCGCACGTTACCAAAGCCGCCAAACTTGGCGAGCGTCAGGTAACGCGTGAGCACCGCGCCCCAAATGAGGTCGATGTGTTGACGGCTCTCGCCGGCGTCGGCCAGATTCTGGTCGAGCGAGACGAGATTATCGAAGGCCTGCGTGATCTCGGCCTTGGTAAACGAAGAGTACTGGGCGCGGGCAACCGGCAAGTCCGGCGCAACCTCGCGCACCTTGTTGAGAGCGTCCGAGCCAATCAGCTCGCCCTCGCGGTCGAAGTCCGTGGCGATAATGACGCTGTCGGACTTTTTAGCGAGGTTCTTGAGCGAACGAATGAGCTCCTTCTCGGCCGGCAGCTTAATGACAGGCGCCCAGGTGAGGTAAGGCAGGCTCTCGAGCTTCCAGCCCTTGATGGAAATGCCATCGGCAAGGAACGGCTTGCGCTTGGTGTCGTACGGCGGGCGGGCCAGGCCATCGGGTATGTCGGCCGGCAGCATCTCGCCGTCCTCGGTCACCGAATACCAACCCAGCTTTTTATCGAACAGCACGCTGTCGCAAAAATCGGGCGCCAGGATGTGACCGGCAAGGCCGATGGTCACACACTCCTCGCCCTTCCACTCAAAACGGTAGATGGCGGTGTTGTATACCTTGTCCTTTTTGGGTTTACCCGTGGACAGCCGCTCGGCGATCTGACGCGCGGCGTCGTTTTTCTCGGCGATGATGAGCTTCAAAAGAGGCTCCTATCTCGTATCTCTGCGGCTACGCCCGCCCGTATGGCGGCCGACCTACGCCCTTGCTTGCTCAATCTGCCCGATGAGCCAATCGCACCAGGCATCCATGCCCTCGCCCTTGCGCGCGCTCACGGCAAACCGCGGCGCCTGCGGATTGAGGTCATCGAGTGTCTTAGTATACCTATCCATGTCAAAATCGAAAGCCGGGGCCACATCGACCTTGTTGAGCAGCTGCGCGCCGGCGTGTTGGAAGATGCCCGGGTACTTGATGGGCTTGTCGTCGCCCTCGGGCACAGAGAGGATCATGATGGACAGGTTCTCACCCAGGTCAAAGTCGACCGGGCAGACCAGGTTGCCCACGTTTTCGATAAAGATGACGTCAATGTTTTCCAGACCCACAGCCTGGTCGAACGCGTCGACGGCCTCCATGATCATGTTGCCCTCGAGGTGGCACAGGCCGCCCGTGTTGATCTGGATGGCGGGCATGCCGGCTTCCTTCATGGTAATGGCGTCGACGTCCGAGGCGATGTCGCCCTCGATGACGGCGCAGCGCAGGCCAGCCTTGTCGCGCAGGCGCTCGTTGGTGCCCAGGATCGTGGTGGTCTTGCCCGAGCCGGGGCTCGACAGCACGTTAATCACGTAGGTGTTTGTCTCTTTAAATCGCTCACGCAGCTGATCTGCCAGGCGCTCGTTGCGCGACAGAATCGGCGACGCGATATCAATCGTTTTCTCGGCCATATTCGGCACTCCTTACTTCTGCCCCTTTATACCCCGTCCCCAGATGGCTGATGGGCTAATCGTCGGGGGTCTCGATTTCGATACTTGCGATGTCGAGCTCGCGGCCGTGCAGTAGGCGCACATTGGCGCCGCCGCACTGGGGGCAGCGGCAGTGGAAGCGATCATGATCGAAAACCTCACCGCAGTCCAGACACTCGCTTTGCGGATGGACCTCCTCTACCGCAAGCTCGCAACCTTGCGTGAGCGGGTCCTCGTCACGAAACGTCTCCCACGCAAAGTCAAGCGCCTCGCGCACGACCTCGGTCATATCCCCGATACGCAGCGTTACCAAAACGGCGCGCGAGGCCCCCGCCCCACGCGCCGCACGAATCACTGTATCGAGTATGCCGTTGACAATGCCAACCTCGTGCATACCGATTTACTCCTCGTCGTCCTCATCGTCCGAGAACAGGTCCAGACGACTCACGAACAAGCCCTCCTTGCCCTCGCGCGCGGTAATGACCACACGGGCGATGGCGAGCGAAATCTCGTAGAGCGAGAGCAGGGCGCCATACATGAGGCCCAGCGTAACGGGCGAGCCGTCGGGCGTAATCACAGCCGAGCCCACAAGCAGGCCAACGTATACGTAACGCCAGGCGCTGCGGAAGGCCGCGTAGGACACGATATGGAAGACGGACAGGTAAAAGATGATGAGCGGCAGCTCAAACGCCACACCAAAGCCGATCATAAAGAGCAGCTCCATGTTGACGTAGTTCTCCAGATCGGGCAGCGCCGTGGCGACGGCCGAGGTTTCGCCGATGAGCCACTCAAAGCCCGCAGGGATGATGATGAAGTAGCAAAAGATTGCGCCCAGGAAGAACAGCACCGTCGAGGCGAGCACCGTGGGCACGACCCACTTGCGCTCGTTGGGGCGAAGCGCCGGCAGGAAAAACGCCAGAATCTGCCAGATGATCATGGGCGTGCACATGACCACGGCCATCTTGATGGCCAGCGAGAAGCGCAGGCCAAAGCCGCCGAGCGTGGTGGTGATGTAGAACTTACCATCCGGCACAAAGGAGCGGATGGGATCTTCCAGGATGTCGAGCACCACGGGCGTGGCGAAATACAGCACGATGGCTGCGGCAAACACCGAGACGACCACGATGGTCAGGCGGCGACGGAGCTCTCCCAGGTGATCGAAGAGCGGCATACGCGCAGGTCCGATAGGCATTACTCATCGTCTCCCTTCGGGGCATCGGCAGCGGCATCGTCCTCGGCCTCGAGCTCGCGGGCAAGCTGGTCGACGACGGCCTTGCGCTTGCGGGGACGACGGGCATAGAGGTCGGCCGTCGTGGGCTCTGCCGCCTCGGGCTCGGGCTCCGGCTCTGCAGCAGGCTCGGGCTCGACGGCGGCATCGGCAGACCCGGCGTCGGGACCCTCGGCTTCAGCCTCCTCGGCAGCACCTTCTCCCTCAGCGGCACTCTCGCTTGCGGCCTTCTCGGCAGCAAGACGGGCGCGACGCTCGGCAAAGGTCTCCTTCTTGGCGGGCGCTGCCGTCTCGGCGGCATCCTCGTCCGCATCGGAATCGTCGTCGGTCGCAGCAGCCTTCTTGGGCTTGACCGGGGCCGACGCGGCCTCGCTCACCGGATCGATAATCTCGGACTGAACAACGGCCGTCATCTTTTCCTGCGTCTCGCGGAACTGACGGATGGCACGGCCGATCGTGCGGCCCATCTGCGGGAGCTTATCCGGGCCAAACAGCAAAAAGCCGAAGACCACGATGATCGCGAGCTCACCCTCTCCAATACCAAACACACATACCTCCAAGGCTCGATGTGAGTCGAGCCCGCACCGCGCCATTCGGCCGGAACTCGTCTATTCATTCGGTCAAGTATAGCGCCCGGACGCCAAAACGTCCGAGCGCATCACAAACATATGCCAAACGGCACGCCCTTTTGGGGGCGAAGATTATGCAGCAGTGATCGAAATCTCCTGGTCGACACCCAACAGCTGAACCACGCGCATCACCGGGGGCTGCACATTGATGCAGCTAAAGCACTTGCCGTGGTCGACCGCGTGGTGCGCGGCGCCCACGAGCACGCCAATGCCCGTCGAGTCGATGTAGCTCACCTGGGCAAAATCGAGCTCAACGGCCTCAGTGGGCTGCTCGAGCGCCAGGTCGATGGCATTGCGCAGGCTATCGGCGTTAGAGATATCGATCTCGCCGGTTACCTTAATGGTGTAGAGCTCTGGCGTGGGGTTGGTGGAAATACCCAAATCCATGTATACGCTCCTTTACGTATCGAAAGTGCGGATAGTACGGGAAGCCGCGCGTTAGGCGCGCTCGGCACGCGCAAGCTCGGCAGCGACAAGCTTAACGGCCAGCACCAGCACATCGAGCGCGGCCTCCAGGTCCTCGACCGTGGGATAGCTCGGCGCGATGCGAATGTTGGTGTCGCGCGGGTCCTTGCCATAGGGCCAGGTAGCACCGGCCGGCGTGAGCTTGACGCCCAGGTCGGCGCAGAGCGCGGCGACCTTTTGGGCCGAGCCCTCGGGACCATCGAAGCTTACAAAGTAGCCGCCGCGGGGGTGCGTCCAGGTGGCACAGCCCGTATCGCCCAAGCCCTCGGTGAGCTTGCGCTCGACGGCCTCAAAGCGCGGACGCAGGAACTCGGCATGCTTTTTCATGTGCTCCTTGACTGCCTCGATGGTGGGAAGGAAACGCACGTGACGCAGCTGGTTGAGCTTGTCGGCGCTGATGAGGCCGGCCTTCAGGCACTTGGAGAACTCGGCGATGACCGCGGGGCTCGCACCGATAAAGCCGATGCCGGCGCCCGGGAAGGTGATCTTGGACGTCGAGGCAAAGGCCACCACGCGGTCCTCGGTGCCCGCCGCGCGAGCGAGGTCAAAGATGTTTGCGAGCTCGTCGGTCTCATCGTACAGGTCGTGCACGCAGTAGGCGTTGTCCCAGAAGATGCGGAAATCGGGCGCGGCCGTGGGCATCTCGACCAGGCGGCGCACAGTGTCCTCGCTAAAGGTGATGCCCGTGGGGTTTGAATACTTGGGCACGCACCAGATACCCTTGATGGAATCGTCGGCGGCAACGAGGCGCTCGATCTCGTCCATGTCGGGGCCGTTGTCGGTCATCGCAACGGGGACGTTCTCGATGCCCAAGTCGGCGGTGATGCCAAAGTGGCGGTCGTAGCCGGGCACCGGGCACAGGAACTTAACCTTCTTGCCGTCGTGCGCGGCCTCGTAAGCCTCCCAAGGATCGCTGCCGCACGAGCCGCAGCGCCAGAACACGCCGGCGATGTCATGCTCGATCAAAAGGCTCGACGAACCCAGCACGAGCGTCTGCTCGGCGGGGCAGCCCAGGAACTCCCCTGCCAACTTGCGTGCCGAGGGAATGCCCTCGAAGCAGCCGTAGTTGGAGCAGTCGACGTTGCCGTCGTGCAGATCGGCGTCGGCGTTAAGGATATCGAGCATGGGGCGCGAGATGTCCACCTGGGAGGGCGACGGCTTGCCGCGGGCCATGTCGAGCGCCAGGCCCTTGGCCTTGACCTCGGCGACCTCGGCTTTGAGCGCCTCGATGGCGGCATCGAGTTCGGTGGTTTCCATCTTCTGGTAGATCGTCTGCATGGGTGCGACCTTTCGCGAAGCGGTACGTTGCAGTTCGTCTAAGTATAGACCGCCACCGCCGCAACGTTATGAAGCCGTGATAGATTAAGTTCATCGCAATGAATTACGAATCGCCGCGCATGCCGGCGTGGGGCGCCCAAGGAGGCACTATGGAGTACGGATCGTTTCAGGCCGAGGAGTTCGGCGACCTGCAGCGCCTGGTCGACGGACTGTTTTACGACCGCCACGCCATCGACCGCCTCGATTTGATCGTACAGGCCGAAATCTTGGACCTGGCGCCCGATCTCATGGAAATCGTCAACCTGCTGCCGCCCGGCTATTACGACCGCCAGTCACTTTGCGACCAGCTCAACTCCGCCTTGGCCGCCCACGGCTGGGGCGCCGTCTACGGCACCGTGGAATAGCCCTAGTCATTTAAGAACGTCCCCAATGACTAAAACGCCGCCTGTGATGATGTCCACAGGCGGCGTTTTCAAACTTGTATGTGCCCTTACTCGTCCTTGGGCGCGGGGTGCTTGCAGACCACGCTCATGTAGATCATGCCGAGCACGGCAGCGGTGACCGAACCCGCAAGAATGGCGGCTTTGGCAGCCAGAACCTCAAACTGGGCCGTCGGGAAGGCGAGGCCGCTGATGAGGATCGACATGGTAAAGCCGATACCGCCCAGAATGCCCACACCGGCGATCATATGCCAGTTGACGTTGTGCGGCAGCTCGCAAGCCTTAAGCTTGACTAGGGCAAACGTCATGCCAAAGATGCCGATCGGCTTGCCCAGCAGCATGCCAAAGTACACGCCGAGCGTCACCGGGTCGGTGAGCAGCGTGCTCATGTCCACGCCCACCAGGCGAACCTGTGCGTTCACGAACGCAAAGATCGGCAGGATCACAAAGTTGACCGGCGTGGAGATCAGACGCTCCATGCGGATGAGCGGCGGGGTCACGCGGTGCATGACGCGCTCGACCTTGGTGGTCGAGACGGTAAAGTCATGCTGGCCCAGGATGTGCGCCTCGTCGTCGTAGCGGTCATCGAGCAGCGGCAGGCACTCGCCCAGCCAATCGGTGAGGCTATCGAGCTTGACGCCGCACTTGGCCGGAATGGTGAAGGCCAGGATGACGCCGGCAAGCGTGGCATGTACGCCGCTCTTGAACATGCAGAACCACAACAGCAGACCCAGTACCGAATACGGGGCAAGACGGTAATGCTGCGTCTTGTTGAGCCATACGAGCGCGCAGGTCACAAGCGCGGCGGCGCCCAACCAAAACGGATTGGGACTCTGACCGTAGAAGATGGCGATGGCGGCGATGGAGATGAGGTCGTCGGCGATGGCGAGCGTCGAGAAGAACACGCGCACGCCGTTGGGCACGCGGTTGCCCAAAAGCGACAGCACGCCCAGTGCAAAGGCAATATCGGTTGCCATGGGGATGGCCCAACCGTTGCGGGCGCCGGCATGGTTAAAGATCAGGTAGATGCAGGCGGGAACGACGACGCCGCCCACAGCCGCCAGCATGGGAAGCATGGCCTGGCGCGGGTTCTTGAGCTCGCCGACCGTCATCTCGTACTTAAGCTCAATGCCAACCAACAAAAAGAAGATCGCCATGAGGAAGTCGTTGACGAAAAGCTCGACGGTGAGGCCGGCCGTAAGGTTGCCCAGACCCACATACAGCGGGGTCTCCAAAAAGTGATGGATGGCCTCGTAGGCATCGGTATTGGCGCAAATGACGGCGGCGATGGCGGCGAAGACCATGACGGCGGCGGAAATCGTGCCGTTCTCGGCGATGCGCTCCCAGATATCGTGACGTTCAAAGCGCTTGCGCTCACGAACGTTGAACAGCTGCTCAGTTGCTGCCATGGGCGGCTCCTTTCACGGGAAAGCTCCCGTCTTAAAAAAGCACGGCCCGCCCAAGTGGCGGCGCCGCGCTCTAATGTATTACGCTTGCATCTAGCCTACCCTGCACGACAAGCACGCAGGCGTGGCCGAAAAGCGGAACCACAGGTTGAACATTATTTGCTCAGCGGCACGGGCACGCCCGCCCAAGAGACGACGCGGAGCCGTGCACAAAAAACGACCGGAGCGCGGGGCGTCCGCGATCCGGTCGTGGCGTTTGGTCAACTAAACCTAGCAGGCGGCCATGATGGGGGCAGCGACCTGCTTCTTACGGGAAAGGACACCCGGCATCCAGACGCCGTCGTGCTCGTCGGCAATGCCCAGGCCCTTCTGAGCGGCCTCGGTCTCGCCCTCGAGCAGGACCTGCGAGCCCTCCTCCATGATGTCGGTGATGCACAGGACAATGCCGTCAGCACCCTTCTCGGCAGCGTAGGCGCGCATGGCCTCGCGAATCTCGTCGATCATGCCGAGCGCGCGGCTCTTGTCGACGGTCTCGTACTGGCCGATGAGCAGCTTCTTGCCGGCGGGCTCGAACATCTTGATGTCGTTGCCGACCATCTCGGCTGCGGTGAAGGAGCCGGACGGACGGGTGAGGAAGACCTCCATGCCAAACTTGACCGGGTCGACGCCCACCTGCTCGCCGAGCTTGGCGGCGACGGCGCGGTCGACATCGGTGGTGGTGGGGCTCTTGAGCATGAGCGTGTCGGTCATCATGGCCGAGAGCAGCAGCTTGGCCTGGACGTCGGAAAGCTCAACGCCGAGCACGCCGGCGAGCTTGGTGACGATGGTGCAGCTGGAGCCCCAGGGCAGGCAGATGTAGTGCAGCGGGCCGGCGGTCTCGAAGTCGCCGATGCGGTGATGGTCGACGACGCCAAAGACCGTGGCGTCCTTAAGGCCGGCGACGGACTGGGCGGACTCGTTGTGGTCGGTGAGAACGACGAGCTGGCCGGCCTCGACGGACTCGATCACGCGGGGCTCGGCGATGCCGGCGTGAGCGAGCAGCTTGGCGGACTCGGCCGGAAGCTGACCAAGGGCGCAGGCTTCGTAGGTGTTGCCGGCATACTCAACCTGGTTGAGCAGCTGGGACAGGACGACGGCGCTCATGATGGCGTCGTTATCGGGGTTCTGGTGACCAAAGACAAGAACGTTTGCCATGGATATCCTCCACTTGATATGTGTACTTGGACGTAGCTATGGTAGCACGCCGATGCCGAGCCTTCGCAGACGGAAGGGCCACGGCATATTTTGTGGCAGGTATGGGGGCCAAGGCTGTCCCTTTTGCACCATGTTGGTGCAAAGTAACCTGTCCCCCTTGCACCAGCTATTTACCGGCGGCGCGCAGGGCTACATAGGCGGCGCCGATGATGCCGGCGTCGTTTCCGAGCGAAGCGACCTTGATGGGCGTCTCGCGCGAGGCGGAAAGCGCGTACTGCTTAAAGTGCTCGCGGACCTTGTCGAGGTAGACATCGGCCGAGGCGGATGCGCCGCCGCCGATGAGGAACATCTCGGGATCGACCACGTTGGCAATAAGCGCCAGGGCACGACCGAGATAGTCGGCCATGGTATCGGCAGCTGCCAGCGCGAGCTTATCGCCCTCGCGGCAGGCCTGGAACACGTCCTTGGAATCGGAAGGACCGGTGAGCTCGATGGGCTCGACGCCCGCCTTCTTGCACTCGGCAAGATAGTTGCTCACCACGCCGGTGGCGCTGGAATACTGCTCCAGGTGGCCATGGCCACCACAGCCGCAGGTGCGCTCCTCAGCCGGGTTCAGGCACATGTGGCCAATCTCGCCGCCGGCGCCCACAACGCCCGACACCACGTCGCCGCTGACGATGACGCCGCCGCCCACGCCGGTACCGATGGTGACCATCACCACGTTCTGCACGCCCTTGGCGGAACCGAGCCAAGCCTCGCCCATGGCAGCGGCGTTGGCATCGTTCTCGTACTTAACGACCGCGTCGGGGCAGTGCTTCTGAATGGCGACTCTTAGCTCGGGCAGGTTAATAGCAATGTTGGCCTTGACCTTGGCATCGCCCGATGCCGGGATGGGACACGGAACGGCCAGACCAATGCCCGCCACAAAGGCGCGCGGAATCTGGGCCTTGGCGACCACCTGGTCGATAGCCTCGGTCACCGCGGCAAAGCCCGCGGCGTCAACGATGGGAGGCGTGGGCACGCTGGCCTTGGCCAGCAGGTTGCCGTCCTCGTCGAACAGGCCCTCCTTAACCGAAGTGCCGCCGACGTCAATGCCGATGTAATACTGCTTAGGTTCCATGGGAGCCCGCCTTTCTCGTTTAAACATTGCCTGTATGGTACCGCTCCCAAGGCAAAAACCTGCCAAAAAGGGACAGGTTTGTTTTGGCAGGTTTTATCTGTGAAAACGCAGAGTACGAGATTCGGTTCGCTGGCCGCTATATCGGTTCGGTCCCGTCCTCGGACCGATCATTCCTCAACACGACACTACTCAGATGTTTATCATTTAAAACGCTCTGATTTTACAAGCGGGGCGTCTTTTGATTTTATCTTTCTCGAACTTTTCAATAACTCAATAGAGATGCTTAGGCGTTGACTATACTTTCTTTTATTCTCAATCAAGTTGGAAAGGAGGTTCCTTGATTCCCAAATACGAGGCGATAGCTGCAGATATTCGTCGGAGTATTGAGGATGGCGCTCTTAAACCTGGCGACAAGCTTCCCACCGTCGTTGAGTTCTGCGAGCTCTATAGCGTTTCCAAAATCACCGTCAAACGAGCTATCGAGCAAATCACCGAGGAAGGTCTTATTACCAGCCGTCGTGGATCGGGTACCTACGTTAAGGACACGGCGGGACTTCCCGGCCAGGCGTTTTTCCAGGGCAAAAACGACCGTGCCCAGGGCTTTTCATATGAGCACCGCGGGGAGAAGGTGACCTCGGTGGTCTACGATTTCTCGATCGTTAATCCACCAGCGGACATCGCAGCCCAGCTGGGAATTGCCGAGGATGACTTTGCCTATCACGTCGTGCGCGTGCGTCAGGCCGATGAGAAGCCCATCGTTATCGAGTACACCTACATGCCCCTCGAGCTGATTCCGGGGCTGAAGAAGAAGGACCTGTACGGATCGCTCTACCGCTTCATCCGAGAGCAATGCGGGCTGAAGATTTCGAGCTTCCACCGTACCATTCGCGCCGTGGCAGCAACCGAGGAAGAAGCCGAGCGTCTGGACACCAAACCTGGCTCTCCCCTGCTCGAGCTCACCCAGATTGGCTTTTTGGACAGCGGTGCCACCTTTGAGTATTCGGTCTCACGCAACGTTGGCGACCGCTTTGAGTTGCACAACGTAACGTTGGCGTAGGTTTTTGTAGTCATGCGGGCGCTCGTTTTGAGCAGTTTTACGCGGCGCCCACGCAGCACAATGGGAGTATGAACATGTCCGATTTGATTAAACTGACGCCGATCTTCCACGAGAAGATCTGGGGCGGCCGTCAACTCGAAACCGTATTTGGTTACGACATTCCCGATGGTCCCATCGGTGAGTGTTGGGCCATCTCGGCCCACCCCAACGGTGACTGCCAGATTGCGGAGGGCCCGTATGCAGGTCACACGCTTTCGTGGCTGTGGGCCGAGCACCACGAGCTCTTTGGCAACCGCGAGGGCAAGGAGTTCCCGCTGCTCATTAAGATTCTGGACGCCAAGGACGACCTTTCAATCCAGATTCATCCCAACGACGAGTACGCCGCCAAGCACGAGAACGGCAGCCTGGGCAAAACCGAGTGCTGGTATGTGCTGGACTGCGAGCCCGGCGCCACAATCATCGTCGGCCAGCGCGCGCATGACCGCGCCGAGGCCGCACAGATGATCGAGGACGGCCGCTGGGGCGACATGCTCAACGTACTGCCGATCCACAAGGGCGACTTTTTCCAGATTGATTCCGGTACCGTGCACGCCATCAAGACCGGCACGCTCATTTTGGAGACGCAGCAGTCGAGCGACGTGACGTATCGCCTGTACGACTACGACCGTCCCGGCACCGACGGCAAACTGCGTCCGCTGCACATTGAGCAGAGCCTCGACTGCATCGACTTTGATGCCCAGGCTCCGACCGACGGCACCGTGACCGCGCCCGAGGTCGATGGCGTAACCGAGCTCGAGTCCAACCCCTGCTACACCGTCGATCGCGTGCGCGTCGACGGCAGCAAGACCCTCGACCAACGCTGGCCCTTCATGTGCCTGTCGGTCATCGACGGCGAAGGCACCATCTGCGGCGACCCCGTCCACAAGGGAAGCCACCTGCTGGCCCCCAGCACCGTGGACAAGATCGAGCTCGAGGGCAATATGGAACTGATCATCAGCCACCTGTAAGCTACCGGTCCCCGAGCGCTCGCCGGGACGGGGCGCGGGGTTTGGTCGCCTGCTCGGACAGTCCTGCTCGCACGGAGAGCACATTAAGTGCTCTCCGGCTCGTGCGGA
>UQRX01000038.1:0-19069 GCA_900543595.1 uncultured Collinsella sp. | reverse complement strand
GCACGGGCAGACCGAGCTCGCGGGCAAGGCGGGCGCAAACGTACTCGGTACCAAAGTTGGCGTGGCACAGCATGATGCCGTCGACGCCCTCGGCGCGGAACTTCTTGACGATAGGCTCGATATGGCTGTCGTCAAACAGCAGGCCCTCGTCATTAATGTCGTCGATGTCCACGATGTCGACACCGATCTCGCGCAGGCGATCAGCCGTCAGGCCGCGATACTTAAGCGCGTCCGGTGCGCTAAAGATGCTGCGGCGCGTGGGCACAAAACCGAGCTTGATCTTATCCATGTACGTCCTCCCCTAGTTACATGTTCAGTAAACAGACGCGTGTTTCGTTTTGTTCTGTTTACTAAATGTTTTACTCTTTTGTTTAGAAGTGTAACGCGAAATACCCGTAAACGGTAGAGAAATCAGCCTAAACGGTATGTAAACAATCTGAACATACAAGGGCAACAAAAGGAGGGCCCCGAAGGACCCTCCCTATCCGCACATGTATGTAAACGAATCAACACCGCCCTGTTACCGCGAGTACACCACCCACGGTGATAAGCCGGCAGCAAAGTCCGTGGCTACGCGCCCATCTTGCGATAGACGTCCACGAACTCCTTGGCAAGGATGCCAAAGCCCTCGGCGCTCATCAACTGATCCTCGGCATGGACGACCAAAAGATCGATGCTCAGGTTCTCGCCGGCGGCAGTCTGCTGGACAAGGCCACCATGGGCAGCGTGGCCCTCGGCATAGTGCTGCTGGCCTTCCGTGATCTTTGCCTCGGCCTCTTCGAACTTGCCGTCACGAGCTAGATGAATCGCATCGATATAGCAGCTGCGCGCGCAACCGACGCCTGCAATGATCTGAAAACTCTGAAGCTGAATCTCTTCTGCCGTCATACTTACAGCCCCATCAGTTCCTTGGCCTGAGCCAGAGCCTTGACGCCGTCCATCATGCCGTAGGTGGTCATGGGAATTACGCCGACCGGAACCCCGGGGCATGCGGCGCAAACTTCATCCTTGGCATAGCCAACCTGCGGCCCAAGCAGAATGCAGTCGGCATTGCGGCCAATGGTGGCAGCCTCGTTGACGGCGTGAGCGGACACCTCGCACTCCAGGCCCTCGGCGTCGGCGGCCTTCTTGATGTTCTTCATGATGATGCTCGTGGACATGCCGCCAGCGCACATAAGAACGATGTTTTTCATTGCAGTTCCTTTCCTGTAACCCCTCACAGGGACTTATATGTTTCGGCGATCAACGCGATCGGCCGAACCTTCGAACTTGTGGACAATGACCTACTCGGCAGAAGCCTTTGCAGCAGCTTCCTCGGCCAGTGCCTCCTTATCGGCCATCTTGACGAACGGGATAAACAGCAGTCCGACCAGCAGGATTGCGGCGAGGACGATTGCGACCAGGCCAATGCCGCCCGTAAAGAAGTTGCTGATGGGCAGCGGCACGACAAACGGCATGGAAATGGTCGGGTTAAATGCATTGCCCAGACCGAGCATCAGGCCGACGGCGGCAGCAATGCAGGCCACGGGCTTGAGCAGGATGTAGGGGATGAACATATAAGGGTTCATGGCAATGGGCGTACCGAAGATGATGGGCTCGGAGATGTTGAAGAGTGCGGGCACCAGGGCAATCTTGGAGAGGGCCTTGTAGCGCTCGGACTTGGCCGTGAGCAGCGCAAGCTCCATGCCAAGGGCGTCAACAGAACCGACAGAGAACATGATGATGAACGACAGGTACGGCAGTGGCTGGCCGGCAACGAATGCCTCGGTGTTGGCAAGAGCGCAGGCCTGGATAACCGGCATGTACACGCTCATCAGGACGCTGGGGTGGATACCAAAGAAGAACAGCAGGTTGCACAGCGTAAAGTAAATGACAACGGCCCAGGGGCTGGAGCCCAGGAACATAACGGGAGTGGCAATGGTGCTGTTGATGAGGTTAAAAACATCGCCGAAGCTCGTCATGCCCATGCCCCACTTAACCAGAGCAGCCGTGGTGAAGATGACGATGGCGCAGAACATCGGAGACAGCGAATCGGTAACGAACTGAGGGACGGAATCGGGCATGGGGATGGCGATATGCTTCATAAGGAAGTTAAGCGCCTTCGGCACGATCAACGCCACGAGCAGCGCAACGAACAGACCCGAGCTGCCCAGATAACGGGTCACGATAAACGTCGAGCCGTCCTCGGCATGGCCAAGAGGAATCAGCAGGAGCAAAACGCCAATAGCCGCAACCGTCGACGTAAGGCCTTTATTCCCGAGCACCTTGCCGTAGGAGTACGAGACCGAGGCGCACATGTAGATGGCGCCGAGGTTCATGGTAACGACCAGTACGTCGGTAATCGTCGCCGACATGCCGGTGCTGGCAAGGAACGCCTGCAGCGGCGGGATCGGCAGCCCGTTGATAATGGAGAGCAGCGCCACGCCCAGCGTAACGGGCATGGTCGCCATCATGCCGGACATAAGGCCCTTTACGACGTTAAAGCTACTCACTTTGTGGGCAATGGGGCCCACGTGCTTCTCGAGGAAGCCCTGCATCGAATCGAGAACGCTCATTTGTGTTCACTGATCCTCTCTAAACGAATCATCTAGCTGTCAAACGGGAAATTGCGGCCGACTCTTTCCCGCCTATGACCAATGGAAATATGGTTACGCCTTGAGCTCGAGGACGAGGAGCCAATCCCCAACCCCGGGTTTGTCAGGCAGGGTAATGCTGTCCGTGACGGCAAGGGCGTCCTCGCCGTCACGGTATGCGCCCGTGCGAGGGTTAAACCATCGGCTTGCATAGGCAGCGCCCGTCGGCACACCCTCGATAGCAAGCTTTTGGCGCACGGTATCGCCAAAGTACGCGACGATGCGCGAAAGGTCCTGGTTGGCGGTTGCCAGCGGAGCCTTGTTGGCAAACAGGTTGCCCGCATCGGTCGTTTCGTAGGGAGCAAGCTCCCAGAAGTGATTGTCTTCGTAGAAGGAACGCATGTAGCCCATCTGGACCGCACCTTCTCCGTCTACCGCCTGGGCCCAAGTAATGCCAAAGCGGTTGAAGATTGCCATAAAGGGGTCGAGCTCCTCAGGGCTTTCCCACACGTTGTCCCAGATTCCCTGGGCTCCGTAGGTATAGCCGGCGCCGCCGGCCTGCATGCAGATATACGCCACGCGGCGCAGCATGTCTGCGGTGCACAGGCGCGTACCCATCTCCTCGAGCGTCGAGCAAAACTCGTAGAGCGCCTCGCCCTCAACGAAGGGCTTGTCGTCATGAGCTGCCAGATAGTCAAAGTAGTCGCTTGCCTTGATGAGGTAATCGCCGTGACCGGCCTGGTTGAGCGTAAAGTCCATCCAGGGTTCATCCTGGTAGTAATCGGCAAAGGGGCGCTCGTTGGTATAGTGCGCCGTCGCCAGATGACCATAGCCGTCGCGTGCCTCAATCTCCAAGGCGACCTCACGCCAGCCGTCAAGCATGGCGGCTCGACCTTCTTTGCGGTATCCGGCAACCTCGCCGGCAAGCGTCCACACCATCGGATATGCACCGTAGCGCGCCACCAGGTAGCGGGCGAGATGCTTTTGGTGTTCCACGGCATGCTCGCCGAGAATGGCAAACGCCCACGCTTGCCCAAGTGCGTTCACTAAGCCCGCATCGGCAATATAGGCCATGCGGCGGTCGAGCTCCCGCTGGTAGAAGGCCACATTAGGCACATCTTCCACGCCCTTGGCCATGCCACCGTCAATCCAATAGCGATCTCCTGCGCCCATGTCAGAGCGCAGGTTGGTCTGATAGACGGTAAAGCCCTGCTCGGCACGTAGGTCGACCATACCGCGAAATTGGCTCGTCATGCCGGGGTGGTTCGACGCATCCCAGCTCTCACGGTAGGCAAACTCCCAATGGGTATCGCCCAGCCAAAAGAACGGCGTACCATCTGAATAGGCAAACATGCGCGAATCGTCTGCAACGCGGATAAAACCGTGGCGATACGGATCGAGGTCGCCCGCGTACGGCACGGCCTCGACGCGGCCCGTGCAGCCATTAAGACCGGTCTGCTCGGGAGCCTCGATAACATAGTTCCAGGCACCCAGCTCGGTCGGGGCAAACGACACGCAGTAGGTACGCCCACCATCCCAGTAGGCCTCGCGGCGAATTACCCTGCCACTCGAGCCGGTGAACTCCGCCCAAATCTCAACATCCAAAAACGGGTTATCGAACGAACAGGCGCTCTCAAACGTCAGAACAACCGGTCGCCAAATCTCGGCAACGGCATCTTGATTCAACGTCATATCCATTGCAGACCCCTCTCTGGTCTTAGTCTTGCTAGTTCAGTCCTCGCTCACGGGCGGATGCCATGGCAAAGTCAACAATCGCCTGGACATCTTCGGCACAAATAAAGCCTTGTGACACCTCGATCGCCGTATCGCGCTCACATAGAGCGCGATAGTTTTCGAGCGACCCGTACAGCTCTTTGAGCATCGATGCCGAGAACGACTCCATGTGGCCAAACAGCCCGTCCTTATCGCTCGTCTTATCGACCGTGCCCTGCCCCGGCTCCACCAAGCTCGTGTTGGAGTAGCGGGCAAACGGATGCTCGAGCAGGCAGGTGCGAAGTCCGCCCTTGGTATTTCCCAGGGCATCCTTTACGTTCTCGCCGTTCGCGTCCAGCTCAATGCGTGGACAGGTTGCCGGAGCCGAACCCGTACGTACCCAGCGGAACAGGTTACGGAATGCAGCATGGAACAGATACTGCGACGGATAGGCGTTTGCCTCGGCATGCTTACCGACATACACCGGCAGATGGTCGATACGCTTAAGATCCTCGTCGTCTTGGTAATAGTCGACGTAACTCCACTGCGTATCGTGGGAAGCACCCGTCACCTCGTACAGCCGGTATTTAAAATCGGGGTCGTCGCTATCGGGCATAAGCGTGCGCCAACTCTCAAAGCGACCGTTCTCGCTTTCGGTCTGAAGGGCGATAAACGGCTCCTCGACGTGCTCCACACGCAGTAGATGGTGTGCGTATCCCCGGCTGCATTCATACTGGTTGACGGGAATGCACATCGAATGGATGCCGCCGCCAGACAGGTATCCGTCAAACACGCGGCCGTCACGGCGCACCTCCTCGCGATAGGCAAAACTGTTAAGGTAGCGGAACAGATAGGCGCCGGACTGAGACCATCCTGTAAGGCAAATTGCCTGGCGAGGATAGTCGCGGATCGGGTTAAGGTCGGAGTCTCCGCGCAAGAGCCACGCAAGATCGGTCAGCATATCCCAAAACAGGCCAGTCTCGTAGGAGATGTCCATGTCGGGAAGCGCGCCGTCGCGTTCGAGCTGCTTCGGATCGTAGTCAAAGGGGCGCTCGGGAGTCGGGTTTGCCCAGCTCATGAAGGCATAGCGATCGGGATTGAATTCCTTGAGCTTGGCGATGGTGTTGGGCTTGCTGGTAATGCCCACATAGATATCGCCAGAGCGCACGAACTCGCCGTGACCCAGAATCCACATGCGCTCGATTTCCATAAACGATGTGGGATTGATGATCTCCACGACCACATTGCCACTCGCTTGCGCCGGATCTTTCGGAGCACGAACAACGATGCGATTGGAATAAGGAGCGTCGGCAGTCATGACCTCCACGCCGCCGTCTTCGTCGGCGGTGCGATACACGTTGGCGGTACCGTCAACGCGATACTCGCGCTCGACGTAATCCTTTGCGCTCAGATGACAGTAGCGCTCGGCGCTCGAAAACGGATAACTCTCATCCGTAATGGGCATTTCGAAAATACCGCTGATCATCTCGTCCCCCTTGTTGTTGCGTTTGCTGAGACAAACTCTACTGGGGGCGCTACTTAACTTCTATTGATTCTTAAGTTGAATTACTAAATATTTAGCTTAATAAACAGCCTGGTGTTAAGCTCATGGTAAGTTCACAAACGTTAGGAAACACCATGGCCGTTACTGCAAAACAAATCGCTGACCAGCTGGGAATTTCGGCAGCGGCCGTTTCCCTTGCACTTAACAATCGACGCGGCGTAAGCGAAAAAACACGGCAGCTGGTACTTAGCACCGCCGAAGCTCTAGGTTACGACTTTAGCAAGATTAAGTTCGAGCGCCAAAAGAGCGGAACCGTTGCCTTGGTTGCCTTTAACCGGCGCCGCATCTTTGCGCGCCCTTTCTTCGCCGATATGCTCGCCGGAGTCGAGGGCGCTCTTAGACACGCGGGATTCTCGTTTTCGCTGGTGAACTACTCACCGTTCGAAAACACTCAGCAACAGATCGCCGACATCGCCGAAGCGCAATATGATGGTGTCATCATCCTTGCAACTGAGATGTTCGAATCGGATTTTATGCCGTTTGCATCGCTGGACTGCCCTCTGCTGCTGTTGGACTCATGCATGAGCGCTGGGGTCGATACGGTCAAGATCGACAACGCCGCCAGCATGATGCTAGCCGTGCAGTACCTGCATTCAAAGTATGGATCGGTCCCCGGGCTGTTAACGACGCCCGTTACCGTGGGCAACTTCACCGAACGACGCTTCGCCTACGAACACGCCATCGGTCAGCTATCGGGCTCGGAAAAGTGCGGCATCATCCACGAACTCGCCGTCGCTCCAGATGAGGCATACGCCGACATGCTCGACATTATTGATTCGGGCGAACCCCTCGCCCAAAACTACGTCGCTGTCTTTGACGATATAGCTATTGGGGCCATGAAAGCCTTTATCGAGCGTGGTTATCGCGTGCCCGATGACGTACGCATCGTCGGCTTCGACAACAACGCCGGCGGAACCTACGTGCAGCCACAACTGACCACGCTCAATGTTCCTTCGGAGTATATGGGCGCCGTCGCCGCACGGCGCCTCGTCGAGGTTATCGACGAGGCCGAGCACCACCCGCTCAAGATCGAGCTGGGGGCATCGCTCATCAAGCGCCGTTCTGCCTAGAGCTCGCGCACGCTCTGGCGCTCGACAAAATAGGTCGAGACGGCCGTTTTGCAGGTATAGCTCTTGGGATTGCGGATGTTGCCCACCAGACGGCGCACCGCGATCTCGCCCACCTCGTGCTTGGGAACATGCACCGTGGTGAGTGGCGGGTTGGAGAAGGCGCCCAAAGACAGATCGTCAAAGCCGATGATCGAGACATCCTCGGGCACGCGAATACTGTGCTCGTTGAGCGCGCGCATGGCACCCACGGCGAGCACGTCGTTCTCGGCAAAGAAAGCCGTTGGCAGGTCGTCGTGCGAGGCATTGTCGAGCCACGCGCCCATATCGCGATAAGCGCCCTCGAGCGTGGTGCCCAGCGTGACGCGCCATGCCGGATTGGCCTCGAGGCCCGCATCCTCAAGCGCTTGGCGATAGCCGCGCTCGCGGTCCTTAAAGTTGCGGATGCGAAGGTCGCCCGCCAGATAGCCGATTTGCTTGTGACCTTTCTCGATAAGGTAGTCCACGGCGCGCAGTACCGAATCGGTGTTGGCAATGACCACGGCATCAAAGTATTGACGATCGCTCCAGCCGTCGAGCACGATCAGGTGAGCGGCAGCGTTGGCAAACAAGGCGTAGTCTTCCTCACCCAGCTCGGTACCCATCAGCACGATAGCAGCGGACGGATCGGCGATCAGGCCCTCGACCTGCGGACGTACGGCGTCAAGATCGCTAAAGTCGAGCGAGACAAAGCTCGTGCTCATGCCGTGGCGACGCGCCTGGCGCTCCACGCCCTCAATAACCGCGGGGTGAAAGGTGCTCTCGTCCAGGATGGCGCCCGTCTTGCGCGCAAGCACAAACTGGATGCTCTCGAGCTGCGTCGACTGCTGGTAGCCGAGCGACTGTGCGCACTCCAGGATGACCTTGGCGGTCTCCTCGCTCACGCTGCGCTTGCGGTTGAGCGCGTTGGACACGGTCGCAGGCGAAAAACCGGTGATGCGGCTGATTTCGCGGACACTTGCTTTGGCCATTGTTCCCCCTAGTAACGGTCGCGGTCGAGCATCGTGGCCTGACCGCCCCGTGACTCGACAACTAAACGACCGCAAATTCAATCTAAACAGAATAGTAAATGTTTAATAGCTAGTTTAGCCTGTTGTCAAGCGAAGCGACGCGACTATTCCCCCAACGGGCACATTTACTCGGTAGCTAAAAAGCCCCGTCCCAAATTGACTACATGGGGCGGGGCGCGGAAATCATTTAGCCAAGAACACGGGCCATGCGCGTCTTGAACTCGGACAGGAAGCGCGGGGCGTCGACGGTCAGCGCCACGAGTGCGCCCTTGTCGGGATCGGCCACACGGCGCTCATCGCAGATGGTGCGGCCGCGATACTCGCCGAGCAGGTCGACGCGCAGGTTACAGCCGAGCGCACCCACGAGCGTGGGGTCGATCGCCACGGCAACGGCCAGCGGATCGTGCAGTGCACAACCACCCAGGTAGGGGGCGTTCATCTCGTACGAACCAATGTAGTGCTCGACCATGCTCGCAAACGCGCAACCGGCCATGGTGCCCGAGCCCGTCCAGCCGGCAATGTCGCGGCGCGTGAGCACCACGCGATGCGTCACGTCCAGACCCACCATAGTGAGCTTGCGGCCCGAACGCAGCACGGCATCGGCCGCCTCGGGATCGCTTGCCATGTTGGCCTCGGCGCCCGCACTCACGTTTCCGGGCACGGTAAGCGCACCGCCCATCACGACCACGCGGCCGATAGACATCATCGCCGCCGCATCGCGCTCCAAGGCAAGTGCCAGGTTGGAGAGCGGACCGGTCGCCACGTAGATCAGATCGGGGCCATAGGTGCGCGCGGCATCGATCAGATAATCGACCGCCGCGTTACCGTCGGCCGACGTCGCCCCCACCGGCTCGTACGGCGACGCGGGCACGCTCGCCCCGCCAATGCCGTTCTTGCCGTGGATGAGCGTGGTGGACGCCGGCGGTGTATAGGGCTCAGTCGCCTTAATGGGACGATCGGCGCCCAGGTACACCGGAACCTCGGGGCGACCCAACAGATCGAGCACTGCCAGGCAGTTGTGCGCCGATTGCTCGACGCGCACGTTGCCAAAGCACGTGGTGATGCCCACGAGCTCCACCTCGGGGCTCGCGATGGCATAGGCAAGCGCCATCGCATCGTCCACGCCCATATCCAGATCAAGGATCAGCTTCTTGATTGCCATTGTTCTACTCCGCTTCTCCGTCTTTATCGTTTAACCAAACCAATGTTCAACTTCGGCGCGCGTGGGAATCGACTGCTGAGCGCCCAGGCGCGACACCGTCACCGCCGAGGCGCGAGCACCCGCGGCCATGCACTCAAAGAGCGGCAGCCCCTCCAGACGAGCCGCGGCAAGCGCGCCGATAAACGTATCGCCGGCGGCTGTGGTATCGACTACCGTGCTCGAAAGTGCCGGCATACGCAGCGGCTCGCCGTCATCGCCGAGCGTAACCGACCCGGCGCCGCCCAACGTGATGACCGCAGCCCCGGCACCCTTGGCGAGCAGGGCATTGAGCGCCGCGACGCAGCTCTCATCATCTGCGGGCAAGATGCCCGTCAGCACCTGGCACTCAGTCTCGTTGGGACAGACCAGGTCGACCGCAGGCCAGGCCTCCACAGGCAACTCGCAGGCAGGCGCTGGATTAAAGACCGTATAGAACCCCAGCTCGTGAGCGCAAACAAGCGCCTCGGCAGTCGCTGCAAGGTCACATTCGCCCTGGGCGATAAAGACGCTTCCGGCAGCCGGGGCAATATCGCTGGCGTCGCCGTCGAGCTCATCGGCCACCAGACAACGCAGGGCGCAGGCCACATCCTCGCCCGCAAGCGCGTGGTTGGCGCCCGGCGACAGCACGATGCGGTTGTCGCTCTCGCAGCGAATGATAGTCGCGGTACCGGTCTCCACGTCATCGCGACGCGCCACAAACTCAACGCCCACGCCGGCATCCTGAAGCCCCGCCACGAGCGCATCGCCAAACGCATCGCACCCGACCGCGCCAATCATGCACGTGCGCGCACCCATGCGCGCGGCGGCGACGGCCTGGTTAGCGCCCTTGCCACCGGCGTTGGTGATAAAACCACTGCCACCGACGGTCTCGCCCGCGCGCGGCATGCGCTCGCACGCCACCGAAAGGTCCATGTTCATGCTGCCGAACACCGCAACGATGCCGCGATCTGCCATGGAAACCTCCTCATCTGCGGGCCTTATGCCCACCGTCGGCCGTCAATCGTGCCCTCTCGCACCTCTATAACTTTAGTTCACTTTGATGTGAACGCACGCTTGAGCTTGCGCTAGCAGCAAGCATTCACAGGAGCAGGCAGCTACAATGAATATGTGCTGATTATTCTCGTCATTGGATGATGTTTTATGGAACAATTCCCACAATCGAGCCCGCGCGGCCCGCGCCGCGCGCCCGATAACCAGGCGCCGCACGAACGCCCGCGCGCCGACCGCCGCACCGGCGAGTCGCGACGCGGCCCGGTCCCGCATCGAACGCCCACCAACAAGGACGCCCGCACCAACAGCGCCGCAAAAGAACAGGCACCCGCTCGCCCCAAGTCCCGCTACATTCCTGCGCTCGACGGTCTGCGTACGCTCGCCGTCGTCGCGGTGGTGCTCTATCACCTCAACCTCACGTGGGCTCAGGGCGGCCTGCTCGGCGTCACGATCTTCTTTGTGCTTTCGGGCTATCTGATCACGCGCCTGCTGCTCAACGAAGTCGCTAAGACCGGCCGCATCGATCTTAAGAGCTTCTGGATTCGCCGCATCCGTCGCCTGGTCCCCGCCGTGGTAACGGTAGTGTTCGTGACCTGCGCGCTGTGCACCATCTTTAACCACGTGATGCTCACCAAGATGCGCCCCGACATCCTGCCGTCGCTGCTGTTCTTCAACAACTGGTGGCAGATTGCCCAAAACGTCTCGTACTTCAATGCTCTGGGCGACCCCTCGCCGCTCACGCACTTTTGGTCACTTGCCATCGAGGAACAGTTCTACCTGATTTGGCCGCCACTGCTGTTTGCCATGGTATCCATGCATGTGAGCAAGCCCAACACGCGCCGCGTGGTTCTGGGCCTTGCCGCGGTATCTGCCCTCGCCATGATGGTGCTTTACAACCCTGCCGCCGACCCCAGCCGCGTGTACTACGGCACCGACACCCGCGTGTTCTCGCTGCTACTGGGTGCCTGGATGGCCTTTATCCCCGATCGCGACCTGGCGCCGGTGCGTCTCGCTCATCGTTTGGGGCTCAATCGCCTGGCTGGCGCCGCCAAGCACGGCAAGAACGCCGTGGGCAAACCTGGCGAGAAGGCCGACGAATCAGCCGAGACTGCCCCGGCACAGCCGAGCGCCCTCGTGCGCTTTTGGTCCTCGCCCGCATCCATCGATGTGTTGGGCGTCGTGGGCCTGGTTGGCCTTGCCGCCATGGTCGCGCTCACCAACGGCTACACCGCGTTCCAGTATCGCGGCGGCACGCTGTTATGCTCCACCCTCACGCTCATGGTCATCGCGGCCTGTGTGCAGCCCCAGGGAATGGTTGCCCGCGCGCTGTCCGCCGAGCCGCTCGTGTGGGTTGGCAAGCGCTCGTACAGCATCTACCTGTGGCACTATCCGCTGCTGCTGCTCATGAACCCGGTCGCCAACATCAACGATACGCCCTGGTGGCAGTACATTTTGCAGGTGCTGCTGGTGGCCGCCGTAGCCGAGTGCTCCTATCGCTTTATCGAAACGCCGTTTAGGAAGGGCGCCTTCGGCCGCACCGTCGCCGAATTCCGCGATGGCACCACCACGCCCGCCAACTGGGTGCGCGCGCACGTCCCTGTCTGCGCAGCCTGCGCCGTCGTGTTAGTCGTTGCGCTGGGCGGCCTGATTTTTGTGCCCGAGACGTCTGCGCTGAGCGGCGAGGGCGCCGAAGTTCTGAACAAGGAAGCCAAAAACACCGCGCCCACCGACCAGCAGGCGGCCGACGACACCGACAGGGACAGCGACGGCTTCCCCGATGGCTCCTACGACCTGTTGATGATCGGTGACTCCGTGTCGCTGCGCGCCGTTGATTCCTTTGACGGCGTGTTCCCGCACAGCCATATCGATGCCGAAAAGGGCCGCCAGTTTGATGCGGGCCGCGCGACATTTGAGGGCTATATCCAGCAGAACCTTGCCGGCAAGATCGTGGTCTTTGCCCTGGGCACCAACGGTTTGGTAACGGACGCCCAGGTCGACGCAATCATGGCCGACGCCGGCGAGCAGCGTATTGTCGTGTTTGTAAACACGCGTAGCCCGCAGCCGTGGGTCGGGTCCACGAACCAGGCCATCGCCAACGCCGCAACGCGCTACAAGAATGTACGCGTTATCGACTGGTACGGGTACAGCACCAACCGCAACGACCTGTTCGACGGCGACGGCACGCACCTGTCGACCACCGGCGTAACCGAGTACCTCAACCTGATCCACGATGCAGTCAAGAAAGACCTGCCCGTGCACCCCGAGGACCACGTCAACGATCCGCAGCCGGCAGCCGTCAAGTCCGCCGCCGATGCGCTCGTCAGTGCCCTCGCCTACAAGCCACACAAGCTGGGCACCGACAAGTAACGCACAGCCAAATCTGCTTACAATCCGGCACTTGGGACCACTTCCGCGACTTATAAAGCCGCCTCTGGGCTGTTAATTCACCCCAGAGGCGGCTTTATAGCTGCACATCGGTATATAGCTAGCACCCTATAGCAGACAAAAAACAGGCCGCAACCCATCGCTGCAGCCTGTTCGGAGGCAAAAGTGGGCGCTAAGCGCTGTAGCCCATCGCCTGTAGGACAAACATGACGACCGTCAACACCGTAATCACGCCGATAGTCGCCCACGTGAGCACGTTCCATACGCGGCCGTTGCGGTTGGCGCCCATAATGTGGCGATCCGCCGCGATAACCACCTGGAATACCAAGACTACGGGCAGCAGCACGCCGTTGATGACCTGCGAGGTCATCATAATCTGGAACAAATCGACGCCAGGCATGAGCACCAACACAGCAGAAATGCCGATGATGGCCGTAATGATGCCGCGGTAAACCGGGGCCTCGTCCCAGCTGCGATCGGCGCCGCGCTCCCAACCAAAAGCCTCGCAGATGGCACTCGACGTAACGCCCGGCAGCACGCAGGCAGCCAAAAAGCTCGCTGCGACCAGGCCCGAGGCAAACAGCACCGTGGACCACTGGCCCGCGATGGGCTCCAGCGCGCGGGCGGCATCGGCGGCATCGCTAATCTGAATACCCGCCGGGAACAGCACCGTACCGGTCGTGATGATAATGAAGCCCGCAATGATATCAGCAGCGATCGAGCCGCTCACGGTATCAATACGCTGCAGCACGATGTCGTCCTCGCCCGCATTCTTATCGACCACGTTGTTCTGAGCCAAGAAGATCATCCACGGTGCGATGGTGGTACCGATCGTTGCGACCACGAGCGACACGTAGCTGGGATCGTTCTGAATATTGGGGACGACCAAGTCGACCGCGACCTCGCCCCAGTTGGGGCCGGCCATAAACGCAGCGACGATGTAGGTCACGAACACGCAGCTTACCAGCAGCAGAATCTTCTCGATGCGCTGGAAACTGCCCGACATGGTAAGCATCCACACCAGCAGCGCCACGAGCGGCACCGAGATGCTCGCCGGAACGCCAAACAGAGCAAGGCCGCTCGCGATACCCGCGAACTCCGAGATGGTCACCGCCGTGTTGGCGATCAACAGTGCCGCCATGGCCAGCACGCTCTTGCGAACGCCAAAGCGCTCGCGAATGAGCGACGCCAGGCCCTTACCCGTGACACATCCGCAGCGCGCCGCGGTCTCCTGCGTCACGATAAGCAGCACGGTCATGACGGGAAGCATCCAGAGCATCTTATAGCCATAGCTGGCGCCCGCGCTGGAATACGTGGCGATGCCGCCGGCGTCATTGCCCGAAAGCGCCGCCAGCAGACCGGGACCCATAGCGCCAAAGATGGCCGCGATGGTCAACTTTTGCTTGGTGCTCGGCTTTTGCTTCGTATTTTGCACACGACCACCTACCCCATGACCGACATGGTGAGCAGCACCGCAGCAGCACAGTACGCCACACACGAGATCATGACGGCAATGACGTTCATGGCGGTGCCCGACGTATTGAGGTCGTGCTCGTCACGCCAGAACAGCACCATCAGGTAAATCACGGCGCTCATGTTGCCCACCAGGCAGATGATGGCCGCGATGTTAAAGCAGCCGGTAAAGAGCTGCTCCTCAAACATAGGGGCATCGAGGAACGCAGCAGTGCGCACCAGCTGCGCACACAGATAGGTCACGAGCGAAAGGATCAGGCCCATACCCGTGCTCTGGAAGAAGAATCCCAGGTACGGTTTGGGCTCGTCGTCGTGACCGTCGTACTCCAAGAAGTAGTTCTTGACGAACGACACCATGCGCGAAGCCGCCAGCAGCACGAGCGGCATGGCGCACATGGGGAACACCACCAGATGCGCGGAGCCCAGCGCCGTTCCCAGCACCGTCGCCATAATACACGAGGCGATGCCCCACACGACGACCCAGTACTGACGATGCACGAACCAGCTGAGCACGTTCGTCGAGTCGTCCGACGCGCTATCGCCCGAGCCGACACCGGCAATCTGCAGGTCCTCCTGATGCTCCTCGGCGATAACGTCCATGGCGTCGTCGAAGGTCACGATACCCAGGATATGACGGTTCTCGTCGCAGACAGGGATGGCAACCAGGTCGTACTTGGTCATCTCGTCCGTCACGTCTTCCTGGTCCTCGTCGGGCGACACGTAGACCAGGTCGCGATAGGCGAGCTGGCCCAGCGTGGCGTCGCGGTCGGCCACGATCAGCGTGCGCAGCGAGAGCACGCCCGTCAGCATGCCGCTCGGATCCTCGGTATAGACGTAATAGACGCTCTCAAAGTCCTCGTCGAGTTTGCGAATCGCCTCGATGGCATCGCCGACCGTCGCCGTGGCGGGCAGGGAGACAAACTCCGAGGTCATGATGCGGCCGGCAGTGTTGTCCTCATAGCCCAGCAGGTTACGAATCGCCTTCTCCTCCTTGACGCCCATCAGGCGCAGGAGCTTCTCGGCCTTCTCATAATCGAGCTCGTCGATCAGGTCGGCGGCGTCGTCCGGGTCCATCATGGCCAGCATCGACGATGCGTCCGTATCGGACAGGCCCTCGAGCATCTCGGTCATGAGCTCGTCGTCATCGAACTCCGAGATGGCCTCGGCGGCCTGGGCGGTGTCGAGCTGCGCGAACACCTGCGCGCGCAGGCGCGGGTCGAGCTGCTCGATGATGTCGGCAATGTCAGCAGGGTGCAGCTCGCCAAGCGTCTTGTGCGACACCGAGAGCTGGATGTTCTTAGTCGAGCGATCGAGCAGGTCCATGTAAGACCAGGCGATAATGTCCTCGCTGAGCGGCTTGCCAAGGTGCTTCATAAAGCCCTCGACGACATGCTCAAGTGTGGGGCTGATCGCGCGCAGCAGACCGCGGGCGCCAACTTCGGCACCCAGCAGGCGCAGCTGATTTTCGCCCGACATGGAAAACTTGATGTCGTTGACGCGCACGACCTTCATGCCCTGCGTGTCGACGATCTGCTTATTGAGAACGTCACGCGCCAGCAACAGCTCGGTTGGCTGCAGGTACGAAAAACGGATTTCGGTGGCCGACGTCTTAAGGTGTACACCCGTCTCGTCGATACGGTCGACCCATTTGCGCCAGCTGATCATAAACGGCGTCTTGCCGGGACCACGGAACGCGAGCGACGTCACGTGCGGAAAAACTTCGCCGGTTGCAATGCCAAAATCGTTAACGACGCCGAGCTTTTCGCCGTCGACGTCCAAGACCGGCAATTTGAGCATCTCACTCAGATAATTCAATGGTGCTCCCCATCATTATTCCTGCGGACCGCGTGACCGTGCCGGCGCGCAATCCGTGGACTTTTAGATATGTATACGCATGCGCGGGCGGCACGCCGCTCGGCGCTCACACCCCGTGCACGCGCAGAAAGCACCTGCATGGGGTCATCGACTGTATGGTCGAGGTTTGGATTTCACCTGTAACCTTTCTCTTGACCCTCATTAACCGCAGTAACTATAGCATCAGCATCGCACTGCGGCACCGAATTTATGCGCTGCACATCGCAGGCATACCAAACGCTGACGTATCCGTGACATAGAGCCGGATGAGCACGGTGGGACAAAGCGATTAAGACCGTCCTAAACGACCAGTCGTTTAAGCACGTCCCCAATGACTACTCTGTGGTGTCGTCGTCCTCGGGGAGTTGGGGGAACACGGCGTTTTTGGGCATGGAAACCTTGGTGAGCGAGGTGAGCTTTTTGCTCAACGCCGTGTCCGTCTTGACCAGGTCGCTGAGCGTCACGATTTTGTAGCCGTCGGCGACAAGGCCATCGATAATCTGCGGCAGCGCCTCGAGCGTCTGCTCGGCACATTCATCGCTATCGGTGAGCAGCACGATATTGCCCGGCGTCATCGAGTCGAGCACGGTCGACACTTGCTCGTCGGCGCCGTTGAGCAGCCAGTCGCCTGAATCGATATTCCACGAAACCACGGCGGACACCAGGTCCATCGAGTCGATCCAGTTTTGCTCGTCAAACGCGGCGTAGGGGGCACGCAGCAACATCGTCTCGACGCCGGTCGCCGACTTAATCGCCTCGGTGCCCTTCGTGATCTGCTTGCGTACCGTCTCGCGATCCTCGCCCTTGAGCGAATCATCGCTGTAGCTGTTGGAGCCGATCTCGCACCCGGCATCGGCAATCGCTTTGGCAGTAGCGGGCGAGGCTTCCGCGGCATCGCCCGAAAGGAAGAACGTCGCCGTGACGCCCTTTTCCTTGAGCACCTGCAGGATCTGCTTGGTCGCGCCGCTCGGACCCTCGTCAAATGTCAGGGCCACGTACTTTTCGTTGCCCTTGGGCGCTACGCTTGCGCACTCGACTACGCAGTCGGTGGCGGGCACGACCTCGCCGCGGTCCTGCGTCTTGCCCGACTGCTCGCCGACCCATACCTCGGAGCGGCCCTGAACGCCCCAGGTTTTGACATACTCAATGGCACCCGTGCCCTCGACCTTAAGCTTTGGCTCGATAGTCGTGGCTTGGACCTCGTGCTTTTCGTACACGTTGCGGCCGTCCTTGACCGTTACCTTCTCGCCACCCGTAAGCTCGCGACTGTCCCATTTGCCTTGCTTCACGCGCTTGCCGTCGACCTTCACCGACAGCTTTTCGCCGCCATGGCGCTTGAGCACGCCGTCGTCGACGGCCAGCAGATCGCCGGCGTCGTACGTTTCGGTCAGGCTTTGATCGTCGATAAGATTCTGCAACGTAGAGCCCACGCGCACCGCGGTCTTTTGCCCGTTGAGTTCCACATCCACGCTGCGGTTGACGTAGCCCACGACGGCAGCGATAAACAGCACGAGCGCGCAACCCACGGCGATGAGCGCATAGGGCAGGCGGGACGGTCGGCGCGGCGAGCGCCCGTTGCCGATGCGCGCGCTGCGATCGCTAAACCCACGGCTATGGTTGAGGTACATCGCGCCGGGCTTACGGCGACGTCGACGCTGACCGCTGGGCAGCTGCCCCAGGTCGCGGCGCGTCGTCGGACGCGCACCCGAGGGCCCGTTTAAGTTAGATCCGTTTTGGCGCATGTGCCCTCCCCCATAAACACAGCGAGCCGGAGCAACATGTCTCCGGCTCGCCTCCCATCATTTGGTACGTCGCTATTTGCTAGCTTTTGACGAGCCCCCGCTCGCCTTTTGATATTCGTCCTTAAAGGCCTTGAACATACCGCGCGTCTTGCCGAGCTGCTTGCCCAGTGCGCGGCTGCCCTTGTCCACGGCGACCGATCCCTTGTCATCGAGCACCTTGGCGCCCTTCTTGACCTTATCGCCCACCAGGACACTGGCCTCGGCAGCCTTGGCGGCCGCGCCGCCCGAATACCCGAGCGACTTGACCTCGTCCGAGACAATCATCGCGCCGTTCTCGTAGCCGCGCAGCATCGTCGGCGGCACCTGCGTGTCGCCCACCAACATGCTCGATGCGGCGCTGGCGGTCACATAGAACGTCTGCACAATGCCCGAACGCGGCTTGAACTCAACGTCCGAGCAGTAACCCACGACATCGCCCGATTCCGTGCGCACGTCCATGCCAACCCAGATGATGCAATCGTCCAGGTTGATATCGAGGCGCTTGGCCGCGGCGGCATCGTAGGTGCCCTTGACGTCGTCGACCGCGACAGCGCCCTCATAGACGCCGATGGCATCGAGCGCCACAAAGCGGTCGGGGCGCTCGATCATGCCCGCGATATCGGACTGGCGGACCATAAAGCCCACCACGCGCGTGCCGCCCGGGGTAAAGACGGGAAAGTGAATCTTGCCGAGCTTTTTGGGGCTGCGCGGCGTGCCGTCCTTTTTGGTGCGCTTGTCTTCGGCGGGCTTACGATAAACCTTGACGCCGACAAAATCCCCTGCGCGCATTATGCCTCGGTCGAGGGCTCCGTGGCCTCGGTGCCGGCCTCGGTGACGTTCTCGACCACGACGTCGGCAGCGGGCGTCACGTTGCCGCCCGAGATGGCGTCGTTGAGCTGCTCGCGAAGCTGGTCCATGCGCTCGCGGGCCAGGTCGACCTTGGCGCGCAGGTCATCGGTCTTGGCGTCGACCATCGGACCAAAGTCGTTGACCGCGGCACGGGCCTCCTCGGCACTGTGCTCGTAGGTGTCACGCATGTTGTCCCAGGCATCGTTGGCGATATCGGCGGCCATGGCGCGGGTCTCGGCACCCGAGCGCGGGGCCAGAGCAACGCCGATGATTGCGCCGGCGGCAGCACCAAAAAGCGCACCGGAGACAAAGCTGAAAGTCTTTCCCATGATCATTCCTCTCCTGCGGGCACCTCGATGCCCACCGTTTGAATGCTGTCCATTATACCCGCAGCGCAACACTTGCCGTCGCGCTCATCTGCGTACGGTAAAAGCGCAGGTACATGATGGTGATAAGCGAGCGAACCTACTCCTGCGGCATGGCAGGCATGGCCACCGTGGCGGCCGGGTCCTCGCCGGCGCCATCGACGAGCGGCAGGTTGCCCTCGTGCGCCGAGCCGGACGGAGCCGT
>UQRX01000037.1:0-19323 GCA_900543595.1 uncultured Collinsella sp. | reverse complement strand
GAAAGCACTTAATGTGCTTTCCGTCTTGCGCAGGACTGTAGAGCAGCAAACTTAAACAGCGGGCGGCCCGTTCCGGGAATCTGCCCCGCGCACAGAAGGTGATTCCTTTTGCCAAAAAGGGACTGATTAATTTTTGGTAGGTTTTTCCTGCTTGAATTTGAAACATTCCGTTCGGTCAAAGCGTATCTATGGTGAGGACCTCATCAAGAATCATTAACGTCACCGGGAGGTGATTATGGAAGAACAAGCATTTAGACAGGCGGTCGAAGATCACCGGGATGTCGTGTTTCGAATCGCATTGACGTACCTGCGCGATCGTGCCGATGCCGACGATGTTGCCCAGGATGTCTTTCTTAAGCTGCTTAAAAGCGATGGACATTTTGAAAGTCGGGAACATCTTCGCCGATGGCTTATCCGGGTCACGATCAATGAATGTAAATCGCTATTTCGAAAGCCATGGAGGCGTGTGGAGGATATTGAGAACCTGGCCGATTCGCTTTCGGCGGCGCAGGATGAGACCAAGGCGGTCCTGTCAGACGTTATGCGACTTCCGGAGCGATTCCGTGTTCCCATCGTGCTCTATTACTATCTGGGCTTTTCGACCTCAGAGATTGCCGAGTTACTGCATGTGCCAGCCGCTACCGTTCGAACGCGTTTAGCTCGCGGTCGATCGAAGCTCAAATTCATCCTAGAGGAGGGCGACCGTGAAATCCAATCAAATCAAGCAGGCCTTCGAGTCCGTCCAAGCCGATAGCGATCTTGCTGACCGTGTTCTTTATGCCGCTGCTGGTGAGCCGCTTCGCCGAAAGGGTCACGCGAAGCCACTGTATGTTGCCGTAATCGGATGTCTTGCCGGAGTTTTGGCGACTGGAGGAGTCGCCTACGCCGTTGTCAATTCCAGATATTTTGCCTCAGCCTGGGGAAACCACGGCAACGGGGATTCCATCACCTGGACCAACGGCGGCTCATCGGGGACTAAATACACCTACACCAGAGAGTTTGGTGATGGCATCGCGCCCCAAAGCCTGGAGGGTGCAGTCCAGGAGGTTAATCTGTCCGTCGAGGGCAACGGCTATACACTCGACATTCATGATATGGCTATCGATAAAAACGGTTGCGGTGCCGTGACGTTTACGTTGTCCAATCCAAATGGTGTTAACTACTACAAGCCGGCAGCAGAGACTGGCGAACTTGTTCTCTATGGTGAAGAAGAACAAGGCATCGGCACGCCCAGCATGAACTTCGGCGAGGAATGGGCTGACACACGCTGCACAATTGATAAGGACACATCAAGCGACACGGTCATTAATGGCACGATGTACTTTGCTTCTATGGATCGCGAGCGAGGTTTTCAACATGCGGTCACCTGGAATATCTCGTGGACCGAGGGCGAAGGCGAGGATGCGAAGCCGTTCGAGGCATCGACGCCCGAGTTTAGCGTTGGAGCGTACGTCGATACAAAGGAACTCCGCTCCGGTGACTCGCCTCTTGAGATTAGCCCGTTTTCCATCCAGACGCACATCGATGATTTGGGCTATGAAGCGGTTGATAATAAGCTGACCGTCAGCTACAAGGATGGATCGGAGCAGATTATCGAAGATGACGACGCAGGGGTGTTCAACTTATATTTTTCTTATGCGCGCAATAGCGGAGAGAACATCTGGGTGCCAACGAAGTTGATCGATGTCGACCAAGTGGTCTCAGTAACGCTTGAGGGCACGAGGTGCACGTCAACAGGAGAGACCGAAACAGAACTACCCTTTACTATCATCTATTCGTAAGATTTGGGGCCGCTTCCTACTAGGGGAAGCGGCCTCTTTTGCGTTAAATGGAAACGCCGCCGATATCCACGCGACAGATGAGAGCAGATCATCGCTGGAGTGCGACGTTTCCCCAGATAAAATCGACCAAAATAAACCTGTCCCTTTTTGGCAGGTAACGTTGCCCCAACGAGCACGTCGGATTCCCGGGCCGGGCGGCACAGGGGTTAAGTTTGTCGCGAGTTCCGCACGAGCCGGAGGCCACTTAATGTGGCCTCCGTGCGAGCCAGGACTGTAGAGCAGCAAACTTAACCCCTGTGCCGCCCGGCCCGGGAATCCCCCCCCGCGCGCACAGGAGGGGATTCCTTTTGTGTAGGCTTTGCGGAAATGTGCCAATTTTGGGATACGCCCGGCGGCGTGGTCTGTTGACGGCACAGCTAACGGCACGTATCCTATCGAACTGCGTGTTTCGTAGGGGGATGCTGACCCCTCGATTCAAGCCGTTGCACTTTACAGAAAGCTGGAATCATTCGAGAAGGAGTACGCTTTGCCTACTATTAACCAGCTGGTTCGCCAGGGCCGTCGTTCCGTGCCCAAGAAGTCCAAGAACGCTGCTCTGCAGCACAACTCCCAGAAGCGCGGCGTGTGCACCCGCGTCTTCACCACGAGCCCCAAGAAGCCGAACTCGGCTCTTCGTAAGGTTGCCCGTGTTCGCCTCGTCAACGGCATCGAAGTTACTGCTTACATCCCGGGTGAGGGCCACAACCTGCAGGAGCACTCCATCGTGCTCGTCCGCGGCGGTCGTGTCCGTGACCTCCCTGGTGTCCGTTATCACGTCATCCGTGGCGCCTACGACGCTGCTCCGGTCCAGAACCGTATGCAGGCCCGTTCCAAGTACGGTGCTAAGCGCCCCAAGGCTAAATAAGCCAGATAACGTTTTGATACTTTCGCCGTGTGCCGCCTAAGCGCCGCACGGTAGACACTTAAGGAGATTTCACATGCCGCGTCGTGCAGCAGCTAATCGTCGTGAGGTTCAGCCTGACGCCGTTTACAACAACCGCCTGGTGACTCAGCTCATCAACAAGGTCCTTCTTGATGGCAAGAAGGCCACCGCTGAGCGCATCGTTTACACCGCTTTCGAGATCGTTGCCGAGAAGTCCGAGGGTGGCGACGCTCTCGCCACCTTCAAGAAGGCTATGGACAACGTCAAGCCTACGCTCGAGGTCAAGCCCAAGCGTGTCGGTGGCGCTACCTATCAGGTCCCGATGGAGGTCAACTCCCGTCGTTCCACCGCTCTGGGTATCCGCTGGATCGTCAACTTCTCCCGCGCTCGCAAGGAGAAGACCATGGCCGAGCGTCTCGCCAACGAGATCCTCGACGCCTCCAACGGCCTGGGCGCTTCCGTCAAGAAGCGTGAGGACGTCTTCAAGATGGCCGAGGCCAACCGCGCGTTCTCTCACTATCGTTGGTAAGTTAAGGTAAGGAACTAACATGGCTAAGCCTAAGTACAAGCTTTCCGATACCCGTAACATCGGCATCATGGCTCACATCGATGCCGGTAAGACCACCACGACCGAGCGTATTCTTTACTACACCGGTAAGACCCACAAGATCGGTGAGGTCCATGAGGGCGCTGCCACCATGGACTGGATGGTTCAGGAGCAGGAGCGCGGCGTAACCATTACCTCCGCTGCTACCACGTGCTTCTGGAACAAGGACGGTAAGGACTACCGCATCCAGATCATCGACACCCCGGGCCACGTTGACTTTACCGCCGAGGTCGAGCGCTGCCTGCGCGTCCTCGATGGCGCTGTCGCCGTCTTCGACGCCGTTGCCGGCGTTCAGCCCCAGTCTGAGACCGTTTGGCGTCAGGCTTCTACCTTCAACGTCCCCCGTATCGCCTTCATCAACAAGTATGACCGCGTGGGCGCTGACTTCTTCAACGCTATCGAGACCATGAAGGATCGTCTCGACGCTAACGCCGTGGCCGCTCAGGTCCCGATGGGCGCCGAGGACAACTTCTGGGGCGTCATCGACCTCGTCACCATGACCGCATGGGACTTCAAGGCCGACGACAAGGGCATGACCTACCCCGAGCCGATGGACGAGATCCCGGCTGAGTTCGCCGACATCGCTGCCACCAAGCGCGAGGAGCTCCTCGACGCTGCTGCCAGCTTTGACGACGAGCTCATGGAGAAGATCCTCATGGAGGAGGACTTCACCGTCGAGGAGCTCAAGGCTGCTCTGCGCAAGGGCGTTCTGGCCAACGAGCTCAACCTCGTCTTCGTGGGCTCCGCCTACAAGAACAAGGGCGTCCAGGAGCTGCTCGACGCTGTCGTCGACTACCTGCCCAGCCCGCTCGACGTCGAGGCCGTCACCGGTACCGATCCGGACACCGGCGAGGAGATCGAGCGTCATCCTTCCTTCGACGAGCCCTTCTCCGGCCTGGTCTTCAAGATCATGACCGACCCGTTCGTCGGTAAGCTCACCTACGTCCGCGTTTACTCCGGCCGTGCCGAGTCCGGCTCCTACGTGATCAACGCTTCCAACGGTCAGCGTGAGCGCCTCGGCCGCATCCTCGAGATGAACGCCGCCGAGCGTATCGACCGTGACGACGCTGCCGCCGGCGACATCGTCGCTTGCGTCGGCTTCAAGAACTCCACCACTGGTGACACCCTGTGCGCCGAGGGCAAGGAGATCGTCCTCGAGAAGATCGAGTTCGCCAAGCCCGTTATCGACGTTGCCATCGAGCCCAAGACCAAGGCCGAGCAGGACAAGATGTCTCTGGCTCTGACCAAGCTCGCCGAGGAGGACCCGACCTTCCAGGTGTCCACCAACCACGAGACCGGCCAGACCATCATCGCCGGCATGGGCGAGCTGCACCTCGAGATCATCGTCGACCGTCTGCTCCGCGAGTTCAAGGTTGACGCTAACGTTGGTAAGCCCCAGGTTGCCTACCGCGAGACCGCTGGTCACGACGTCGAGAAGGCTGAGGGCAAGTTCGTCCGTCAGTCCGGTGGTCGCGGTCAGTATGGCCACGCCGTCATCAAGCTCGAGAAGATGGAGGAGGGCTTCGGCTACGAGTTCGTCAACGCTATCGTCGGCGGCGTCGTGCCCAAGGAGTACATCCCGTCCATCGACAAGGGCATCCAGGAGGCCCTGAACACCGGTGTTATCGCCGGCTTCCCGGTCCTCGACGTTAAGGTCACCCTGTTCGACGGTTCTTACCACGAGGTCGACTCCTCCGAGGCCGCCTTCAAGATCGCCGGTTCCATGGCTATCAAGGACGCCCTCAAGAAGTCCGATCCGCAGCTGCTCGAGCCGATCATGGCTGTCGAGGTCGAGACCCCCGAGCAGTACATGGGCGACGTTATGGGCAACCTCTCCGGTCGCCGCGGCAAGATCGAGGGCATGGAGGATCGCAAGAACAGCAAGCTCATCCGTGCCAAGGTGCCGCTGGGCGAGATGTTCGGTTACGCTACCGACCTTCGCTCCCAGACCCAGGGCCGTGCATCCTACACGATGCAGTTCGACTCTTATGAGCCCGCGCCCAAGTCCATCGTGGACGAGGTCATGAGCAAGAACGCCTAAGTTCGAGCTCCCTGTTACGTAATCTGCGAGAACATCTCTCGCACTCTTTGGAGGTTTAAGTTGGCTACCCAGAAGATCCGCATTCGCCTCAAGGGCTATGATCACGAGGTCGTCGATCAGTCCGCGAAGCTCATCGTCGAGACCGCTCAGAAGACGGGCGCTCGCGTTTCCGGTCCTGTCCCCCTGCCCACCGAGCGCAACCTGTACACGGTTATCCGCTCGCCGCACGTGAACAAGGACTCCCGTGAGCAGTTCGAGATGCGCACCCACAAGCGCCTCATCGACATCCTCGACCCCACCTCGGGCACCGTTGATTCGCTCATGCGTCTCGACCTCCCCGCTGGCGTCGACATCGACATCAAGCTCTAAGCGATATCGCTCATAGCTTACAGAGCCCCGCTGCCATTTTGGTAGCGGGGCTCTTTTGTTTTGAATGATGGTTTGGACTGCCGGGTAATGCTGCCGAGTAGGTGGCTGGGGCGCCCTATTCGCTCAAGGGGCGCAGCGATGCCTCTTCAAAATGGAAGGATCGCAAGCCGTCTTCCGTTTCGATACACGCGCGACCAAAGGCATCGACGGTTTTAAAGATGCCTCGCGCCAGCTCGTCTCCTGCGGGGGAGCGGGCGATAACGTGCTCCCCAATCCAATTGAGGTGAGTGACATATTCGCCGTGGATGGGCGCGAGCGGTCCGGCGTTTTCTTCCATGGCGTTGAGCAGATCCGCCCACGCGTCCGCAGCGTCTACGATGGCGTGATAGACCTCCTTGAGCAGCACATCGACGGTGGGAACGTTCTCGTTGAGATCCGAGAGGCCGATTGCCGGCAGGCCGCCATCGGGAACCTCCGAGGGCGCATAGTTCACATTGACGCCAATGCCGCAGACGGCGAAAGGTCTGCCTTCGTTATCGCGTGCGGCCTCGACCAGAATGCCGCCGAGCTTGCGCCCTCGAGCGACCAAGTCGTTGGGCCATTTGAGGCCAATCTCGTTTGCAAGACCCTGCTTTTCGAGCGCTTCGAGCACCGCTAGGCCGCTGACGGCGGCAAGACCAGAGTACTTTGCAGGATTAACGCATGGACGCAGGACAATCGAAAGCAATAAGTTGCCGGCGGTTGAATCCCACTTGTGGCCGCGCCGGCCGCGTCCTGCTGTCTGGGCCCGGGCGGCAAGTCCTGTGCCGTGCGGCGCTCCCTGTTTACCTGCTTCGAGCAGGTCATCGTTGGTCGATCCGGTTACGTCGACGATCGTAAATTTGGCATCCATAACGGCTGCTACCTCCTTAATGAATAAGTGAATAACGCAATGGTGTCGAGAGACAGACACAATGTGAAGCCTTTGTCGCATTTGGACAATTTAATGTTAACACGTCAACAACGACTGAAATGCGTTATCCTCTCTTGGTCGATGTAAACACGTCAACAACTCAAAGGAGGTTAGTGATGGGTTTCACGATTCTTGGAACAGGCTCGGCGCTTCCTGAGCGCAGTGTTTCCAATGACGAGCTGTCCGAGTTCCTCGATACCTCGGATGAGTGGATTTTTACCCGCACCGGTATCAAGAGCCGCCACGTCTGCACCACTGAGTCACTTGACGACCTTGCCGTAGCGGCGAGTGAGCGGGCACTCCGGGTGTCCGGAATCGACGCGAGCCAGCTGGATCTGATCGTCTGCTCGACGACGACGGGTGACCACCTTGTTCCCGCCGAGGCGTGTGCCGTTGCTGAGCGACTAGGCGCGACGTGCCCTGCCTTCGATGTCTCGGCGGCCTGCGCCGGCTTCGTATTTGCGCTCGATGTCGCCGAGGGCTATATCGCCCGCGGCCGTGCCGAGCGCGTGCTTGTCGTTGCTGCCGAGCAGATGACGCGCGCGCTCGACTGGACCGACCGCGCCACCTGCGTGCTCTTTGGCGATGGGGCAGGTGCCGCAGTGATTGGGGCTGGGGGAGTCAGCCCCCTTGCCGTTGAGCTTTCGACGGCGCCCGACGTCGAGACGTTGCGCGTTCCCGGTCTGGTCGGCACCTCGCCGTTTAAGGCCTCCGCAGATAGCGAGAGCGTGCTGTCCATGAATGGCCGCCGCGTGTTCAAGTTTGGCGTCAACGCCATCTGCGACACGGTCCATAAGCTTGCGAGCGATGCGAGCATTTCGGTCGAAGACATCGACCATTTTGTATTCCATCAGGCTAACGAGCGAATCCTGAGTCAAGCAGTCAAGCGCCTCGGTGTGCCAGACAAGCGCGTGGTTCGAACGCTGCGGGAGACCGGCAACATTTCGAGCGCCTGCATTCCCTTTGCGCTTGACCGGCTGGTACGCACCGACGCACTGAATGCGGGCGACACTATCGCCCTCGTTGGATTTGGCGCCGGCCTGGATATAGGTGGCTATCTGCTTCGTTGGAAGTAGTCGCACATAGGAAATAAAAACGCCCCTAGGGCACAAACAAAGGAGAACTACCATGGCAGATCAGAAGACTTTCGAGCGCGTTTGCGACGTTATCCGCGAGACCGCCGGTCTTGACGATGTCGAGATGAAGCCCGAGTCCACGCTCGAGGAGATTGGTCTCGACAGCCTGGGCACCGTCGAGATCCTCGTTGCCGTCGAGGACGAGTTTGGCATCCAGCTCGATACCGAGGAGAACCCCAAGACGGTCGGCGAGTTCGCCGATACGGTCGAGGCGGCATTGGAGAAGTAGAGATGCTCAAGACTCCTCTCTGCGATCTGCTCGGCATCGAAAAGCCCGTGTTCCAGGGCGGTATGGCCTGGATTGCCGACGCCTCGCTGGCGTCCGCAGTGTCCGAGGCGGGCGGCTTAGGGATTATCGCGGCCATGAACGCCGACGCCAACTGGCTGCGCGATCAGATTCACGAGCTGCGCGCCAGGACGGATAAGCCCTTTGGCGTCAACGTCATGCTCATGAGCCCGTTCGCCGACGAGGTCGCGCAGGTCGTTATTGACGAGCGAGTGCCGGTCGTCGTGACGGGCGCCGGAAATCCCACCAAGTACATGAAGGCCTGGAACGAGGCGGGCATCAAGGTCATCCCGGTTGTTGCATCTGTGGCGCTGGCGCGTCTCGTGGCGCGTCGCGGAGCCACTGCCGTGGTTGCCGAGGGCACCGAATCGGGCGGCCATATTGGCGAGACCTCGACGATGGCATTGGTGCCGCAGGTTGTCGATGCGGTCGATATCCCCGTGGTGGCGGCCGGCGGCATCGCCGATGGCCGTGGTGTGGCGGCCGCCTTTATGCTCGGCGCTGCCGGCGTCCAGGTGGGAACACGCTTTCTGGTCGCAAACGAGTGCACCGTATCCGAACAGTACAAAGAGCTGGTGCTCAAGGCAGGCGATACGTCGACGCGTGCGACCGGTCGCTCGACGGGACATCCGGTTCGCGCCCTCAAGAGCCCCTTCACCAACGCGTATGCCAAGAACGAGGCGGCGGGCGCAAGCCCCGAGGAGCTCGGGGCCATGGGCACGGGCGCGCTTCGTAAAGCCGCAAAGGACGGAAATTACGAAGAGGGTTCGTATTTGTGCGGACAGATTGCCGGCATGGTCAACGAACGCCAGAGCGCGCGCGAAATCGTCGACGATCTGGTCGATGGCGCCGAGCATGTCCTGAAGGGTGCGTCCGCATGGGTAGCGTAGCGTTTCTGTTTGCCGGCCAGGGCGCCCAACACCCCGCGATGGGCGTCGACCTGATCGAGGCATCGCCGGCGGCCGCCGAGGTGTTCGCCATTGCCGACGAGGTGCGCCCGGGGACCAGTGAGCAGTGCCGAAGTGCCTCCAAGGAGGAGCTCTCGCAGACCGAGAACACGCAGCCTTGCGTGTTCGTGCACGACTCAGCTGTCGCCGTCGCCCTGCGCGAGCGCGGCGTGGTGCCTGCCGCCTGTGCGGGATTCTCGCTGGGCGAGGTCGCAGCGCTCACCTTCGCGGGGGCATTCGATACGCGAGCGGGTTTTGAGCTCGTGTGTGAGCGCGCGGCATTGATGGCCACGGCGGCCGAGCGTCACCCCGGCGGCATGCGCGCCGTCATCAAACTCGATGCGGCGCAAGTCGAGGGCCTGACAAAACAGGCCGGCGAGGACTGCTGGCCAGTCAACTACAACAGTCCGCAGCAGACGGTTGTTGCCGGAGCGCCTGAGGCGCTGCAGGAGCTCGACGTCCTAGTAAAAGAGGCTGGCGGCCGCGCTATGAAAGTCGCGGTGTCGGGTGCATTTCATAGCCCCTATATGGCCGAGGCGACTGAGGGGCTGGCGACGTATATCCAAGACGGCCACGCGCCGTCTCCGCTGCTGATTCCGGTCATGGCAAACATGACGGCGGCGCCCTATCCGGCGGACCCGCGAGCGGCATCGGATGTCTTGGCCAACCAGGTGAGCCATGCCGTTCGCTGGGTCGACACGCTGCATGCTCTGCAAGATCAGGGCATCGACACGTTTATTGAGGTCGGTCCTGGTAAAACGCTGTCGGGCCTGGTCAAGCGTACGCTGAGCGACGTTCGCGTGTATTCGTGCGAAACGGCCGAGCAGGTCGCAGCTATTGCCGACGAGCTCGCATGGTCCACAGGGTTGTAACCCGAAAGGAATGACATGGGCAACTTGAACAACGGTGCGCTCGAGCGCAACGACTCACGTCGCGTGGCGCTGGTCACGGGCGGCTCGCGTGGTATCGGCCGCGCTTGTGCCGTGGGCCTGGCGGAGGACGGCTTTGATGTCGCCATCGTCTATGCCGGCAGCGTCGATGCGGCGCGCGAGACGTGCAAAGCCTGCGAGGCGGCTGGCGCCACGGCGCGCGCATATCAATGCGACGTGGCCGACCCCGATGCCGTCAGCGCATGCGTGGAGGCGGTCCTGAGCGACTTCGGCTCAATCTGGGCGCTTGTCAACAACGCCGGCATCACCCGCGATGGCCTGCTCATGCGTATGGGCGATGACGCCTTCGATCGCGTGCTCGATGTCAATCTCAAGGGCACGTTCAACACGACGCGTGCGCTCACCAAGACTTTTATGCGCCAGCGCGGCGGTTGCGTCATCAACATGAGCTCGGTCGTGGGCCTGATGGGCAATGCCGGGCAGGCCAACTACGCTGCCTCCAAGGCGGGTGTGATAGGGCTTACCAAGGCGGTCGCGCGCGAGCTTGCGCCCCGCGGCGTGAGGGTTAACGCGGTCGCCCCCGGGTTTGTCGAGACGGACATGACGGCAAAGCTCTCGGAGAAGGTGCGTGCGGCAACCGAGGAGCAGATTCCCCTTAAGCGCATGGCGCGCCCCGAGGAAGTGGCCGGCGTGGTGCGCTTTTTGGCGAGTGATGCGGCTGCCTACATTACGGGCGAGGTCGTACGCATTGACGGTGGAATGGCGATGTAGAAACCAGGGCCGAAGAACGGCTTGAATGAGGAGACCAAGATGGAACAGAGAGTTGCAATCACCGGCATCGGTGCCGTATCGCCGCTCGGCAACACCGCGCTTGCCACCTGGGCGGCCATGTGTGCCGGCACGTGCGGCATCGGCCCGATCACGCACTTCGATACCGATGCGTTTACCGTCAAGGTGGCGGCCGAGGTCAAGGGTTTTGACGGCAACGAGTACTTTGGCAAGCGTGACGCCAAGCATCTCGATCCCTGCGTTCAGTTTGCGATGGCGGCTTCGGACGAGGCCATGCACGATGCGGGCTTTGATGCCGAAGGCGCCATCGATCGCGAGCGCCTGGGCGTTTACGTGGGCTCGGGCGTGGGCGGCATGACGACGCTCGTCGACAACGTCCATACGATTGCCGAACGTGGGCCTCGTCGCGCATCGCCCTACATGATCGCGATGATGATTCCCAACATGGCTTCGGGCAACATCGCGATTCGTCATAAGGCAAAGGGCCCGACCCTGCCCGTGGTGACCGCCTGCGCGACTTCTGCCCATGCGGTGGGCGAGGCGTTTCGCGCCATCAAGCACGGCTATGCCGATGCAATCCTGGCCGGCGGCGCCGAGGCCGCAATTATCCCCGATGCCGTTGCGGGCTTTACGTCCTGCCGCGCGTTGACCACCAACCCTGACCCTTCGACGGCTTGCCGCCCGTTCGATGCAGACCGCGACGGCTTTGTGATGGGCGAGGGCGCCTGCGTGCTCGTGCTCGAGGGTATGGAGCACGCACAGGCCCGCGGTGCGCACATTTACGCCGAGGTCGTGGGCTATGGCAACACCGATGATGCCTACCACATCACGAGCCCCGATCCCGAGGCTGCCGGCATTGCCCGCGCGATATCGCTGGCGGTGGCCGAGGGCGACGTTAAGCCTTCCGAGGGCCTCTACATCAACGCTCACGGCACCTCGACTAAGCTCAACGATTCGTCCGAGACGGCGGGCATTAAGCGTGCACTCGGCGAGGACGCGGCGCGCGCCGCACATGTCTCGTCGACCAAGTCGATGACCGGGCACATGATCGGTGCCACGGGTGCCATCGAGGTCATGGCCTGTGCCATGGCGCTCGAGCAGGGCGTGGTGCCTCCGACCATTAACTACCGCACGCCCGATCCCGCCTGCGATCTTGATTACACGCCTAATCGAGCGGTTCGCGCCGACCTTACCTGGGCGCTTTCGACCAACCTGGGCTTTGGCGGGCACAACGCCGCCATCGCGCTGCGTAGATATACGAGGAGCTAGAGCATGGATTCCAAAAGACTTGCCGAGATAGCCGATGTTATGGAGGACCGCGGCCTTACGCGCGTACGTGTTGAGGAGCCCGATGGCACCGCGGTCGAACTCGAGCGCGCGAGTGCCGCGCAGCCGGTTGCCGTGCCCATGCCTATGCCGAGCGCCATGGCTGCTCCGGTTGCGGCTCCCGCAGCTATGCCCGCCGCGCCGGAACCCACCGCGCAGGCACCTTCCGCCGCGCCGGAGCCCAAGGGCACCGAGGTGACTGCTCCCATGGTCGGCGTTTTCTATGCTGCCCCGGCGCCGGGCGACGAGCCGTTTGTGCACGTGGGCTCCAAGGTCAAGGCCGGTGAGACCCTCTGCATCATCGAGGCCATGAAGGTTCTCAACGAGGTGACGGCCGAGGCAGACGGCGAGGTGCTCGAGATCTGCGTGGCCGACGGCGACCTCGTGGAGTTCGGCAGTTGCCTTATGAGGATCGGATAGGTGATGTCCATGAACAAAGAAGAGCTCAAGAAGCTGTTGCCGCATCGCGAACCGATGCTTTTGCTCGACGAGGCCGAGCTGGTGGGCGACGAGGCCCACGGCAAGATCACGATTACGGGTGACGAGTACTTTTTGCAGGGGCATTTTCCGGGAAACCCGGTGGTCCCCGGCGTGATTCAGTGCGAGATGCTCGCCCAAAACTGTTGCGTGCTGCTGATGGGCGATGAGGAGGCGCGCGGCGCGACGCCGTTCTATACGAGTCTGGACAAGGTGCGCTTTAAACGTCCGGTGCGACCGGGCGACACGGTGGATCTGGTGTGCTCCATCACACGTTCGCGCGGGCCGTTCCGCTTTGCGACGGGTACCGCGAGCGTCAACGGTGAGGTTTGCTGCCGCGCCGATATGTCTTTTGCACTCATGCACGAAAGTTAAGGAAGGCTTCATGTTCGACAAAGTGCTCATCGCCAACCGCGGCGAAGTCGCGGTCCGTGTTATCCGCGCGTGCCGCGATATGGGCATCAAGACCGTTGCCGTTTATTCCACGGCCGATGCGGGTGCGCTGCACGTGCAGCTTGCCGACGAGGCGTATTGCATCGGCGGCCCGCGTCTTGCCGAGAGCTACCTCAACGACGATGCCGTGCTCACCTGTGCCGTAAAGTCGGGAGCTAAGGCGATCCATCCTGGCTACGGTTTCTTTTCCGAGAAGGCGAGCTTCGTGCGCGACTGCGACAAGTTCGGTCTGGCGTTTGTTGGTCCCTCGGCCGAGGTCATCGACAGCATGGGCGACAAGGACGCCGCACGCCGAACGGCTGCCGCGGCGGGCGTGCCCATCGTTCCGGGCTGCGATTTGCTCAAAAGCCCCGAGGAGGCGACGGCCGAGGCCGAGCGCATCGGCTGCCCCGTGCTCATCAAGGCGCGCGCGGGCGGCGGCGGTCGCGGTATTCGCAAGGTCGAGCGCGTGGAAGACGCGGCAAAGGCGTTCATCGAGGCGCGTGCCGAGGGCGAGGCCGTTTTTGGCGACGGCGAGTGCTACATGGAGAAGTTCGTCGCGCCGGCGCATCACGTTGAGGTACAGATTATGGCCGATAAGCAGGGCCATGTGTTTTCGCTCGGTGAGCGCGAGTGCTCGGTGCAGCGCCGCAACCAAAAGCTGATCGAGGAGAGCCCCGCGCCGTGCCTCAACGGACGCGACGATATTCGTGCCCGTATGCACAAGGCGGCGCGCGACTTGGCTCGTGCCGTCGGTTATGAGGGCGCTGGCACCATCGAGTTTCTGTACTCGGACGACGGCAATTTCTACTTTATGGAAATGAACACGCGCTTGCAGGTGGAGCATCCGGTTACAGAGTTTGTAACCGATACCGACTTGGTCAAGTGGCAGCTGCGCGTGGCAGCCGGCCAGCCTCTGCCCTTTGAGCAGGAGGACATGCCGGTGCGCAACCACGCCATGGAGTGCCGCATCAATGCCGAAACGCCGGACTTTCTGCCGTCGTGCGGAACGGTCACCGCGTTGCGTGTGCCGGGTGGCCCGCGCGTGCGCTGGGATTCCGCCATGTTTACCGGAGCGAACGTTCCGCCGTACTACGACTCCATGCTCGGCAAGCTCATCGTGTGTGCGCCCACGCGCGACGGCGCCATTCGTAAGATGCGCTCGGCCCTCGGCGAGCTCGTGATTGAGGGCGTGAGCGAAAACAGCGAGCTTCAGCTTGACGTGCTGGCAAACGACGAGTTCTTGTCGGGCATGTACCACACCGATCTGATGGGGCATCTCTATGCTGATGAATAGAAAAGCGAAGACGGTCAACGTCCTCGAGGGGCCGATGACCGAGTCGTGCGCCGAGTTTCCCGCGCGCCACGTGTTTATCAAGTGTCCGGAGTGCCGCCGTGTGATAGATGAGGCACGCCTGCACGACAACCTCGAGGTGTGCCCCCGTTGCGGCAAGCATTTTCGCGTGAGCGGTCGCGCGCGCATGCGCATGACGGTCGACGCGGGTACCTTTGAGGAGTGGGATGCCGAACTGGCGTCAGAGGACTTCCTCTCGTTTCCCGGCTATGCCGACAAGCTCAAGAGCGTGAGCGAGCGTTCGGGCGAGCGCGATGCCGTCGTGTGCGGCAGGGGCAAGATCTGCGGTTGCGATACAGCGCTCTTCTTTATGGACGCCAACTTTATGATGGGCTCGATGGGCTCCGTGGTGGGCGAGAAGATCTGTCGCACATTTGAGCGTGCGACCGAGCTGGGATTGCCAGTTGTCGGCTTTACCGTTTCGGGCGGTGCGCGCATGCAAGAGGGCGTGACATCGCTTATGCAGATGGCCAAGATTTCTGCGGCGGTTAGGCGCCACAGCGAGGCGGGCGGCCTGTATATCACGGTGCTCACCGACCCTACGACCGGAGGCGTAACCGCGAGCTTTGCCATGGAGGGCGACATCATCCTGGCCGAGCCCGATGCTCTGACGGCATTTGCCGGCCCGCGCGTGATCGAGCAGAACATGCACAAGCGCCTGCCCAAGGGATTCCAGCGCTCCGAGTTTTTGCTGGAGCACGGCTTTTGCGATGCCGTTGTTCCGCGTGGCGAGATTGCGCTCACGGTAGGCGAGCTGCTGGCGCTGCACGAAGGGCGCGCGCCCGGCCTGGGGGCACCGCATGAGATCGTGCATACGGGTCGTCGCGGCAAAAAGCTGGGACACTTGTTTAAGCGCTCGGCCGCACCAAAAAGCGCGCTCGAAATCGTCAAACAGACTCGCTCGGCAGATCGCGCCACGGCGGGTGAGATGATCTCGTTGGGTCTCGACGGATTCGTAGAGCTGCACGGCGACCGCTACTTTGGCGACGATGCTGCCGTGGTGGGCGGCATCGGCTGGAAAGACGGGCGGCCCGTGACGGTTATCGCCATCGAGCGCGGTACCACGACCAAAGAGCGCATGCGTCGCAACTTTGGTATGGCACATCCCGAGGGCTACCGCAAGGCACGTCGCCTGATGCACCAAGCCGAGAAATTTGGCCGGCCGGTTCTGTGCCTGGTTGATACTTCGGGCGCGTTTTGCGGCATCGGTGCCGAGGAGCGCGGCCAGGGCGAGGCGATTGCCCAAAATCTCATGGAGATGAGCGGCCTTAAGACGCCGATTGTCTCGGTGGTGACAGGCGAGGGCGGCTCTGGTGGCGCACTGGCGCTATCCGTGGCCGACCGCATCCTGATGCTCTCGAGCTCGGCCTATTCGGTCGTGAGCCCCGAGGCCTGTGCGTCGATCCTATGGAAGGATACCGAGCGCGCGAATGAAGCCGCCGAGGCGCTTAAGCTCACGGCCCCCGATCTGTTGGCGCTCGGCATCATCGACGGCATCGTTGACGATAGGGGCCTGTCGCATGAGGAGATTGCCGACGCCGTCGTGTCCTCGGCATTTACGGCCTTCGACGCGCTTGGACAGCTCGACGACACGACCCTTACAAACCTCCGCTACGAAAAGTACCGCGCAATCGGTCGGTACCGCACGATGTGACAAAGGGACAGCCCGCATGTCACATTGGGAAAGGCGTTCCATGTCACAAGTTTCTAACACCACGTTTGCAACGACGGTTTCATCAAACGCCATGGCCGTGGTGGACTATCTGTCCAAAAGCATGATGTCGGCGCTGCCGTTTATTGTCTGCGCGGCGTTGTTCCGCACCGTCGCCGTCATTATGGGCGAAGGCATGCTGGGCCTGTGGTCTGCCGATTCCGAAATCTATCGCCTGTTCTACAGTTGGCTCTATAACGCCGGCTACTACTTTTTGCCCATTTATCTTGGTTGGGCGGCCGCCCGCCAGCTCGGTTGTTCGGAGCAGCTGGGCATGATGCTGGGCGGCGTATTGATTGCGCCCGATCTGCTTAAGCTCGTCGATGCCGCATCGACGACGGGGGCATCGATGACTTCCGTGTATGGTCTGCTTCCCGCGCCGGTCAACGATTACACGACGACTGTTATTCCGGTTCTCATCTCGGTGCCCGTGCTGTGGCGAGTGGAGTGTTTCTTTCAGCACGTTATCCCTAAGGCCGTGGCGTTTTCGTTCGTTCCGTTTGCGACCATGCTTGTCATGGTTCCGGTTTCGCTGTGTATTACGGCGCCGGCGGGCAGCTATCTGGGCATGCTGTTGGGCCAGCTTATGTTTATGCTTGGCAATTCCGGTGGCATCGTGTCGCTGCTCACGCTCATGGGGCTTGCCGCGGGCTGGGAGTTCCTAAAGATCGCGGGCGTCAGCAACGTCGTCCTATCGCTCGCCTATGCGCAGTTTATGAGTGTGGGAACGGATTCGTGCATCCTGATCGCCGCGACGATGGCAACGTTCGCCGTTTGGGGCATGCCCTTTGGCGCGTCGCTCCGCGTTGCGGATAAGGACGAGAAGGCGCTCATGCTGGGCTATTCAATCTCGGGCGCGCTTGGCGGCGTAAGCGAGCCGGCGCTGTACGGTTGCGGCTTTAAATACGGCAGGTGCCTGACGTGCATGGCCATTGGCGGTGCCGTCGGAGGCCTTGTTGCGGCCGTGGGCCACGTTACGGCCTATACCATCGGCATGACGAATGTCCTCATGGTCATTGGCTTTGCCACAGGTGGTTTTTCGAACCTGCTGTGGTGCTGCGTTGCCGGCGGCACGGCATTTGCGGTGTCTGCGGCGCTGAGCTACTGCTTTGGCGTGGTGCCGGCGAAGGGGCAGGCGACGGGGGACGGAGCCGATTCGCCCGAAACAGTGGCGAGCGCTGCTGAAGTAAGCGCATAAACCAGTGCGACAAAAGGACGATCCCTTGTCGTGTTCCAAGGCCGCGGCCCGTGTGGGCTGCGGCCTTTTTGTATCTGGGGGACAAAGTGGCTACACTACAATCCGGTCAAGCAATAGATATATAGGTAGTACCGTGGGGGCGGATGTAGATGGTCGAGTGGATTGTTAGGCGCGCACAGGGCGATCGTGCGCGTGTGGGCACGTTAGCGGGCATGGTGTGTATTGTCGCCAATGTTGCACTTTGTGCTGCGAAGGGTGCCATTGGTGTGGTTTCGGGATCGGTTTCGATTGTGGCGGATGCCATGAACAACCTGTCCGATGCCAGCTCGAATATCGTGAGCGTGCTGGGCTTTAAGCTGGCGAGCAAGCCGGCCGACCCCGAGCATCCTTACGGCCACGGTCGCTATGAGTATCTCTCGGGATTGGTCGTGGCGGCGCTCGTGCTGCTGATTGGCGTTGAACTGGTGAAGTCCTCGGTCGAGCGCGTCATCCACCCCGAACCTGTCGAGTTCTCGCTTGCCCTGGTGGCAGTTCTAGTGCTTTCGATGGTCGTAAAGCTCTGGATGGCGGCCCTCAACCAAAAGCTCGGCGATCGCATTGAGTCCGAGACGCTGCATGCGACCGCGCAGGATTCCAAGAACGATGTTCTTGCCACGGGCGCCGTACTGGCGTGCGCAATCGTTTCGCAGGTGACGGGCATCAACCTTGACGCTTGGGTCGGCCTTGCCGTTGGTGCCTATATTGGCTGGAGCGGTTTTGAACTCATCCAGGATACGGTGAGCCCGCTTTTGGGCCAGACGCCCGATCCTAAGCTGGTCAAGCACATTCGAGACAAGATCATGAGCTATCCCGGCGTTTTGGGCGTTCACGATCTGATGGTTCACGATTACGGCCCGGGCAGGAAGTTCGCAAGCGCTCACGCCGAGATGGCAGCCGAGGCCAGCCCTCTGGAAAGTCATGACACGCTCGACAATATTGAGCAGGCGTTTAGGAACGAAGACGGCATGATCGTCACGCTCCATTACGATCCCATCGTGACCGATGACCCCAAGCTGGCAAGCATGCGTTTGCGCATCAACGCCATGGCTCAAGAGATCGATAGCCGTCTTACAATTCACGATCTGCGCTGTGTGCCGGGTCCCACGCACACCAACGTGATTTTTGACTGCGTGCGACCCTCGGATCTGCAGATGAGTGCCGAAGACTTAAAGCACGCGCTGGCACAACGGGTCGAATCGGAATACCCCAAGTCGATTGCCAAGATCACGATCGACGAAGACTACGTAGGCCATACCCACGAGTAGGGCTGCGCCGGTAAAGCTAGGTATACAGAAGGGGAGAGCATGAAGCGTCTATATCTACTTCGTCATGGTCAGACGGAATTCAACGTCAAAAAGCTCGTCCAGGGTCGCTGCGATTCTCCGCTCACCGATCTGGGCCGCCAGCAGGCACGGGCGGCAGCCGCATGGCTCAAGGCCCACGGCGTCGTTCCCGACAAAGTGGTCTCATCACCCTTAGGCCGAGCCATGGACACAGCTCAGCTCGTCGCATGCGAGCTCATCGGCCCGGACGCAGCAGTCGAGCCCTGCAAAGGCATTATCGAGCGCTGCTACGGCACCTTCGAAGAAGGCCCCCACGACGCCCTTCCCACCGACGTCTGGGATCCGGGCGAGGACCTGGTCCCCTTCGGAGGAGAAGGAAGCCAGGCACTGCAAGAGCGCATGGTAGACACCCTCACCAATCTCATGGGCGCCGAGGGCATAGAAACCCTCCTAGCAGTAAGCCACGGCAGCGCCAGCCGCCAATTCATCAAGGCTGCAGCCCCAGAGGGCTTCAAGCTCCCAACAAAACTCCCCAACTGCGCCATCATGATCTTCGATTTCGATGAGGCAAAGCCACAAGCAGAAGGCGAGCCAATGCAATGCAAGTTCACCCTCCAGCAAATAGTGGACCCTCAACAAAGTAATTGGCTGAGCGAGCAGAGTTAAGCAGACATCAACGTGTCGTCTCCCGAGCTTTGGCGGAGGGGCGGGGCCGAGAGTAGTTAAGGTTGCTGCTCTACAGTCCTGCTCACGACGGAGAGCACATTAAGTGCTCTCCTGTTC
>UQRX01000036.1:0-20381 GCA_900543595.1 uncultured Collinsella sp. | reverse complement strand
CTCGCGCCTCGTGCCCCTGCGCGGCGACACGCTCTACAAGAGGTGGAAGGCGGAACTGGAGGCACTGGGCCTGCGCTTCATCCCGCCGGACATGCTCCGGCACACGTCCGAGACGCTGATGCAGGCGGCCGGCCTGCCCGACACGGTCACCTCCCGCTTCCACGGCCACGCGGAGCTCAAGACCGACTACGGCAACTACATGCGCCCCGGCGCGGCGACCATGGAGGACGCGGCGAGGAAAGTGCATAGACTGCTGTCGGGAGAGGACCCCAGCGGGGCGTAGTGGGGCGGCCCATTTTATGCAAAAGGCCGGGCACATGGCCCGGCCTGCTATTTCTTTGGTGCTCCATGGCGGATTCGAACCGTCGACCTTGGGATTAGAAGTCCCCTGCTCTATCCAACTGAGCTAATGGAGCAAATAACCGCACGCCAAGCAAGCGCGAGCCCGCCAAGCGCAAATAAGTATAACCTACTTGAACTGTTCGCGGTATGCCTTGCATACCTCATCGACCGGGCCGTCCATACGAAGGTCGCCCTTCTCAATCCAAATGCACGCTGGCAGATGCGCTCAACCTGCTCCATGGAATGCGACACGAACAAAACCGCCACGTCACCGCTCTGGATAAAGTGCTGTATACGGGCCTCGCACTTTTGCTGGAAGAACACGTCGCCGACGGAAAGCATCTCATCGACGATCAGGATATCGGGCTCGGTAATGGTGGCGATTGCAAAAGCAATGCGCGCAACCATACCCGAAGAGAAGTTCTTGAGCGGCATGTCGACAAAGTTCTGCAGCTCAACGAACTCGATAATGCCATCAAAGTCGGCATCGATAAATTCCTTGGTATAGCCGACTAGCGCAACGTTCAAATAAATGTTCTCGCGTGCCGTCAGCTCGGGATCAAAGCCAGCTCCAAGCTCAATCAGAGGTGCAATGTTGCCATGAACCTTAATGCTGCCCTCGCTAGGCTCGAGCACACCAGCGATAATCTTGAGCATCGTGGACTTGCCGGAACCATTAGTGCCGACCAAGCCCACGACCTCACCGCGGTGAATATCAAACGAGATGTGCTTAAGCGCCCTAAACTCCTCAAAGAACAACTCATGCTTAACGAGCTTAATAAAACATTCTTTGAGGCTGGTCAGCGAGTCAGACGCCATGTTAAAGATCATGGTGGTGGCGTCGACCTCGACAGCCAGAGGCTGCTCGTTGTAATCAACAACAGATTCAGTCATCACAGCATTCCTTTAGATGTAGAAGATGAATTTGCGCTCGGACTTGTGGAAGACGGCTACATCTCAGGATGCCAGGGCCAAACGGCTATACTTTCTACGATTGAATATCAAAGGAGCATTGAGTGAATTCTGAATCTATTGCCGTCATTATCCCCTGCTACAACGAAGCCCTCACGATCGGCAAAGTCATTGACGACTTCCACCGCGAGCTTCCGCAGGCGACGGTCTATGTATACGATAACAACTCGTCAGACGATACCTCGCGCATCGCAACGGAACACGGCGCCACAGTGCGCTTTGAGCCCCGACAGGGAAAGGGCAATGTCTGCCGTCAGATGTTCCGCGATATCGACGCCGATTGCTACCTCATGGTCGACGGCGACGACACCTACCCCGCCGAAGCGGCAAAAGCCCTCTGCGAGCCCATTCTTAATGGTACAGCCGATATGACCGTCGGCGATCGCCTGTCCAACGGCACCTACGCCGAGGAAAACAAGCGCGCCTTCCACGGCTTTGGCAACAATCTGGTTCGTGCCATGATCAAATGGATTTACGGATACAGCTTCGATGACGTCATGACGGGCTATCGCGCCATGAGCCGCCCCTTTGTCAAAACGTTCCCCGTGCTTTCCGAGGGCTTTCAGATCGAAACCGAGCTCTCCATCCATGCCGTCGACCACCGCTGGCGCATCAAAGATGTGCCTATTGAGTACCGTGACCGCCCCGAGGGTTCCGAGTCCAAACTCAACACCGTCAGCGACGGCATCAAAGTTGTCACCATGATCGGCACGCTGTTCAAGGACTACCGCCCGCTCAAATTCTTCAGCCTCGTTGCGCTCCTGTTTGCAATAATCGGTCTTGCCCTGGGCATTCCCATCATTGTCGAGTATTTCCAGACCGGTCTTGTTCCGCGCTTCCCAACCGCCCTGCTCGCCGCATCGTTTATGTTCCTGTGTGGCTTAAGTCTCGCGACTGGTTTTATCCTCGACTCCGTGGCAAAGGTCGAAAAAAAGCAGTGGGAAGTCAATGTGTATAGCAAATACGCCGTCGGTGACTATCGCAACGACAACCCAAACGCAAGGTAAACCGCCATACCGCGCATTTCCATCGTCGTGCCGTGCTACAACGAGTAGGCGCAGACGGCGCTTGGTACGAGCTCGACAACACCGAAAGCCTCTACGCCGCCACGATGGACAAGTGGCGCCGAACGCAATACCTGGAGTTCGCCGAGCGCGTCTCATAACCAGTACTCCGGATGTGACCCAGAATGGCGGGAAGGCAAAGCCGCAACCGCCATTCTGGGTCACATCGAGGCGGCACATAACGATGTGTAGCCCGCTCGAGACCACAATCTGCGCAGCCTCGGGGTCGTCCCATATGTTGAACTCGGCACACACGGTCGCGTTTCCGCCAACCGTGGTGCCGCCCATGAGGACGATGCGATCGATACGATCGGCACGCCCCGAGTGTGTACATGGGAACAGCGTGATGTTCGTCAAGGGACCGGTTGAAACGAGCGTCATCTTGGTATCGTCGGGCAACCCGGAAATAGAGCGGGCCATCTCCACGATTGCCGGCTCATCGGACAGCTTGCGGTCGGTCGCCCCCTCAAGCACGGCCTCGCCCAACCCCGACACACCATGCGCTCTCCTATCAGTCCGAGTATAGGACGAGCACGCCTCACGGGGGCAATCTACTTCGTGCGCTCGGAGATCAGGCCTCGAATGAGGTCGACGGTAGCCTCATAGGAATGCGGGCGGTCGAACTGTGCCGCCGCGAGCTCGCGCGCCACGCGACCCATGCGTGCGCGTCCCGCCTCGTCCTCGACAAGCTCGCAGATCACCCTGGCGAGCCCCTCGGCGTCACCCGGCACAACATTCACGCCAAAGCCGTCACGCACGACCTTCTCGCGAAACTCAACGTTCATGGACGTGTTAATCATGGGGCGTCCCGAGGCCAGGTAATCGCCTATCTTGGTGGGCACGCTCTGGGGCGCGTTCGCCACCAGCGAGTTGACCACCATGTCGGACGCCTTGAGCCAAGCCGCCATGACACGGTACGGCATGTAGCCCAAAAGCCCAGCAGGCGCCCCGGTTCGCTCAACCGCCGCCTCGACGGATGCGCGTTCGGGGCCATCGCCAAGAATCTTGAGTCTGAGCTCGGGATGCGCCTTGGCAGCTATCGCCACAGCCTCGACGAGCGTCTCCAAGTCGTATAGTGCCGAGATATTACCCGCGTAAGTAACCCAGACCTCGCCCTCGGGCTTTTCCACGGAGCCGACGTTCTCAGCGGCGCCCGCGTCGAACTCCTCGAGGTCGTTACCCACGTACACCACGAGCTTGGGGATATCCTCGGCGCGGTCGCGGAAAGGGCGCGCGGCGTACTCGTCGGACGTACCCACCACGGCGTCCGCCAACGCGTACGCACGACGAGCTTGGCGCTCGAACGGAGCGAAGGCTATGTCGGACAGCACCGGAACGTCGAACGCGATACGGAAGGCCTCGGGCCACAGGTCGTTAACGTCGACCACGAAGGGGATGCCGTAGCGTTTCGCGGACCGTCCCACGGCGAGCGTCACATCGTTGGGCGGAATCTGGCAGTAGATGAGGTCGTAGTCGTGGTCCACATCGAAGTACGCCGTCACGCGCTTGGCCATCACATGGTGCGCCCAGATGCGCTGAGGGCACATGTTGGCGGGATAGCTCGGCTCGGCAATGAACTTCACGTTGAACGCGTGCATGCTCGTGTCGAACGTCGCCAAATCACGCTGGCGCTTCTCCCAGTGCTGGAAGCCGCTCGTGATAAAGTCGACATTGAAGCCACGCTCCACGAGAAGCGTCGCGAGGAACGTGTAGCGCGTGGCACCCTTGACCTCATGGCCAAGCTTGGCGTCGGCGCTGAATATGGCTATGCGCGGTTTGCGACTCATGAATCATCCCTTGGTAGCGTGCTAGTGACGGCGCTTGGAGACCAAGCGCTTGATGGAGTTGTACGAGAAGCTCAAGCGGTTGAGGAGCGTGGCCATACGGTATCGCTGCTCGCCGCGCGCCCACTGGTCTATGTCCGCACACCTCAGTTCGCGTCGGAACGCCTTGGCGCGCGCACGCCCACGGCTGCGATCCTCATCGAACAGCAAAGCGATGTTGTAGTGCGTGTCCACGATGAGGTGGACCTTCTCGCGCACGTAGTAGACGGACTCATCCGAAAGCCTCTCCCCGCTCGCGGCGCATACCTCGCCATGCTCGCAGCGCTCAAGGTAGTCCAGGAGCTCCATGACCACGCGGTCGTGATCGTCCCAGCGGCGCACGTAGTTCGCCTGGCTCACAGACTGGTTCTCGTTGCCCACCAGGTACTGATACACCTCGATATCGAGGTAGCAGATGGTGGAGGCGGGCACACTTGCCTTGACCACGTACTCGTAGTCCTCGTAGAAGGTGTGCTCGAGCAGATGGATGCCGATACCACGCAGGTAGTCCGTACGAGCGGTAAGCGTGTGGATCATGATCTGGAACACGGTGTCGCCGTTGGTGAGAACGCTGGAGAAGTCGAGCGCACGACCCGTGACGACGCCCTTGGCGAGCGGGAACAGACGCCCCTCGCCAGAAGCCATGTCGATCTCGCGCTTCTTGTCTACCACAAGGTCGCAATCGAGGTCGGCAAGACGCTCGAGCAGCTCGGCCATACCATCCGCGTTCACCCAGTCGTCGCCGTCCACCACGCGGAAATAGCGCCCGCGCGCCTCGGCCAGGCCGGCGTTCACGGCCGAACCGTGGCCTCCGTTCTTCTTGGAGATGACGCGGATCACGCCATGGCTGCGCGCAGCGAACTCCTCCGCAAGCGCACGGGTGCCGTCGGTAGAGCCATCGTCCACCACGACGACCTCGAGCTTGCCCACGAATCGCGGGTCGAGGTAGGACTCAAGACCTCGCGCGAGATAGCTCTCGACGTTGTAAGCAGGGACAGCGACGGTAAGCTGCAGCGCGCTTCCGCCCCGACTCTCAACAGCACTCATGCATACACCCCTCTCGCGGCTGACAGACCGCGCGGCATCCTATCCAACCGTCTTCGCGCACGCGTATGCGCGCGAAGACCTTCCCCGCACCACATGCACGCAGCGACCCGCGGCGAGCATGAGGTGCGGATTGCCCCTGGCGAGCAGGGCATGGAGTGCGCGCGAGACGCGTCCCGACCTCGCCGGAGCCTCGACGATGAGTTCACGATACAGAGGGTCTGCCGTGAGCTCGGCGCAAAACGCACGGCGGGCCGCCGCGTCCATGCCCGCCCGCTCGTCGAACGTGCGCTCGATGGCGCTCAACACATACCGCGCAAACCTAAAGCCCAAGCGCGAACGAGCGTCGGTACTGTCCAGGCCCCAACCGCACAGCAGCTCGAACAACTCCGCCACGCGCCTGCGGTGCACCTCGTAATAGCGCGGCACGAATTTGTTCGTAAGGTTTACATTCTCGCGTTTCTGATAGCGATAAAGCGGACGACATATCACGGCGGCCGAACCCACACGACGCGCAACCTCGATATTGAAGCAGACGTCCTCGATGAGCGGTACATCCTCGAACGAGAGGCCATCGAGCACCTCTCGGCGGTAGACCTTGTTCCAAGCGTACCCGAAGAGCGTGAGCTCCTCGAGGTCGAGAATGCTCGAGCGGTATTCGTCGCGATTCAGCAGAAACGCGCTTCGCCCCGCGGCAAGCTCGATAGCCGCAGGAGAATCCGCTGCAACGACGTGACACGTGGGGGCATCGAGGTCATCCGTGTTGAAGACTGCGCCGTCCAGCGCCGGCACAAGCTCTCGCGTACCCGTGACGGCCCCGTTGTCAGCGCGGTATTCCTCGCGACAACCAAACACGACGACATCGCACGAGGTATTCGGGCGAAGCGGAAAGCTCGCAGGATCGACGACGCCTCCCATAGGAACACCAGCACCCATGGCTATGGCCGCGCGACACTCCTCGAGAAGCTCGGGGTCGTACGTGTCATCTGGGTCGGGCATCCATACGTAGGAGCCGCGTGCCGCCGCGATGCCGGTATTGCGCGCGCCGGACAGGCCTTGGTTCTCCTTGTGGCGCACAAGACGAATACGCGCGTCTTGTGCAGCGGCCGCCTCCACGATCCTAGCCACGTTATCGGGAGAGGCGTCGTCAACGCAAATGAGCTCCCAGTCCGCGCACGTTTGAGCACGGACGCACGCTATGGCATCGGGCAGGTAAGCCGCCACGCCATAGCAGGGCATGATAATGGAAAAGAAGGGGCGGCGCTCGCTCGCGGCCGCCTCGTCGCACGCGCCGGACATGTTAGTCGAACTGCGCCTTGTAAGCCGCGCAGACCTCGTCCACCGGACCGATCATGCGCTCGTGGCCCTTCTCGATCCACACCGCGGAGGTGCAGATGCGCTCCACCTGCTCGATGGAATGGCTCACGAACAACACGGTCACGTTGCCGGAATCTATGAAGCTCTGGATGCGGCGCTCGCACTTCTGCTGGAAAAACACGTCGCCCACGGAGAGCGTCTCATCGACGATGAGGATGTCGGGCTCCACCACGGTGGCGATGGCAAACGCGATGCGCGCGACCATACCGGATGAGTAGTTCTTCATGGGCATGTCGAGGAAGTCGCGCAGTTCGGCGAAGTCCACGATCTCGTCCAGGTGCTCCTCCATGAACTGCTTGGAGTAACCCAAAAGCGCACCGTTGAGGAAGATGTTCTCACGCGCGGTGAGCTCGAGGTCGAAACCAGCGCCCAGCTCGATGAGGGGCGCGATGTTGCCACGAACCGTCACGGTGCCCTTCGTAGGCTCGAGCACGCCGGCGATGATCTTGAGCATGGTGGACTTACCAGAACCGTTGGTTCCCACCAGGCCAATGACCTCGCCCTTCTTAACCTTGAAGCTCACGTGCTCCAAAGCATGGAACTCCTTGAAGAACAACTCGTGGCGCACGAGCTTGATGAAGTACTCCTTGAGGGAGTTGAGCTGCTCGCTGGCCATGTTAAAGACCATCGTGACGTCGTCGACCTCGATGGCGTACTCGGTGTTGGTAGCGTCTGCCATGATTCCGCCTTAGACGTAGAGAATGAACTTGTGCTCGGTCTTCTTGAACACGAAGATACCGATGATGAGCGCGATGATGGCCCACGCGATGCACATGAGGAGCACCGTGGGCGTGGGGTTCTGCTGCCACAGGAAGATGTCACGCATGAACTCGAGGTAGTTGTACATGGGGTTAATCTTCACCAGCATGATGATCCAGTGCGGGGCGCCCTTGTCGATAAGCAGGGAGAGGTCCCAGAAGATGGGCGTGAGGTAGGTCCACGCGATAATGACGACGCTCCACAGGTGGATGATGTCGCGGAAGAAGACGGAGAGCGCGCCGATGGCCATGCCCACGCCAATGCAGAAGAGCATCAGCAAGAACAGGCACAGGGGCAGCCAGATGAAGTGCCACGTGGGCATAACCTGGAAGAACAGCATGACGATGGCCACGGCGATGAGCGAGAAAGCGAAGTTCACGAGCGCGAACAAGACCTTCTGCACCGGGAATATGTACCGGTTGACCTTGACCTTCTTGAGCAGGGGCGCGGCGTTGATGATGCTCGTGAGCGCGGCGTTGGTGGAGTCGCTCATGAGCGAGAACGTGACGTTGCCCACGATGAGGTAGAGCGGGAAGTTGGGGACGTTGCTGCCAAACATATAAGAGAACACGATGGACATGACGATCATCATGAGCAACGGGTTGAGAACGCTCCACAACACGCCGAGGAAACTACGACGGTACTTGAGCTTGAAGTCCTTGGTGACGAGCTGTTCGAGGATGAGCAGGTCCTTCTTATACGGACGTGGGGCCTTTTCGGTTGCGAGAGTCTTCGAAGACACCGATGACGCCTCCCTATTGATTGCACGTTGGCGGCCGACACCGCCCTTGCCGAACAATGAATGATAACACAGGGGCGCTTGCACGATTTCTCGCCTCGACGACCTGCATACAATCAGGAGAGTCGGGTACGCGCTCATGAGAACACAAGCAGGGCCGCTACCCCTTTGCGTTCTCCTTGGCTCGACGGGCGGCGACGGCCTTGCCGTTCGCGAAACCACCGACCTTGCGCAGCAGGCCGTGAACGCCATTGCTCTTCACGAAGAAGCGCGCCTCGCTCGCAAAGTACTTCATGCGCGGCCACACCAGCACGCGGCGCCCGGTAATGCCCATCTGCTCCAGGTAGAAGCGCTTACGCTTAGGCGAAAGCTTGGGATGCCCCAGCACAATCTCGGTGTCCATGCGCGCGAACACACGGCGCGTACCGTCCTGCACGATGGGGTTCTCCCAACCGTCGTCCACGATGCCGCCATGAATGTAATTGAAACCGCGCATGTAGTGCGCCTCGAGAATTCCGCGATCCGTCACGTTCAGGCGTTCGAGGATATCCGTCATGTCGCACCAACGGTCGAACGGCAGGGCGACCGCGCTGTCCTTCTTATGGTTGTACGTGGCGCCGGGCAGATCGCAGCGGTAGTGGTAGAACGGCTCGTCAAACGTCATGATTGCCTTGGCCTGGCAAAACGACTCGATGAGGAACGGATTGTCCGCCCAGCCGGCACCCGGGTACGGCACGAAGCGGATATCGCACTCGTTTAAGAAGTCGCGACGGTAGATGGCGCTCCAGATGCTGGGGTGCTGCTCCACCATGATGGGCAGGTCAGTCAGGGTCACGGGACGCGTGGTGTTGGGCAGGCGGTGCGCCAACACGCACTGCTGCTCGTACTGCGTTGAAGGGTCATCCCAGTCGTGCACATCAATCCACGGGCACTTGACGATGTCCACCGGCCCATCCACCATGGCTGCGCGCGCAAGCATGTGTTCGTACATGGCGGGATCGATCCAATCATCCGGCTCGATGATGGAAATCCACGTGCCGCGCGCCATTTCGATGCCTCGGTTGCACGTGGCACCATAGCCCTCGTTGGGCTTGTCCACCACCACAACGCGCGAATCGCGCGCCTCAAACTCACGAAGAATGGCGAGGGAGCCATCCTTCGAGCCATCGTTAAGGCAAATAATCTCCAGATCGCGGTGAGTCTGAGAGCAAATGCTCTCCAGGCACTGAGCGAGGAACTTCTCCACGTTGCACACGGGAATAATGACGGAAACGAGCGCGGAAGCGTCGGATTTCATGCAAGACGACCTTTCAGGAACACTGCGGCAAAGCGCATCGAGCACCTAGCCGCATTCTTATCTGAACAAGAATACCAAGGAAGTCCCGCATACTCTCACCTTTGCTATCATTTGACACGAATTATCAAACCTCGGCGCCAAGAAGCGGGGACCTCACGACCTTGAGCAAGCACCCCGCAACAACGCCTTTCGCATACTCGCAGATCGGATACCCACATGGCCGCATCGCCCTTAACCGCTAACATCTCCCAGGTTTTCGAAGCCGAGCACGGCCACGTGGTCTACCGTGCCGAGCTTCACGGCTGTGGCACCGGCACGGACGTGCAGCTTCCCAGCCCCGCGGACTTTGCCCTCGCTGGCAAGAACGGCTCCCCGCTCGCCGCGAATGCACACACCCGCTTCTACATCCTGGAGCCCCAAGCGCCCGGACGCGCGCCCATCCTGTCTATTCTCACCACCGGCTCCACCACCAACTTCACCCTCACCTACCAGGGCATGTCGCTCGATACCATGACGGGTCGCCGCCGCGAGCGCATGCGTATCCGCCGCGACCTCGACATGGTGAATCCCAGCATCGACGGCGCGTACGCGAGCTACCCCAAGCCCCAGCCCCTGCCGAAAGACTCCATCTCCCAAGACTTCCACCCGCTCGTGAGCATCATCTGCCCACTCTTCAACACGCCGCTTCCCTACCTGCGCGACATGATCGACTCAGTGGTGGCGCAGACCTATACCACCTGGGAGCTCGTGCTGGTAAACGCGAGCCCGGACAACGAGGGCATGCAGGAAGTACTGGCCACCTACGCGGACCCGCGCATCAAGACCATCGACTTCCCCGAGAACCTAGGCATTGCCGGCAATACCAACATAGGCATTCGCGCCGCCACGGGCGACTACGTGGCCTTTGCCGACCACGACGACACGCTCTCGCCCTACGTGCTCGAGCGCTACATGGCTTTCGCGGCCCAGCACCCCGATGCCGACCTATTCTATTGCGATGAGGACAACTTCGAGAAGGACGATGCCGCCGGCTACGCGCCGCGCTTCAAGCCCGACTTCAACCGCGACCTGCTGTACTCGTACAACTACGTGGTGCACATGCTCATGGTGAGCCGCTACATCTTGGATCGTGTCGAGCTCTCGCCCGACGAAGTCTCCGGAGCTCAAGACTACGACCTCTCCCTCAAGGCCGTGGAGCATGCCCGCTGCATCTGCCACATTCCCGAGGTGCTCTACCACTGGCGCGTGCACGCCGGCTCCACCAACGGCGGCGTTATGGAGTCAAAGCCCTATGCCATCGCCGCCGGCGAGCGAGCGCTCAACGCGCACTTCCACCGCCGCGGAATCGCCGCGACCGCCCACGCCACGGACATCCCCTGCGTCTACCGTGTGGACTACGCGCCCAACGGCATGAGCGTGGGCGCCGTGGTCATGAGCCTAGACGCCATGCGCACCGAACGCGCCCTAGCATCCATCGAGCACCTAGACGGGATTGCGGGCACGATCGCGGTCGCGCACCCCAAGAGCCTCAAAGCAGTGGCCGAGCACGCGCTCGACGCGCTCGATAGCGAGCTCATCCTCTTCGCCACGGATGCCGTGGAGTTCACCGACCCCGTCTGCGCAAAGACCCTCGCAACCTACTTCTGCCGCAAGGAGGTGGGCGCGGCCTACCCCAAGCTCTTCTACCCCGACGGCCTGGTGGCCCAAGCCGGCACAGTGCTTCTGAACGACGGGTGCCCGGTAGCGCCCAACCGCAACTTCGTGGACAACATGGGCGGAGGCTATGCGGGCCTCGCCGAGGTGACATACGATACGAGCATCTCCACCCCGGACGCCTTCATGGTGCGCCGCGCAGACCTGCAAGCCGTGGTAGACAGGATGCGCGAACACGGCGACCTGCTCACCGAGGCTATGGAGCTCTCGTTCCTCCTACGCGAGATGAACCGGGTCGTGGTGAGCACCGCGCATGCACGCGCCACCACCCATGGCAGCTCCTACATGGAAGCCCGCGACCTCAGCGCCGCCTACGGAAGCACCCACGCCCTACACCGCCTGTGGCGCCGCTGGCCCTCCATGCGTGCCGACGTACTCGCGAATCCCAATGTTGAGTATACGAGCGGCTATCCGCGTCTCAACATCGAGCGAAACGAGGACGCCGAGACCAAGCGAATCTACACCAGAAGGGTTCTCTCAAGCATCAAACACCGCATCTTGGGATAGGCACGCAATTCCACCATCACCATCAGATAGTTCTGGCTCCCCTAGTGCATTCAGCCCGCGCCCGTGTGGCTTACCCTGTTTGCCGCATGGATAGGCATAGCCTGGAAATGCGCCACGTGGTGCAGGTGTTCCCCAGCAGGAAGTCGCCCATCAGGATGATGGGCGCCGTGTTCGCCGAGATGGACGGGGACTGGGCCGGCCGCCGCTGGTTCAACGACGACTCCATCGGCAGGACCGCGGAGGGTACCGAGGTCAGCGCGCCCGTGCCCGCCTACAAGGGCTAAATCCCGAGATCGGGCAATTCGCTCGAAATCATGCCAAGCTCACGATTCTGCAAATATGTCGCATTCAAACTGCTCTTGCTGTATGCCAGGTAGCTGCCACGAGTCCTCTCGACGAGCTCCCGCGTGAAAAAAGTCTCCCAGCTGAAAAACTCAGAACTCTCAATGTATTCGGCAGGATGCTCGAGCAGCTTATCAATCGAAGCGTCGCGCAATAAAGGGGACTTGAGAACAAGCCACTCAAACGACTCCGGTAAGAACAGTCGGATTTTCTTAAACCGCATCAGCGATGTGACGTACGCCATTTCGGGTCCAAATGCTGCCCCATCGGCAATAACGGGAATGTCTGACTCTGTACACTCACGAAGCAAGCGGTAAACATTCGACTTACCCCCAGTGCTCACACACCGAATGCCACTTTTTGCGCACAGCGCACTGAAGAACTCAAAACCCGAATGGGAATCTTCAACAACTACAAGCTCTGGACGTTCGCCAGAAAAACTGGCATCTCCAAAAATACGATAAACGGAGGTGTGCACACGCGCATATGCGGGGTACTTTGAAGAAGGTCTTGCCGTGTTTCGCAATCCATAGATTTCGTCAACGCTATACGGCAACTGCGGCAGGGCCTCACGTGCCACCAAAACATAATAGTTGCTGCTATGTCGAGCTGCATGTGTAAACTCATACGTTTTCGTAAACGCGTTGTCTTCGTCGACGAAAACAATGCTGTTCTCCATCTCCGCCAAATCACGCTGCCAGTTTTTACCAGAAAGCACACGGCAAGGGACATCACAATTTATCGTTACGCCGCTGCTCTCCCCCCAGCTGCTCATACTGAGAAACGAGGTCGATCAACGTCGTTTCCCCGTCGCACCCTTTCCCTGCAAAATAGTAAGATTCCTACGTATGGGGAGCTTGATTTGAACCTTGTTGTTTCGCACCACTACAGGATGCTCGCCCTTCATCGAACATCACCCCGAAGGCAGTCAGCAGCAATCAAAACGAGCTCATCCATAGTGTGGACAACCTGATCGATGTTGGCAACGCGAACCGTAAACCTGCGATTTCCAAAATCCATGAGGTGATACAAATTGATTGTAACGTCATGGATTTTTGCGATCTTCAAAATCCAATACGCGCAGTTATCCCCGCAATTCGATGCATTGTAAACATGCTCGGGCATGAGCAGCATGAGCAGCAGGGTCTTTACACCGCTAGAAAGCTTCTCTGGGGGAATGAGGCCCAGTATTCTGCTCTTAATGGCATTCGGACCCAAGACCTCGCCACCGTCGATAGACTTGATCATCCGCTGAGCAAGCTCATCCTCAAGCCACTGAAGAGATTAAACATTGTTAAAGAACGTGGAGGTGTTGTAGATGACACCGTCCATATCGCCGTAGTGAATCGTGAGCACGGTCAGCCTTTCTAACTGTTGCCCTAAGTATAGAGCGGCCTTTTGCGATTCGTGTGACTGCGCGTCTGATCACAAATCTACTGTTCATGCACGAGGCCCATTCGGCTGTAGACAGCATAAAAACAACTACATGCACCTGCATGTTTGTTTGCCGGTTGTTTTATCAAAATACTGGGGTTTCGTACATTTGACGATTACCGTCAGTCAGCTTACCCTCTACCAAAAAACCCAAGGAGTATAGGGCTGCCAGTGCGTTAATGACATTTTCTAAGTTTGCGCCCGGATAGTGCTTGCTCATGGGCTCTGTCAGGAGAGCACGTTCATGCTTCACTTTGTTGTAGGCGGTCCACCATGCGGGGGTCTTCTTGCCCTTCTTGAGACGTGTGCGATTCGCGCCTTTTTCGTCCACGTACCATTCACAATCCCAGTTTGACCAAGGCTTAACGGTACCATAAGAAACGTGCCTCACTTCGAATGATTCAAACTCAGGGAAATGCCCATGGAGCTCTATGCACCACTTTTGGCAGTTCGCTTTCTTCACATTGAATTCGCTATCAAACAGCAGACATATCGCTTTGGCAAAGACATCGATTTCCCCGCAGATGGCCTGTAAGAGCTGAGCGTATTCGGCAGAATATGTATTGGAGTTGTCTCTCACAAATGCAATATAGCGCTCGGAGTTGGAAAACTGATTTGCTAGCTGTTCGTAATAATGAAAGAACTCGCCCTGCAATTGAGACAGGGCGAGTTCTTTAAGTTCAGGATTAAGTTCAGGAGCCATTCAGCCTACCATACGCAATCATTGTAAGAGGTGGATTTAACTTTCTTATACTGCAGGTTTTTTACCATGCGGTCAAGCTTCCCGCGATGCATGGCCTTAAACCAATCCGTATTGCCGAACAACTTAACAAGTGTCGGGCTGATTGCATAACAAGTCCTGACAAATGCTCTGCCGCACCAGATCTCGGCGAGTTCGTAGTCGCGGAAACGTCGCAAAGTCCAAACCTGAGGGCAATCATAGGAGCCGTACACAGCCATTGCTACGTAACAACCACCTGAAGCGCTGGTGCAGATCGTGATTGAGGGAACTTCAAAATCGAGATCAAACTCCTTCAGGACCCCTGCATACTTTGTGATGAACTCCGCTTAAATTGGCCTCTGCGTGACACCGGCAGAAGGAACAAAAGACATATTTGAGACGTAGTACCTGGTTCGACAAACCTGGATCATACAGGACTTGTAGGGCTCGGGCATATAGGCGCCCTTGTTGCCCGATATGCTTGCGAGCTTCTCGTCCAAGGGGCCCAGGGCGCTAGTTACGCCAACGATAGCATTTGTGGCAACCGGCCATAAATGCTAAATTGATCAGAGTTCACTTCGCCGGCGGGAGTGAGGATGTTGCTGCCTTAATACCTGCTTAGCATTGCCTTTGCAGTCGAGGCAATGTCGGTTAGGCGATTTGCGGTGTCTTCGGCAATCTCTCTGAGACATTCCGCAACTTCTTCCTCGTTCGTCGCGGTTCCAATGGCCACGTCATATGCCGTAGAGATGGTGCTACCTATATTTGATGTAACGGTACCTGCTTGGTTATTGGCAAAGGACGTGTTCGCGGTGCGGAAGCGCGCAAATGCTCACCGCGACTCACTTGCCGGTGGTGAGCTTGATCGCAACCGTAATGATGCGCGAGCCGAGCATGCGTGCGAACACTTCCTTGCACTTGTTTACAAAGCATAAGCCAATAACAATGTCGGCGTCCTCAGCAACCGCGAGATCAAGCATCTTGGTAATACACTCAGGCCTGTGCCAGCCGTCCGCTTCAAACTAAAGAGCGTAATCATAGCCGTTCTGAAGTGCGTACTTCATACCAGTTTGGAAACCGACCGTGAGGCCGGAATTAACCGGCAACGACACGTAGTTATAACAATGCTCGAAGCAGATATGCTCTGTACCGTCCTTTGAACCATCGTTCACTACAACGTAATCAACACCAGGTGGCGCCGAAGTCAATTCGTCAACGGTTGAAGAAATGGATTCTTCCTCATTGGGCCTGATGCGGCGTCCACTTTGCTATACCAGGCCAAATAACAACGATCAAAATGCAACATCTTCAAATGTTCAAATGCACAGATAGAGAAACTAGGCACTACTGTAAGTCCACAAACCATGCCGCAGTTTATTCCAAGGGCGTATTTAATACCCAGCCCCACTGAGGTACAGCGGTTGTGTGGTAGTAGTTCAACCACCAGGCAAGTGATGTCGTCCTGATATAGCCTATGTTCTCCATAACCATACCGTTACCGATGTAAATAGCAATATGCCCCCAGCGGGCCCCCGCACTATTATGCGTATGTGTGGGAACAGCAACGATCATTCCAACCTTAAGCTGTGATAGGTCACGACTGTGGCACCAATTCCAAAACATGTCGCATGCGTCCCCGTTAGGATAAGATCCGAGCACGGGGTAAAAAACATGGCTAACCCACTCCGCGCACAGTCCCGCTCCTGGAGAAGGAACGCTGTAGCAACGACTAACAATCTGAGACTGCAGCGAGGTGCGCCCGGTGCGCTCGGGCTCCACCCAGGCGCCGGAAGCGTTAAAGAAATACTCGGTATCTCCGATTCTGTTCCAGCCAGTCACCATTTGTCCGGACGACAAGAGGTAATACCAAGTTCCGTCATTGTCGAGGAACCAGCCAGTATTCATGGCTCCAGATTCATCGTCGAGGTGATACCATCTCCCACCTATGAATTGCCAGCCATGCTGTAGCACACCATATGAATCTGTGTAAAACCACGTCCGAGCAGACGAAGACCAAAACCAGCCAGTAATAGCCTTATCCTCAGCATCCTTGAGCCTAATTGCGCCCTCGCCGTCCCTGACGCCAGAAAGTACAATTGCACCGCTGCCACACGCATAATAGGCATTCTCGTCTTGCGAAATAATCCAAGCGTTGCACCTTAATGCGCCGCCTCTTTCCGGATCCAAATAATAACGAGTGCCATTTATAGTCTGAAATCCTTCAAGCATGGCGCCATTATTATTCGGATCAAGCCAATACCAGCTGGAGTTGTAGTAAAACCAACCGGCACGAATCGCTCCAGACGCATTGGCGTAATACCACGCCTGATCACTAATAAACCAACCCGTGTTCATGAAGCCAGATTTGGAAAAATGATAGAGCACACCGCCGACAGACTTAAAGCCCGTAGCCATTAAACCAGACGGCTCAAGCCAGTACCAAGTGTTACCGAGAAGCAGCCAACCAGTCCGCATGGCGCCCGAACTGTCCAAGTAATACCAGCTATCATCAATCAAAATCCAGCCAGTCTTCATCAATCCTGATGTCTGGTCTAAATAGAACCAATGGCCGCCAGTTAAAACCCAGCCCTTCAAATGTGCGCAGGATCCAGAAAAATAATGCCAGCCATCACTCAGATATCTCCAACCGACAGCAGCATAGCCTTCGGAATCAAAGTAATACTCCGCTGCTCCAATTGTTAGATAACAGTTAGACGGCCATCCGCCAGCCTCATATCGCCACCACCATTTACCATTTTGATACACCCAGGCGCCAGGAAGAGCAACGTTATTATCGGCAGAACGGACGATTTGAAACGAAAGTTGGGTGGATATGCCCGCATAATCCCCCAACCCATTAACACCTATTACGGCACTACCGGGTGCAATATTATTCGAATAAGCAACTTCGAAATCAAGCCCATTCACCAGCTCGGACCCGTTCGCAGCCAAAACCGATACCTCAGGAGTAATGGCACCGCCGGTATATTCATATGTCGACGAATCAATAGAAGCCTTGAAACTAACTGAATCCGAAGGCAACCGATCGCTAGCCAAAGACTCAACCGCCCCTGTCCCGATTGAGCCGGGAAGACACCGGCATCCTCGGCCGCGCAATCTTCAGGCAATGAAAGGGCGGTCGTAGGACACAAAAGAGAAGCGTAACAAATTGATGCCAAGCAAGCCGCGCTGATAAAACTCAAAAACCGATTTCTCATCATTCCACTCTCTCTATCAAATCAAATAGACCTTTGAATAGCCAGGCGCAGTCAGCTCTGAGATGCGATTCCCGAAGCCATCACTAAGCCAAAAAAATTCTCACCTGACGTGTTGCCCCAGAAAAATCCGATATGACAATCATTAACATAGAGATTATATAGAAAAAAGAATAAGTCTCCCTTTCTGGCCAGCCCGCTTCGAAGAAGCTCCTCAATAGAGTTAAACGAAGCGATATTCACATGCGAATCGATTGCATATCCAAACCATCGATAAGCGTTTAGATAGCTCCCCCTACCGGGTCCTCCACTCCAGGGGGAATGGTTCTGCTCGACGGCAATTGGAGAGAGATCACCACCGACACTCCTCATCGGCAAAGAATACCGAATCGCCAACATGAGCCGGGCCGGGTAAGGAGTCGGTATGCGCCAACAGCGGCGCACCGTCGGAGGACTGAAAAAGTCTCATACAAAACGCCAGAAGCAGAGGCCAATGCACACCCTGCCTCAAAAAACACCCATTCCGATGTTGCCATAGCGCCAGAATCCAGCGCAAAGTAGCGCATATCGCCAACATCTATTAATCCGGTCTCCATCTCACATGAGGCGTTGTCAAAGTAATACCATTTACCGCCGCTTAACAGCCATTTACCACGAAAAAGCGCTCCACCATCACCTGCGTAATACCAATGCCCGTTTACTAAAGCCCATCCAGAAATCATTCCTCCAGAACTTCCGCACGCATACATATGCCCGTTATCAGATACAAGCCCGGTCGCCATCACACAAGTGGCAGGATCAAAGTAATACTAATTTCCAGTCAAATAGCGCCAGCCGACAGCCGCGGCTCCACAAGCCTCAAAATAATACCAACCTGCATTGTTATAAAAATACCAACAGCCCGTCACCATCGCTCCGGTCTCGGGGTCGTAGTACTTCAGACCACCATTCTCGTTTCAAGTTAAGCCATCACGAACAGCGGAGGTCTCTACAACGGAATCAGAGCCGACGGCAAACGATTGGGATGGCGTAGGAGCAAAAGACAACAAACAACAGCAATGAAAATTATGCCAAGCTTTTAATCGATCAGGACTTGATTCCCACGACACGCTCTCTCTAATCAATGACCGCTATTGAACATGATGATAGTTAAAACTAGCGAATTTGCCGTAGTAAGGTTCCAAAACAAGCCTTAAATAAGCAACGCTTATAGCTGGATGTTTTAAAAGAATCCTAGCGTCAAATAACGTCAACGACCACTCTTGTCCAAGCAAGCCGTAACAGCACAAAACTACTAAATCGTAGAACGATCCAAGCAGAAATAATGCATCCCATTAATCTGATGAGCTATATGACCCACGGGCCCATTTGCGGGGCTTGCGGTGAGTTTGGCGACCGCCGCTGCCCTTGTTACAGCGGGGCTATACACCACACACAAGAAAAGCCGCCGTTAACAAGCGGCGGCTTTTACTCTCGCAAGTTAAAAAGAGACTAGAGCGTCTTGAGGTACTCCCCCAGTTCCTCCTCCCAGTCGGGCATGCGGAACCCGACCGACTCGAGCCTGGACAGGTCGAGCGCGGAGTGGACCGGGCGCGGGGCGATGGGCCCCTCGGCGCCGGCGTAGTAGTCGGCGGTGCTGACCGGGACCACCTTGTCCCCGTTGCCGTTGGCGGCATCGAAGACGGCGCGGGCGATGTCGGCCCAGGACTTCACGGCGCCGGAGCCGGTGCAGTTATAGGTTCCGTAGGGGGCGTTCGTCCCCAGCACGTGGAAGATGGCCTCGGCCATGTCGCGCGTGAAGGTCAGGCGGCCCAGCTGGTCGTCCACGACCGTGACCTGCGTGAGCCCGTCCTCGGGGTCGGCGACGCGGTCGGACAGGCCCTTCATGGTCTTGACGAAGTTGTGGCCCTCGCCGATGACCCAGGAGCTGCGCATGATGTAGTGGCGAGGGCACCCGGCCACGGCGATGTCGCCGGCGGCCTTGGTCTGGCCGTAGACGGACAGCGGGCTGAACGTCTCGTCCTCTGTGTGCACCTCCACGGTGCCGTCGAAGACGTAGTCGGAGGACACGTGGACCAGCGTGATGCCGTGCCCGGCGCAGGTGCGGACGAGCAGGGCGGGGCCGGCGGCGTTGGCCTTCCAGGCGGCCACGCGGCCCTCGGGGGTCTCGGCTTTATCCACGGCCGTGTAGGCGCCGCAGTTGATCACGGTGCCGTAGAGCGACCAGTCGTACTGTGCGTAGGCGTCCGGGTCGGACATGTCGAAGGTGTCGATGTCGCAGAAGTCGAAGTCCTTGGCGACGCCGCGCTCCTCCGCCAGCGCGCGGACCGCGCGGCCCAGCTGGCCGTTGCAGCCGGTGACGAGGGTGCGCTTCGGCGCCATGGGAACGACGTCCTTGAGGTACGGGTGGCCGAGGTCGGCCTCGGAGACGGTGGCCCGGTCCAGCGGAATGGGCCACTCGATGGCGAGCTCGGGGTCGGCGAGGTTCACGAACGTGTAGGTCTTCTTCAGCTCGAGGGACCAGTGGGCGTCCACCAGGTAGGTATAGGCGGTGCCGTCCTCCAGCGCCTGGAAGGAGTTGCCCACGCCGCGCGGGACGTAGATGGCCTTGCTCGGGTCCAGCACGGTCGTGTAGACCTTCCCGTAGGTGGCGCTGCCCTCGCGAAGGTCCACCCAGGCGCCGAATACGCGGCCGCGGGCCACGGAGATGAATTTGTCCCAGGGCTCCGCGTGGATGCCGCGGGTGACGCCGCGGCTGTCGTTGTAGGAGATATTGTTCTGGACGACCTTGAGGTCGGGGATGCCCAGTGCGGTCATCTTGGCGCGCTGCCAGTTCTCCTTGAACCAGCCGCGCGAGTCGCCGTGGACGGCGAGGTCGACCACCTTCAGGCCCTCGATGCCGGTCTCGGCGACGGCGAGTTCCTTCTCGAATTCTATGTCTGCCATGTGGGAAAAGCTCCTATCGAAGAGGTTGGGTAACCGGGGGCGCCCGCGCGGGGACGCAGGGTCATCCCCATGCCCTGCGGACCCGC
>UQRX01000035.1:0-20897 GCA_900543595.1 uncultured Collinsella sp. | reverse complement strand
GCGTAGCTCAGCTGGGAGAGCGCTTGACTGGCAGTCAAGAGGTCAGGGGTTCGATCCCCCTCGTCTCCACCCGAGCATTGAATGAGGCTCCAACGCAAGTTGGGGCCTTTTTTCATATAGGCACACAAGGTCAAAGGCGGCACCATGATCCTCCTGGTCGACAAGATCGAAAAAAGCTTCGGCGCGCGCGTCCTCTTTAGCGGCGCGTCCTTCCAGATCAACCCCGGCGAGCGCTTCGCGCTCGTTGGCCCCAACGGCGCCGGCAAAACCACCATGCTCAAAATCATCATGGGCATTGACAGCCCCGACGCCGGCCAGGTCCAGTACGCCAAGGACTGCCAGGTAGGCTACCTAGAGCAGGAAACCAACCTGGAGCAAAAGGACACCACTATCCTCGCCGAGGTCATGGCCGCCGCCAAGGAAATCCGCCGCATGGGCGAGCGCGCCAACGAGCTGCAGGCCCAGATCACCGAGCTCTCCGAGCAGGGCAAGGACGTCGATGCGCTCCTTAACGAGTACGGCCAGGTCCAGGACCGCTTTGAGCACCTGGGCGGCTACGAGCTCGAGAGCAACGCCCGCAAGATCCTGTCCGGCTTGGGCTTTAAGGTCACTGACTTTGAACGCCCGTGCTCTGAGTTCTCGGGCGGCTGGCAGATGCGCATCGCGCTGGCCAAGCTCTTCCTGCGCCACCCCGACTTGCTGCTTCTGGACGAGCCCACCAACCACCTTGACCTCGAAAGCGTCCAGTGGTTGCGCGGCTTTATCGCCAACTACGACGGCGCTGTCCTCATCGTCAGCCACGACCGCGCCTTTATGGACGCCTGCGTCGACCACGTCGCCGCGCTCGAGAACCGCCGCGTAACCACCTACACCGGCAACTACAGCAGCTACCTTAAGCAGCGCGAAGACAACCTGGAGCAGATGCGCGCCAAGCGCGCCGCCCAGGAGCGCGACATCGCCCACATGCAGGTATTCGTTGACAAGTTCCGCTACAAGCCCACCAAGGCCGCCCAGGCCCAGGAGCGCATCCGCAAGATCGAGCAGATCAAAAAGGAGCTCGTCATCCTGCCCGAGGGCCACAAGCACATCGACTTTAAGTTCCCCGACCCGCCGCGCTCCGGCGACATGGTCGTGGGCTTGGAGGGCGTCTCCAAGTCCTACGGCGAAAAGCACATCTACAGCGACATCGATCTCAAACTCTACCGCGGCGAGCACGTGGCGCTCGTCGGCCCTAACGGCGCCGGCAAGTCCACCCTCATGAAGATCATCGCCGGCCTGGAGCCGCCCACCACCGGCACGCGCGACCTGGGCACCAACGTAGGCGTCGCCTACTACGCCCAGCACGCGCTTGAAGGTATGACCGAGTCCAACACCGTCCTGCAAGAGATCGACACCGTCACGCCCAAGTGGACCGTGCCACAGCAGCGCAGCCTGCTGGGCGCCTTCCTGTTTAGCGACAACGACGCAATCGAAAAGCAGGTCCGCGTCCTCTCCGGCGGTGAAAAAGCGCGTCTGGCCCTGGCCAAGATGCTCGTGGCCCCCGAGGCGCTCCTGTGCCTGGACGAGCCTACTAACCACCTGGACATCGACTCGGTGGATATGCTCGAGAACGCCCTGCAAAACTTCCCCGGCACCATCGTGCTGATCAGCCACGACGAGCACCTGGTGCGCGCCGTGGCCAACCGCGTCATTGATATCCGCGACGGCAAGGTCACGGTCTACGACGGCGACTACGACTACTACCTCTATAGGCGCGAGGACCTCGCCGCCCGCGCCGCCGCCTAGGCGGTAGGGGAGAGCGCGCCTGCCGCGGCCAAGTCCACCAAGGCCAGCGCCGCCCAGGCCGACACACCCGCCACTGCCCCCAAGCCTGCCGAGGGCAAAAAGACCAAGGAGCAAAAGCGCGCCGAGGCCCAGGCCCGCGCCGCGCTCAACAAAAAGCTCAAGGGCGTGCGCAACCAGCTCAAGAAGATCGAGGCGGAACTCGACAAAAAGCGCGCCCGCTATGACGAGCTTATGGAATTGATGGCAAGCGAAGAGCTTTATGCCGATCAGGACAAGTTCAACGCCGCGCTGGGGGAATATAACGGGCTTAAGCAAGAGCTGCCCAAGCTCGAGGACGAATGGCTGGAGCTTTCCACCCAGATCGAAGAGGAGACCGCGCGTGAACTCTCGTAAAGCCGCCGCCGTGGCGATGAGCATCATCGCCATCGCCTGTCGCATCTGCGGCATCTTTATGAGCGCAATGACTGTGCTGTTGTGCTTTAGCGGCCTCACCGCCAAGCTGCAGATCGTGGGCTTTGTCGTTGAGCTTTCGCGCGCGCTGCCGAGTGCCATCGCCGGCTACGGCGTCATCACGTCGCCTTTTGGCGGTGTGTTCCGTCTGGATTACGCCATCGTGGCCGTCATTTTGTTTGTGGCCGATTACCTGCTCACGCGCGCCTCGCGCCGCGTCCGCTAGGGGAGCACTATGTCCAGCAGCTACCTCATGAACCTGCTCGCGAGCGCCGTCGCCGTCATTGTGGGCATCGTCATTCACGAGAGCGCGCATGCCGCGGCGGCCTGGGCGCTCGGCGACAAGACGGCTCGTTCGCGCGGCCGCGTCTCGCTCAACCCGCTCAACCATATCGACCCGTTCGGTACCATCCTCCTGCCGCTGCTGATGCTCGCCGCCGGCGGCCCGGTGTTCGCCTTCGCCAAGCCCGTGCCCGTCTATCTTAACAACCTCAAGCATCCCAAGCGCGACGAGGTCCTGGTGAGCGCGGCAGGCCCCGCATCGAACATCGCGCTCGCGTGCCTTGCGGCCGCCCTCATGCACGCAGCGTATGGGAACCTCTACAACAGCATGTCCTTTGCCGTGGCGTCCCAGATCATGAACTTCGGTGCCACGTTTATCGTGGTCAACCTGTCGCTCGCGTTCTTTAACCTCATCCCGATCCCGCCGCTCGACGGCTCGTCGATCATCGTCCCATTCCTCAAAGGCAAGGCGCTCGCCAACTACTACCGCCTGCAGCAATACGCCATGCCTATCCTTATCATCGTGCTGTACCTGCTGCCCATGTGGACCGGCATCGACGTGATCGGACGCTATTTCGACGTTACCGTGTATCCGCTGGCTGAGCGGCTGCTCGACTTCGCAATCGCCGGCATCTAGGGTAAACTTACAGGTCGACCGTGCAAAACGGTCGCAACATGCACCCAAACCGCGCCGCGAAGGCGCCGTCAAAGGAGGTCGAAGATGTCGTATCGCGTGTCGACGCAGGTCTACAGCGGACCGTTCGACCTGCTGCTGCAGCTGGTAACCCGCCAAAAAGTTGATATCGGCGCCATCTCGATTAGCGAGGTGGCCGAGCAATACCTTGCCGAGGTCGATCGCATCGAGGCGCTGGACCTGGACGTGGCGAGCGACTTTTTACTGGTCGCGGCAACCCTTCTGGACATTAAGGCAGCCTCGCTGGTGCCCCAGGAGGCCCCACGCAAGGACGACGACGATTACGAGGACGACGAAGACCTCGAGGAGCTCAGCGCGCTCGACGGCGATGCCCTGCGCGAGGTCCTGATCCAGCGCCTGATCGCGTACAAGCAGTTTAAGGGCGCGGCGGCGGCCCTTGGCGCGCGCATGCAGGCCGAGAGCCGCATGCATCCGCGCGTGGCCGGCCCCGACCCCGAGTTTTTGGGCCTTATGCCCGACTACCTGGCCGGCATCACCCTGCGCGGCCTTGCCGTCATCTGTGCCGACCTGGACGGCAAGCGCCAGACCTTCCTGCTGGAAGCCGAGCACGTGGCACCGCATCGCGTGCCGCTCGACCTGACGGTGGCCTCGGTCGACCGCTTTACCATGGCGCACCAAACCTGCACCTTCCGTGAGCTGTTGGACGGCGACGCCACCACCGAGCAACTCGTCGTCACCTTCCTGGCCATGCTGGAGCTCGCCAAACGCGGCTCGCTCACGCTGAGCCAGGACGAGATCTTTGGAACCATTCAAATCACCCGCGTCGAGGGCGCCGAGGCATACGTGCCCGGCGAGGGCCCCGAGCTCACCGAATAGGAGCGGCAACCATGTCAACCCTTTCAACGCTGGAGGCAAACAGCCTCAAAGGCGCCCTCGAGGCGCTGCTGCTGGTGTCGAGCGACCCCGTGAGCGCGCCCGCGCTAGCAGGTGCGCTGGATGTCGCCCCCGGCGAGTGCGCGTCGCTGTTGGCCGAGCTCAAGGTTGAGTATGAGGAGGCAAACCGCGGCTTTCAGCTGCGCGAGGTCGCCGGCGGCTGGCGCCTGTTTACCCACCCCGCCTACCACGATGTGGTCGAGGCCTATGTGCTGAGCTGGGACACGCAAAAACTGTCGCAGGCGGCGCTCGAGACCCTGGCCGTCATCGCCTACCACCAGCCCGTCACGCGCGAGGTGGTCAAGGGCATCCGCGGCGTCAACTCCGACGGCGTCATCGCGTCGCTCGTGGACAAGGGCCTGGTGCGCGAGCTCGGCCGCGACCCCGAGCGCGGTCAGGCCATCATCTACGGCACGACCAACGCCTTCTTGGAAAAATTTGGCCTGCGCTCCACCCGCGACTTACCCGATCTGGAGCAGTTTGCCCCCGACGAGCAGTCGCGCCAGTTTATCCGCGAGCGCCTGAGCGGCCGCAGCATTCAGTCCACGCTCGAGGAGCAGGCCGAGGACCTGGACGAAGAGCGCGAACTGATCGATACCGATGTTGAGGACACTGCAGATGAGGAGATCCTGACAAGCGGTGACAGCTCGGAGGATATGCATGACGAGAATTAACGAAGCAGGGGAGACGCGCACCGCCGGCGTCACGGTGCCGCCCACGACCGACGCCCAGCCCGTCTACCCACACACGATGCGCCTACAGCGCTTTTTGGCGCGCGCGGGCGTGGCGAGCCGCCGCGGCTCGGAGGACCTGATGACCGCCGGCCGCGTGACCGTCAACGGCCAGGTCGCGACCGAACTGGGCACCAAGGTCGACGTCGACCGCGATCATGTCGAGGTCGACGGCATGCCCGTCACGCTCAACCAGGGCGCGGTGTACCTGATGCTCTACAAGCCGACCGGCTACCTCACCACCATGAGCGACCCGCAGGAGCGCCCCTGCGTGGCTGATCTGGTCCCACGTGACCGCTTTCCGGGGCTCTTCCCGGTGGGTCGCCTGGACCGCGACACCACGGGCCTTTTACTCTTTACCACCGACGGCGACCTGTCGCAGGATCTACTGCACCCCAGCAAGCACGTCTACAAGACCTATCAGGCGCTCGTGGACGGGCACCTGACCGATCGCGACCTGGAACCACTCCGTCGCGGCATCGAGCTCGACGACGGCCTGTGCCAGCCGGCGATCTGCCGCGTCATCAACGCGCGCGAGGCCGAGGCCGTGGCTCCGCAGGGCGTAAAGCCCGGCACCACTGCCGTGGAGGTCATCATCCGCGAGGGCCGCAAAAACCAGGTCAAGCGCATGCTGAGCAAGATCCACCATCCGGTGATCCGCCTACACCGCTGCAACTTTGCCGGCCTGGAGCTCAAGGACGTGGCCAAGGGCTCGTGGCGCGAACTCACCGACCGCGAGGTACAGGTCCTCAAGGCCGGCGGCATCCCGCCCAAGCAGGCGAGTGCTAAGCGCGCCGGCGCGCCCGCGACCAACACCGCAAGCCGCACGCGTCATCACGGCAGCCACGGTTCTGCGCCCAAGCGCAACACCTACCGCGAGCGCTACACGGGCTAGCCAGTCCGCCAAGCCGCAGCGTTCGCGTCCCATACCAGCACGTCAACCATCGAAAGGAAGCATTGCATGATCGTCGCCATCGACGGCCCCGCCGGTTCCGGCAAGTCCACCATCGCCAAGGAGATCGCCCGCCAGCTGGGCTTTAACAAGCTCGACACGGGCGCCATGTATCGCGCCGTCACCTTCGCTGCGCTCGACCGCGGCATCGACCTGGACGACGAGGCGGCCATCGACGCCCTCGCCGAGCAGATCGATATTCGCTTTACCAACGGCACAGGCGAGGACACGCGCCTGACCATCGACGGCCAGGACGCCTCGGCTGTCATCCGCACCCCGCAGGTGGACGCCAATGTCTCCAAGGTCTCGGCCTACCCGGGCGTACGCGCCGCCATGCTCATCCATCAGCGCCGCGCCGCCGAGGACCGCGACATCGTCGCCGAGGGTCGCGACATCGGCACCGTCGTGTTCCCCAACGCACAGGTCAAGGTCTTCCTGACTGCCGACCCGCGCGAGCGCGCCCGTCGCCGAGTGCTGCAGCGCCACCAAAGCGACGCCCAGCCGCTTACTGCCGAACAGCTCGAGGCCGAGGTCGATGAGACCCTCGACGCCCTCAAGCAGCGTGATAAGCTCGACAGCAGCCGCGAGGTCGCGCCGCTCGTTCCCGCCGAGGACGCGGTGCACGTCGACTCCACCGCCCACACCATCGACGAGGTCGTACACATTATCGAGGACCTCATCAACCAAAGGAGGTAGCTCATGCGCCTGTTTAAGCAGACGCCCGAGGATTACTACAACGCCCCCTACGCCGAGTTCCCGGCGCTCATCCGCGCCGTCGTCGTGGTGGTCATGGCTATTCTGTGGGTCTTCTCCAAGCTCATGTGGCGCTGGAAGGTCGAGGAAGCCGACCTGCTGTTTGAGCGCCAGGATGGCCGCGGCAGCGTGGTCATCTGCAATCACACCTCGATGGCCGAACTCTTGGCCGTGGAGACGGCGCTGTTCTTTGGCGGCCGCCGCATTCGCCCCATCTTTAAGTCCGAGTTTGCCAAGACGAAGATCGTGCGCTGGGCCTTCAGCCGCGTGGGCGGCATTCCCGTCGAGCGTGGTACCGCCGACATGAAGTGTCTGCGCGCCGCCCAGCATGCGCTGCAGCGCGGTGAGGACGTTCTGATCTTCCCCGAGGGCACACGCATCCGCTCGCGCGAGATCAAGCCCGAGGTCCACGGCGGCTTTGCGCTCATCGCCCAGATGGGCAAGGCACCCGTCAACCCGCTCGCCATCTGCGGCTGGTCCGATATTTCGCCTGCCGGCAAAAAGCTCATGCGCCCCAAAAAGTGCTGGATCCGTGCCGGCAAGGCCATCTCGCTATCCGATGCTCCGGCCGAGCTCAAGCGCAAGGAGCGCCTGGCCTGGTTTGAGTCCGAGGCCATGAGCCGCGTCTACGCCATGCGCGACGACCTATGCGCCGAGCACCCGGGCAGGTTCTAGCCATGGGTGAGAACGTCATGAACACTGCCGGGGCTATGCAAGGCAAGGCAGACGCCCCCACCATCGAAATCGCCGCCCACGCCGGCACCTGCTACGGCGTGCAACGCGCACTCGATATGGCACTGGCCGCCGCCCCGCAGGCGGGGGAGAGCACTCAGGTCCACACGCTGGGCCCGCTCATCCATAACCCCATCGTGGTACGCGAGCTCGCCGAGGCAGGCGTCGGTCTGGCAGACACCTTGGACGACGCCGCATCGGGCACCGTGATTATCCGCGCTCACGGTGTGGTGCCGCAGGTCATCGACGCCGCTCGCGGGCGTGGCCTTATCGTGGTCGATGCAACCTGCCCCTACGTCAAGAAGGTCCATGTGGCGGCCGAGCGCCTGGTGCGCGAGGGCTACCGTGTGATCGTCGTGGGCGAGCCGGGCCACCCCGAGGTTGAGGGCATCCTGGGTCACGCCGGCGTTGACGCGCAGGTCGTGAGTTGCGCCGCCGATGCCGACGCACTGCCGCTCAAGGGCAAGGTGGGCCTGGTTGTGCAGACCACCCAAACCGCGCAGAACCTGGCCGAGGTTGTGGCCTCCATCACCCCACGCGTGCAGGAACTGCGCGTGATCAACACCATCTGCGCAGCCACGAGCGAGCGACAGCAGGCGGCGGCATCCCTCGCCAACCGCTGTGATTGCATGGTCGTCGTGGGCGGCAAGAATTCGGGCAACACGCGCCGCCTGGCGCAGATTTGTGCTGACGTCTGCGAGCACACGCATCACATTGAGGAAGCTTCCGAGCTTGAGGCCGCATGGTTTGCCAACGCGCGCCACATTGGCATCACCGCCGGAGCCTCCACCCCGCAAGAACACATCGAACGCGCCGTTGCGCGCATCAAGGAGCTTTGCCGCTAATCATGGACCAGACCGTACCCGCATACGCCACCGAAGTGGCCGATTACGGGCGCAGCCGCGACCCCGAGCCGGGTGAGGGCGCGCTCGTTAAAAACGTGCGTCTTGAATCGCCCGCATGGGATGTGGGTATCGAGCCGGGCATGCGCGTGCTCACGGTCAACGGCGAGCAACTCACTGACATGATCGTATGGCTTTGGGAAGCAGACGACGACACCGTCGACCTCGAGGTTCTCGACCCGCGCGACAACACTGTCACCCCCGTGGAGCTCGACCGCTTCCCGGGCGAGGACTGGGGCCTTGAGTTCGACGGCCCCATCTTTGATGGCATGCGTACCTGCGTGAACGCCTGCGTGTTCTGCTTTATGACCATGCTGCCCAAGGGCGGTCGCTCCACGCTCTACATCCGCGACGACGACTATCGCCTGAGCTTTTTGCAGGGTAACTTTGTCACGCTCACGAACCTTTCCGACGAGGACGTGCAAAACGTTATCGATCGCAACATGAGTCCGATGAACGTGTCGGTCCACGCCGTGAGCCCCGATGTGCGCCGCCGCATGATGGGCCGCAACGCCCAGCGCGGCATGGACGTACTCGAGGCCATCATGGCCGCCGGCATCGAGATTCACGCCCAGATTGTTTTGTGCCCCGGCATGAACGACGGCGAGGAACTGCTGAAGACCCTGCGCTTTTGCGAGGAGCACGAACAGATTACGAGCCTGGGCATCGTGCCGCTCGGCTTTACCAAGCATCAGAACCGCTTTACGTGGTCCTACAGCGACAAGCCTGAGCTGGCGCGCGAGACCATCGCCATGATCCGACCCTTCCAGGACCGCGCGTACGAGCGCTTTGGCCGCCACACGTTCCAGATGAGCGACGAGTTCTATCTCGACGCCGGCATCGAGCCGCCCGAGGCCGATTTCTACGACGGCTACCCTCAGTACTACGACGGCATCGGCATGATCCGCTCGTATCTGGACGAGACCGACGACGTGCTTGCCGCCGACGCCGAGCGCCTTGCCCGCGTTCGCAAGGCTATGACTGCCCGCGACCAGCGCCTGGTATGTCTTTCGGGCGCCAGCGCACGCGATACCGTCGCCCGCTTCGTGAAATCTCCACAGGGCCTTTCCGGCACCGTCACGGCCATCAAGAACCGCTACTTTGGCGGCAACGTGGACGTGACCGGCCTCATCGTCGCGAGCGACATCCTGGAGCAGCTACCGCAGGACCTGTCGGGGGTTATGCTCTTTGTGCCTAAGCTCATGTTCAACGCTGACGGCATGACGCTTGACGAGTATCATCGTGACGATTTACTCGCAAGCCTTACCAGTCGCGGCGCCGAGGTTCATGTGGTGTCGACCATGCCGCATGAGCTGCTCGATACCCTGGAGCACATCCTTGGCATTGTGCCTGCCGACTCTACTAATTCCGCTGACCCTACCCATTAAAGGAGAGCAGATGAAACCTATCGTCGCCGTCGTCGGACGCCCCAACGTGGGCAAGTCCACGCTCGTTAACCGCCTGGCCCAGACCTCGGACGCCATCGTCCACGAGTCCCGCGGCGTCACGCGCGACCGCTCGTATCACACGGCCGATTGGAATGGCCGTGAGTTCACCATCGTCGACACGGGCGGTATCGAGCCGCTCAAGAGCGATGACGTCTTTGCCACATCCATCCGCGACCAGGCACTCGCCGCCGCCGAGGAGGCCGCCGTCATCCTGTTTGTGGTCGACGGCCGCACCGGCGTCACCGAGGAGGACGAGTCGGTCGCCCGCATGCTCAAGCGCTGCGACAAGCCGGTCTTTCTGCTGGTGAACAAGCTCGACAACCCCGATCGCGAGAACGACAGCATCTGGGAGTTCTATTCGCTCGGCATCGGTGAGCCCACGCCGCTCTCGGCCCTTCACGGCCATGGCACGGGCGACCTGCTCGACGACATCGTGGCCCTGCTCCCCGAGGAAGAGGACGAGGTCGCCGACGAGTTCCCCGATGCACTGAACGTCGCCATCATCGGCCGTCCTAACGCCGGTAAGTCCTCGCTGTTCAACCGCATCCTGGGTGCCGACCGCTCCATCGTGTCCAACATCGCCGGCACCACGCGCGACGCCATCGATACGGTCGTGGAGCGCAACGACAAGCACTACCGCATGGTCGACACCGCGGGCATTCGCAAGAAGAGCACCGTGTACGAGAACATCGAGTACTACTCCATGGTCCGCGGCCTGCGCGCCATCGACCGTGCCGACGTGGCGCTGCTCGTCGTCGACGCCTCCGTGGGCGTTACCGAGCAGGACCAGAAGGTCATGGGCTTGGCCATCGAGCGCGGCTGCGCCATCGTGGTGCTGCTCAACAAGTGGGACCTGCTCGACGACGATCGCAAGCGCGAGGCCTGCATGGAGACCATCGACCGCCGTCTGGGCGTCATGGCCCCCTGGGCCCAGTACCTGCGCATCTCTGCCCTGACCGGCCGCAGCGTCGAGAAGATCTGGGCGATGGTCGACGCCGCCGAGAAGACGCGCTCGCAAAAGATCAGCACCTCGCGCCTCAACACGTTCCTCACCGACCTGCGCGAGTTCGGCCACACCGTGGTGGACGGCAAGCGCCGCCTGCGCATGCACTATGTGACCCAGACGGGCGTCAACCCGCCGACGTTCACGTTCTTCGTCAACCACAGCGACCTGGTCAACGACACCTACCAGCGCTACGTGGAGAACCGCATGCGCTCGACCTTCGATTTTGCCGGTACGCCCATTCGACTCTTCTTTAGGAAGAAGGAGCAAAAGGATGCTTAATCCGATTCTGCTGACCGCCATCTGCGCCGTGGTCTCGTTCTTTATCGGGGCGATTCCGTTTGGCCTGATCCTGGGCCGCGTGTTCAACCACACGGACATTCGCAAGGCGGGCTCCGGCAACATCGGCACCACCAACGCCCTGCGAGTGGCCGGCCCCAAGGTGGCCGCGCTCACGCTGCTGCTCGACTGCCTTAAGGGCGCCATCTGCGTTGTCATCGCGCGTCCGCTCATCGCGAGCGTGGGCTATGGCTTCCCTGTGAGCATCATGGCTCCCGGAGCCGCTGGCGACTGGATGCTCGGCGTCATTTGCCTGGCTGCCGTGTGGGGACACATCTTTTCTCCCTACCTTAACTTCCACGGCGGCAAGGGTATCGCCGTGGGCTTGGGCGTCATCCTCGCCTGGTACTGGCCCATTGGCCTGTCGTTGCTGGGCATGTTTATCGTGGCCGTCGCCATCACCAAGTTTGTGTCGGTGGGCTCGCTCGCCGCTGCCATCGGACTTCCCATCGCTGCCTGCGCGGTCTTTCCGTACAGCAGCCTGGGCCTCAAGTTTTGCATGGCGATGATTGGCATCACCGTGGTGTGGGCCCATCGCGCGAACATCAAAAAGCTCATGACCGGTAAGGAGTCCAAGCTCTCGTTTACCAAGCGCGTCACCGAGCCCGACGATAAGTAGGAGAGAGTCATGAATGTTGCGCTGATTGGCTCCGGCTCCTGGGGAACCGCCGTCGCCGGCCTCGCCGCCGCGCGAGCCGAGCGCGTGACCATGTGGGCCCATAGCGAGCAAACGGCCGCCGGCATTAACGGCGAGCATCGCAACCCCCGCTATCTGGTGGACTACGTGCTGCCGGAAAACGTTGTCGCCACGACGGACTTGGCCCAGGCGCTCGACGGCGTCGAGGCCATCATCTTTGCCGTGCCCTCGACGCACCTGCGCGACGTATGCCACCAGGCGGCGCCGTTCATCGCGGACGAGACGCCGGTTCTTTGCCTCACCAAGGGCATCGAGCCCGAGTCCGGCCTGCTCATGAGCGAGGTCATCGCCAGCGAGATCGGCAACGAGTCGCGCGTGGCGGCGCTCTCGGGCCCCAACCATGCCGAGGAAATCTGCCGCGGCGGGCTTTCTGCCGCCGTCATCGCCAGTGAAGATCAGCAGGTGGGGGAGACCTTTAAGGAGCTGCTGCTTTCCACGGCCTTCCGCATCTATCTGTCGCAGGACATGACTGGCGTCGAGGTATGCGGCGCCATGAAAAACGTCATCGCCATCGTGTGCGGCATTTCCGCCGGCTCGGGTGCGGGCGATAACACGCTCGCCCTCATCATGACACGCGGTCTGGCCGAGATCAGCCGCCTGGTGCACGCCCGCGGCGGTCAAGCCATGACTTGCATGGGACTTGCCGGCATGGGCGACCTTATCGCCACCTGCACTTCGGAGCATTCGCGCAACCGCACCTTTGGCTACGAGTTCGCTCATGGTGTGTCGCTCGACGAGTACCAGGCCCGCACGCATATGGTGGTCGAAGGTGCCGTCGCGGCCCGCAGCGTCAGCGAGCTCGCCCGTTCACTGGGCGTAGACATTCCGCTCACCTTTGCCGTCGAGCAAACGCTCTACAACGGTGTTACTTTGGATAGGGCGCTCGAGATCCTTACCGACCGCGTTCCCTCCCAAGAGTTCTACGGACTCGCCGACTAGCGCAGAAAGGCTACTACCATGGGTTCCATCAAAATCGCTCCGTCCGTCCTTTCGGCCGACGTGGCCAACCTCAAGGGCGAGCTCGACAAGATCGCCGGTGCCGACTACGTGCACTTCGACGTCATGGACGGTCACTTTACCGGCAACCTCACCTTTGGCGTCGATATCCTCAAGGCCGTCAAGCGCTCCACCGATGTACCGGTCGACGCGCACCTGATGGTGTCGAACCCCGACGAGACGGTCGATTGGTACGCCGACGCCGGCGCCGATATGATCACCGTGCACTACGAGGCTTCCACGCACCTGCACCGCACGCTCACGCATCTGCAGCAGCGCGGCGTCAAGGCCGGCGTGGTGCTCAACCCCGCCACGCCCGTCTGCGTGCTCGAGAGCATCATCGACGTTGTCGATATGGTGCTGCTGATGAGCGTGAACCCCGGCTTTGGCGGCCAGAGCTTTATCCCCGGTACCATCGCCAAACTGCACGAGCTCAAGGCCATGTGTGAGCGTCACGGCGTTTCGCCCCTCATCGAGGTCGACGGCGGTATCTCTTCCAAGAACATCGCCGAGGTCGTCAAGGCCGGCGCCAACGTGCTCGTAGCCGGTTCCGCTGTATTTAAGTCCGAAGATCCCGCTGCCGAGGTTGCGCTGCTGCAGAAGCTGGGCAACGAGGCCGCACAGGAGGCATAAACCCTTATGACCGCAGGTCAAAACCGCATACCCGTGAATCTTGACTATGCCGCCTCGACGCCCATGCGCGCCGAGGCGCTCCTTGCGCAGCGCGAATATGACGACAGCGAGCTTGCGGGCGTCAACCCCAACTCGCTGCACTCGCTTGGCCGCAAGGCCGCCGCACGCCTGGAAGTCGCCCGTCGCGAGATCGCCCGTAGCTTTGGTGCACGCGTTCGCCCGTCCGAAATCATCCTTACCAACGGCGGCACCGAGGCCAACCAACTGGCGCTGCTCGGTCTTGCCGAGGGCGCTCGTCAGCGCGATCGTAAGCGCGACCGCGTGATCGTTTCGGCCATCGAGCACGATTCGATTCTGGACAACCTGCCGCTGCTGCGTGCCGCTGGCTTTACCGTCGATCTGGTGCAGCCCTGCCGCGCGGGCTACATAGAGCCTGTCATGCTTGTCGAGCTGCTCGGCGACGACGTTGCGCTCGTGAGCATTATGGTCGCCAACAACGAGACCGGCGTGGTGCAGCCCATCCGTGAGCTGGCCGCCGCCGCACATGCTGCCGGCGCCTTGTTTCATACCGATGCCATCCAGGGCTACTTGCATATTCCGCTCGATGTCACCGAGCTGGGCGTTGATGCTATGACCGTTGCCGCGCACAAGATCGGCGGCCCTGTGGCATCCGGTGCGCTCTACCTTAAGAACCGCACGCCGCTGCGTCCGCGCATCTTTGGCGGTGGACAGGAAGCCGGCCGTCGCGCCGGTACGCAGGATCTGCGCACGCAGCTGGCTTTTGCCGCTGCCGCTTCCGTGTTGCTGCCGAATGTGGCCCAGGAGCGCGCGACGCTGCAGGCCCTGTCCGATAAGCTCTACGCCACGCTTACGGCTCATCCTCGCATTCACGCCACGATGGGCGACTACGCGCAGGCAGATCGTCTGCCGGGCATGGTTTCGATCTACGTCGACGGCATGGACTCCGAGGAGCTCATCATCAAGCTCGATGCCGCCGGTTTTGAGGTGTCGGCCGGATCGGCTTGCTCGAGCGGCAGCATGGACCCGAGCCACGTTTTGAGCGCGATGGGCATTGGCCGCGAGCAGGCATTGGGCGCACTGCGTATCTCCTTCGATGACCGTGTGAATCCGGGCGATCTGGACGACTTTGCCCAGACGCTGCTCTCGATCGTAGGTGCCGCATGATCGTTTCCGAGCTTGAGCGTGCGCTGCTGACGCGCTATCCCAAGGCGGACGCCGAGGGCTGGGATCATGTTGGGCTATCTGTGGGAGATCCCGCTGCCGAGATCCGCGGTGTTGCCTGCGCACTCGACGCGACCGAAGCCAACGTGCACCGCGCTCTCGAGGCCGGCGCCAACGTTCTGCTGACGCATCATCCCATCTATATCAAGGCGCCCGAGGCCTTTTGTCCGGCCGATTCCGCGCGCCCACAGTGCAGCGCTGCGCTGTACGAGGCGGCTCGTTGCGGCGTGAGCATCATCTCGCTTCACACCAACCTGGACCGCTCGCACGAAGCGCGCGTTCGCCTGAGTGAGCTGCTGGGCGCTGAGCTCATGAGCTCGCTGGAGCATGTGGACGAGCCTGAGCTCACCGGTCTGGGAGCGCTCGCGACCCTCCACGACGCCTGCAACCTGCGCGATCTCGCCAACCGTGCCGCCACGGCCTTTGGCAGCGACCCGCGCGCATGGGGCGAAGCCGAGCACCCGTGCCGCACCGTCGCCATTCTGGGCGGCTCCCTGGGCGATTTTGGTGAGCTTGCCATCGCCGCCGGCGCAGATGTTATTGTGACCGGAGAGGCCGGCTACCACGTGGCGCAGGACCTTGCCTTGCGAGGGCTGCCGGTAATCCTGCTCGGCCACGACCGCTCCGAGGAGCCGTTCGTTGATATATTGATGAACTCTGCAGTTGACGCCGGGGTCGACCCCCGTCATGCGATTAAAATACTGAACCCTTGCCAATGGTGGACTGTGACAAAAGGAGAGAACTTATGAGCGCCGGCGCTACGCTACTCAAGCTGCAACAGATTGATTTGGAGCTCGCCCGCAACAAGAGCGAACTTGCCAATATGCCGGAGCTCAAGGAGCTCGCTTCCAAGCGCAAGACCTATGTGAAGCTCAAGTCCGAGATGACCAAGCTCTACGCCCAGCGCAAGGATCTGGACATTGAGCTCGACGACCTCAACACCACCGAGATTCAGACCAATAACGCCATCGAGGCCGCCAAGAAGCGCCACGTTGACGGCTCTGACTACCGCGAGGTGCAGGACCTGGAGAACGAGCTCGCCACCCTGGCCAAGCGTCTGGACAAGATCGAGCACACCCGCAAGGACGTCGTAGTCGCCCACAAGGAGGCGCTCGACCGCGAGGCCCGTGCGCAGGCCATCATCGCCAAGTTCGAGGAGGGCGTGAAGGCCGATACCAAGGCCGCCCGCGCCAAGGCCACCGACTTCCAGGCTCAGATTGATGCCGCCACCAAGGAGCGCACCGCGCTTGCCGCCACGCTGCCGACCGACGTACTCACCGATTACGAGCGTCTGCTCAAGCAGTTCCGCGGCCTGGCAGTCGAGACCATCAAGGGCAACATCCCCACGGTCTGCCACACCGCGCTGCAGGCGTCGTCCATGAGTGACCTCAACCACGACGGTAGCGAGATTACGCATTGCCCGTACTGCCACCGCCTGCTGGTGCTTCCCAACAAGGAAGCCTAAATGATGACGGCGGCATCCAATAATTCAATGCAACTTGAGGGAAAAACGATCCTGCTGGGTATTACCGGCGGGATCGCCGCCTATAAGTCGTGCAATATCGTGCGCCTGCTGCAAAAGCGCGGCGCGCGCGTCAAGGTCGTTATGAGCGAGCATGCCACCGAGTTTGTGGGCCCGCTCACCTTCCGAGCGCTCACCAACGAGCCTGTTGCCGTTGGTCTATTCGACGACCCCTCCGACCCCATTCACCACATTTCGCTGGCGCAGGAGCCCGATCTGGTGGTCGTGGCGCCCGCGACGGCCAATATCATCGCCAAGATGGCAAACGGTATCGCCGATGACCTCATCTCCACCACGCTGCTTGCCACGCCGCGACCCATCGTGATCGCACCCGCCATGAACAACGGCATGTGGAAGGCGCCGGCAACGCAGGCCAACATGGCCACGTTGCGCGACCGTGGCGTCCATGTGGTGGGACCTGGCAGTGGCTACCTTGCCTGTGGCGACGTGGACACGGGACGCATGAGCGAGCCCGAGGACATTGTCGAAGCCGTCTGCGAGGCGCTCGACCCCGCGCAGCAAGACCTGGCGGGCAAGCGAATCGTGATCACCGCCGGCCCCACGCACGAGCCGATCGACCCCGTGCGCTTCATTGGTAACCGTTCGTCGGGCAAGATGGGCATCGCCCTGGCGGGGGAGGCAGCTCGCCGCGGTGCTGCGGTCACGCTTGTGCTCGGGCCGACATCGCTCGATGTTCCCCGCGGCGTGGAGTGCGTGCACGTGCAAACCGCCGCAGAAATGCTGCAGGCGGCTCTGAGTGCCTTTCAGACGGCCGATGCGGCCATTTGCGCGGCCGCTGTCGCCGACTACACGCCCGCAGCCCCTGCCGACCATAAGCTCAAAAAGGCCAACGAGCGCTTGGATCTCATCGAACTGGTCGAGACGGTCGATATCTTGGCCGAGCTCTCGCGCCAAAAGGGAGAGCGGTGCGTGATCGGCTTTGCAGCCGAGACCGATAACGTCGTGGAGTACGCGCAGCGAAAGCTCGCCCGCAAGGGTTGCGATGCCATTATCGCCAACGATGTCTCGCGCGCCGATTCGGGCTTTGGAACCGATACCAACAAGGCTTGGATCGTGAGCACAGCGGGCACGCAAGAACTTCCCGTTCTAACAAAACCCCAGCTCGCAGATACAATTTTGGACTTGCTTCAAAATTTGTAAAAAAGTTCTTGCACAAGGGCAAAGTTTCGGGTTAATATACTCCCTGTTGCGAGCGAGAGCAGAGCAACAAACAAAAGCTTCGGGACGTGGCGCAGCTTGGTAGCGCACTTGACTGGGGGTCAAGGGGTCGCTGGTTCGAATCCAGTCGTCCCGACCAGAAGTTTGCAGGTCAGGCACCTAGTGCCTGACCTTTTTTGTTTTAAGCAATTGCTTAATTTTGATTAAGCAACAGGGTGCCAAAAATCTACCTACGCGATAACCGCCTTTTGCGGCTACTTGCGCGTTTTGCACACGGTTGAGCCGATTTATTAACGCGATATGAATCTACATACGCGTAGCTGGTATACAGCCGAGTACGGGCTGTATTTATCGCGGCGATTTACACAGATATACCGACTGTAACGAACAAGCGTGTCGCTGTATTTATTCCAGTAGCTCACTTGACCGGTGGACAAGTGGGCTGTTGCAACGAAACGCCAAACGGGATGGGCTCTATGCGAGGACGCCGCAGACGTAATGGCGGGGGAGTGCGGCGGGCGCTCTGAGAGCCTCTGTATGGCCCCATTTTTCCGGAACCCGATTACCTGTGCCATGAACCTCAAATTGTTCGAGAATCGACAAAAGAAAAGCCCACGCGGGATCGCACGGGCTCTACACTAGACAAGCTAGAAGCACCAAGCTGGGAACACGTAGAGGGTGCCATTCGCGCTGCCGAAGTTTCGGTGTCCGAGGCTGTTGACATAACGGAAGCCACCGGAGGTGGCCGAGATCACGGAGCGAGTCCAGTGATCAAAGCTCGATGAAGCTCCGGAACAGCTCGACGCCGACACGCCCCTGGAGGCGTAATACTCGCATTGGGAACCGTCGGACTGGACGTCTCCGTAGACCTCGGTCATCGAGAGGAGGAAGACCTTATCGGTCGTCGCTGAGGGAGCACCGCCGCTTTTGTTGTCGGTCAACTTCGTGACGGCCTTCCCCTTGGACTGGATTTCGGCCGGCAGGAGCGCCCAGAGGTCGCCGGAGTTGAGGCGGCTGCGCAGCTCGGAGTTTTCCCAGCCGACGGCGACCTCGTTCGTGGCATTCATGCGCTGCTTGCCCATTGCGCCGTTGGTCGCCTCGAGCGTGAGCCCCGCCTTACCGGAACCGTCCGCGAGGTCATCATGGTTGATACCGATGATGCGGTAGGTCATGGTCTCGCCGTTCGTCAGCTTGACCGACCAAGTCGTTCCTGCGTCCATCGCTGCCTTGGCCTTGGCGTAGGCGGGAGAAGCCGTGCCGTTCTTGGCGATGTCCTCGGCCACGGCTTTCTGCTCATCCAGCGTCCAGTCCTTCGCGTCCTTTGCCACCGCCGCCTGTACGGCCGCGGAAGCGGTGCCTGTGGAGCCGCCACCTGACGCACCGCCGGTCGTCCCGCTGTTCACCGTGTTGCCCACTAGGTTGAACTGGTTTCGGATGGCACCGGCCACGCCGGGTCCCGCGAACACGATGACCAGGCCGATGACGGCGATGATCAGGACGTACTCGATGATTCCTTGGCCTCGGAGAAGAGTACCTCTAGGAGATACCCCCCCCCCGAAGGTTCCGCGCCGCTGCATACATATGCGACACTCCCTTCGCTCAGGGTTTGCAATACGAGCCGAGCGTAGGGCTATTCCAAGTATCCGCACTGGTCTTGCCGCAGCGGCAACGATGACGGTAGGGGAGAAAACCGAGTGTCTTGAATGCAGGCAATTGCCCTCTCGAAGCCCTCGCACGGCCGCACCTCGTCGATATAGAGGCGATTGTGGGTGCCCCCCTTGTGCCGCCCAATGTTTGACAATCATGCTCGACTATCCTGCGCCGGGTTTGGCAGCTGAGTCCAAGGCATAAAGCGTAAGATACAATGACGCTCGCATGAGAAACAGCGCGATCCGAACTGTCTATCCGCCCACGAGAAAGAATCGTCCATGAGCATATTCGACAAAGGCTTCGACCCGCTGCAGGAGATTCAGAGGGCCACTAAGACTGCCGGCGAGGCGGCGACCAAGATTGCCGAAGGGGCATCTGGGATGGCGGTTGCGGCAAGCACTGCGGTCGTGGACACGGCGACAACGGCAGGTGCGGCGATCGCAGGAGCGGCGGGCAGCGCGAAGGCCGTCCTCGACGAAATGGAGACCGAAAGACTCGATACGGAGAAGGCGGAGTACGCGCCCAAGGTGCAGGAAGCCTTGAGGGCGATTGAGGCCACCCACGCACAGGAGTTACTCGGCTCATTCCAGGAGTCTCCGCTCCCGTTGACGGAAGCCAATGCTGCCAAGGTGAAGTCAGCCTTCCCGATACCGAGGGAACAGACCGTTGTCTGGGCCGACGCCGAGTTCGACCTCAGGCCCAGCGGCATCGCCATGACCGAAAAGGGCGTCTACATCAAGGCAGACGCCGACGCGTTCGCCGTCCCGGGGAAGGAAAAGAGGCAGTCCCGCCTCTTCTACTTCGAGTGGGCGTACTTCGAACCCGGCCCCTTCGCCTCCGACGGCGAAAGCAACCTTGCGCTCACCGTCGACGAAGCGTGCCGGAGCCAGTTCGTATCCCGATGCCAGGCGCTCCGCGGCCTTGAGGATAACCGCGCCGCCGGCATCGACAGCGAGCTTACCATGGCGGGCGATACGGCGGTCAAAGCCGCGGCAGTTGCGGCGGCGGCGACTATCAACAGCAACGGGGAGGTCTTCGTCGAGCAACGGGCCGCGGTCAACAACCCTGCGGGCCACGGAGAGCTTGCCGAGGAGGCGAACAGCATCCTCGACAGGCTTCAGGGCCACCAGGCCGAGATTCTGGGGAGGGACAACGCGAAGAACGGCGCCGACCGAAGCGTCGACGGCGTTCTGATCCAGACCAAGTACTACAAGACGGCGCGCGGCTCCCTCGAAGCATGCTTCGATTCGAGCAGCCATCAGTATCGCTACCTCACAGAAGACCGCACGCCGATGCAGCTCGAAGTCCCGAAAGACCAGTACCAGCAGGTGCTCCGCGGTTTTGAGAAGAAGATTAGCCAAGGCAAGGTCCCCGGCGTCAGCGACCCCAAGGACGCCGAGAAGATCGTCCGCAAAGGCAAGCTCACATACGACCAGGCGGTGAACCTCACCAAGCCGGGAACGATTGAATCGGTGACCTATGACGCCGCGACCGGCGCGGTCACATGCTCCTGCGCGTTCGGCCTGTCGTTTCTGGCGATGACGTTCATGGCGTACAGGGAGACCAAGGACATCACCGGTGCCGTCCAGGCTGGCATCGCCGCCGGCGTCCAGGTGTTCGGCTTGTCCTTCGCCCAGCATATGGTCGTCTCGCAGCTCTCCAGAGCGGGGCTTTCCAACGCTTTGATGGCGCCCAGCCAGGCGTTGGTCGGCAAGCTCGGATTCAAGGCGTCCACCACAATCGTCAACGGCCTGCGCGCCCTTACGGGCAAGACCGCCATCAGCGGGGCGGCCGCCTCCAAGCAGCTTGCGAAGATGCTAAGGGGCAATGCCGTCTCGGCAGCGGTGACCCTCGCCGTGTTCTCGGTCCCCGAGACCTACAGGCTCCTCCAGGGCAAGGCGAGTGGCGCCCAGTACGCCCAGAACATGGCATGCCTCGCCACCTCGATCGCCGGGGGAATCGCCGGCGCCGCTGCAGCAGGTGTCGCGGCGGCGAAGGTCGGCGCCGTCGCCG
>UQRX01000034.1:0-23831 GCA_900543595.1 uncultured Collinsella sp. | reverse complement strand
CGCGCAGTTTCGCAGCGCAGCGAGAATGTTTGAGCACGGAGGAATTACCCCGCCGCCCCGGGGCACCCTCCGTCAGTAACTGGTCCTACTCCAGCTCAAACGCTCCGGTGTAGAGCTGGTAGTAATATCCACGCTTGGCGATCAGCTCGTCGTGGTTGCCGCGCTCGATGATGCGGCCGTGGTCCAGGCAGATGATCGCGTCGGAGTTGCGCACGGTGGACAGACGGTGCGCGATGACAAACGTCGTGCGGCCCTCCATGAGCTTATCCATGCCCGCCTGCACGATAGCCTCGGTGCGGGTGTCGATGGAGCTCGTGGCCTCGTCCAGAATCATCGCCGGCGGATCGGCGACGGCGGCGCGTGCGATCGAAATCAGCTGGCGCTGGCCCTGCGACAGCTGGGCGCCGTTGCCGGTGAGCATCGTGTCGTAGCCGTCGGGCAGGCGGGTGATAAAGTCGTCCGCGCCGGCGAGCTTTGCCGCCGCGATGCACTCCTCGTCGGTGGCATCCAGGTTGCCGTAGCGGATGTTATCCATCACGGTGCCAGTGAACAGGTTCACGTCCTGCAGCACCACGCCCAGCGAGCGGCGCAAATCGGCCTTGCGGATCTTGTTGACGTTGATGCCGTCGTAGCGAATCTTGCCGTCGGCGATGTCGTAGAAACGGTTGATGAGGTTGGTGATGGTCGTCTTGCCCGCACCGGTGGCGCCGACAAACGCGACCTTCTGGCCCGGCTTGGCAAACACGGACACGCCGTGCAGCACCTCGTGGTCGGGCGTGTAGCCAAAGTCGACGTTGTCCATGACCAGGTCGCCGCGCAGCGGCACGTACTCGATCTCGCCGGTTGCGCGGTGCGGATGCTTCCACGCCCACATGCCGGTGTGGTGGTCGGCCTCCTCGAGCTGCCAGGTGTCGGGGTTGACCTGCGCGTTGACGAGCGTCACATAGCCTTCGTCGGCTTCGGGCTCCTCGTCGATGAGCTCAAAGATGCGGTCGGCACCGGCAAGGCCCATGACTACGGCGTTGATCTGCTGCGAGATCTGGCCGATCTGTCCGCAGAACTGCTTGGTCATGTTGAGGAACGGCACCACGACGGCGATGGACAGTGCCATGCCCGAGATGCTCAGGTTGGGCACGCCCAGTGCCAGGAAAATGCCGCCGGCAAGGGCTACCAGCACGTAGAGCAGGTTGCCCAGGTTCATAAGGATGGGCATGAGGATGTTGGCGTACATGTTGGCCTTCTGCGAGACCTCGAAGAGCTTTTCGTTGCGCTCATCAAAATCGGCCTCGGCGGCAGACTCGTGGCAGAACGCCTTGACGACCTTCTGGCCGTTCATGACTTCCTCGATATGGCCCTCGACCACGCCGAGCTCGGTCTGCTGCGCAATGAAGAAACGCGCGGAGTTGGAGCCGAGCAGCTTGGTCATAAAGGTCATAAAGGCGACGCCGGCCACAATGACCAGGCACATCCACGCGCTGTAGTACAGCATGATAAAGAACACCGTGACGATGATGATGATCGTCATGAGCAGGTTGGGCAGCGACTGGCTGATCATCTGGCGCAGCGTGTCGATGTCGTTGGTGTAGTGGCTCATGATATCGCCGCGCTGGTGCGTGTCGAAGTAGCGGATCGGCAGGTCCTGCATGCGGTTGAACATCATCTCGCGCAGCTTCTCGAGCGAGCCCTGCGTGACGATAGCCATGGCGCGGTTCCAGAACAGCGAGGACAGGACACCGACGCCGTAGATGCAGGCGAGGGTGGTCACGAGCTGCAGAATCTTGGGCTGTGCGGCTTCCCAATCGCCCGACTGCCACGATTCGCTAATAATCTGCAGGGCGCTCTGCAGGAAGGTCGCGCCGATGGAGTTGATGATGGCGCAGAGCACCACGCCGGCGACGACAAGGGGCAAAAGCACGGGATAGAAGCCAAAGAGCGTCTTGATGAGGCGCGACATGGTACCGCCCTTACGGTTGAGCGCGCGCTCGGCGGTCGTTGCCTTACTCATGTGCCTCGCCTCCTTCCTGGGTCTGAGCTTGCGTTGCGGATGCCTCGGTGTCGGCCTCGACGGCCCCTTCGCCCTCGGCAGACATCTTGTTTTGCGAGGTAAAGGTCTCTCGGTAGATCTCGCTCGTCTTGAGCAGCTCTTCGTGGTTGCCGGTCTGTGCGATGCGGCCGCCCTCCATGACGATGATGCGGTCTGCGTCCTGCACGGAGCTGATGCGCTGGGCGATGATGATCTTGGTCGTGTTGGGCAGATAGCTTGCCAGACCTGCGCGAATCTTGGCGTCAGTCTTGGTGTCGACGGCGCTGGTGGAGTCGTCCAGGATCAAGATCTTGGGGCGACGCAACAGGGCGCGTGCAATGCACAGGCGCTGCTTCTGACCGCCCGAAACATTAGAGCCGCCCTGTTCGATCCAGGTGTCGTAGCCCTTGGGGAAACCGTCGACAAACTCGTCGGCGCAGGCCAGATGCGCTGCCTCGCGGACTTCCTCGTCGGTGGCGTTCGGGTCGCCCCAACGCAGGTTCTCGGCGATGGTGCCGCTAAACAGCACGTTTTTCTGCAGCACCATGGCGACCTGGTGACGCAGCGCGTCCAGGTCGTAGTCGCGCACGTCCACGCCGCCCACGCGCACAGCGCCTTCGGTGGTGTCGTACAGGCGGGCGATGAGGTTAACGAGCGTGGACTTGGCCGAGCCAGTGCCGCCGATGATGCCGATGGTCTCGCCGCTCGTAATGTGCAGGTCGATATCGTCGAGCGCCTGGCGCTTCGCATGCTTGGAATACTTAAAGCTCACGTGGTCAAAGTCGATGGAACCGTCGGCAACCTCGAGCACGGGCTCGGCGGGATCGGCGATCGTGGGCTCGGCGGCCAGCACCTCGGTAATGCGGTGCGCCGATTCGTCGGCCATGGTCACCATGACAAAGATCATCGACAGCTGCATCAGGCTCATAAGGATCTGGAAGCCATAGGTAAAGATCGAGGAGAGCTGGCCCACGTCGAACAGCGTACCCTGGCTCGTGATGATGAGCTTGGAGCCCAGGTAGATGATGACGACAAACGCGCCGTTGACGCAGATGTTCATCATGGGGTTGTTAAAGGCCAGCAGCTTCTCGGCGCGGGTGAAGTCCATCTGGACGTCGCGTGCAGCGGTCGCGAACTTCTCTTTCTCAAAGTCTTCGCGCACATAGCTCTTGACCACGCGCATGCCGGTGACGTTTTCCTCGACGGACTCGTTAAGGGCGTCGTACTTGTGGAACACGCGCGAGAAGATGGGGCGCACCTTAAAGATGATAAAGAACAGTCCAAAGCCCAGCAGCGGAATGATGACCAGGTAGACCATGGCAACGCTGCCGCCCATGATAAACGCCATGGTAAAGGCGAAGATCAATACCAGCGGTGCGCGCACGGCGATACGGATGATCATCATAAAGGCCTGCTGCACGTTGTTGATGTCGGTGGTCAGGCGCGTGACGAGTGAAGAGCTCGAGAACTCATCGATGTTGGCAAAGCTGAACGTCTGGATCTTGTAGAACAGGTCGTGACGCAGGTTCTTGGCGAAGCCGCAACTCGCATGGCTGCAGGTGACGCCGGCAGCGGCGCCAAAAGCAAGCGACGTAAGCGCGATGAGCACCAAAAAGCCCGCGGTGGGAAGCATCTCGGCTACGGTGGCGCCGTCTTTGATGGCGTCGATCAGGTTGGCGGTGATAAATGGAATCAGCATCTCGCAGAGCACCTCGCCAAGCACGAGCAACGGCGTGGCAACGGTGACTTTCATATAGTCGCGGATGCTGCCCATGAGGGTTTTAATCATCCAGTTCCTCCCAGGTTACGCGGATTTTATCGAGCATTTCGGCGAGCTGCTCGCGCTCGTCGTGAGTGAGGGCACTAAAGGCGCGCTCTCTAAAGCGGATGCGGGCCGCCTGCTCAACGCGGGCCTTTTCCCATCCTGCTTCGGTTAGGCGGATGGTGAGCTGCCGACGGTCTTTGGGATTGCGGTTGCGCTCGATAAGGCCGCCCATTTCGAGCTTGGACAGAATCTCGGAAAGGGACCCCGGCTTGAGGTCGAAGTGCATGCCAAGTTCCTGTTGGGACAGCTCGCCGGTCGGCTGCTTGGCGAGTAGGCAGACAATAGGCGCCTTGCCAGATATGCCGCCGCGGTGAAAATGCATGTAATGGCCGCAAAACCCCAGCCCATGGAGGATTCTCTTGGCGAGATGGTCCTCCTTGGACTGAGCCTCGGGCTCGTCCGCCGGCTGTGAGGGGTCGCCGCCGGGTTCATGCGGATAGGCGAGTGGTTCAGCACACATATCTAAGCTTCGCTCCTTTCTTTAGTTAGGTAGATGAATTGTTTTGTGCCTAACTAATTTAGGAGCGCATAGATTGATTGTCAAGGTACCAAACTAGTGGTTACGCGGTTTTACCAAACCGCGTAACGGCTCGACGCTGCAAACCCGCCAGAGCGGCAATCTGCCTTTCAACTTCGGCGGCATGACCAGAAGGTCAATGCCGCCTCGTTTCAAGGCACCTTGCTCGCTCTGGCGGGTTTTCGCTGACTTCGCCAAAACATCGGCGTTGCCTTGATTCAAACTTGCCAAAAGGTAGTCGTTGGGGACGTTCTTGTTTGACTAGTCGTTTAAGAACGTCCCCAACGACTACTTGGGGACGGAGGAAAAGGGATCATTTTCCGAAACCTTTCCGCAACAATTTGCCCTTCGCACTGCTCGACTCCGCTCGCAACGTCCCCTGCGCTACACTTAGTTGCACTGTGGCGCCGTTGCGCCGCGCCCGAACTAAGGGGGACACTCATGAAGAACACTCAACTGCTGCTGATTAACGATATGTGCGGCTACGGCAAGGTCGCGCTTTCCGCCATGCTGCCGGTGCTGTCGCACATGGGCTACCGTATCCATAACCTGCCGACGGCGCTCGTTTCCGACACGCTCAACTACCCCAAGTTCTACATCCATGACACCACGGAGTACGTGCGCCAGAGCCTCGCTATCTGGGAGGAGCTCGGCTTTGAGTTCGATGCCATCTCGACCGGCTTTATTGTGACCGAGGAAGAGACGCGCATCATCTCGGACTTTTGCCACCGCCGTGCGCAAAAGGGCACCAAGGTGTTCGTCGACCCCATCATGGGCGACAACGGTAAGCTCTACGCCGGCGTGCCCGAGTCCACGATTGGCCTTATGCGGCACCTGCTGGAGTGCGCAGACTATGCGGTGCCCAACTATACCGAGGCGTGCCTGCTTGCCGATAGGCCTATCGCCGAGCAAATTACGCCCGATGAGGCCCGCGTCCTTGTGGACGCCGTGCGCGAGCTGGGTGCCAAGTCGGTGGTCATTACGAGCGCCGTAGTCAATGGCATGAACGCGGTTATCGGTTACGACCATGTGGCGGGGGAGTACTTTACGATTCCCTTTGAGCTCATTCCGGTTTATTTCCCGGGCACGGGCGACACGTTCTCGGCGGTGCTCGTCGGCCGCGTTATGGCAGGTTGGAGTCTGCAGCGCGCGACGTCCGATGCCATGCGTGTGGTGGCTGAGCTTATCGAGCGCAATGCCGACCAAGAGGACAAGTCGGCTGGCCTTCCCATCGAGGCCTGCCTGGATGTGGTTGACCATGAGTAATGCTGGCGAGGGCGGCATCAAGCCTGCGGGCGAGAACAAGCCGCTCGGCGCGCCGCGTGGCAAGCGCCCGCGTATCCGCGTGAGCTGCGTGGACCAGCTGGGTGCGTGCCGCTGCCACCATGGTCACAAGCCCGGCGACGTTTTTGACTTCGACCGAGACCGCGGCAAGATGTGCGCCATGGCCTGCCATGTGGGCTTTCCCTATATCGATATCCTGCGCTATGGCGGAACCGTGCCTGGCAACGAGCCCGGCACGGCAAAGTTCTGCTGCCCCGAAGTCGATACACTGAACGTCTGGCTCGCCGAGATCGTCGACGAGTAGTCGAGCGTGGATTTTCTCCCGTTTAGAGCGTACTTGAGCGCTCAAAGTGGGAGATTGTCCACGCTCAATTTGTATGCGGGAGATTATCCACGCTCATTTCGCGCCGAAGACGTGGCCCGCGACCTCGCTTGCCTACAGCTGCTCGAGCATAGCGGTACAACCGGCGAGCACGTCGCGGTAGGTGGCATCGAAGTTGCCGGTGTACCAGGGGTCGGCCACGTCGCCGGGGCGCTCGGTCCAATCGAGCAGGCGCGAGATCTTGCCGTCGGGGTCGTCGCCAAAGATGCGACGCAGGCCACGGGCGTTCTCGCCATCCATATAGACAATGTGATCCCAGTCGCCATACTCCGCGCGACGTACCTGACGTGCGCGATGTGCGACGACGGGAATCCCAACCTCGCGTAGCTTGGCAACGGTACCGTGATGCGGCGGGTTGCCGATCTCCTCGGTCGAGGTCGCGGCAGAATCAATGACAAACTCGCCCGCGCGCCCGGCGCGGTGCACCAGCTCGGTAAACACCGACTCGGCCATCGTCGAGCGGCAGATGTTCCCATAGCAGATAAACAGTACGCGTTGCATACGCGGTTTCCTTTCGATCGCCATCATCGAGCTCGAGTATCGCATCTACGCTTCAATGTGATGTGACAAAGGGACAGGGTCAAATAGTTATCTCTACCTGCGATAATAACAAGATAAGACCTTTAATCCCAACGCCTCTACTGTGTTCAAAGAGTTGAATGGCTCTAAAAATCAGTTTCCAATATAGGGAAGGAAATCCACTTTATTGAGGCCGGAAATCAGTCAAAAGTAGAAGCAAAAGTAGTAAAAACGTAGTACGGCTCAAATTTTTACTACCAATGTCTACCTGCGGTTTTGTTCAATAGCAAGCATCTCGTCTTGAATATCTTCAAGCCCAAGATGGGTGTAAACGTTGTAGGTGGTGTTGATATCTGAGTGCCCCATAATGTATCTGAGCTTTGCTGGACTCATGCCAGCGCGTGCCATTCGGCTACAGAAAGTGTGTCTGAGCTGGTGCGGGGTTATATGAGGCAGCTCTTCCTTATAGATGCGGTTGTGCTTAATGACGGCGCGTTTGAGCCTATGCTCCCAATGCAGGGCAACGCATGGCATCTCATTCTTGTCTAGGCAGATGAAGCCTGTTACCCCATCAATAACAGGCTCTTCTTTTGGCTGCGCCCTCTGTCCGATGAGACTGTGGAAGGCTTTTTCGACAGAAGCGGTCATAGGGATATATCTCATACCAGATTTCGTCTTGGGTTCTTCAACGTAATACTGCATATCTCTCGCACGATGGAGTTGCTTTTGAACGCATATGCAGTGATTTTCGAAGTCAATGTCATCAAGGGTCAGGCCGCAGTATTCAGAAATTCTGAGTCCAGTGTTCAACAAGATGAAGTAAGTCTCAAAGTAGCGCGAGAAGTGATGATCTGAGCGCATAAATTCAAGGAATAGCCGTTCCTGCCTAACGCTTAACGATTCTCTGGATACCGTATCGTTGACCAGCACATTGATAAGCTCGAAGTTAAAGGGGTTTCTTCTGATGAGGCCGCATTCCTCAGCAAGTTGAAAGGCTGGCCTGAGTACGCCTCGGATGCTACAGACGCTGCTATAGCCCTTTCCAACATCTTGCTGAAGGTGGATAAGCCATTTCTTTGCGTCCAACACCGTAATGTTTGATATTTTGGCTTTGCTGAAGCTGTCTGTTTGCAGGTAATTGGTGACGGTTTTATAGGCGCTAACGGTTGTCTTTCGTACCGCAACCTTGGTCGCAAGGTAGTTCTCAACCAGAGTCATGACGGTCATGTTCTCAGGTGCAATGTGGTCGAAGAGGTCTTTTTGAACCTGCTGCTCTTTTTGTCTTAAGCAGAGGTCTCTCTTTTTGCCGTGCGGCGTTTGGTCGTGAATTGTCAAAGTCCACGAATAGACAAAGCAGGTTTTTCCCATCCAATTGGTGAATTTGAACGAGTAACGACCGTCTGGGCGCTGGCCTTCTCCGCGATGGAGAACTCGACCCTTGTTATCTTTCCTATTCGACATAGCTTGAATCTCCTTTCAGAGACTCAAGCACGACAACATGATTGTAGCTATGGGGTTGTCTATGCCATGGTAAAAGGGTTCGTTTATTGGGTTAAATCAAAGGAAATGAGGCCTATTTGCCCCGTTGAGGCTGGGGTTGGAGTAAGTGCCCATCGGTGCAATTCCAAGCCTTAATTTCGCTCTCAGCGTGCATTTTTGCTATAGGCTGAGCGGACATCAATTGAAATCGCAGTTTGATTGAGTCCTAATAGTGCCAATGACTTTATAGGTCGCATGAATACAAAAGGCTGCGCAGCGTCAATGTTTGGGGCGCTGCGCAGCCGCTATTTCTTTAATTGGGCGAAGGGGAGAGTCTAGTTCTCTAATTGCATGAATTGAATGCTGCCGCCCTCGTTATCGTAGTGTTCGTCCGCCACTACAAGGTAGACATCCCAGTTCTCATCGGTGGTTTTCCGCCAATCGTAGCTGTACATGTCGTTGCCCCCGTTGATTTGGGATAAGTCGTCTGTCTTGTATTCGTTGCCGAAATAGGATGCGAGGGTGTTGACGGCGTAATCTCTATCGGAGGCGTAGTCGCTTAAAGACCATTTGAAAAAGAGATCAATTACTTTTCCAGAATCTTTATTGATATCGTATAGAAATTCTCCATCAATCCCGAGGAAGGTGGCCTTCTCGCGTAAATCGGCCCCATCCTTTTTCGCGCTTGGAATTTTCTTTTTAACGTATTGAGCGGTCTGCCCGATATATTTCACCCGCTCCCGTACCTGGTCAAGCTCTTTATTAACGGTATCATGGTCAAGCGGCGTTTTGGTTTCCGTGGGTGCGGCTACGGTCGTGATAATGGATGCTTGCAGAAGAGTATACCCACCGTTTTTTGTCCTGCTGTAGGTGAAGCCGTTCCTGCTTGCCGCGCCCTGCTCATCGATTTCTTTGACGATTTCACCGACCGAATCCCAGTCAAGTGACGGGTCGCATGCCTCAATCATCGCCACAAGGAAGCGTGCCATCTTTTTGTCATAGCTACTTTGGTTGTTGTCGAGCATGACAACGATGCCGTAGTTGAGAGGTTCAGAATAGAGAAGGGTTGGGGCGAGGTTTTCGTCCTTCAGTGAAAAAGAGAGTTGCCCCGCCATCTCGTCATTTGAGTCATTAATTGAATAGACAGTCAGTTTGTAGTCGTATTCTTCGTGCACTGTAAAATCGCTGTCGTTAAGCTCTCGAAGTCTTTTTTCGAAAACCTTCGAGTAGGTGTCTGGGCATATGGTCAGCTTTTCGTTCTCCAGAAACGAGGTAACCTTCTCTGTCTTTTTCTCAATTGTTTTCTCGCAGCGAGAACATGTTTTGACATAGACCCTTTCGGAGAACGTGGAGTCGAATCCATCGTCTTTCCAGTCCTCGAGTTTGTGACCCAGCGGATTGCCCTCGGTTGCTCCGCATTCCTTGCAGGTCTTAGGTTTGGTGCAGGTCGCTTTCTTCCATTTATGGGTGTGGAAAATGTTGAGTGTTGCACTCGAATTCGGTTCTGCGGCAAGGCTAGGCACTAAAGCAATCGCGCAAACCAATACGAGGGCAATCGTAACTAAGAGGGCTAGTTGTTTGTTCGTTGGCTTCTTCATCCGCTCTCCTTCCAAAGGTATCCCGACAACCGTGGAAGGGGAGAAGCACATCATTGCAATTAAGCGATGTGGAGGACACCTACCACAGTTACCACACCGCAAGGCTTCACATGCATATGCGAACAGACCTTGAAAGGCGGGTGCCCTCCAATTCGCCTGTTTGCATACGCAAAGCAGCAGCTATGCCATTGTGAAGCTCCATCCAAATATATGGATGTTGCGGTGTGGTAGATGAGATTGTATCAAGGGCATGGCAGATCATTTTGAGTAAAAGGGGAAACGGCAATGCTATTCGCCAATTATTGACAGCTATAAAGAGTGCCTATAGATAATGCATTTATAGCGTCTGGCGGTCTTCTCGATAGCATTGGCAATCATGCCTTGGTAATGCGCTATTTGCAGTGAAGGTAGACGGTCGGTGGAATTTCTTCTTTCAGTCATGTTGATATCAACTACATAGATGGGGTCTGCCAAGTAGAAGTTTAGGCCAAAGTGTAAAACACCCCGTATGCGCCAAAACAGACTGGGGCAGGGGCTTACGAGGTAACGCATCTTCTGCAAGCTGGGAGTGCGCAAGAAAGTTAAGCCGCGTTATGGTGTATCCCAAAATTCATAACATTTGAGACATGAGAAATACCACTCCCCAAGTGAGTCTTTTGAATCAAATAGTGTCCTAAAAAATATTCCAAAAGTGTATGTCCCAATATAAAATACTAATAGGACTTTTGAGACATATAGGAATTGGAGGCACGCGATGAAGTTTCTCTACGCTCGCTGCTCAACAAAGGAACAGAACGAGGCAAGGCAGCTTGAATATGCGCATGAGCTTGGCCTAAAGGATAACCAGATATTTATCGATAAGGCTTCGGGCAAGAACGCTAATCGTCCCGCTCTGAAAGATATGCTCTCTCGTCTGCGCGAGGGCGATGAAGTTTATATCACTGAACTGTCTCGACTTGGCAGGAGCACTAAAGACTTAATTGACCTTATGGAGACCTTCGAACATATGCATGTCGAGGTTCATAGCAAGAAAGAGGCTATCGATACAACCACTCCAGCAGGCAAATTGATATTTCATATGCTGTCAGCCATTGCTGAGTTCCAGAGGCAAATCATCCTTGAGAACGCCGCTGAGGGAAGGGAAGCGGCATTGAAGCAGGGTGTGAAGTTCGGTAGACCTAATGTTGACGAGGACGCTCTCAACATGGCTCTCTATCTATTTGAAAACGACAGAACAAAGTCGGTCAAAGAGATATGCGAAAAGACTGGCATTAGCAGAAGCACTCTATATAGGGAAGCTGAAAAAAGGGGAATAAAAAGGCAGTAATAACGCTTTAGAAAGAAGGTGCTGTTTGATGGACATTGCAAAGACATGTTTAGAAATTCTTAATCGGCTAGGGCCAATAGACGAAAAAGTGAAGCACGTAAACCTAGAGCTTGAATATGAACTCGGTAAAAACGCGTCTCGGCAGTATATGACCGCTGTTATGAATCGAAAAGTACGAGAAGATGGCTCTCAATTTGAAGTGGAGTCCAATCCAGTCCTTGCTGAAATATGGAAGGAGACGGAGAGGCAGCTAATAGAGTCAGACCAAAGGAGAGCAGCCAATCGAGCGGGCGGTCAGATAAAACGACAAAAAGAGCTAAAGGAAAATGACGAGAAGCAAGATGCTAAATCGGATGTGCTTGACTTGTTTTACCAGCCTCCAACACCGATAAGCCTTGAAGAGCGTGAAACGCATCCAGAGAAGAAGTATTACATTTCCGATGTAATCGATATGACTGAACTGAAACGCGGCAAATTGAACATTCTTTATTCGCCGCCAGGTACGGGCAAAACGACTTTCATCGAAAGGGAGCTTAAACGTTATGCAGACGATTTCGACGATGACCTGCTCTATTTAGCTCCACAAACATCATTGGTTGACCAGCTTAAGTTCAGAGGGAACCCAAAGAAGGTCTCACTTTCTAATGGCGGTTACTATATTGAATGGAAACAAGATGGTATTACTGCGATGACCTATTCTGCCTTCGGATATCGGATAGAAGAGGCCAGACGTGGAGGCCATTATTATTCAGATGATTGGTGGGAGCGAGATTCAGTTATCTGTCTAGACGAGCTGTCTCAAGCAGTTCACCAATCCTTTTATGATTCAAAGAACGTGAACTATGGTTCAAAGAACGTGAACTATACAGCGTTGGCATTAAAGGAACTTGTGAAGAGGACGAAAGACGATACAAATATTGTCGTTACGCTAAGCGCAACTCCGAAGGCCTCGATTGACTATTTTCGTTTCTGGAACAAGACTCATATAAACCTGCTTAAATCGGTGCGAGGGCTTGAGGGCTACCACAATAAAAAAGAAATCGGATTTATCGACCTTGACAGCGTGTTGTGCAGTGTTGATAAAAATGCTAAGGGGTTAGTTTATACAAAACAAATAAAACAAGTAAAAAGGGCAGTAGACTTGCTATGTTCGAGGGGTATTAGAGCGATGGGTATATGGTCGTTGAACAGGCAAGATGACCCAATGAACGAAGAGCAGCTTAAAGTGAGAAATTATCTGGTTAAGAAAGAATGCTATCCAGATGATCTGCAGGTGCTTGTGGTGAATGGTGCGTATGAGACGGGTATTAATATAAGACCAGAAAAAACAAAACTGGACTATGTGATAGTTAATAATTCGAATGATGAAACCATAGTTCAGGCTAGGGGAAGATACAGAAGCGATATAGAGACGCTTTATAAAAGGGTTTCAAAGAATGATGACAAAAAACCAGAACGGATAATTAACCATGAAGTTATCGAACCATACCTTGGGATACGACTCGATAAGAAAATGAAAGACGAGCTTCGTGGAAAACTGGGTTTTAAGGACGAGCAAGGACGTCTAATAGGGTGGAAAGCAACGGCGGAAGAGCTGAAAAAAAGAGTACATCGTCCAAGATAAAAAGAGCGGCAGTCATCGATTCAGTTTGATAAGCAGAAAATAGCGATAGATAATTTGGGACAAATTTGTGAGTCTTATATATATAAGAAGTGCAAATTTGTCCCATTTGCAGTTTCATGAATAGACGGTCAATTTGTTTTGCTCGACGACCCGCGCGGCTTCGCCTTGCTCTACCGCACTTCATAATGAACCCTTCGGTTTCATTACTGTGTTTAGGGAGCAGATTAATTTCTGTGGGCAGAGGGTTTCCTCTGCAGAGCAGATTGGGAACAGGATGAGAATAAATACTCAAATCAAAAAGGGCCGATAAGTCTTTTGGATGGTTGTGACATTTTAAGAGTAACGATGATACCTTGTTCAGTTCCCAGATGTATAGAGAACGTAATAGTCTTCGCCATCGTAGTTTTGGAGAGCGAGGACGATTGCATTGTCCTTTGCCCTTGCAAAGAAATAAGCGGGACGTTCGTTTAATTCTTTGTTGAGATCGTTATTTGCTGCTTGGTTGAAGGCGGCGGTAAACTTTACCTCAGTATTGACAAGCGCTGTCTTTATCTTTCCGTTCTCGTCCTGAACTTTGATTTCTTTAGTCGGGATTTGATTCAGCTCGTATGTGTATTTGCGGGAAGAGTTATTGATGTACAGATAGATGTACGTGGGAAGGTCGGTTGCTTCCTTGCGGCTAGCAACAAGGCTGGGGTGTGCTGAAGTTTGCATTTTAATCGGAGAGAAGAGCCATTCCTGAGGAAGGTCGGACTCTTCCAGCCTGAAGGGGTTATCTCCGCCGTACGTTTCCATGCTGTAGGATTTCTTCTTTTCATCCTTAATATAGGTATCAAGTTCCTTGTCGGCTTTTTTCAATGCCTTGTAGACTTTGTAGTAACCATCGGTATCAGAAGCATCCAGTGCGGCCTGCGCATCTGATTTTGCAGCTTCGATTTCTTTGGTATCGAACTGCTGGGCAAAATATGAACTCAGAATTTCTTGAGAATGGTTGATTTCCTTGGTGATTTCGCTATAGAGAAGTTGGTCGTAACGTTTGTTTGCGCTCTTCAGTTCATCGTAGTTCTCAACTTCTTTTTTAAGCTCTTTATCAAGGGAGTCATACTGCTTGTTCGCCGAGTCAATGGCATCCTTTGATTCGATTGATACGGTTCCAATAGAGTCAATGGACTTCATCGTTGCAGACACCGAAGGGTCGGTGCATCCAGTGACGCTTAAAGCTAGGGTAAGCCCCACAACCGCGGTAAGGGGAGCAGATTGTTTCATGGTGTGCGTTCCTTCCTCCGACACTTGGTAAACGTTGTGGAAGGAGGCTCATCCGAAGTGCGGAATGTGCAGCACGAAAAGGAGGAGTATCCACCCACAGTTGCTACACAGCTCCGAGCGCCTCGCAATAGCACGAACCAGCAAGGAGAAAGGGCAAATACCCCTCCTTGTCGCTGGTTGAGTGTCTTCAGTTGTGAAGCGCGAGCATTAAAAAATGCTAGAGCTGTGTAGCAGGTACAACTCTAGCATGCTGATAAGTTATTTAATCTACTGACCTGTTGAACGGTCGAAAAAGTAGGCTGTTGTGAAAAGCGGAACCATCTGACCTGTCGTGCCTGAGCCTCTATGAGTAGTAAAAAGGTAGTAGGTCAGATGATTTGAATGGTTAATATGCCTGATAATCAGCGGTTACCTCGTCGAGCGGCAGATATTCCCATAGCAGATAAACAGTACGCATTGCATATGCGGTTTCCTTTCGATCGCCATCATCAAGCTCGAGTATCGCATCTGCGCCTACGCCTGCGCCCGCTTGCGCTCCCAGCGAGCCAGCTTAATCGTCACCAGTGTGAGGGCCCAGGCCACAAGCGAGAACGCGGCGCCCACTGCGCCCACGTACGCAATGCCAATGCTGCTTACCACGGCGCCGCCCACTGCGGTGCCAAACGAAATGCCGACGTTAAACGCCATGGGCTCAACCGAACTTGCGAGTACCATCGACTTGGGATGGCGGCTGCGTGCCACGTCCATAAAGTGCGTGATGCACGACACCGAGAACAGGTACATGAGCAGCGCCAAGCTAAAGACAAAGACCAGCGCGAGCGGCATGGTGCCGCCCACAGCAAACAGCCCGAGTAATGCCGCAGCCTGCAGCACAAACGTCACAAGCAGCGCCTTCATGCCAAAGCGCGCATCGATCCATCCGCCCAGGATGTTCGAGATCAGGCAGAACACGCCATAGGCCATGAGCGTGGTGCTGGCTTCGACCGTGCCCATGCCCAGCACCTGCTCAAGATAAGGCGTCACGTAGCCGTAGAACACATAGACCGACCCCACGCCAAACAAAAAGATGAGCATGCCGGTGATGATGCTCGGTTCGCGTAGCAGACCCGCCTGCTCGCGAAAAGTGGCGGGCTCGTCGGTCTGTCCGGCGCGCGGCATAAACGCCACGAGCGCTCCGCAGATTAGAACGGCAAAGGCCAGCGTGCCGTACATGGCCACGTGCCAATCGAGCGTGTCGGCCACAAACTTGCCGATCGAAGTGACAAAGACCATTGCCACGGAAAACGCACCATATACTACCGAGATGGCAAGCGAAGTTTGCTGCGGGGACAGCAGCTCGGGGATGTACGGCACACCCACGGCGAGCAGTGCGCCAGAGACGGAGCCCAGGATGATGCGCGAGATGAACAGCACCTGGAAGTTGGGCGCCAGAGCCATGACAAGATTGCCCAGCACAAAGACGATGCCGTAGCACACGAGCAGCTGGTAGCGGCGAAAACGCCCCGTGCTGAGCGCAAGCACCGGCGTGGCGATGGCGTATACAAGCGCAAACACGCTGATGAGCTGGCCCGCGGTGGCAAGCGATATGCCGAGCTCCGTCGCCAAGTCACTTTCGATGCCGATGACCACGAATTCGGAGCAGCCGAGCGAAAAGCCTAACAACACGAGCAGCGCCAGGCAGAGCTTAGTGCGCGCGGGGGAGAGCGCGGCGGCGGTTGACTTACTTTTAGGCGTGGTTGCGGCGGTCAAGGTTGTCACTCCAATGTCGCATGAATAAGCGGGATTCAATCCCTGCAACTCTAACAGAATGTGACAAAGAGACAGTCCCTTTGTCGCATTGCACTGCCAGCCAGTCGCCCAAACCGTCACAACATTCGGCGAAAATCTCGAAATCGAGGAAAAGCGTCGAATGTTGTGACGGTTTTCCTGTCTGTGCCGGCGAGCTCCAGTGCCGTCTGGGGGTATAAGGCTAGCAAGTGTTTATTTGCGAGGCCTAAGGGGCGCCCCGTATGGATATCGATAACTTTGAATGGTGGTATAGCGAGGGCGAGGCTCCGGACGAGGAGTGGGACGAGCCCGCGCCGCGTGACGTGTCGAGCGACGAGGACGAGACCGGCAACGATGCCGTCGAGACGGACGCCGCTTCCGACTCCGCCGAGCCCCTAACCTTTGAACAGGCCTGGGCTCAGGCCGAGGCCGACGAGGCTAAGGCCGATGCCACGGCCACACTCGGTGAGCCAGCGGACATGTCCATCTCGCCGGCCAAGACCCCGCAGCCGCGCCATAACATCGACCCCGGCAGCACGGCATCCTTCAGCATACTCGACGTGCCCGCGCAAGGCGCCCAGGCGCCTGCGCCCACGCATCGCCCCGACCTGGCTCGCGAGGAAGACGCGGGCCGCCGCTCACCACTCGGTCCCATCCTCATCGCCTTCATGGCCGGCGTCATCGCTTGCTCGGCGATCGGAAATGTCTGGAGCCATGTGGAGCAACAGCGCAAAGATGCCGCCAAGGTCGAGATGTCTGTCGAGCAATCGCTCAGCCGCACGCGTTCGGTGCATGTGTCGGTCGAGGTCAAGGACGGCGCGACGTGGGACACCGCCCGCGGCGACAGCCAGATGCTCATCCATATCGTGGGCCGCACACTCAGGGGGCAGGCGATTGACGAGTATCAATATGTCAACTCCGCTGGCGACGGCATCGAACTCAAGCCCGGCGACTACGAGCTCACGGTCGACGAGCCGCCCGTCGCCACCGATGGCACGCGCTTTCGCGCTTCAAAGCGCATGGTTCCCGTGAGCTTTAACTCGCAGGCGCCCGATACGGTCGACAGCACGCCGCAGGGCGGATTCGACCTTTACGTGGATACCCAGTAGGCGCTCGCCGCTCATTCCGCTATGGCTACTCAATAATCGCCTGCCGTCCCGTCGCCAAGAGTGGGACAATAGCCCTCGACACTGTTGTTTACTTTTGGAGGAAGTAGCATGTCCACCGTCACCACCATCAAGCGCGGCGGCCTCACCGCGGCCATCGATTCCATGGGAGCCCAGCTCACGAGCCTTGCCCTCAACGGCAATGAGTATCTGTGGCAGGGCGACCCGGCCTTTTGGGGCAAGCATGCGCCCATCCTGTTCCCCATTGTGGGCTCACTGCGCAACAACACGGCGACGTCTGCGGCTGGCACCTGCGAGATGCCGCGCCACGGACTCGCGCGCATCGTCGAGCACAAGCTGGTCGAGGTTTCGGAGGACGGCTCCTCGGTAACTTACGAGATCACCGATACGCCTGAGTCGCTCAAGGCTTTCCCCTTCCACTTTAAGCTCAACATGACCTATGCCCTGACCGGCGACGCCACGCTCACGCAGACCTTTGCCGTCACCAACACCGGCGACGTGGACCTGCCGTTCTCGGTGGGCGGCCACCCTGCATTTAACGTGCCCGCCCCCGGTGCCGAGGACGAGACGTTCGAGGATTACGAGCTGGCATTTACCGAGGCTTGGACCAACGAGGCCCCCATCATCACGCCCGATGGCCTCATGACGTTCGAGGGTAGCTACAAGGCTCCCGATAACTCGGACGTGCTGCCCATCACGCACCGCAGCTTCGATAACGATGCCATCATGTTCACCGATACTCCGGGCTCCACGCTCACGCTGCGCGGCCGCAAGTCGGGCCACGGCGTCAAGATCGACTTTGAGGGCTTTAAGTACATCGGCGTGTGGTCTGCCGCCAACGACGCCCCGTTTGTGGCGCTCGAGCCTTGGACCGGTCACACCACCATGGACACCGAGGACGACGTCTTTGAGCACAAGGTCAACACCATTACGCTGGCGCCGGGCGAGACGGACGTCCGCAGCTTTAGCGTCACCTTGCTCTAGAGGTTCCGCCGTTCTAACGAACGGCGGACCGGCCGGCGCTGCGCCCTTAGGTTCCGCCGTTCTAACGAACGGCGGACCAGTCGACGCTGCGCGCCACCCAGAGCGACAATTTGTCATTCAAAAGGCACGGCATGACCAGAAGGTCTATGCCGTGCCTTTTTCATGCCAACTTGTTCGCTCTGGGTGGCGCTCGCTGGCATTGTCAAAACATCGACGTTCCCAATGACTACCGTGTGTCTATTATTTTTTCGAGCTTGTGCTGCGCTGCTGGTCGCTGGCGTATCCTGTTAAGTCGTCAGCATACGATTCAACAGGGAAGGCAGATTATGCATTCTCCCCAACAGCGCGGCATGCAGACCCAGCCGGTATGCAGCCGTCGCATCTTTTTGGGTAGCGCTCTCGCTGCGAGCGCTACCGTCGTCGCCGGCGCGCTCGCCGGCTGTCAGCGCCCGTCCACGCTCAAGGTGGTTCAGCCCACGACGGGCGGCGGTCGCGACGACCTGTCCGATTCCGTGATCGGCAAGGATAAGATCCGCATTGGCATGGAGGCGGCCTACGCCCCGTACAACTGGCAGGTTTCCGAAGCCAGTGAGTACACCATCCCCATCGACAACGTGCAGGGCGCCTATGCCGATGGCTACGACGTGCAGATCGCCAAGATTGTCTGCAAGGCCCTCGGTGGCGAGCCCGTTGCCGTCAAGCAGAGCTTCTCGGGTCTTATCGATTCGCTCAACAACGGCCAGATCGACCTCATCATCGCCGGCATGAGCGCCACGCCCGAGCGCGAGGAGTCGGTCGGCTTCTCCGACCCGTACTTTATTGGCTACTTTGGCCTGTTCGTAAAAGAGGGTTCTCCCTACCAAAACGCCACCAAGCTTAGCGACTTCAGCGGTGCCACGGTGCTTGGCCAAAAGGACACCATGCTCGACACTGTCATCGACGAGATCCCGGGCGTTGTCCACAAGAACCCGGTCGATTCGGTTCCCACGGTGTTTTCGAACCTGCTGCAGGGCACGTGCGATGCCGTGACCTACAACACCGAGAACGAGAAGGGCTATATGGCCCAAAACCCGGGTATCGTGCCGATTCAATTTGCCGAAGGCGAGGGCTTTAAGCAGGAGGTCGCGGCAAACGTCGGCTGCCGCAAGGGCTCGGACAAGCTGCTTAAGCTCATTGACAAGACGCTCAAGGGCGTCAGCCAGGAGGAGCGCGACCAAATGTGGGACGCGTGCCTCGACCGTCAGCCGGCATAGGGAGGCAGCATGAAAACCATCAATCGTCTGGCCTCCTTTATCAGGGCCGACCACCGTTATGTGTACCTGGGCACGAGCGTTATCGCGGCGCTCGGCCTGGCGTTTAGCCAACGCAATCCCACGCCGCTGAGCTTCTTGGCGCCTACGGGCGTGTTCCAAGACTGCCTCTGGGCAATCCTTTGGGCCTGGCTCGTCGTGTCGGCGGCGGCGCTAGTCACCAAACTCATGCACTGGAACGACTATCGCGAAACGTCGCCGTTTGCTTCCGAGCGCTTCCGTCGCGGCGCGCGCCTGGGCAGCTATGTCGTCGTTGCTATTGCGGCGATCTTCTTTGTCGACCGCTGCGTCATGTCATTTATCGACCTGGTGCAAGTGAGCATTGTCTCGGACTCCAACCCCAGCGACTTTTTGTCGAGCCTGGTCTACATGACCTACAAGAGCGGCGACTTCTTTATCCGCGGCATCGAGATCACCATTGCACTTGCGACCTTCGGTACCGTCATCGCCTTTTTCCTGGCGCTGCTTTTTGTGTTCCTGCGCATTCAGACCTTCGATCGCGTGGACAACGACCTGGTGCGCTTCTTTAAGAGCATCGGCCGCGGCTTTGCGACCATCTACTCCACCATCGTGCGCGGCACGCCCATGATGGTCCAGGGCCTGCTCATCTATTACGCGGGCTTCACCGTTTTGCGCGGCATGGGCTTCGAGACCGCCCAGGCCAACCAGATTTGGAGTACCTTCACCGCCGGCCTCGTCACCATCTCGCTCAACTCCACCGCCTACATGATGGAGGTCCTGCGCGGCGGCATCGAGTCCATCGATCCCGGCCAGGCCGAGGCGGCGCGCTCGCTGGGCCTGTCGCAGTGGCAAGCCATGCGCAAAGTCGTGTTCCCCCAGGGCATTAAAAACGCGATTCCGGCGCTCACCAACGAGCTCATCATCAACATCAAGGATTCGTCGGTGCTTTCGGTCATCGGCGTGTTCGACCTCATGTACGCCACCACCACTGTCGCCGGCGTGTACTACCGCCAGATGGAGGTCTACTGCGTGGCGCTCGTGGTCTACCTGATCCTGACGCTCGTGGCGAGCCGCCTGCTCGAGGCCTTTGGCAAAAAGCTCGGCGCCGAGGCTCCGGCAACGCTGCCCAGCTCCAACTAGGCTCAAGACGAGGAGAATCATCATGGCAGATACCGCCACTACCGGCACCGCGGCCGCCGCACAGACCAATGAGCCGCTCATCCGCGTCGAGGGCCTGCGCAAGAGCTTCGGCTCGCTCGAGGTGCTCAAGGGCATCGACCTGTCCGTTAACCCCGGCGAGGTCGTCACCATTATCGGCGCCTCGGGCTCGGGCAAGTCGACCTTCCTGCGCTGCCTCAACCTGCTCGAGACCCCGGACGCGGGCCACATCTGGTTCCACGGCCAGGACCTTACGGCCGAGCGCTGCAATATCAATAAACTCCGCGAGGACATCGGCATGGTGTTCCAGGGCTTTAACCTGTTCAACAACATGGACGTGCTCGACAACTGCACGCTCGCGCCCGTCACGCTCAAAAAGATGAGCAAGGCCGAGGCCGAGAAGGTCGCGATGGAGCATCTGACGAGCGTGGGGCTCGAAAAGTTCGCGCACGCCGCTGTGGGTCGCCTGTCCGGTGGCCAAAAGCAGCGCGTGGCCATCGCGCGCGCCCTGTGCATGAATCCGCAGATCATGCTGTTCGACGAGCCGACCTCCGCACTCGACCCCGAGATCGTGGGAGAGGTGCTCGAGGTCATGCGCAAGCTTGCGGCCGACGGCATGACCATGGTCGTCGTCACGCACGAGATGGCCTTTGCCCGCACGGTGTCCGACCGCGTGGTCTTTATGGACAAGGGCGTGGTGCTCGAGGATGCCGCGCCGGCCGAGCTCTTTGGCAACCCCAAGCACCAGCGCACCCGCGAGTTCCTCTCGCGTTATCTCGAGGACAAATAACCGACCGCAAACGCTTATGTGGCAGGGCCGCTCCGGTGGGGCGGCCCTCGTCATCACAATCGAAAGGATGTCATGGCCGAGGTTTGGCGCTTCTTTGCGCATGAGGACGATTTTGCCGATATAGACGAGGCCGGCGCATGCGAGCGCTTGGGCCGTGTGCTGTCGTTTCCGACTATCTCGAGCATGGATGCCGAGGCGGTGGACTGGCAACCTTTCGACGACCTGCGCGCGTATATGCAGCAGGCCTGGCCGCGCGTGTTCGCGGCGGGCGAGGTCGAGCTTATCGACCATTCGCTATTGGTGACGCTTGCCGGCAGCGATCCGGCTCTTAAGCCCATTATGCTCATGGGTCACATGGACGTGGTCCCCGTGGTGCCGGGTACCGAGGCCGACTGGACGCACGCCCCCTTTAGCGGGCACGTGGACGACACCTACATCTGGGGCCGCGGCGCGATCGACATGAAGGACCAGGTCGCAGGTATTCTCGAGGCTGTCGAGTATGCGCTGGCGCACGGTTGGCAGCACGAGCGCACGCTGCTCCTGGCCTTTGGCCAGGACGAGGAGACGACGCAATACGGCGCAGGCGCCATCGGCCGCGTGCTCGAGGAGCGCGGCATTGAGCTTGAGTACCTGATCGACGAGGGCGACTACCGCATCGTTCCGGCTGCCGAGTACAGCGCGGGCGAGGGTTGGCTCATGCACGCCGACCTCGCGGAGAAGGGCTATGCCGACATTGTGCTCAAGACAAAGAGTGTGGGTGGACATTCTTCCAACCCCTACGGCGGCACGTCGCTCGAGGTGCTCAGCCGTGCCATCACCGCAATCTGCGATATCGAGTGGCCGACGCGCGTGACCGATTTACTTGCCGCGCAGCTCGTCGAGCTGGGGCTCTACACGGCGGATGAAATTGCCGCCAACGGGGGCGCCATTGTCCGCGATTGCCTCGCCAGCAAGAAGCTCTATCCGCTGGTGACGACCACCTGCGCGCCCACACAGATCGAGGGTGGCAGCACTGGCGCCAACGTAATGCCGCAGGATATGTGGGCCAACATTAACTTTCGCATGCTCGAGGGCACGAGCGTGGCCGACGTTGTGGCGCGCTGCCGTGAGGCGGTTGCCGCGGCGGACCTTGCCGGTCGTGTCGAAGTGGAGCTAGGCCCCGGCAGCTCCGAACCCTCGCCGTCCCCGCGCATCGGTGGTCCCGGCCTCGAGGCGGTTCGCTCCATCGCCGCCCGCTATTTCCGTGATCCAAAGGGGACGGAGGAAAACGGATCATTCGAGCCAGTGGCAATTGTGCCCTCGACCGTGATCGGTGCGACCGACGCTGCCAACTACCAACAAATTTGCCCTGAGTGCATTCGCTTCTCGGCCTTTGTGGTTGATGACGACGAGTGTGATCGCGGCGTCCACGGCACCAACGAGCGCATCACCCGCCGCGCCTACCTCCAGGGCATTCGCTTCCTCGTCGCTCTACTCCAAACGCTCTAGCCAAAAAGCAAGCCCTTGGTGCAATGGGGTCAGGTTTGTTTGCACCAATCATTCCGTGCGGGTTATATGCAGGTTTGCCTGGGCACGCTATCATGTTTGGGTTAGACCGCAACTATGTACCCCATACGCGAAGGGATGCGCATGTATCTGAAGATCGACATGTTCTAGCCGGGCTTACCCCCGCAGTGGCGCCGCGCGCCCCATCAACTCTGCCGATTTTCACCTTCACGCATATAAAGGAGTCCCGCCATGCGCGACAAGCTCGAAAAGATTATCAAGGCCTACGAGGAGCTCGAGAAGAAGCTCTCCGACCCGGCCGTCGCCTCCGATATTAAGGAGTTCACGCGTCTCAACAAGGAGTACGCGCACCAGTCCGACCTCATTGCCGCCTCGCGCGAGTACATCGGCGCGCTCGATGACATCGAGGCTGCCAAGGAAATGCTGCACGATACCACCGATGCCGATGAGAAGGAGATGCTCCAGATGGACATCTCCGAGAACGAGGCCAAGCTTCCCCAGCTCGAGGAAGACATTAAGTACATGCTCATCCCGAGCGACCCCAACGACGACAAGAACACCATCGTCGAGATCCGTTCCGCCGCCGGTGGCGACGAGGCGGCCATCTTTGCCGGCGATCTGTACAAGATGTACCAGCGCTTCTGCGAGTCGCGCGGCTGGAAGACCACCGTGCTCGATTCCAGCCCCAGCGAGGCCGGCGGCTTTAAGTCCATCGAGTTCAAGGTCGAGGGCGACCGCGTCTACTCCGTCATGAAGTACGAGTCCGGCGTACACCGTGTCCAGCGCGTCCCCAAGACCGAGTCCCAGGGTCGCATCCAGACCTCCACGGCAACTGTCGCCGTGCTTCCCGAGGCCGAGGAGATCGACGTCCAGATCAACCAGTCCGACCTGCGCATCGACACCTACTGTGCCTCCGGCCCTGGCGGTCAGTGCGTTAACACCACCTACTCCGCCGTGCGCATCACCCACTTGCCTACCAACACCGTGGTGCAGTCGCAGGAGCAGCGTTCCCAGATCCAGAACCGCGAGGTCTGCATGCAGATGCTGCGTGCCCGTCTGTACGAGATGGAACTCGAGAAGCAGCAGGCCGAGCTCGGCGCCGAGCGCCAAAGCCAGATTGGCCACGGCAACCGTTCCGAGAAGATCCGCACGTACAACCAGCCCCAGGACCGCGTGACCGATCACCGTATCGGCTTCAACTCCACCTACAACGGCGTCCTTCTGGGCGATCAGCTCGGCACCGTCATCGAGGCGCTTGCCGCCGCCGAGCGTGCCGAGAAGCTAGCACAGGCTGTTTAGGTTCCGCCGTTCTACCGAACGGCGGACCAGCCGACGCTGCGCGGGCCGCATTTGGACAATCTGACGTTCAACTTCAAGGGCGCGA
>UQRX01000033.1:0-24969 GCA_900543595.1 uncultured Collinsella sp. | reverse complement strand
GATCAAGGTTTATGCACACATGAAGGCAAAGACCGAAAATAAATAATCCAAAAGTAGATTTAGGGTAGGCATTCATCTGCCTGCCCTTTTCTGCCATAAACGGGAAGGAAAGATTCAGCCATGAAATTATGGAAAGGCCGCTTCCAGAAGGAGGCAGACCCGAAGACGAACGACTTTAACTCGTCTATTTCTATTGACAGCCGCATGTACAAAGAGGACATTGAGGGCAGCATTGCGCATGCCACAATGCTCGGCGCGGCGGGAATCATCGATAAAGGCGAAAGCGAAAAAATCTGCGCGGAGCTTGAGAAAATCGAAAAGGACATCGAGACGGGCGCTCTGAACATTGACCCCGATGCCGAAGATATTCACACGTTTATCGAGGGCGAGCTGACGGCGCGCATCGGCGACGCAGGCAAGAGATTACATACCGCCCGCAGCCGCAACGATCAGGTTGCGCTGGATGTTCGTTTGACGCTGCGCAAGGAGTGCGCGGGGCTCATGGAACAGTTAAAAGAGCTCATCAACGTACTGTGCGACCAGGCGGAGGAATATGCCGACACCGTTATGCCGGGCTACACGCATTTGCAGCGCGCACAGCCCATCACGTTCGGGCATCATTTAATGGCGTATGCCGAAATGTTCCTGCGCGACATCGGCCGTATGCAGGACGCGTTAAAGCGTATGGACGTTTGCCCGCTCGGCTCCGGCGCTTTGGCCGGAACGACGTACCCGCTCGACCGTGATTTGACGGCGAAGCTGCTCGGCTTCTCCGGCGTGAGCCGCAACAGCCTCGACGGCGTTGCGGACCGCGATTTCTGCGCGGAAATCGCCGCGGCGATTTCGCTTGCGATGGTGCATCTTTCGAGATTTTCCGAGGAGATCATTCTTTGGTGCTCGTGGGAGTTTAAATTCATCGAGCTGGACGACGCGTTTGAGAACATGGGTGCCCAGCTGGTGAAGGAGGTCGCCACCAAGACCAACGACACCGTGGGTGACGGCACCACCACCGCAACCCTGCTCGCTCAGGCTATCGTCAACGACGGTCTGCGCAACGTCGCCGCTGGCGCCAACCCGCTGGCCATCCGTCGCGGCATCGACAAGGCCGTCAACGCCGCCGTCGCCGAGATGAAGAAGCAGGCCAAGCCGGTCGAGACCAAGGAGCAGATTGCTTCCGTCGGTACCATTTCCGCCGGTGATCCCGAGGTCGGCGAGAAGATCGCCGAGGCCATGGAGGTCGTGGGCAAGGACGGCGTCATCACCGTCGAGGATTCCCAGACGTTCGACATTACCATCGACACCGTCGAGGGCATGCAGTTCGACAAGGGCTACGTCTCCGCTTACTTCGTCACGGATAACGACCGCATGGAGGCCGTGATGAAGGATCCGTATATCCTCATCACCGACCAGAAGATCTCCAGCGTCCAGGACATCATGCCTGTTCTCGAGGCTGTCCAGCGCGCTGGCCGTGGCCTGCTCATCATCGCTGAGGACATCGACGGCGAGGCTCTGCCCACCCTCGTCCTCAACAAGATCCGCGGCGCCCTCAACGTCTGCGCCGTCAAGGCTCCGGGCTACGGCGATCGCCGCAAGCGCATCCTCGAGGACATTGCCGTCCTCACCGGTGGCCAGGCCGCTCTGGACGAGCTGGGCGTGAAGGTCGCTGACATTACCGCCGATATGCTCGGTACTGCTAAGTCCGTCACCATCTCCAAGGACAACACCGTCGTCGTCGGCGGCGCTGGCTCCAAGGAGGCTATCGACGCCCGTATCGCTCAGATCAAGGGCGAGATGGAGAACACCACCTCTGACTTCGACCGCGAGAAGCTCCAGGAGCGCCTGGCCAAGCTCTCCGGTGGCGTTGCCGTCATCAAGGTCGGTGCTGCTACCGAGTCCGAGCTCAAGGAGATCAAGCATCGCGTTGAGGACGCCCTGCAGGCTACCCGCGCTGCTGTCGAGGAGGGCATTGTCGCTGGCGGCGGCGTTGCCTTCATGGACGCTGCTCCTGCGCTCGACGCTGTTGAGATCGACGACCCCGAGGAGAAGATCGGCGTCGACATCGTTAAGAAGGCTCTGACCGCTCCGGTCGCCACCATCGCCAAGAACGCTGGCTTTGAGGGCGCTGTCGTGGTCGACAAGGTTGCCGAGCTGCCCGTCGGCCAGGGTCTCAACTCTGCCAATGGCGAGTGGGGCGACATGATTCAGATGGGCGTCCTCGACCCCGTCAAGGTCAGCCGCGTCACCCTGCAGAACGCTGCTTCTGTCGCCAGCCTGATCCTCATCACCGAGGCCACCGTCTCCGATGTGCCCAAGAACACTCAGCTTGAGGACGCTATCGCTGCTGCCACCGCTGGTCAGCAGGGCGGCGGTATGTACTAAGGCCGACAAGGTCTAGAACTCCCCACCGGGAATCCGGGGGCGTGACGGTGGTTTCTCTCCGGAACGTCCTCGGACATGCAAAGAGGCTCCGCATCGCGCTTCGCGCTGCGGAGCCTCTTTGCGTCCTGCGGAATGTTCCGGAGAGAAACCACCGTCACGCCCCCGGATTCCCTGCGTTTACGGCCTTGAGGTCGGCGGGCGGAGAAGGACGTGGTTGATAGGGATACGTGTCCCCTTCGCTGTTTCGCGCTTTGCGCGAAAGGCGCGTTACTTTGGGATGGGTGGGGAACGTGGTTGTTGCGGCAACTGATCCCCACCATAAATTACCCTTGGCATACTTGCGCGAAAACCTGCCCGTGCTACACTTGCAATTGCTGTTTCAGGGCGGGGTGAAATTCCCCACTGGCGGTAAATCGGGCGGTGTCAAAGGGACGCCGTGGCGCAGGCGAGATGCCTGCGACCGAGCCGATGAGTCCGCGACCCGTGTGTGCGTTGGTTCGCATGCCGGCTGAACTGGTGAGATCCCAGTACCAACGGTTAGAGTCCGGATGAAAGAGGCAGGTGATCTTATGTCTGAACAGTCGCAGCATATCCATTTTGAGAACACGAATAGGTGGAGCACCAAACAGCTCGTTACCATGGCGTTGATGTGCGCCTTGGGTGCCCTGTTTATGTACGTGCAGCTGCCCATCCTTCCTTCGGCGCCGTTTTTGACCTACGACCCGTCGCTGGTGCCGGCGATGGTGTGTGGATTTGCGTATGGCCCTGGTGCCGGTACTGCTGTTGCCGCCATGGCGATCGTTATCCATGCGCTCACCACGGGTGACTGGGTCGGCGCGCTTATGAACCTGGTTGCCACGCTGGGCTACATTCTGCCCGCGGCTATCGTCTATCAGAAGATGCATACCTATAAGGGTGCCGTGATTGGCCTGGCGCTCGGCGTCATTGCCGCTACGGCGCTGTCCATGGTCGCGAACCTGACCATCGGCGTTTGGTTCTGGTATGGCTCGGCCGATGTGATTCTGCCGCTCATGCTTCCCGCCGTCTTGCCGTTTAACCTCATCAAGACCGTGCTCAACTCGGTGTTGACGCTGGTGGTGTACAAGGCGGTCTCTAATCTCATCACGCCCAAGAAGGACCAGGTCAAAGGCCGCGCATGATTGAGTGTCGGGGCGTTTCCTTTAGCTATGACGGTGCTGTACCGGCGCTCGATGGCATCGATCTGAACATCGAGGATGGCGAGTTTTTCTGCATCCTCGGCGGAAACGGGTCGGGCAAGTCTACGTTTGCCAAGCATTTGAACGCGCTGCTGCAGCCCGATGCGGGAACGGTGTGCGTCAACGGCATGGACGCGTCCGATCCCGAGCTGGTCTACGATATCCGCTCGACTGCGGGCATGGTGTTCCAGAATCCCGACGACCAGCTTGTGGCGACGCTTGTCGAGGACGATGTTGCGTTTGGTCCCGAGAACTTAGGGGTCGAATCGGCCCAGATCGCGCAGCGCGTGCGCGAGGCGCTGAAGGCCGTGGGTCTGGTGGGCTTTGAGCGCCACGAGACCCACGCTCTCTCGGGCGGACAAAAGCAGCGCGTGGCGCTTGCCGGCGTGCTCGCCATGGAGCCGCGTGTGCTCATTTTGGACGAGGCGTCCTCGATGCTCGATCCGTGCGGGCGCAAGGGCCTTATGAAGGCCTGTCACGCGCTGCACGAACGCGGCATGACCATCGTGATGATTACGCACTTTATGGAAGAGGCCGCCGAGGCCGATCGTGTCGCGGTATTTCGGGCGGGGCACGTTGCCATGCTCGGTACGCCCGAGGAAATCTTGACGCGGGCGGATGAGCTTGCGCAGCTCAACCTGGATATGCCGGCGTCGTGTCGTCTGGGCAGGTCGCTTCGTGCGAAGGGCGTGCCCGTTTGCGCGCAGGTGCGCGAGGCGGGTATGGTTGCCGCGGTTGCGCAGGCCTATACCGAGCGAAGTGAGGCGGGTACCGCGGGGCAGCCTTCCGTATCCCAGTTGGAAATCGCTGACGGCACTGTTCCGGCAGACAACAAGGACAACGCATCAGAGCCCGTCATCGAGCTATCCCATGTTTCGTACAGCTATTCGCTCAGTCCGCGCGAGCGCCGTCGCTGGCATAAGCGCTCGGCCGCTGCGGGCAAATCAACCAAGCAGGCTCTCTGGGGAAATGACCCTAGTAGTCCGTGGGCACTGCGCGACGTGTCTTTGACGGTACGTCGCGGCGAGTTCCTGGGGCTAGCAGGCCATACCGGCTCGGGTAAATCAACGCTGGTTCAGCATCTCAACGGGTTGATTCGTCCGCAGGAGGGAAGCGTTTGCGCGCTGGGGCTCGACCTGTCAAACAAGAAAGACGCCGCCGCGGTTAAGGCCAAGGTCGGCGTGGTGTTTCAGTATCCCGAGCGCCAGTTATTTGCCGAGACCGTGGCGCAGGACGTGGCGTTTGGCCCGCGCAACCTTGGTCTGCCGCAAGACGAGGTTGCGCGCCGTGTCGCATCATCGCTTACGCGCGTGGGCCTCGACCTTGTCGCGATAGGCGATAAGAGCCCCTTTGAGCTTTCGGGCGGCCAGCAGCGCCGCGTGGCGTTTGCCGGCGTGCTTGCTATGGAGCCCGAGGTCCTAGTACTCGATGAGCCCATGGCAGGGCTCGATCCGGCTGCGCGCAGGGATTTCCTAGGGCTCATCGGTCGACTCCATCGCGAGGGCCTGACCGTTGTCATGGTTTCGCACAGCATGGATGATCTGGCAAATTGTTGTGACCGTATCGTTGTGATGAACGAGGGCGCCGTGTTTGCCGAGGGAACGCCCACGCAGGTTTTTGCGCGCGCGGATGAGCTCAAGTCGATCGGCCTGGGCGTTCCTGCCGCCCAGCGTATGGCGCTGGCGCTCGCGCAGGCCGGTGTGCCGCTCCGCTGCGACAAGCTTTATACGGTTGAGGCGCTGGCCGACGAGCTGGCCGGCTTGCTGCTGGGCTGTGCGGACGGGCCTTTGGGGGCTCCGCGTCAGGCCGGTTCCAAGGCGCCCACGCGAGAGGAGGGCTGCTGATGGAGGCGTTCTCATTTGGCAGCTACTATCCCGGGGATAGCGCGCTGCATCGCCTGGATCCGCGCACTAAGTTGTTCCTAGGTTTCGCATTTCTGATCACCGTGCTCACCGTTGGCGGCTTCGGCGGGCTGGTGCCGGTCGCAATGTTTGTCGTGCTGGTCTATGTCATGGCCCGGGTGCCGTTGCGTCGGGTCCTATCGTCGATGGCGCCATTGCTGGCGATTGTCGTGGTGGTCGCGGTGCTTAACCTGTTTTCCGACCAGAGTGGCCGCATCCTGTGGCAGCTTGGCTTTTTGCAGGTGAGCGAGGGCTCGCTGCGTTCTGCGGCGTTTACGGCGTGCCGCCTGACCCTGATGATGGCCGGCATGAGCGCCATTACACTCACCACGCCGACGCTCGATCTCACCGCAGGTTTTGAGCGTTTGCTCGCACCATTTGCGCGCGTGGGGCTTCCGGCGCACGAGCTCGGCATGATTATGGGTATCGCGCTGCGGTTTATACCGCAATTTGCCACCGAGATGAAACAGACGGCCGATGCGCAGGCAAGCCGCGGCGCGCGCGTGACGGGCGGTCCGCTCGGCGGTGTGCGCATGCTCGGCAGCGTGGCGATTCCGCTGTTCACCGGCGTGTTCCGTCATGCCGAGACGCTTTCGGCCGCCATGGATGCGCGTTGTTATCACGGCGAGCAGGGGCGCACGCGTCTGCATGCGCTTACGTTTGGCCGCGGGGATGCACTGGCCGCGGTGGCGATGGCGCTGCTGGTGACATGCGTTGTCGTTATCAATCTTCAACTCTTCTAAGCTCGATTCGAGCGCAAGAAAGGGGTCTCTATGACCGACATCGATCGCACGGCTCAGCTCGAGCGCGTCTGCTCGTATCTCAGGCGTATTCCGGCGTGGTATCTTGCCACGACCGATGCGAGCGACGGGCATCAGCCCCGCGTGAGGCCGTTTTCGTTTGCCATGGTCGATGACGGCAAGCTGTGGTTTTGCACGTCGCGCGACAAGGACGTGTGGGCGGAGTTGAGCGCGAATCCCAAGTTTGAGGTATCGGGCTGGAAGCCGGGGGAGTGCTGGATCGTGTTAACCGGTGAGGCCGCGCTCGAGGACGATGCAGTCGTGAGCGACAAGGTGCGTCAGGCGGGCTTTAGGCACATGGTGGGCATTGGCGAGCAACACGATAGCGCCAACGACGGCCGCCTTGCATTCTTCTCGGTCCGCAACATCGCCGCGCGATTCTGCGATATCGACGGCAGCGAAGAGCGCCTCGAGCTCTAATTTCCCAAATTGACTACCCATTGCAAAAAGACTGGTCAGGCGACAGGAGGAAACGTGGACGGATTGAATACGGTGCTGGAGTATCTGACGTCGGTGCCTGCGTGGTATCTGGCGACGAGCGTGGACGGGCAGCCGCATGTGCGTCCGTTCTCGTTTGCGCAGATTCAGGACGGCAAGCTGTGGTTTGTGACAGCGCGCACCAAAGATGTGTGGCAGGAGCTTCTGCAAAACCAGCGCTTTGAGGCCACGAGTTGGTGGCCGGGCCATGGTTGGTTGATTCTGCGTGGGCGTGCGGGGCTGGAAGACCGGGCTTCGAGCGAAATGCGCGAGGCCGGATGGAAACATCTTGAGCGCTTGAGCGAGCACTATGAGGGGCCTAACGACCCCACGCTTGTTTTCTTTAGCGTCGAGGATCCCGAGGCTTTTATCTGCAATCACGACGAATGGGTGCCGGTCGAGCTCTAACCAGCTGGCTCATCCCAACAACTTGGTTTTTCGCATGGGCGGGCCCCGTATTGCCTGACGCCGTTAGGAGCGCCGGGCAATACGGGGCCCGCTCTATTTGTCAATTCCTTCAAGCGAATGTGTCGGGAATGTTTCAATGCATGAATATGCAAGCTATTTACGTATTCATGCATCTTTTGGTGCTAAAGTTTCAACCCACTTCATAACGACCGCTGCGAAATGCGCATCGGTGCATAAATCGCAGGCAAGGAGTCTGATATGTCTTTGAAGGTTGGAATCGTCGGTGCGGCTGGATATGCCGGCGCCGAGCTCATTCGCCTCGTCCTCGGTCATCCCGAGTTTGAACTTGCTGCCATTACGTCCAACGCCGATGCCGGCCAGCCGTTGTCTGCGGTGTATCCGAGTTTCGCCGGCGTAAGCGATCTTGTCTTCACGACGCATGACGCCCCCGAGCTCAAGAACTGCGATGCGGTCTTTTTGGCCGTGCCGCACACGGCTGCCATGGCACAGGTGCCCGCCCTGCTTGCCGCGGGAGTCTCCTGCATTGACCTCTCGGCCGACTATCGCCTGAGCGATCCGGCCACCTTTGAGGCCTGGTATGCCGCCGAGCACACGAGCCCCGAGCTACTCAAGACCCGCGCCTTTGGTCTGCCCGAGCTGTTCTGCCAGGATTTGGAGACCGCTGCATCCGACCACGCCGACGGCAAGCCCGTACTGGTCGCCTGCGCCGGTTGCTATCCCACCGCAACGAGCCTTGCTGCCGCGCCTGCCGTGCGCGCTGGCTGGGTTGCCCAGAGCGGCCCCGTGATCGTCGACGCTATCAGCGGCGTGACGGGTGCCGGTAAGTCCTGTAACGCCCGCACGCATTTTTGCAGCGCGGACGAGAATCTGGAGGCATATGGCGTGGGCAAGCATCGTCATACGCCCGAGATCGAGCAGATTCTTGGCCTGACCGACCGCATCGTCTTCACCCCGCATCTGGCACCGCTCAAGCGCGGCCTGCTCTCCACGGTGACGCTGCCGCTCGCGCCGCAGGCTATCGACACGCTGACCCTTGAGGACGTTGTCGACCATTACAAGCAGTTCTACGCCGGTCGAACCTTCGTGTGCGTACTCGATGCCGGCCAGCAGCCCAAGACGGCTTCGGTCGTCGGCACCAACGCCGCCCAGATCGGCCTCGCGCTCAACAAGCGCGCGGGCGTTCTGGTGGCTACGGGCGCCATCGACAATCTGTGCAAGGGTGCAGCAGGCCAGGCGGTCCAGTGCGCCAACATCGTCTTTGGTTTTGACGAGCGACGAGGCTTGCCCACAGTGGCGTGCCCGGTGTAGCACATTCGATTGTTAACGATTTGGTAGTCGGGCATCGAGTGGGGCGCCACTTTTAAGCTGGTCTCATGATTGTGACTGGTGTGGCGCACCAACCGATGCCCATTTTTTATTTGATATAAGGAGTCGTGGGGACGATGAATACCGACCTGATTGATATCAAGATTCGTGCCGTAGAGGGCGGCGTAACGGCGGCGGCCGGCTTTAAGGCGGCGGGCATCCATGCCGGATTCCGCAAGAATCCCGAGCGCCTGGATTACGCGCTCGTCGTGCCCGATAAACCCTGTCCCGGGGCCGGCGTGTTTACGACTAACCGCTTTTGTGCGGCGCCCGTGCAGGTGAGCCGTGCCAACCTGGGCGGCGCCGACAAGGGCTACGGCATCATTGCCGGCGTTTCGGTCAACTCTGGCAATGCCAACGCCGCCACGGGTGAGACCGGTCTTGCCTGCGCGCGCGAGACCTGCAACATCGCCTCGCAGGTCATCGGCTGCGAGCCCCAGCAGATTCTGGTCGCCTCCACGGGCGTAATTGGTCAGATTCTGCCGATCGACACGTTTGAGACTGCCGTTCCCGCCGCCTACGAGGCGCTCTCCGACCACGGTGGCGCCGATGCCGCCCGCGCTATTATGACGACCGACACGCACTCCAAGGAGTATGCCGTGTGTTACCGCAGCGAGGCCGCGGGGCACGCAGGCAATGCCTATACGGTGGGTGGTATGTGCAAGGGCTCGGGCATGATCATGCCCAACATGGCCACCATGATCGCGGTCATCACTACCGATGCCCCTGTCGAGCCGGCGGCGCTCCATGCCTTGTTGCTCTCTACCGTCAAGCAGACCTTTAATAAGGTAACGGTCGACTCCGACACCTCGACTAACGACACCTGCATCATGCTTGCCTCCGGCGCTGCTGCCGCGGATGCCGAACCCATTGTCGAGGGCTCCGACGCCTTCGATGAGCTGGCCTTTGCCGTGCATGAGGTGTGCGAGAGCCTGGCGCGCAACATCGCCGCAGATGGCGAGGGCGCATCCAAGCTCGTGACGGTTAACGTCACCGGTGCCGCGAACGACGAGGAGGCCGATATCGCCGCCCGTGCTGTCGCCAACTCGCCGCTCGTCAAGACCTGCATCGCCGGCCACGACTGCAACTGGGGCCGCGTTGCCATGGCGCTCGGCAAGTGCGGCGTGCAATTTAACCAAGAAGATGTGTCCATCGATATGATGGGTATGCCCGTCTGCCGCGACGGCCTGACCGTTCCCTTTGACGAGGACGAGGCGCTGCGTCGCTTTGAGGCGCCCGAGATCGTGATCTCAGCAGACCTGGGCGCAGGGGACGCGGCGACCACCGTGTGGACTTGTGACCTCACGCACGAGTACATCTCCATTAACGGTGATTACCGTTCCTAGAGTCCCGATGTGCCGCGCGTCCCGCTGCAATCGCGGGCAACGAGGTGCGGCGCGATAGCTACACGAAAGACGAGGCAGACTATGAAGTTCGCACGCGATTGCCGCTCGAACGAATCCAACGAAGTTACCGCGCAGCTGCTGTTCGAGGCGCTGCCATGGATTAAGAACCTGACCGGTAAGACGGTCGTTATCAAGTACGGCGGTGCCGCCATGGTCGACGAGCAACTGCGTCGTGACGTGATGAGCGACATCGTCTTGCTCAAGATTATCGGCATGCGTCCTGTTATCGTCCACGGTGGCGGCAAGGCCATCAACGAGGCGCTCAGCCACTACGACATCCCCGTCGAGTTTAAGAACGGCCAGCGCGTGACTACGCCTGCCACCATGGACATCGTGCGCGAGGTACTGGGTGGCAAGGTCAATCAGGAGCTGGTCGCGGCGCTCAACCACCACGGCAACCTGGCCGTGGGCGTGTCCGGCAGCGACGCCGGCACCCTTATCGCCGAGCCACTCGACCCAGAGCTCGGCCGCGTAGGCAAGGTCACGCACGTCAACACCGACTATATCGAGCGTTTGCTCGACAGCGAGTACATTCCCGTTATCGCCACGGTCGCGGCGGGGGAGGACGGTGGCTTCTTCAACATCAACGCCGATACCGCCGCCGGTGCCGTCGCGGCGGCGCTCCACGCGCATAAGGTGATCTTCCTTACCGACGTCGATGGCCTGTATAAGGACTTTAGCGACAAGGATTCGCTCATCTCCAACCTGACGCTCGACGAGGTTAATGAGATGCTCTATGGGGGCGAGGTCGACAAAGGCATGATTCCCAAGCTACGCGCCGCTGTCGATGCGCTTGCCGCCGGTGTGTTCCGAGCCCACATCATCAACGGCACGACGCCGCACTCGCTGCTGCTGGAGCTGCTGACCGATGCTGGCGTCGGTACCGTGATCCACTCCACCGAGACGGCTTACGAGTTCGATACGCACCCGCACCCGCTTTCGACCTTTGCGGCACGCCTGACTGAGAACCTCGACGAGGTCGAGAAGCTCCAGACGGTCTAGCTGACCCGCGGTCGTCGCGTCCCTGCACCCATAGCCCTGCGCCGTATGGCGCCCAACGAAAGGCATCCCATGTCACTTGCAACTCAACAATCGCTCGAATCCCATTACGTTATGCATACTTTTGGTCGTTCTCCGGTAGAGTTTGTCGAAGGTCACGGTATGAAGCTCACCGGTGATGACGGCCGTGAGTATCTTGATTTTCTTGCCGGTATCGGTGTGTGCAGCCTTGGCCACGGCAACGCCGCAGTGCTCTCGGCGCTCGAGGCGCAGACCAAAAAGCTCATGCATGTCTCCAATTACTTCTACATCGAGCAGCGTGGACAGGTCGCGGCGCTGCTGTCCAAGCTTGCCAACGACGACGTAGATGGTGCGTGCGTGCTGGCCGATGCCATTGCCGCCGGCGATGAGACCACGGCCGCTGCGCTCGGTGCCCCGGCTGCGGACGAGCAGGTGTGGGAGACGTTCTTTGCCAATTCTGGTGCCGAAGCCAACGAGGGCTCGATGAAGCTCGCGCGTCTGTACGCCAAGCGTGCTGGTAACGGCGGCAACACCATCGTATGCATGCGCGGCGGCTTCCACGGCCGTACACTCGAGACCATTGCGGCCACCATGCAGGATTGGCTACAGGACAGCTTCCGTCCGCTGCCGGGCGGTTTTGTGGCCTGCACGCCCAACGATGTCGACGAACTGCGCGCAATCTTTAAGCAGCTGGGAAGCGAGGTCTGCGCCGTCATGCTCGAGCCGATTCAGGGTGAGAGCGGTGTGCACCCCATGACCGAGGAGTTTATGGCGGCGGCGCGCGACTTGGCACACGAGGTGGGCGCCGTTCTTATCGCCGACGAGGTCCAGTGTGGCATCTTCCGCTCCGGCAAGCCGTTTGCATTCCAGACCTATGGCGTGGAGCCCGACATTATGAGCCTTGCCAAGGGCATTGCCGATGGCGTGCCCATGGGTGCCGTGGTGGCAAAGAAAGAGATTGCCGACGTGTTTAAGCCGGGTGACCACGGCTCGACCTTTGGCGGTAGCTGCTTGGCTGTCGCGGCGTGCGCTGCGACGCTTTCCGCGCTCGTGCGCGGCGACTACGCTGAGCATGCCGCCAAGGTGGGTGCTTATATGGAGCAGGCGCTGGCTAAGCTTCCGCACGTGGTAGAGGTGCGTGGCCGTGGCCTGATGCTCGGCTGCGATCTGGACGATACCGCGGGTGATGCACACGACGTTGTGGCCCGTGCATTGGGGGCTGGTGCCGTGATTAACGCTACGGGTGCCCATACGCTGCGTTTCCTGCCGCCGCTCGTCTGCGAGGAAGCCGACGTGGACAACCTGATCGAGATTTTGTCGGACGTTTTGGCGTAGCGAGAGTAAAACATAGCCAGTTTGAACGGGTTCCAGATCGTCGGTGCGTCATTTGATGCATGGTTGGACGGTCTGGAACCCTTTTTGCCATAAATCTGCAATGGCCAGGAGAGCCTTTGGACAAAAATGCCAAATATGAGTACTGTCACCAGTTGAATGTCATATTTGGCATTTTTGGCCACGGCCTTCGTGGCAGACGTGTTGGTGGGTCGAATCCCATGCGCCGGGCCAAACAAAAACGGTCCCCTTTCGAGGACCGTTTCCAATTCAATGGTGGGCGATGAGGGATTCGAACCCCCAGCCTTGTGCGTGTAAAGCACCTGCGCTAACCGTTGCGCCAATCGCCCGTGCGGAGAGAGTATAGCAAAACAATCGCCCCATTCACCTCATATCCATTAAAGGTAACCGGCGCGTGTCGGCGCGGAGCTGATTCAGTTGAGATTGCCTGAACATTCCGTCCCTCTTTACGCCCTCGGGTATACTCAAAAGCTACTGATTCGATTTGATACCCAGCAACAGCAGAGGGGATAGTATATGTGCGGTTTTGTCGGTTTTGTCGGTGGGACGGATAACCAATCCGAGGTGCTCACCAAGATGATGGACCGCATCGTCCATCGTGGTCCCGACATGGGCGGCCAGTTTATCGACGGCCGCGTTGCCCTGGGCTTCCGCCGCCTGTCGATCCTCGACCTGACCGAGGCCGGCGCTCAGCCCATGGCCAATGAGGACGGCAGCGTCGTCATCGTCTTCAACGGCGAGATCTACAACTTCCAGGAGCTCCGTTCCGAGCTCGAGGCCAAGGGCTATAAGTTCCACTGCGGCGCCGACACCGAGAGCCTCCTGCACGGCTACGAAGAGTGGGGCGAGGCCGTACTCAATCGCTTACGCGGTATGTACGCCTTCGTCATCTGGGACAAGAAGAAGAACAAGCTCTTTGGCGCCCGCGATATCTTTGGCATCAAGCCGCTCTACTACTATCCCATGGCCGATGCGGGCGACGGCGCGCCGGGTGTGCTCTTTGGCTCTGAGATCAAGAGCTTCCTGGACTATCCGCACTTCCACAAGGCGGTCAACAAAAAGGCCCTGCGTCCGTACATGACGCTGCAGTATTCGGCAACCGAGGAGACCTTCTTCGAGGGCGTCTACAAGCTGCCGCCGGCGCATTACTTTACCGTAGACATCCCGACCGGCAAGATGAACATCGAGCGCTATTGGGATTGCGATTACTCCGCCGTCGAGAAGCCGTTCGAGGAGTACGTCGACGAGTTGGATGAGGTTGTGCACGAGAGCGTCGAGGCACATCGCATCGCCGATGTTAAGGTCGCTTCGTTCCTCTCCGGCGGCGTTGACTCCAGCTATATTGCCGCTTGTCTCATGCCCGACAAGACCTTCTCGGTGGGCTTCGATTACAAGAACTTCAACGAGACCAACTACGCCAAGGAGCTTTCTGACAAGCTCGGCGTCGAAAACGTTCGCAAGATGATTACCGCCGACGAGTTCTTTGGTGCGCTCGAGGACATCCAGTATCACATGGACGAGCCGCAGTCCAACCTGTCGTCTGTACCGCTGTGGTTCTTGGCCGAGATGGCCCGCAAGGACGTTACCGTCGTGCTTTCGGGCGAAGGCGCCGACGAGCTCTTTGGCGGCTACGCCTACTACGAGGACACGGTTCCGGTGCGCAAGTACAAAAAGATGGTGCCGCTGCCCATTCGCCGCGCGCTCGGTAACCTGGCGCTGCATATGCCGTACTTCAAGGGCCATAACTTTCTGGTCAAGGGTGCCGAGATCCCCGAGAAGTCGTTCCTGGGCCAGGCTCTGGTATGGCCTGAGCGCGAGGTCGACGGCGTGCTCAAGCCCGCGTACAACACCGGCGACGGCGCCTTTGAGCTCGCTGCACCCATCTACGCACGTGTGAAGGGTCAGCCCGAGCTGGTCAAGAAACAGTACCTGGACATGAACATGTGGCTCCCGGGCGACATTCTGCTCAAGGCCGACAAGATGTGTATGGCGCACTCGCTGGAGCTGCGCGTGCCATTCCTGGATCGCAAGGTCATGGAGTTCGCCGAGCACATTCCCGACCGCTACCGCATCAACGAGAACGGCAACAAGCAAGTGCTTCGCCACGCCGCCAACAAGTCGCTGCCCGATGAGTGGGCCACCCGTCCCAAGGTGGGCTTCCCCGTGCCGATTGTCTACTGGCTGCGCGAGCAAAAGTGGTACGACTACGTCAAGGAGTACTTCACCGCGCCGTGGGCAAGCGAGTTCTTCAATACCGACGAGCTCATGCACCTGCTCGATCTGCACTTTGCGGGCAAGGGCAATTTCCAGCGCAAGATCTATACGCCGCTCGTGTTCCTGGTGTGGTACAAGCGTTTCTTTATCGACGAGGGCCAGCCTTCTGTTAAGGCTGCCTAGTCTCGGCTTACGAATGCCTGTGCGTAACGGCTCCTCCGGGAGCCGTTTTTGCGCGAGCACGTTTCAGTTACTATGAAAACCGTCCCTGCCAAATGGCTGAGAAAGGTGAAAGATGCACCATTCGGATTCCGCGACCGTGACCACGGTCGATACGCTTGCCAAGCTGCTCGATGTGTGCGGCGAGCTGCGTGCTTCGGAGCAGGTTGACGAGCGCGCCGTGACCGGCTGTTCGTTTGATTCGCGCGCGGTTTCGGCGGGTGACGTGTTCTTTTGCAAGGGCGCTGCCTTTAAGCCCGCGTTTTTGAGCATGGCGCTCGATGCGGGCACCGTCGCATTTGTGTGCGAAGAGTCGCTGGTCGAGTCTCTGGAGCCGCTGGCGCAGGAGAGCGGTGCTGCAATGTTGGTTGTTGATAGCGTACGCACGGCGATGGCGCTGTTGCCGCCCGAGGTCTACGACCGTCCCGACCATGACGTCAAGATCGTGGGCATCACCGGTACCAAAGGAAAGACCACGGCCGCTTTTATGCTCCAGTCCATCATCAAGGCGGCGGGCGAGTCCTGCGGCATGATCGGCTCGGTGAACACCGACGATGGTATCGAGTGCTACGAGAGCACCAACACCACGCCCGAGGCCCCCGAGGTCTGGCGCCATATCGCCAACTGTCGCGCGTCTGGTCGCCAGTCCATGGTCATGGAGGTCTCAAGCCAGGCGCTCAAGTACCAGCGCGTCGAGAACCTGCCGTTTGACGTAGCGTGCTTCCTCAACATCGGGCGTGACCACATCTCGCCGATCGAGCACCCGACCTTCGAGGATTATTTTAAGAGCAAGCTCAGGATCTTTGATCAGGCTAAGACCGCCGTAGTGAATCTGGGCACCGATGAAGTCGAACGCGTGCTGGAGGCCGCGTCGACGGCCGAGCGCTTGGTGACCGTTGGCGTCGAGCATCCCGAGGCGAGCCTGTGGGCAAGCGATGTCCGCATGGTCGGCTTTAACATCGAGTTTAACCTGCATGGCATGAGCGCCGACGAGCCCGAGGAGGGGGAGAAGGTCCTGCTGGGTATCGCGGGAGACTTTAACGTGGAAAACGCGCTGGTCGCTATCGCCGCCGCGCGCGAGATTGGTATCGGTATCGATGCCATCAAGAAGGGCCTCTCCAAGCTGCGTGTGCCGGGCCGCATGGAGGTCGTGGAGTCGAAGGATGGCCGCGTGGTTTGCGTTGTTGACTACGCTCACAACCAACTTTCGTTCCGCTCGCTCTTTTCGTCGGTCAAGCGCGCGTTTCCCGCCAGCCCGGTCATTGCGCTGTTTGGTGCCGCTGGAGGCAAGGCACAGGAGCGCCGTGAGCAGCTTCCGCGCGAGGCCGCACCATATTCTGATCTGCTGATCTTTACCAACGAGGATCCGGCTCACGAGGACCCGATGAAGGTCTGTCGCGAGCTTGCCGAGCATGTTCCCGACGATACCCCAAACAAGATCATCCTCGATCGCGAGGCTGCTGTGCACGAGGCGTTCAAGGCGGCGCGTGAGGAATACGTCAGCCCCGATGCGCCCACCATCGTCTTGCTGTTGGCAAAGGGCGACGAGGAGCTCATGCACGTGGGCGATGAGTTCGTGCCCATCGAGAGCGATCTTTCGCTTGCCAACCGTTTAATCGATGTTACCCAGTTTGACTAATGAACTGCGATGAGGGCGGCGTCCTGAGCGCGCTGTCGTTGCAAGCGCGTTTCCCCTCAAGCGAGGCGCGCCGCCTAAGACCAGAAGCCCCTTCTACGTAATGGAGTGACCATGTCCCACAATACCCTGCCGACCGTCGCTGAGCTTTCGGGCGAGATGCGCGAGCGTCTTGCCAAGGTTAAGTACGTCTTTACCGACCTGGACGCCACGATGCTCGCACCCGGCTCGTGCGTGCTGCGCGACAACGACGGCAACCCCTCGACCAAGCTCGTCGAGGCTGTCGTGGCACTTGCCCGCGCCGGCATACAGGTGGTTCCCACCTCGGGCCGCAACCGCACCATGATCCACGAGGATGCGCGCGTGCTCGGCCTCAACTCCTACATCGGCGAGATGGGTGGTCTGGTCATGTACGACCTCAAGGCCAACGATTGGGAGTACCTGACCGGCGATATGCCCTACGACCCCGCCTGCGGCCTCACGCCGCATCAGGTGATCGAGCAGACCGGCGTGTGCGAGAAGATTCTCGCCCGCTGGCCGCATAAGATCGAGTACCACAACGACATGTCGACTGGCTACAAGTACCGCGAGGTCACCGTCGGCATGCGCGGCGATGTACCCGACGACGAGGTCCAGGCTATTCTTGACGAGGCCGGCTGCGGCCTGGTCTGGGCCTGCAACGGTCACCTGACGCATCTGTCCAAGCCGACGACGCTCGAGCTCGAACGCGTCGAGGATGGCCGCGCGTTTAACATCAATCCCGCCGGCCTCAACAAGGGCGTTGCCATCGCACGTTTCTGCGAGCACCTGGGTATCGAGCGCGAGGAGACGCTGGCGCTCGGCGATTCCGAGTCCGACTTCTACATGGCTGACCACGTGGGCACGTTCTGCCTGGTCGAGAACGGTTTGACCAGCGCCGGCGCGCCCGAGTTCCTGGATACCTGCGATAATGCCTACGTCACGCGCGGCAAGATTGTCGACGGCTGGGCGGCAACGGCAGAGCTGCTCGTCGCGGCTCGTTCGTAGCGCGGCCCTATCGTTCTGAGCCATATCTTTTCGAGAGAGAATCTGGTGAGGTAATGTCCGATATCGAGAATCTGGCTGGCGACACACGCCCCATTGGCGTATTCGACTCGGGTCTAGGCGGTCTGACGGTTGCGCGCGCGATTGCGACGGCGTTGCCGCACGAGTCCGTCTACTACTTTGGCGACACCAAGCGCTGCCCCTACGGCACCCGCACCGAGGACGAGGTGCGCTCGTTTGCACTGCAGGCGGGCCGCTGGCTGTCGAAGCACGACGTCAAGATCATGGTCATCGCCTGCAATACGGCGACCGCTGCGGCCTTGCGTTTGGCCCAGCAGGTGCTCGACGTCCCCGTCATCGGTGTGATCGCACCGGGCGCACGCGCGGCAATCAACAGCACCCGCACGCGCCGGGTGGGCGTGCTTGCCACCAACCTCACCATTCGCTCAGGCGCTTACACGCGTGCCATCCAGGACCTGGATGCCGGCGTCGACGTATACGGCTGCCCTGCCTCGAGCTTTGTCGAGGTCGTTGAGCACGAGCTCGCCTCGGGCGCGCATCTGCAAGAACAGTGGCTCGAGAACGAGGACATCTTTGATACGCCTGCCGTACGCGCGCTGGTCGGCGCCACGGTTGAACCGCTGCGCGACCACGGCATCGATACCGTGGTGCTCGGCTGCACGCATTTCCCGTTGCTCGTGGGGCCTATTCGCCATGCGCTGGGTCCCGGAGTGCGCGTGGTGAGCTCTGCCGAGGAGACCACGCGCGAGCTGACCGATATTCTCACGCGCCGCGAGCAGCTGGCGGGCGACGCAGCCGAGCCGCAGCATCGTTTTGCAACGACGGCCGATAACATTGCCGAGTTTGCGGTGGCGGGCAGTTTTATCTTTGGTCAGCCGCTCAAGAGCATCGAGCATATCGATATCGACGAACTGAAATAGATGTAGGGTTACCGTCCAAAGACTTGCCCCCTTCTTTTGCCGAAAGGATATTTCTATGGAGTACATGCAGGTCAACCGCGCCAACGGCCGCGCCGCCGATGAGCTTCGCCCCGTCAAGCTTACTCGCGGCATCATGAAGCACGCCCACGGTTCGTGCCTGGCCGAGTTTGGCGATACGCGCGTGCTGTGCGCTGCCACCATCGAGGAGGGCGTGCCGGGCTGGCGCAAGGGCGCCAAGGCCGGTTGGGTAACGGCGGAGTACGCCATGCTGCCGGCATCGACCGACAAGCGCTGCAAGCGCGAGCATGCCAACCGCAAGGGCCGCTCCATGGAAATCGAGCGCCTCATCGGTCGCAGCCTGCGCACCGTCGTCAATATGAAAGCACTCGGCGAGTACACCGTCACCGTCGACTGCGACGTGATTCAGGCAGACGGCGGCACACGAACGGCGAGCATTACCGGCGCCTGGGTGGCACTGCGCGACGCCCTTGCCATGTGGGTCGAGGCGGGTAAGCTCGAGCGCATCCCGCTCACGGGCCAGGTCGCCGCGATTTCCATGGGCGTTGTCGACGGCAACACCCTGCTCGACCTGGATTATTCCGAGGACAGTCACGCCGAGGTCGACATGAACCTTGTCGCCACCGATACCGGTGAGATGATCGAGCTTCAGGGCACTGGCGAGCAGGCGCCCTTCGACCGCAAGCGCCTCAATTCCCTGCTCGATTTGGGCGACAAGGGCATTGCCGAGCTCATCGAGCTCCAGCGCCAAGCTCTCGCCTAGCCTGCCAAAAAGGGACAGGTTTATTTTGGCAGGTTTTATCTGCGGAAACGCCGATAGATAAGGTTGATGCCACATGAAAGGGGAGACGCCGACGGACCGGTCCCTTTTACGTGACTTTGCTATACGGACAAGGAGGCCACTCATGGCACTTGAGAAGATCGACATCGACACCCTCGACCCGGCGGCGACCATCGTCGTGGCAACGGGCAACGCCCATAAGCTCACCGAGATCGAGGCCATTTTGGGCAAGGTTATGCCCGAGGTTCGCTTTGTGGCGCTCGGCCAGCTGGGCGATTTTGAGGACCCCGAGGAAAACGGCACGACGTTTTTGGAGAACGCCATCATCAAGGCCCAGGCTGCGGTGGAGGAGACGGGCCTTATGGCCATTGCCGACGATTCGGGCCTGGTCGTCGACGCGCTGGACGGTGAGCCCGGTGTGTATAGCGCGCGCTACGCGGGCGTTCACGGCGACGATGCCGCCAACAATGCCAAACTGCTCGTGAATCTGGAGGGCGTGGCCGACGAGGACCGCACTGCGCGCTTTATGAGTGTCGTCGCGCTCATCGACACGGACGGTTTGGTCACCTATGGTGAGGGCGCCTGCGAGGGCGTTATCGCACATGAGGGCCGCGGCGATCACGGCTTTGGCTACGACCCGCTGTTCCTGCCGGTCGACACGCCGGGCAAGACCATGGCCGAGCTGACGGCGGACGAGAAGAACGCCATCAGCCATCGATTCCATGCGCTCGAGCACCTATCCGCCAAACTGACGGGCGAGGAGTAGGCCGTGCGTGCGGTGGTGCAGCGCGTGCTCAACGCCGGCGTGACGGTCGACGGAGAGTGCGTGGGCAAAATTGGGCGCGGCTATCTGGTGCTACTGGGCGTTGGCCACGACGACACGCGCGCCGAGGCCGATAAGCTGTGGGGCAAGCTCCGGGGCTTGCGCATTAACGAGGACGAGAACGGCAAGACCAACCTGGCACTTGCCGATGTCGACGGCGAGGTTCTCGTGGTGTCGCAGTTCACGCTGTTCGCCGATTGCCGTCACGGCCGCCGTCCGTCGTTTACGGATGCCGGTGCCCCCGATGTCGCCAACGAGCTCTATGAGTACTTCCTGACGCTTGTACGCGAGGACGTCGAGCACGTAGCGCATGGCATCTTCGGTGCCGACATGAAGGTCGACCTCGTCAACGACGGCCCATTCACCATCGTCTTGGACACCGATAGTCTGTAAGCAGTCAATTTGGGACCGGGCTTTTTTAGCTACTTGCGTATGGCCACAACAGGGTGCTATAGTATTAGAGTTTTGTCTATCTTAGGGGTATTATCCCCTTTTTGAATTGCACCTTCTGGAGGCCCTGTTCATGGAAGAGATGGAAGTCAATCACGTCGACGACATCCACGAGAAGCTGACCGATATGGTGGGCGATCGCGTTAAGGTGAAGGCCAACATGGGCCGCACCCGCGTCGTCGAGCGCATGGGCACCATCAAGAGCGTCCATCCGGCAGTCTTTATCGTCGAGGTCGACGAGCGCCGTGGCCGCAAGTCGCGTCAGTCCTACCAGTATATTGATGTTCTCACCGGCCAGGTCGAGCTGTTTGACCCCGAGAGCGGCGAGCACATTTTTACTCCGCTCGGCAATCAGCTCGAGGAGCACTAGCGGTGACCGATTGGTCCCTGACCCTTTCCGCGCCGGCAAAGATCAACCTCTATCTGGGGGTTCATACCGAGCGCGACGACCGCGGCTACCATAAGGTCGATTCCCTGATGGCAGCCGTCGGCCTTGCCGATACCGTGACGGTTACGCCGGCACAGGCGCTGACCGTTCAGACGATTCCGGCATCCGACTTTCCCATGCAAAAGAATACGGCGTATCGTGCGGCCGCTGCTATGGCCGAGCATTATGGTCGCGAAGCTAACGTCTTCATCACGATCGAGAAGCGCATCCCGTTGTGTGCCGGCCTGGGCGGTCCTTCGACGGATGCCGCGGCGGTCATTGTCGCCTTGGCAGAGAGTTGGGGCATCGACCGTGCCGATCCCGCGCTGGACAACATCGCGCGCGGCATTGGCGCCGACGTTCCCTTCTTTTTGCATGCCAGCCCTGCATTTTACGTGGGTGGGGGAGACGTGCTGGCAACCGAGTACCCCGCACTACCCGCGACACCCGTCGTGCTGGTCAAGCCGCGCGAGGCAAGCGTTTCAACAATTGAAGCCTATCGACGTTTTGACGAGACCCCGGCGCCTGCGGACAAGCCCGGAGCGATCGCATCTGCCCTTCGCTCGGGAGATGCAGAGGCGGCCTACGCGCTCGTTCACAACAACCTGGGTGTCATTTCCGCGCAGATGGAGCCGCGGATTCAAACGGTGCTTGGCTGGCTTCGTTCACAGGACGGTACCATTGCCGTAAACGTGTGCGGTTCGGGTGCCTGCTCGTTTGCTCTCTGCGATACCGCCGCAACGGCAGTCAATCTTGCGGCAGCCGCTCAACAAAACGGCTGGTGGGCTTATGCAACGGAGCTCGTTTCCGACACGGTTCGCATTGAAGCGCCAAAGAAGTAAAAATTTCTCTGGCACACGACGGAAATCTTTGTTACTATAGTCGAGCTAACGGGTTGTGGCTCAGTTTGGTAGAGCACTGCGTTCGGGACGCAGGGGTCGCTGGTTCAAATCCAGTCAACCCGACCAGAGCATGAGGAGGGACCGCTTTTTGCGGTCCCTTTTTTTAGCTATTGTTGTGATACCGCGGCACCCGCGGTATACTCATTCGAGCTTGTCTCGCTGTATTGTGGAGGTCTACATGTTTGGACTGAGGGCTCCTGAGCTCATCATTATTCTCGTCGTTGTCCTGATTATCTTTGGGCCCAAGAACCTGCCGAAGCTCGGTAAGTCCCTCGGCTCTACCGTCAAGAATATCCGTGAGGGTATGGAGGGCGACGATAAGGGCGAAACCAAGCAGGCCGAGGACGTTGTGGTCGAGGAGTCCAAGGAGGACAAGGAGATCGCAGAGCTCGAGGCAAAGCTCGCTGCTGCCAAGCAAAAGAAGGCAGAGGACAGCGACGCGGACGCAGAGTAGTCCCATCCCTTTGGGGTGAGCACCTGACCGGCTTGCCCGCAGGCTAGCCGGTCTTTTTCGTTTTTGTTGACAGTTGATCGTTACATCATAGTTGGGGAGATATCCGTATGGACGCAAGCCAGATCGTACTGACCGCTGAGGGCCGCCAGAAGCTCGTCGAGGAGCTCGCTTGGCGTGAGGGCGATTACGCCAAGGAGATCGTCGAGGACATCAAGGAAGCCCGCGCGTTCGGCGACCTTTCGGAGAACTCCGAGTACGATGCCGCCAAGGACAAGCAGGCCCAGAATGCTGCTCGCATCGCCGAGATTCAGGCTATTCTCGCCAACGCCCAGGTTGCTGCCACCACGGGTGATCTGACCGTCTCCATCGGTTCCACCGTTTCGTTGATTGATCCCAACGGTGAGGTCATGGAGGTCACGCTTGTCGGTACCACCGAGACCAACTCGCTCGAGCACAAGATCTCCAACGAGTCTCCGGTCGGCCACGCCATCATTGGTCATGGCGAGGGCGACTCCGTCGAGGTCGTTACGCCTTCCGGCAAGACCCGCATCTACACCATCGCCAAGATCGCACGCTAGACCACGGTCCCGCGTAAAGGTATGTTTTCGCTCCCTGGGACCGAATCCTGGGGAGCGTTTTAGTTTGAGGAGCTAACTATGGCAGAAAACCAGAACGCCGCCGATCAGGCATCGACGCTCAACGACGAGCGCGCCACCCGGCTGGCAAAGCGTGCCTCCCTGTTCGAGGCGGGCCAGAACCCGTATCCCGAGCACTCCGAGATTGAGGACTACGTCGTCGACATCGAGACTAAGTACGCCGAGCTCACCGATGGCGAGGACACCGAGGACGTCGTGAAGATCGGCGGCCGTGTGGTGGCCAAGCGCGGTCAGGGCAAGATTATGTTCATCGTCGTGCGCGACGCGACCGGCGAGATCCAGCTGTTCTGCCGCATCAACGATATGGACGAGGCCGCCTGGAACACGCTCAAGGCACTCGACCTGGGCGATATCCTGGGCGTGACCGGTGTAGTCGTGCGCACCAAGCGTGGCCAGCTTTCCGTTGCCCCCAAGAGTGCGACGCTGCTGTCCAAGGCCGTTCGCCCGCTGCCCGAGAAGTTCCACGGTCTCTCCGACAAGGAGACCCGCTATCGTCAGCGCTATGTCGACCTGATCGCCAACGACGACGTTCGCGAGACCTTCCGCAAGCGCTCGCAGATCCTCTCCACGTTCCGCCGCTTTATGGAGTCCGATGGCTACATGGAGGTTGAGACCCCCATCCTGCAGACCATCCAGGGCGGAGCTACTGCCAAGCCGTTCATCACGCACTTCAACGCGCTCGATCAGGAGTGCTACCTGCGTATCGCCACCGAGCTGCACCTCAAGCGCTGCATCGTCGGTGGTTTTGAGCGCGTGTTCGAGATCGGTCGTATCTTCCGCAACGAGGGCATGGACCTTACCCACAATCCCGAGTTCACCACGATGGAGGCCTACCGCGCCTTCTCCGATCTCGAGGGCATGAAGGCGCTCGCCCAGGGCGTCATCAAGGCCGCTAACAAGGCTATCGGCAACCCCGAGGTTATTGAGTATCAGGGCCAGACTATCGACCTGTCCGGTGAGTGGGCAAGTCGCCCCATGACCGATATCGTCTCTGACGTGATTGGTAAGCAGGTCACCATCGACACGCCGGTTGAGGAGCTTGCTGCCGCCGCACGTGAGAAGGGCCTGGAGATCAAGCCCGAGTGGACCGCCGGCAAGATCATCGCCGAGATCTACGATGAGCTGGGCGAGGACACCATCGTCAACCCCACCTTCGTGTGCGATTACCCCATCGAGGTTAGCCCGCTTGCCAAGCGCTTTGAGGATGACCCGCGCCTGACCCATCGCTTTGAGCTGGTCATCGCCGGCCACGAGTACGCGAACGCGTTCTCCGAGCTCAACGATCCGGTCGACCAGGCCGAGCGCTTCGCTGCCCAGATGGCCGAGAAGGCCGGCGGCGACGACGAGGCCATGGAGTACGACGAGGATTACGTGCGCGCCCTCGAGTACGGTATGCCTCCCGCGGGCGGCATCGGCATCGGTATCGACCGCGTGGTCATGCTGCTCACCAACCAGGCTTCCATCCGCGACGTGCTGCTGTTCCCGCACATGAAGCCCGAGAAGGGTTTCCAGTCCGGTGCCGCTGCTGCCAAGGCTGCCGAGGCCGGCAACACCGCGAGCCCCTTCGTCAAGCCGCTCAAGCCCACGGTTGATTATTCCAAGATTGCCGTCGAGCCACTGTTTGAGGAGTTCGTCGACTTTGATACCTTCTCCAAGAGCGACTTCCGCGCCGTGAAGGTCAAGGCATGCGAGGCCGTCAAGAAGTCCAAGAAGCTGCTGAACTTTACGCTCGATGACGGTACCGGCACCGACCGTACCATTCTCTCCGGTATTCACGATTATTACGAGCCCGAGGACCTGGTCGGCAAGACCCTGCTCGCCATCACCAACCTGCCTCCGCGCAAGATGATGGGTATCCCCAGCTGCGGCATGCTCATCAGCGCCATCCACGAGGAGGAGGGCGAGGAGCGCCTCAACCTGATCCAGCTCGATGCCTCCATCCCTGCCGGCGCAAAGATGTACTAACTAGTTACGCGGTTCTACGAACCGCGTAACGGCCCGACGCTGCGCGGGCCGCATTTGGACAATCTGACGTTCAACTTCAAGGGCGCGACCAGAAGGTCAGCGCCCTTTCGTTT
>UQRX01000032.1:0-25630 GCA_900543595.1 uncultured Collinsella sp. | reverse complement strand
TGTTCTCACTATTAATGATTAGTGGTGGATATCATTTTACTTTTTTCCACTCTTTCGTTGCGAAATCATATGATTTGATCACTTTGGCAGGGCAACCGGCACAAATAGAGTATGCCGGGATGGAACGGCTGACAACGCTTCCGGCAGCCACTACACAATGTTTCCCTAAAGTTACTCCCGGCAGTATGACGGAGTTTGCACCTACCCATACATCATCCTCAATAACAACCGCTTGTGTGCTGACACCCTGTTCGTCAATTCTCTTTTCCACATTTTCATAATTATGATTGAGTCCTGTGACGGTTACATTCTGAGCAAGGTTGACGTGGTTGCCGATAGCGGCCGGACCAATGATTGTATTTCTTAATCCGATTCGTGTATAATCTCCGATGGTCAAGTCGCCGACTGCATTGTTGAGGCAGGAAAAATCCTCAACAACGGAATATCTTCCTAAGGAGAATCGGTTGAAGGGAGGGAGATCTTTGCGAACGCTTCGATAAATCACGGAGCCTTTACCTCGTTTAAGATATACGTAACCGAAGATACGTATCCACCAGTTAGGACGCGTTTTGACAGGATGCATGATGAATCGGTGAACGGCCTGTTTTAAACCGGAGTTTTCTTTAATTCGCTGCTTAAGTGTTTTTTTCTCCATATTGAGTGTTTTTTCTTCTTTTTGTCTTCTACCAGATAATCCGGAATCGCCAGACTGTATACAATGAATAAACCGAATAATATGCTCCACCATCCAAATGATGACGTCCAGTTATATGCTGTCATCAGTAAAGCATAGATACCGACGAAGATGCACAATTTCAGCGGAGAGGGTATCAATAGCTGCATAATCCGATTAAGGAAACTCCAGTTCCCTTCTAATAGAGAGGGGAGCAAATAAGAGATCATTTTTCGGGGGCGTTTCCGATAAGGAGGCGCCCCCGTTTCTATTGAAATGTTCTTCAATCTGCCGTGCTATACTGAAATTGAGATTCAGTATAGCAAAGGAGTTGATATGCCTACATCAATACTCGACACGCGGCCAGTTCAGATGAACGTGCGTATAGATCGCCAGCTCAAAGAGGCAGGAGACGCCGTACTGACTCATATTGGCATGACGCCGTCACAAGCTGTGAGGGAGCTGTGGCAGTACTTGACCGAGAACGGTCATATGCCCGTCGCAAAAAAGAATGATGACGAAGTCCTGCCTGACGACATACGATCGAAGGCGAGTTCGTCCCGCGTCTCGGAAGGGGCTGCGTTAATTTCGAATTTTTATGAGCGGTTCTCGATTCAGAGGCCGAGCCCCGATGAAGCCTTTGATTACGACGAGTTATACGATCAAATGATGAGCGAGAGATTCAGCGATTGGATCGAATTATGAGCGGCGTTGGAACGAAACGTGTGCTCAAGCTGTTGATCGACACGAACGTCTGGCTAGATTACTTTCTCGCTCGTACGAATGCGACCAGGCCGATAGTCGAGCTCCTTTCTCGCGCGGCGGAAGCGGAGGATATCGTCCTCTTCTCGTCCTCCCTGTCTGTCAAAGACGTCTATTACATTCTGGGAAGGACGATGAAGGCCGACGCCCGCCGTGAGGGGGCTCTCACTCCCGAAGCCATCGCCGGTGCCGACGAGACAGCGTGGGCGTGCGTTCGCCTGATTCGGCAAAAGTCGATTATTGCCTCGGTCGGTGCAGACGAGGTCTTCGACTCCTTTGTGTTCAAGTATCATCACAACGACTTTGAGGACGACCTGATGCTGGGCGTCGCCAATCGCATTGATGCCGATTACGTCGTGACAGAGGACAAAAATCTCATCAAACATACCAATGGTGTATGCATTAATGTTCAACAGGCGTTGAAGTTGGTTGAAGGGTCCAACGTCCCTTCGGCACGGCCCGTCTAACATGCTTTATCTTGATAAAGTGGCGTTTCCTTGCCGTTAGCCGATGATGCGAGGGCGCTCGGCGTTTTCGACTGGTTTATGCACGCAAAGTCTGGGAATATACAAGTCGCATGTCTTACTGTCTAACCAGTTGCGCCAAGGAGGCACCATGGACTACAAGATTACCGGCTACGAGCCCGCCCAGCTGTTCCATTTCTTTGAGGAGGTCAGCGCGATCCCCCGTGGGTCTGGCAACGAGAAGGGCATCAGCGATTTCCTGGTCGCGTTTGCCAAGGAGCGCGGTCTCGATGTGTATCAGGACGAGGTCTACAACGTTATCATTCGCAAGCCCGCATCTGCCGGTGCCGAGAATGCCCCGACCGTGATGCTGCAGGGCCACATCGACATGGTGTGCGACAAGCTGGGCTCCGTTGAGCACGACTTTACGACTGATGGTATCGACCTGGTCGTCAAGGACGGCGTCCTCACCGCTAACGGCACCACTCTGGGCGCCGACAACGGTATTGCCGTCGCTCTGATGCTCACTGTTCTCGATGACGATTCGATCGTTCACCCCGCCCTCGAGTGCGTATTCACCACCGACGAGGAGACTGGCCTGGTCGGCGCCGAGACGCTCGACAAGTCCCAGATTAGCGCCCGCACCATGATTAACCTTGACTCCGAGGAAGAGGGCGTTGCTACCGTCAGCTGCGCCGGCGGTGTCGTCGTTACCTACACCTGCCCCATCGTGCGCGAGCACAAGACCGGTAGCACCCTCACGCTCGACATCTCCGGCCTGCTGGGCGGCCACTCCGGCAGCGATATCAACCTGGAGCGCGGCAACGGCAACCTCATCATGGCCCGCATCATCGACCGCCTGATGGTTGCCGGCGAGCCCGCCATCGTCAGCTTTAACGGCGGCACTAAGGACAACGCTATCAACCGTGAGTGCAAGGCTGTTCTGGTCTACGCCGACCACGCTGCCGCCGAGGCCGCGGCCCAGATTGCAAAGGGCATCATCGCCGACGTCACTGCCGAGCTCGAGGTCTTCGACCCCGGCTTTACCTGCACCGTCGAGATTGCCGACGACGCCGAGGTCGAGGCCATGGACCAGAAGTCCGCGCTTGCCCTCATTCGCGCCCTGCGTCTTGCCCCTAACGGCGTGATTCGCCGCAACGTCGCCACCGACGGCTCCGTCGAGGTTTCCTCCAACATCGGTGTGGTTGCCACCTCTGACGACGAGGTCAAGATCATGCTGTCCCCGCGCTCCTCGATCACCTCGCTGCAGAACGAGTTCAAGGACCGCCTGCAGACGCTGGCCGATGTCCTGGGCTTCGACGCCAAGTTTGAGTTCGAGTATCCCGGCTGGAGCTATGCCGAGCATTCGCCGGTCCGCGACATCTTTGTCGAGAGCTATCGCGAGCTCTTTGGCTCCGAGCTACGAATCGAGTCCATTCACGCCGGCCTTGAGTGCGGTCTGTTTGCCGAGGCCCTGCACGGCCTGGATGCCATCGCCGTGGGCCCGACGCTCTCCGATGTCCACACCCCGGACGAGAGCATGGAGCTCGCTTCTGCCGAGCGCTTCTACGAGCTGCTCATCGACGTCCTCAAGCGCCTCGCTGCGTAAAGGTTGCGCTAACGGCAGTCCGAGCCACGTGCTAGCGGATTGCAAATGACATTACGAGAGGGGGCACCCGGTCTTTGCGACAGGTGCCCCCTCTCTTCTTTTGGGAAATGGGAAATTGCGGGCGTCTAGCCCATATCCGCCTTGATGAGGTCGAGGGTGCGCTGGCAGTTTTCGCGGACGGGGCCGAGCATATGCTCGCGCAGGTCCGCCATGCCGGGCAGGTCGGCGTATTCGTCCATGACCTCTTCCATGCAAATGGGTACCTCGTAGGCGAGGTCCATCATGGTCGCAAAGCAAAACTTCTCGGATAGCCCGGCATCGGTGAGCGCCGCCTCCAGCGCGGGGTCGCCCATACCGTGGTATCGGCGAATTGCGTTGGGTCCGATGCGCCCCACACGGTTCTCGCCGCCAACGCTCATGGCGAGGCGCGCTTTTCGCCGCATACGTTCGTATGCTAAGCCCGATGCGGCATCGTACATGGGTGCGAGCGCCGCGTTTGTGCCTTTGCCAAGGATGAGCGAGTAGTTTTTAGCGTGTGCGTCAGGCGCTCCGATAATGGCGTTATAGAACAACATATAGGTAAAAAGCACAAGATTCATGTGGTGGGGGACTGTGTTAATCAGTCGTTCTTGGATGTCTCGTGTAGTTGGTCCTCCGTCGGCGGTGTATTTCTGGCTTGGCAATACACCGAGCGCTTGGCAAAAGTCCTCCTGATGCAGCCTTTCGATATTTCCGCTGCTATTGACCATTCTGTCGTACCGTTCAACGACGAGCGCGGCTTCGTCTTCAAATGTGCAATAGGAGACGTTGGCAGTTGGAATGCCAACACGCCGAGCTGTTTTCATGCAGACGAATTCGTTTAAGGCCTGATGTTTGAACCCAACGACACCATTTTTGAAGATATGGGTAGTGGGGGATGACCCTAGACATTCGCACCATTGGCCATCATGCCGAGCTAGTGCAAATTTGCCTTGATTGCCGCCCAGGGACCAGCTTTCGTTGGAGCCCATCCATGTCTCTCTTTCGTCATCGCGAATTGCTTTGAGCTTGTGAGCGATTTGAGAATTGGTAAGCGGGCGGTATGCCGAGACCCTGCCGCGGGCGGCGTCTAATTGATCGGCTCGACAAAACTGAACGGCCCCCGCGCAGTCAAGACCGATATGGCACAAGAGGGCGACGGGGTTGTTGGATGCAACATCATGCTCGGTGGCAATAGCGCGACGCTGCTCTTGACTGTCGGGCAAAAGGCCAAATAGGAACGGGCGGACGATGTTATGGCCATACGTGCGATTGGAAAGCGGCATTGTTAGCGATAACGGTGCTCCGCGATAGGTTGGGGCGTATGCAAAGCTGCAGAGTCCATGCTCGTCTTGCCGGAGAGTGCCGGCGATTTCGCCACAAATGAGGGTCGCGAGCTCCATCTCTGCCATTTATTTCACAACCTTACAGCCAAAGGAGAGGTTTGAAGTGCCGGAAAGGCCTTGCTCGGCTGCGATTTGGGCCAGCAAGGCACCATAGGAAGATGGCGTTCCTTGTCGAGTGGGTCGTCTGCCTACGCTTGGCTTTGGCAGGGTATTCGAGTTCGCGATAGGGAGGTTCACTATCGTCGTCGGATGTTCGGAGGGCGATGCGATGGAGTCGTTATCGCTTTGCGCGAAGAGACCTATGCCGAGTGCGTTAAAGACGGTCAGCAACTTGTCGAGTCGAATGCCGGTGGCGTCTCCTAGCTCGAGCGATGCGAGCAGGCGCTCCGAAACACCGGCCTTTTTAGCGAGGACGGCACGGGTGATCCCTTGCGCCTCGCGTGCCCGGCGCACGTAGACGCCAGCTTGGCGTGGTGTGGTGATGGGAAGGGTATCCACGGCGATCTCCTAACGTGCAGACTTTTGCATATCAGTATGACATGCAAAAGTCTGCATGAAAAGGCCTCATGCAAAACTCTGCATGAGACCTTGCCCGGACGTTTAGTTTTGAAGGGTGTTTTACAGCGCCAAAAAACCCAAGTGTTCCAGCAGAATCTTGAGGCCGATAAGGATGAGCACGACGCCACCCACGATGGTGGCGGGTTTTTCGTAGCGCGCGCCAAAGGTGTGGCCGATCGCTACGCCGGCGACGGAGAAGATAAACGTTGTGACGCCGATAAGCGATACAGCGGGCACGATGTCAACCGAGAGCGCGGCAAATGAGATGCCCACGGCTAGGGCGTCGATTGAGGTGGCGATAGCGAGGATCAGGTACTCGACCAGGTCAATCTTTTCGGCATCCTTGCCGTCGCCTTCATCCTCGTCCTCGGTAAAGGCCTCCCACAGCATTTTGCCGCCGATGAAGGCGAGCAGGATAAAGGCGATCCAGTGGTCGATGGGGCCGATGATGCCCATAAATTGACTGCCGAGCGCCCATCCGATTACGGGCATGCCGGCCTGAAAGCCGCCAAAGAACAGGCCGAGCACTACGGCGACCTTAAGGTTGATCTTTTTCATGCCAAGGCCCTTGCAGATGGAAACGGCAAAGGCGTCCATCGAAAGGCCAACGGCGAGCAGCACGAGCTCGGCGAGTCCCATAGTCTGGCTCCCTCTCTGCGGGCGAACCCGCGTGTACTTCTGGCAGGGGAGCAACAAAAAAGACCCGTGGCGTACGCGTTGCGCGCACAGCCACGAGTCTCGTTCATTAAGGCAAGCCAGGCCGCATCGGCCAGTGTGTTGACTTACCGCGCCACCGGAGGCGAATCCAGTCACGCGACTACTCCCTCATTTATGCGAATCCCGATGCTACCACATAAGCAGCCCATTTGGGTTGGGCTCTCAGCTGTGTTCGCTCATTCTGTAAGCATCGGATTTCGCAAGCGCCGCGGGGACAAACCGTGAGAAACTATTTAGCGTTTATGGAGCGTATACGATGGGAGCGATGCCTTGGATAAGAACGAGCTGCAAAAGCGTATGGAACAGGCCATCCGCCTGACGGCACCTGGTCAGCCGATCCGCACCGCCCTCGACATGATCATCGCCGGTCACCTGGGCGCCCTTATCTGCGTCGGCGACACCGAAAACGTGCTCGCTGCCGGTAACGACGGCTTCCCGCTCAACATTTCGTTCACCTCGAACCGTCTGTTCGAGCTCTCCAAGATGGACGGTGCCATCGTCATCGACGGTGACCTCACCCAGATTCTGCGCGCCAACTTCCACCTCAATCCCGATCCCTCGCTTGCCACGAGCGAGACGGGCATGCGTCACCGCACCGCCGCTCGCATGTCGGTGCTCACCGATGCCATCGTGATCTCGGTCTCGGCCCGTCGTGCCGTCGTTAACGTGTACGTTCACGGCAAGAGCTACGAGATCCAGCCCGTCACCACCATCATGAGCTCGGTCAACCAGCTCGTCGCCACGCTCCAGACCACCCGTCAGTCGCTCGACCGCTCCCTGCTGCGCCTGACGGCCCTCGAGCTCGACGACTACGTTACGCTCGCCGACATTACCGGTATTTTCTCGAGCTTCGAGATCATGCAGCAGGCAAAGACCGAGCTTAAGGATTGCATCGTCAAGCTGGGCAACCAGGGCAAGCTCGTGCAGATGCAGCTCGAGCAGCTCGCCGGCTCCAGCATGGATACCGAATACGACCTGATGATTCGCGACTATGCAAGTGATTCTTCCGAGGCTAATGCCGAGAAGATTCGTGCAGAGCTCGCTCGCATGACGCCTAAGGACCTGTCCGACCCGCAGCACGTGGCGGCAGTTCTGGGCTACGACGATCTGGACGAGGACTCCGTCATGACGCCGCTGGGCCTGCGCACGCTTTCGCGCGTGTCCGTCGTGCGCGACGGCGTGGCCGAGAAGATCGTCGACGAGTACGGCTCGCTGCAGGAGCTCATGGACGACATCAGCGAGGATCCGGAGCGCCTGGGCGACTTTGGCGTCAACAACCCTGCCATTCTTGCGGACTCCCTGTACCGCATGAAGGGCACCAAACAGGGGAACGCATAATGGCGCCCGTATGCGCCGTGGTCGTTGCCGGTGGCAGCGGCCAGCGCTTTGGTAACCCCGGTGGCAAGCAGCTCGTCAATGTAGCGGGCCGTCCGCTCATGAGCTGGTCCATCCGCGCGTTCGACCGGAGCGACAAGGTCGGCCACATCGTGGTGGTGTGTCCTGCCGAGCGCCGTGCCGAGATGCGCCGCCTGGCCATCGACCCGTTTGACTATGACACGCCCATCAGCTTTGCCGATGCCGGCGATACCCGTCAGGATTCCACCCGTGCCGGCGTGCATGCGGCTCCGGCGGGTTTCGAATATGTCGCCATCCACGATGGCGCTCGTCCGCTCATTACGACCGAGGCCATCGACCACGCTATCGACGTGCTCATGGGTGACCGCTCGCTCGACGGTGTCGTGTGCGGTCAGCCCGCGATCGACACGCTCAAGATCGTCGACGGCGATAATATCGTCGAGACGCCGCCGCGCGAGCTCTATTGGGCCGCGCAGACGCCGCAGATCTTTAGCGTCGACGCCATGAAGCGCGCTCACGCCGCTGCTATCGCCGAGGGTTTTATCGGTACCGACGATTCATCGCTGGTCGAGCGCATGGGCGGGCGCGTCCGCTGTGTCCAGAGCCCGCGCGATAACCTTAAGGTGACGGTGCCCGAGGACCTGCGTCCCGTAACCGCGATTCTGCTTGGCCGTATGGCCGAGGGAGAGGACCTTCCCCATGTTCAGTAACCTGCGCATTGGCCACGGCTACGACGTCCACCGTTTGGTGGAGGGGCGTCGATGTATCATCGGCGGGGTCGACATTCCCTACGAGCGCGGCCTGCTGGGCCACTCGGATGCCGATGTGCTCGCGCACGCTTTGGCCGACGCCATTCTGGGCGCCTGCCGCGGGGGAGACATCGGCAAGCTATTCCCCGACACTGATCCCGCCTACGAGGGTGCTGATTCGATGGTGCTGCTCGCTCGCGTGATGGACTACGCGCGCGAGCTGGGCTTTGAGTTTGTCGATGCCGATTGCACCATTGCCTGCCAGCAGCCCAAGATCACCCCGCACCGCGATGCCATGCGCGCCAACCTTGCCCAGGCCCTGGGCGTTGACGTCGAAAACGTGGGCGTCGCCGCCACCACGACCGAAAAGCTCGGTTGGGAAGGCCAGGGCGAGGGAATCGGCGCCTGGGCCGTCTGCCTGCTACAGAAAACCGTTAAGGAGTAACGAATGCGTATCTACAACAGCGCTACCCATAAAAAGGAAGAGTTCCAGCCCATCGAGTCCGGCAAGGTCCGCATGTACGTGTGCGGCCCCACGGTCTACGACAACATCCACATCGGCAATGCCCGCACGTTCATCAGCTTTGACGTGATTCGTCGCTGGCTCATCGCGAGCGGCTACGAGGTCACGTTCGCCCAGAACCTCACCGATGTCGATGACAAGATCATCAAGCGCGCCAACGAGCAGGGCCGTACGGCTGCCGAGGTCGCAACGGAGTTCTCGGATAAGTTCATTGGCGTCATGCGCGCCGCCAACGTGCTCGATCCCGATGTGCGCCCCCGCGCCACCAAGGAGATCGGCCCCATGATCGCCATGATCAAGACGCTTATCGAGCAGGGCCACGCTTACGCAGCCGATAACGGCGATGTGTACTTTGCCGTGCGCAGCGATCCCAACTATGGTCAGGTCTCGGGCCGCAACATCGACGACCTGATGGTGGGTGCGCGCATCGAGGAGAACGAGGACAAGAACGACCCGCTCGACTTTGCCCTGTGGAAGGCCGCCAAGCCCGGCGAGCCCAGCTGGCCGAGCCCCTGGGGCGAGGGCCGTCCCGGTTGGCACACCGAGTGCGCCGCCATGGTGCATCGCTACCTGGGTACCCCGATCGATATCCACGGCGGTGGCTCCGATCTTGCTTTCCCGCATCACGAGAACGAGTGCGCCCAGGCCACCTGCGCCTGGCACCAGGGCTTCTCCAACACCTGGATGCACACGGGCATGCTGCTGGTTGACGGCGAGAAGATGTCCAAGTCACTCGGCAACTTCTTTACGCTGGCCGAGGTCCTCGAGCAGCACTCCGCTGCCGCCCTGCGCCTGCTGATGCTGCAGACGAGCTATCGCTCGCCGCTCGACTTTTCTTGGGAGCGCCTGGAGGGTGCCGAGAACTCGCTCACGCGTATCGCCGGTACGGTCGAGAACCTGCGCTGGGCTGCGGACCATGCGACGGCCGATGCCGATGCGGCTGCCGCCGAGGCGTTTGCCGCCAAGGCCGCTGAGACTCGTGCCGCCTTTAAGGAGTGCATGGACGACGACTTTAACACCGCTGGTGCCATGGGTGCCGTCTTTGGCTTTGTGACCGAGTGCAACCAGTACCTGGAGCAGGCGGGCGACGCTGCCGACAAGGCCGCCGCGCTTGCCGCCGCCGACACGCTGGCCGAGCTGCTCGATACGCTTGGCGTCGAGCTCCCCGAGCCCAAGGTCGAGTTGCCACTGGGCCTGCTGGGCGTTGCCGCCGGTTTGGTTGCCTACACGGGTGACGACGTGGACGAGGCCGCTGCCAAGATTCTCGAGGCCCGCGCCGAGGCCCGCGCCGCCAAGAACTGGGATCTGGCCGACGCCATCCGCGACCAGCTCAAGGACCTCGGGCTGACGATCGAGGATACGGCCGCCGGCACCCGTATTAAGACTCTCTAATCCCTGCGGGTTTCCCAAGCACCCGACCTTGCCGTTCAAACCGTCGCTCGCGTACTCAAGTACGCGTCGCTCCTCTTTCACGGCAATCTCGGGCACTTGGAAAACCCGTACCGACCGCCCGAATTAATATTCATGGGCGGTCGTTTATTTTGTTTCGTTTGATAGTTGTATTTAGGAGGTCGCTTTATGGCCGACAATCGCAAGCGCGCGTCTCGTGGCGGCAAGCAGGCCGCTTCTGGCTCGCGTCCGATTCGCCGTAACGACCGCGCTGCCGCTTCCAAGGGCCAGCGCGATCGCACCCAGGCCGCACGTCCTCAGCGCGATCGCAACCGCGACAACGTTCAGGTCCCCAAGGGCGAGTTTATCGAAGGTCGTCGTGCCGCCGCCGAGGCGCTGCGTACCGGCTTTCCCGTCAAGTGCGCACTCATTGCTGAGGGCGGGGAGCGCGATGCCGCCCTGTCTCGTCTGGTCGATGACCTCAACGCCGCCGGTGTCCGCATTAAGTATGTGCCGCGTGCGCAGCTCGATGCGCTGTCGAGCCATGGCGCTCACCAGGGCATTGCGCTCGAGGTTGGTAACTTCCCTTACGCTGATGTTGCCGATATCCTCGACCGCGCGGGCGACGGTCCGGCGCTTGTCGTTGTGCTCGACCATGTGACCGACGACGGCAACTTTGGTGCCATCGTGCGCTCCGCCGAAGTCGTGGGCGCGGCGGGCGTCATCATTGCCAACAAGCGCGCTGCCGGCGTGACCGTTGGCAGCTACAAGACTTCCGCCGGCGCCGTCATGCACCTGCCTATCGCGCAGGTTCCTAATATCGCCCGTGCGCTCGACGACCTCAAGGCCGCTGGCTTTTGGGTGGGCGGTGCTTCCGAGCACGCCGAGGGCAGCTGCTGGGATGCTCCCTTCGAGGGCCGCGTGGCGCTCGTCATGGGCTCCGAGGGCGACGGCATCTCGCGCCTGGTGCTTGAGAAATGCGACTTTTTGACCAAGCTTCCCCAGCGCGGCATGACCGAGAGTCTCAACGTTGCCCAGGCGACAACGGCGCTGTGCTTTGAGTGGCTGCGCCGCAATGTCGGCGAGCTCATGGGGGAGGAGTAGCGCATGTCCAAAAAGAACCGTGCCAAGTCCAAGGCCAAGCGCTTTGGCGAGGGCTCGGCCAAGCCGATTGTTTCGGCCGCGACCTACGGCGTGGGCGGCAATGCGTTTGCGCAGGCTATCGCCGACCCAGTCTCGACGGTGCACTCCAACAAGCCCGAGCTGCTGGTGGTCGACGGTTACAACGTGATTCACTGCACGCCGCGCTACGAAAAGCTCGTGTACGACCATTCCGACGATCCGTATTCCAGCGACGTTCACGATATGGCGCGCACCGCGCTCGTCAACGACGTCGCCGCCTTTGCCCAGGGCCGCTACGAGGCCGTGATCGTGTTCGACGGCGCGGGCAATATCTCCAACGAGCGCCCCAACCTGCCGGCCCGCGGCGTGCGCATCGAGTTTTCACCGACGGGCGTATCGGCCGATACCGTGGTGCAGAAGCTCTGCATCGAGGCACGCGAGGAAGGCCGCGCGTGCTCCGTGGTGTCGAGCGACGGCACGATCCAGGCCGTCGTCATGGGCAAGGGCGTCACGCGCATCTCGAGCCGTATGCTGGTGGACGAGATCAAACAGATCGATAACGACGTTCACGAGGCAGAGGAAGCTCCGCAGATTAAGATGACCCTGGGCAGTCGCCTAAGTCCCGATGCGCTGGCCAAGCTCAAGGCGTTGCGCGGGAGGTAGGGGATTGTCCATAGAGACCCGTTTCCCAATTGGCCAGCCCGTTGATTTGTAATCAATGGGCTGCGGGCTTACCGTCGCCAAAACGAATAGTTTTTGGTTCTGGCGAACAGATAAAACTATTCGTTCTGACGAAGGGTTTTGAGATGTGGTCGGTCAAAGGGTCTGTTGCGCCTCGTCCGCAATTCCTTTATTCTTAACTGGCTTCGCGTGAAAGCGCCAAGTGTGCCAGTGTGGCGCAACGGTAGCGCAACTGATTTGTAATCAGTGGGTTGCAGGTTCGATTCCTGTCACTGGCTCCATGAGTTTTCGCAGGTCGGGGGCCGTATGGCTCCCGATTTTGCATTTTCATGCAACAGCTCATGCAACAAACATGCAACAATTAAATCGGAATTGCATTTATGTGTGTTTTGTGACCGATGTCCAATGTCCATAAATGCGTGCAACGAAGCAGGAAAAGCAAAGCTTACAGTTGCTGTCTCCATTAGAGTTTTGGGCTTTGTTTCTCCAACTGGGATAGGGTGGAAAGTGACCAAGGTGCCGAGAGCTCCGATGCTGCCTCTCGAAAGATCGCGCGCCGTGCGCGGCGCTCTTTCCTGTAGCCCATGGGTATTACTATAGTCTAGATTTAATTCGGCGCGAGAAATCAAGGGCGACAAGGATTTCCCGTCGTTTGTGAGCAAGGTGATTGAAAGGACTCATGATGATTAATAGCGTAGAGGACCCAACGGTTGCCAATATTCTGTCGACCGATATGCTAAAAATCTATGACATTCCTCGTTACCAGCGCGAATACACTTGGAATCAGCGCGATTGGGCGAATCTCTATGACGATATCACCCAAAACGATGCCGGATACTTCCTGGGCTCGTTTATTGTCGTGAACGGGACTGTGAATTCCAAGATGGATACCATTCACTATGAAGTCATCGATGGCCAGCAACGCCTGACGACGCTCAGCCTTCTCCTTGCTGCCATCTACGCTCGCGTTATGGAGCATAAGGATTCTATCGACGATGACCTGATGCTGGACGATGTCCGCCCTCTGCGCAATCGCCTTATCTTGAAATCCGACAAGTCGAGGACGCGCGTTATTCCTCAGGTTCAGAATCATAACCTTGAGGATTACCGCTGGATCTTGAAGGAACATATCGGTTTAGACGTCGTTATGCAAAAGCCGAAGTTCCTCGGTCTGAGAAAGATGTCTAAGGCATTCAACTATTTTTACGATCGATTGGGCGAGGAAGTTGAAGACGGGAGCGGGATCGAATGTGTTCATGCCCTGCTTGATATCTGCAAGCTGGTGTGCTCCGCAGTCGTGGTCCAGATTACCGTCGATAGCCATGCGGACGCCTATACCCTGTTCGCGTCCCTTAACAACCGCGGTGTCCCCTTGAGCGCCGTTGACCTCATCAAAAACATGCTTCTCGGCAAGGTTGCCGGGGTGGATGACGGACGGATCGACTATTACTTTGAACGCTGGCAGGAAGTGCTCCGCAATCTCGGCGATGACTACAAGACGCAGGAGCGCTTCTTCCGCCAGAACTACGATGCCTTCCGCCGGGAGGTAAATAAGCCATTTATCGGCGAATCAGGTTCCCAACTCCCCCTCGGTTCCGTTGCCACACGTTCCAACCTTCTGAAAATCTACGAGAAGCGGATGGAAGCCGATGACGGCGCCCTTAAGGTGTTGGACGAGCTGACCGAGAATTCCGCACTCTACTCGAAGATCATTGGGCTCGATCAAGAGAGCCCGGATTCCGAGCTTTCGCATCAGCTTTTGGAGCTTTCGAGAGCGCAGGGCGTCGCATCTTACCTGATGCTGCTGTTCCTTTTCAAGAAGCAGGACCAGTTGGAGCTAAAAGATGAAACCCTCGCGCTTCTTGTTAAGCTCCTTGTCTGCTTCTTTGTCCGACGCAACCTTACCGATACGCCTCCCACGCGTGACCTGGAGAGGCTCTTCATCAGTATTTGCGAGAGCCTCGAAAGCGAGGGTCTCAAGGGCATTGCGGCCGCGGAATACATCAAGAAGCGCCTCGTCGACGTGTCTGCCAGTGACGCTTCCTTCAAAGAACGTCTTGAAGGGCCGATTTACGATGTCAATCCCGATATGACGCGCTACATCCTGACCGTTATTGCATCACCGAGCGTTACGAAGGAGATGAAGCCACTTTGGGATCGATATGACTCCGGAAACTACGTTTGGACAATCGAGCACATCTTTCCCCAAGGTAAGAACATTCCCGACGAATGGGTGAAGATGGTTGCGGACGGCGACGTTTCCAGGGCGATTGAGGTGCAGGAGAAGCAGGTTCATACGCTTGGAAATCTGACTATCACCGGATATAACTCAAAGCTGAGCAACATGCCCTTTGTGACCAAGCGAGACCGCAAGGATGCGAACGGGGCGAACGTCGGATACCGCAACGGGTTGAACCTGAACGACGAGTTGGTAAACACGGATACCTGGACCAGCGAGCAGATTCAGGAGCGCACAGACAAGCTCGTTGGACTCACTTTGATAGCTTTTGACTTTGACGAGATTGAGTTCTAGTGACCGCCAGCCAATATCTTGGGGACATTCGGCCCAAACGATTCAATCTCAATCTGTAACATCTAGACCGGTATTTCTCTTCAAGCTGTTACAGATTGAGATGTTAAGACGGGTTGGCGGGTAATATCTCTATCTGTAACACGAAGAGGCTGAAAACCTTTCTTACTGTTACAGAATGAGACGGAAGTCGGGGCTACTGCGTAGTATCTCAATCTGTAACAGATAGGGGAGAAAATGTTCTCTAAATGTTACAGATTGAGACATAGGCCGGACCGGTCCAAGTCACCCTGGTCGAGCGAGGATTTCCGGACATACGAGCGCGGAAAATCTCCCGCCTAGTGAATGGGCGTGGATAATCTCCCACTTTGGGCTCGAAGCCACGCCAAAAGTGGGAGATTATCCACGCTCGATTCTGTCTGGGAAGCTCGGTCTCGACCTATATATAGGTGCAAATGAGTCGTTATCGAAGTAATATTCTACAGGCTCACTCCACTACGCAAAAGTGTTCCCTCGGGAAATGTCACCGCTATATGCAAATTCACCGTCCTTCATATCCAAACTCAGCAAAACCGCAGGTCAAAAGCATATAGATACGCCCGGCACCGTGTATCTAGAGGTTTTCGTTGACAGCCCCCAAGGTGGCATCGTATTATCTTCTTCGTTCGCGGGGGCGGCGGTCCAAAAGACCAAAGGACCTGCGGATACTTGAACGATTGGGAGTTTGCCCGAGTGGTTAATGGGGACGGGCTGTAAACCCGTTGGCTCTGCCTACATAGGTTCGAATCCTATAGCTCCCACCCGTCAAGTGCCTGTATAGCTCAGTCGGTAGAGCACTTCGTTGGTAACGAAGAGGTCACCAGTTCAAGTCTGGTTGCAGGCTCCATCCGGCGGTGTAGCTCAGTTGGTTAGAGCACACGGTTCATACCCGTGGCGTCACTGGTTCGAATCCAGTCACCGCTACCATAGGTAACACGGTGGCTTCTCAATAGTATGTTGAGAGGCCACTATGGTATAAAGGCAAAGTCCCGTCCGGGGACGACCTGTTTAGAGGAGGGCTTTATGGCCAAAGAGAAGTTTGAGCGCACTAAGCCGCATGTTAACATCGGCACCATTGGTCACGTCGACCACGGCAAGACCACGCTGACCGCTGCCATCACCAAGGTTCTCTCCGAGACCGAGGGCTGCAAGGCTGACTTCACTGCGTTCGAGAACATCGACAAGGCTCCCGAGGAGCGCGAGCGCGGCATTACGATTTCCGTCTCCCACGTCGAGTACGAGACCGCTGCCCGTCACTACGCTCACGTTGACTGCCCGGGCCACGCTGACTACGTCAAGAACATGATCTCCGGTGCTGCTCAGATGGACGGCGCTATCCTGGTCATCGCCGCTACCGACGGCCCCATGGCTCAGACCCGCGAGCACATCCTGCTCGCCCGTCAGGTCGGCGTTCCCTACATCGTCGTCTTCCTGAACAAGTGCGACATGGTCGACGATGACGAGCTCATCGACCTCGTCGAGATGGAGACCCGTGAGCTCCTCTCCGAGTACGATTTCCCCGGCGACGACATCCCCGTCATCCGTGGTTCCGCTCTGGGCGCTCTCGAGGGCGACGCCAAGTGGATGGACGCCATTCGCGAGCTCATGAAGGCCGTCGACGAGTACATCCCGACGCCTGCTCGTAACAACGACCTCCCGTTCCTGATGGCCGTTGAGGACGTTATGACCATCTCCGGCCGTGGTACCGTTGCTACCGGCCGTGTCGAGCGCGGTGAGCTCAAGCTCAACGAGCCCGTCGAGATCGTCGGCATCAAGGATACCCAGAACACCGTCGTTACCGGTATCGAGATGTTCCGTAAGTCCATGGACTTCTGCGAGGCTGGCGACAACGTCGGTCTGCTGCTCCGCGGCATCAAGCGCGAGGACATCGAGCGCGGCCAGGTTCTCTGCAAGCCCGGTTCGGTTACCCCGCACACCAAGTTCACCGGCGAGATTTACGTTCTGACCAAGGAGGAGGGCGGCCGTCACACCCCGTTCTTCGATGGTTATCGTCCTCAGTTCTACTTCCGTACCACCGACGTTACCGGTACGGTCAAGCTCCCCGAGGGCACCGAGATGGCTATGCCTGGTGACCACATCACCATCGAGGGCGACCTCATCCACCCGATCGCCATGGAGGAGGGCCTGCGCTTCGCTATCCGCGAGGGTGGTCACACCGTTGGTTCGGGCATCGTCTCCACGATCATTGAGTAAATTAGCTCTTTGATATAGCTGACTTAGAGAACCCGGCACTTATATGGGTGCCGGGTTCTTTTCTGCAATGGATATTGAGCCGTTGCTGGTGTCGAGAGGATCGATTATGGTCCTGGGTGCACCGTCGATTAGATCTCGTTGGCTCCATTGATGTGTTCCAAATATGAATGGGTTCACCGAGAACCAATTGATTCGAGGTTTTCGTTGACAGCACTTACGTAGAGCTGATAAAGTATCAACTCGTGCCCGTACGGGGCGGAAATGAAAGGTTCAGGATACATGCGTACTCTAGTTACTCTTGCGTGCACTGAGTGCAAGCGCCGCAACTATACGACCACCAAGAACAAGTCGACCATGCCTGATCGTATGGAGATCAAGAAGTATTGCCCCTGGTGCCGTCACCACACGCTGCACAAAGAGACTCGCTAGTCTCTAGTCACATACGCCAGTAGTTCAATTGGTAGAGCATCGGTCTCCAAAACCGAGTGTTGAGGGTTCGAGTCCTTCCTGGCGTGCCAGTCATTATTCCGTAAGCTCCCAATTGGGGGCTTACGGTTTACTCATGTATAAGCGCATTGCGCGGAGGTAACCCAAATGGCCAACAAGAAGAACAAGAAGAAGGCTCAGCAGCAGGCGCCTGCCAACAACGCTGCCGCCAACTCCAAGGTTGAGGCCAAGAAGGCCGTTGCCAAGAAGAACGAGAAGGCTGCGAAGTCCAAGAAGAACGAGAAGCCTGGTTTCTTCGCCCGCACCAAGAAGTATTTCGCTTCGGTCAAGTCCGAGATGAAGCGTGTCACGTGGCCCGATAAGAAGGAGCTCGTGAACTACTCGGTCGTCGTTTGCGCTTCTCTGATCGTCGTCGGCGTCGTCATCGCTCTGCTCGATGCTGGCTTTGGCGAGGCTCTTGCTCTGTTCTCTGGATTGAGGGGCTAAACCATGTCTAAGCGTTGGTACGTCGTTCACACTTACTCTGGATACGAGAACCGCGTTAAGTCCGATCTCGAGCATCGCATCGAGACTATGGGCATGCAGGACCGTATCTTTGATATCGAGATTCCTATGGAGCGTGTCACCGAGATTAAAGAGGGTGGCAAGCGTGAGACCAAGGATTCCAAGATCTTCCCGGGTTATGTCCTGGTCCGCATGGAGATGGATGACGATGCTTGGACGTGTGTTCGTAACACGCCTGGCGTCACCGGTTTCCTGGGCGGCAACGGCAAGCCCGCTCCGCTTTCCCGCGACGAGTACAACAAGATGACTCGTCGTCCCGGTAAGGGCGATTCGCCCAAGCGCACCTCGGTTGATATTGAGGTCGGCACGTCCGTCCGCGTCACCGATGGTCCGCTTACCGACTTTGATGGCAAGGTCTCCGAGGTTAACACCGAGGCTGGCAAGCTCAAGGTCACGCTGATGATCTTTGGCCGCGAGACGCCTGTTGAGCTCGACTTTAACCAGGTCGCTGTCATCGCTTAAGTTTTCGTCCGTTCGCGCGAGCGTGCTTCTTCTGTGACTGCTCATCTCAGGAGTGCTTCTAACACGTGCGTGCTTACGATATAGCAAGTACTTCACACTCGTGATTCGAAAGGAATGACCATGGCTGAGAAGAAGGTTGCCAACGTCATTAAGCTCCAGATTCCTGCTGGTGCCGCTAACCCCGCTCCTCCCGTCGGCCCCGCCCTGGGCGCTGCTGGCGTGAACATCATGCAGTTCTGCCAGGCCTTTAACGCCGAGACGCAGGACAAGAAGGGCGACATCATCCCCGTTGAGATTTCTGTCTACGAGGACAAGTCCTTCTCCTTCATCACCAAGACCCCGCCGGCGGCTCACCTCATCAAGAAGGAGCTGAACCTCAAGTCTGGTTCCGCTAAGCCGCAGGCCGACAAGGTTGGTCAGCTCTCCCAGGAGCAGCTCACCAAGATCGCCGAGATCAAGATGCCGGACCTCAATGCCAACGACATTGACGCCGCCAAGAAGATCATCGCCGGTACCGCCCGCTCCATGGGCGTCACCATCGCTGAGTAGCGATTTCTTTAGGTAATGACGGGTGCTCCGACCGGGGCGCCCGTTATATGTGTGCAATAGGGCACACGATACGATGTGGGAGGGCTCACGCCCGTTTAACCACAGGAGGTAATGCACATGGCTAAGCATGGTAAGAGCTATAACGCCGCTGCCGAGAAGATCGACCGCGCCACGCTCTACACCCCCCTTCAGGCTGCCAAGCTCATCAAGGAGCTCGACACCGCCAAGTTCGACGAGACCGTCGAGGCCCACTTCCGTCTGGGCATCGATACTCGTAAGGCTGACCAGAACATCCGTGGTTCCATCTCCCTGCCCCACGGCACCGGCAAGACCGTTCGTGTTGCCGTCTTCGCCGAGGGCGAGAAGGCCCGCGAGGCCGAGGCTGCCGGCGCCGACATCATCGGTTCCGACGAGCTCGTCGCCCAGATCCAGAAGGGCGAGATCAACTTCGACGCCGCTATCGCTACGCCGAACATGATGGCCAAGGTTGGCCGCATCGGTAAGATCCTTGGTCCCCGTGGCCTCATGCCGAACCCCAAGCTCGGCACCGTGACTATGGACGTCGCCAAGATGGTCTCCGAGCTCAAGGCCGGCCGCGTTGAGTACCGCGCCGACCGTTACGGCATCTGCCACGTGCCCCTGGGCAAGAAGTCCTTCTCTGAGCAGCAGCTCGTCGAGAACTACGCTGCCCTGTACACCGAGATTCTGCGCGTCAAGCCCTCTTCTGCTAAGGGTAAGTACGTCAAGTCCATCTCCGTGTCTTCCACCATGGGCCCTGGCGTCAAGGTCGATCCCGCTGTCCAGCGTGACTTCCTGGCTGAGTAACTTTTAGTTACTGCCTGAGCAAAGCAAGCATTGCTAAAGAAACCCGGTTCTGCCTCGTGCAGGACCGGGTTTCTTGCTATCTCGGGCCAAAACCACCACAAAGGGGACAGGCACCTTTGTGGTGGTTTAGGCACTTTGGCGTCAATGTTATGGCATCGCAGCGAGCCGGTTCCAAGTGCCCCAGGTCGCCCCGAAAGAGGAGCGACGCGTACTTTTGGTACGCGAGCGACGGCTTGAGGGGCGAGATGGGGCACTTGGGGCCGGCGCAGCATCAAGCCTTAAAAGTGGTTACCAGGGTGTTCTGGCGGTTGAGGACTCGATGGCCTCGTGGCGCTTGAGCTCGCGGCGCATGGTTTGCGAATTGAGCCAAGCTGCCTGCCAGCCACGGATGGGGTAGTGCGTTTCGTCAAGTTCAAATTGCGTATAGCCGCAGGCGTTGATAATCGTCGTCCCGCACGCGTGTTGCCGCTCGCGCTGAAAATCGGGACCGTAGCTCTGATGCACATGCCCGTGCACCATGTAGTCGGGATTCCAGGACTCGAGCGCTGTGTTAAAGCATTCGAATCCTCGATGTGCCAGATCATCCAGGTCGCCCATGCCGGCGGCGGGTGCATGGGTGAGCAAGATGTCGCAGCCGCCGACCATCCTCACTTTGCGGGACAGCTTGCGCATGCGCTTGGCCATCTCGCGCTCGGTGTACATGTTGGCACCATCTCGATAGCGCATGGAGCCGCCAAGCCCCGCAATGCGGACGCCTCGATACACGTACACGGTGTCTTCGACGCAGATACAGCCGCCCGGTGCATGACGTGCGTAGCGGTCATCGTGATTGCCGCGCACGTAGATGAGCGGTTTGTTGATGACGGTGACCAAAAACTCAAGATAGTCCGGGTCCAGATCGCCAGCGGACAAAATCAGGTCGACACCTTCAAAGCGCTCCTTGCGAAAGCACTCCCATAGGCATCGTTCTTCGGTATCGGCTATGGCAAGGATTTTCATAGGGCGTGGACTTTCGGCTCATCGTCGAGTTGCGGAATGGTGCCCACCACGTTGTCGGCCAGCCAGTCCATCTCGACGATTTGCGTACTCGGCAGTGGGGGAAAGCCCTCGATCTGCACCACGCCGTCTTGGCTATGGAGCTCGCCGCCAAATGGATTGATGGAGCCCTCGACGATGCCATTGCGGAGGAGTTGAACAAGCTTGCGCGTCTGATAGGGCAGGCCCGGAGCGTAGCGAATGTCGATAACGCCCGAGCTCATGCCGTACCAGTAGTTGACGGCGCGAACCTGGCTGGCGTCACTGGTCTCATCCCAGGTGCCATGCAGTAGACTTCGCACGATAAGCTCGTAGTATCGGCCCCAGTTCCATACCGGCATGGCAATGCCGGTAACCTTGCCATCGACCAGGCGGTGAAGTCCGTAGGCTGTGGGGTCTTCGAGCGACTTTGACATGTCGGCGCCGGTCATGACGCTCACGCCTTCGCGGCACATGGCCTCGGCAAGACCGCCGGCGGGCACATCGCCCCAGGTCAGGATAATTTGCGCACGGGGGTCGAGCAGCGAGGCGCCAATCGCAAAGGCGTTGATCTCGCTGAGTGCGCCCGAGGCGAAGACCGACGCGTGGTAGCCAATGCGATGGTTGTCCGCCATGCTGGCGGCAAGGGCGCCCAGGAGAAACTTGGCCTCGTACATCTTGCCAAAGTACGAACGCACGCTTTGGTGGGGAAGGCCGATAGAGCAGTTGAGGAATCGCACCTGGGGGTACTCGACGGCGGCCCTGAGCGTATATTCCATCAGGCGGTGTGAAGTCGAGAAGATGGCCTTCGCCCCGTGCTTGACGGCGGTCTCCACGGCGGCGTAGAACACGTCCGGATTGTGGCAGTCCTCGAATGCCTCGGTGCGCACGATGCCGCCAAAGTGCTCGTCGAGATACTGACGCCCTTGGTCGTGCAAGCTGTCCCAGCTCGACGATGCACAGGGGAATTCATGGATAAAGGCGATGCGCAGAGGGTTGGCCGCCGAATAAACGGTCTTGCCCATAAAGAAGTTGAGCACGCCGGAGGTGGACTTGGCGGGCGCCTCTTCCTCATCGACGCTCGGTGCCTCGACAAGATCGACCTTGTCCTCGTCATTTTTGCCGGCAATGACCAACTCGCGCCAAATCTTGCACAGGCGGTTTACGACGATGTCCGTCGGCGTGTCCAGCAGACGGTCTTGGTTGTACACATTGAGGTATACGAGCATGGCGTCGGCGGGTGTAATGTCCAGATGGTCGCCGCCGGCGCGAAGGTAGGCGCGCTTAAAGAGCAAGAAGGTGTGGCGCAGGTAGTCGACCCTTTTCTGCGGCCATTTTTCGATAAGGTTATGACCGAGCATCTTGGCGAGTGTCTCGTAGCTTCCCTCGCGCGAGAACTCGATCTCGTATAGGGGACAGACGCGCCAAAAAGCGCAGAATTCACCGTACAGGCGGCTTTCGACGGAGTCCCATTTGCCGGGGTAGAGACGGGTGACCTTGGCCGAAACCGTTGGGGCGTCCAGGAATTTGAGGACGCTGACGCGCTTGTTGCCCTCCTGGACATAGAACCGATGCATGAACTCGGTGACGATGATGGGGTCGCGATAACCCTCGGTTACCTGGATGTCGTAGAGGTTGGACCACTTGCGGGCGAACTCGGTGTTAAACGGCAGCAGGGGCATAAAGTTACACGAAAAGGCAGACTGACGGCCTTTGGTGACCGTGCCGACGACCATTTCGAGCGGAATGTCCCTCAGGCCGACGCTCTCTCGCTGACCTAAGGGGAGCTGGGCAACGAGGCCGTCGAGGTCCGTAAGGTACGGGTGCTCGCTTTGGCTGATGGCGCGACGGCGTCCCTGCTCGCCGCGCTTGCGTGCTTGACGATAGGCCTCTTCCATGGTGTCTACTCCCTTAGTCGTTTAAACAACGATATGAACCATGGTACCACGATGCGAAACTACCACAAAGGTGCCTGTCCCCTTTGTGGTGGCTTTAGGCGATGATGGGGGCGATGGCGCGGATGCAGGCGTCGGCTGCCGTAAAGGTGGTGCTGTCGTCACTGACGATAAAGATGATCTTGCCCTTGATGCCAAAGTCGCCGATCTCGCTAAAGAGCACATACGGCTCCTTGTCAAAGCCCGAGATGGGCGAGACGGCCGTTTTGGTTGCGCTCGTGAGCTCGTCTGCCAGCGCGTCCAGTGAGGCCCACTTGGACGTGTCCTTGACCGCGACGGGCACGGCCACGCGCCCAAAGGGCATCAAGTGCACGAGCGTGTTCTTGGAGATGTTGGAGTTGGGGACGATGATGGTCTGCCCACAGGCGTCCTCGATGGTCGTATGGCGCCAGGTGATGTCTTGGACCACGCCTGACACGCCGCCGACCTCGATATTATCGCCGGGCTTGATGATGCCCATAAAGGTCACCTGCATGCCACCGATAAGGTTTGACAGCGTGTCCTGAAAGCCGAGCGAGATGGCGATGCCGCCGACGCCAAGAGCGGCGACGAGGGCGTTTGCGTTAATGCCAAAGCAGTTGTCGAGGATAAAGCTGCCGCCAATCATCCAGATGATGGCGCGCGCGATGTTGATGAAGATGCTCGATGAAGGGAGTGGGTTATCGTCGCGGCTAAGCAGGTGGTGCAGGGTCTTGGACGCGACCTTTGCGGCAACGGCGGTGCCGATGGCCAAGATACCTGCCCAGATGATGTTGTGGACCCATCGTTGTGCAAAGAAATGAAGAATTGGCTCAAACAATTCCATGTAGGGAAACCTCCTCATGATCATTCAACCATGATACCCACCAAAAAGCCCGTCCGATCACATCGGACGGGCTTCTGTGCTTGATATAAGGTCTGCACGGCGGGGCTGCAAGGTCCGGCGGTGTAGCTTAGCGGCGGCGCTTCCAGATAATGCCGAGCATGATGACGAAGATGCCGCCAATGAGGCATGCGCCGACCACGGCCAGCGTACGGTCTCCCGTTGCGGCAAGCTTGCCGGTGGTCTTCTTGGTGGTGGCCTGCGTGGTCGTCGTGTCCGTCTTAGGTGAGGGCTTAGGCGTCGGGGCCGGTGTAGGCGTGGGATCCACGGCTGCGGAGCCGAAGCTGATGGTGCCGGCGAGTCCGGCCATCTTGTTCTCCCAGCCATTCTGTCCAATCAGTGCCCTCAGCGCTGACTCGCAGGTGCCCCACTCGGTGTGCTTGGTGGCGTTTGCGAAGGTGGGGAAGTCGGTCGTGTTGGTGATAATGTAGTTGTTGGTGGCGACGGTATAGGTCTTGGCGGGGTCGAGCGTGCTGCCGTCTTTGGTGAGCGTGGCACTCACGATGCGCTTGCCTTCAGACTGCGTCCAGTCGATTTTTACGTTGATGCCGCCAAAGGAAAGAACGCTGCCGGAGTCGTTGGGCCACTTGTACATGTCCTGGGCTTCCTGCTCGGTGTGGCCGGCTGCGACGTAGGCTTGCTGAAGTTCGTAGCTGTCATTGCATTTGTCGCTAATTTCCAACGAGTGCTCAAGCGCTGCGAGGAAGTCCGCGCCGGTCATGGTCCAGGTCTCCAAGGTGTTGCCGTAGGGCGAGATGGCGATGACGTTGCCGGCGGTCACGTTGCCCGCCGCGATGCCGCCGCGGATGCCGCCCGCGTTTTCGATAGCGAGGTCCGCGCCCGTCAAATTAAGATAAGAACCGCAGATCACATGTCCGATGGTCTGGGCTTTAGCGGTGTCGCCTGCTTCGCTGGGGCGGAAATCGGTAGTGCGCACCATCTCCCAGCCATGTGTACCCGCCGCGTCCTCGCCATAGAAATAGTTGGCGGTGGATGTGCCGAGTACCTTGTTCGATTCGATTTCAAAGGCGTCGTCGAGCGGCTTGATTTTGTTGTTGCGGACCTCATCAAGGATGTTCTGGTTGTTGGGGTCTGCCAAAAGGTCGTCGACGTCCTTGGCGGCGTAGAGTGTCTCAGCGCTGTCGCCTGCGGAGACCGTCACTATGTCGTCGTTGGTGCTTTCGGTACCCTTGGTGTCGCACTCATAGGGAATGGAAAGCAGACCAACCTCGGCAAAGGCGCTGCCCGCCTCGACGACGCGGACCGGCTTGCCATCGGCCCCCGTTACGTTCTCGTTTAAGTTGATGTGCTCGTGGCCTGCGACCAGGGCATCGACGCCATTGAGCTGTGCGGCAAAGGCCTTGACGTTGAGCGTATGTGCGATACAAACGACAACGTTGCAGCCCTCATCCTCGCGCAGTCGCTTGGCCTCGGCATTGATGGCGTCCGCCGCACCCGAGAACGACGTGCCCTCGACCAGGTCCGCGCGCAGCGAGGAGCCCAGCGACTCATCCATGGCTCCGATGACGCCGACCTTAATCTTGTAGTTAAACGTGGAACTGTCCTCGTCGTCCTTCCAAGTGCGGTTGAGCGTCTTGGTGATGCTCGAGCTCCATACGCCGTTCGAAGACGTTGCATTCGCACAGAGCATGGCGAAGGGCGTGCCGGTGGTGCTGTAGCCGGTCATGGTGCGGAGCTTGTCCGCGCCGTAGCTCCAGTCGTGGTTGCCCGGTGTGGTCGCGTCGTAGCCGTTCGCATAAAAGGTGTCCATGAGCTCGGCGATGCTCTTGCCCTCGCTCATGGTGGCAAAGGACTGCCCGTGGAAGGTGTCGCCTGCATCGAGCAGAAAGTCGGGGGCGTTGTTCTGGGCGCTATAGAGAACCGCCAGTCCGTCAAAGCCGACAGTGCCGGTGCCCTTGCTTGCGTTGTAGCTGTACTTGTAGCTGCCGTGGATATCGTTGGTGTGCATGACGGTCACGGTGCCATAGATCGCTTGGGGCGGATCGCTCGCAAGGGCGAGGCTGGGTGCGCCAGTGAGCACGCCGGCAAGCAGCGCGGCGGTTAACGCAAGGCGGGGGACGAATCTTTTCATGGCAGTCTCCTTAGTCCTTAACAAAAACCACCACAAAGGTGCCTGTGAACTGCGCCCCGAAACTTGGACTGAATAAATAGCGACTACGCCGCAAGGGCCCGGTCCCGGAA
>UQRX01000031.1:0-25788 GCA_900543595.1 uncultured Collinsella sp. | reverse complement strand
GCGTGGAGGTGGCGGGGCATCCCGACAAGCTGTTCGGTCGGCTGCGCAGCCTCGTGGACACCGACTACACGGTGGTGTTCAGCGCGTCGAACTTCCGTGCGCGCCAGGACATGAAGCTGGCTTTCGTCGACCACGGTCTGCCGATCCAAGAGACGCTGGACGCGGAAGAGGACGCCGACGAACTGGAAGGTATCGCCAAGCGCCGTCTGCGGCGGGGCGTGGTGAACGTGGTGGACGTGGACGTCCCCCTGGGCATGATCATCCCGAAGGCGAAGCTGGCCATCGTCAGCCTGTCGGACACGCAGGGGGCGTCCACGTCGCGGCCGTCGCGCCACGTGGACATCACCGAGATCACCTTCCCGTACCAGCCGGGCGACTACGTGGTGCACGCTACCCACGGCATCGCGCTCTTTAGCGAGATCGCGCGTCAGGAAGTGGGCGGCAAGGAACGCGACTACTTTTTGCTGGAATATGCCGATGGCGACAAGCTCTACGTGCCGCTGGAGCAGGTTGACCGCATTACGCGCTACGTTGGTCCCGACGGCGATAAACCGCGCTTGACCAGGCTCAACACCGCCGACTGGACGCGGGCCACCAACAAGGCGCGCAAGAATGCCAAAAAGCTGGCGTTTGACCTGGTCGACCTCTATACGCGCCGCTCGTCGATTACCGGTATCGCCTGTCCGCCCGATACGCCTGAGCAGATCGAGATGGAGGAGAGCTTCCCCTACGACGAGACACGCGACCAGCTGGAGGCTATCGCCGACATCAAGGCAGACATGGAGGCGCCCAAGCCCATGGACCGCCTGCTGTGCGGCGACGTGGGTTTCGGCAAGACCGAGGTCGCCCTGCGCGCAGCCTTTAAGTGCGTGGACTCCGGCCGCCAGGTCATGGTGCTCTGCCCCACGACCATTCTGGCCCAACAGCACTACGAGACATTCTTTGAGCGCTTTGCCCCGTTTGGCCTGGAGGTCGAGGTGCTCAGCCGCTTCCGCACGCCGGCGCAGCAAAAGCGCGCGCTTAAGGCGTTTGCCGAGGGCACGATTGATGTGCTCATCGGCACGCACCGCTTGCTTTCGGCCGATGTGAACCCCAAGAACCTGGGCATGGTGATCATCGACGAAGAGCAGCGCTTTGGTGTGCAGCACAAGGAGCAGCTCAAGAACCTGCGCGAGCAAATCGACGTGCTCACGCTTTCGGCAACGCCGATTCCGCGAACCATGCAGATGGCCACGAGCGGCGTGCGCGACATGAGCCTGATCACCACACCGCCGACCGGGCGTCGTCCCGTGATCGTGCACGTGGGGGAGTACGACCCCGACGTGGTGAGTGCAGCGATTCGCCTGGAGGTGGGCCGCGGCGGTCAGGTGTATTACGTGTCCAACCGCGTCAAGACCATCGACGATGCCGTGGCACGCGTGCACGAGGCTGCGCCCGAGGCGCGCGTGGGCGTGGCACACGGCAAGATGAGCCCGCGCGAGGTCGAGGACGTGATGATCGAGTTCGCGACCAAGAAGATCGACGTGCTTATCGCCACGACCATCGTGGAGAGCGGCATCGATAACGCAACGGCTAACACGCTCATCATCGAGGACTCGCAGCGCTTGGGCCTGGCACAGCTCTACCAGCTTAAGGGCCGCGTGGGCCGCTCGGCCACGCAGGCCTACGCGTACTTTATGTTCCCGGGCGAGCTGCCGCTCACCGAGGAGGCAACGGCGCGCCTGACCGCGCTTTCCGAGTTCCAGGACCTGGGCAGCGGCATGCGCATTGCCATGCGCGACCTGGAGATCCGCGGCGCCGGTTCGCTTATGGGCGCCGAGCAGCACGGTAACCTGTCGAGCGTGGGCTTTGACCTGTTTACGCAGATGCTGGGACAGGCCGTGGCCGAGGCGCGCGGCGACGACGATGCCGGTGTGGAGGCGGCGAGCGTGGGCATCAACCTGCCGGCCAACTACTTCTTGTCCGAGGAGTACCTGCCGGCGGTGGACCAGCGCGTGCTCGTGTACCGCAAGCTCGCGGCGGCCGAGGACCTGGAGAGTATCGACGAGGTGCAGGAGGAGACCGAGGCCGCGCATGGCGAGCTGCCGTTGGCGGGGCTTAACTTGTTCAACCGCGCTCGCATCCGCATTCGCGGCGAGCGCCTGGGACTCGAGAGCGTCACGCTCAGCGGTGGACGCATTACCTTCCTGGGGGTTGACGTTCCCAAGAAGGTAGCCTTTGAGTTCAAGAATCGCTATGGCGCGGTGAACTTCCCCAAGAGCCGCAAGCTCTCGGTGCCCTACAAGGCGGGCGCCGGCGCGGGCAGCGGCCTGGGCCGCGGCCTCGACGCCAACGACGGCACCGGCCCGGTGGCGGCCGCGCTCATGTTGCTGCAGCAGTTGGGTGCTAGCGACGACGACTAACAAGTAGGGGCGTGGCGGGGCTACCAGTTGTTCTTTGCCCCGCTACCTCGCAGGTTGATTTCAGTCCCATCGAAAGGAAAGCATGTTCGGATACATCTATAAGAAAGATGTCGCCATTATCGCGGTTGTCCTGTGCCTTTGTCTGGGCGTGGGCAGCTTCTTCGATTATCAGATCTCGAGTGCGCTGTTCAACATCGGCAGCATGTACGGTCGCTTTGTCGAGGCGGCCGGTGAGCTGCCGTTCGAGCTGACGGCGAGCATCGCGGGCGTTATGCTCGCACGCTCGGCACGCCCCGATTCCAAGGCGAGCAAGTGGCTCGCTGCGCTGGGCGTTTTGATCAACGTGGGTCTGGTCGGCTACGAGATTATCGGATCGCTGCGCGTCGGCGGCAAGCTCATTGCGTTTCAGCTGGTTCTGACGTTTGCGTTGGTCATCGCAGCCAACTTCATCGCCTACCGCCTCACGCGCACGACCGAGCCCGACGAGCTTACGCGCTGGGCGTTGATGGTGCTGGCCGTGTGGGTCGCTCAGGCCATCATCCTCAACGTCATTGTTAAGCCGTTATGGTCGCGCCCGCGCATGCGCGTGATCGAGGTCACGCCGGGGCTCAATTTTCAGCCGTGGTGGGTGATCGGCAATCCCGACAAGTGGGCCTATATCGCCGCCGGCGTGATCAAGGACGGGTTCAAGTCGTTTGCGAGCGGACACACGGCGCATGCGGCGATCGGCCTTATGCTCGCCGGGCTTCCCGCGGCAGCCTTTAAGGAAAAACCTTCGCGTCGCCGCGTGATCTTTTGGGCGGCGGTTGTTGTTGCAGCGTTCGTCGCCTTTGGGCGCATCGTGATCGGCGCGCATTTTTTGAGTGACGTGAGCTGCGGTTTTGCCCTGGTACTGGCACTTGAGTGCCTTGCCGCACGCATTGCCTATCCCAACGGCGTACAATAGCTCCGTTTGAATCATCTGGCCGATACCCGGTAAGAGAGGATTGCCATGCTCGCGTTTAACAACGATTATTCCCACGGCGCACATCCGGCAGTGCTGCAGGCGCTCGTCGACACCAATATGGAGCCGCAGCCCGGCTACGGTACCGATGCACACACCGAGCGTGCCAAGCAGCTTATCCGCGAGGCCTGTCAGGCCCCCGATGCCGACGTGTTTTTTCTGGTGGGCGGCACGCAGGTCAACGCGACGGTGATCGACATGTTGCTTGCGCCGTACGAGGGCGTCGTTGCTGCTGAGACTGGCCACGTCGCCTGCCACGAGGCGGGGGCCATCGAGTTTGGCGGCCACAAGGTGCTCACCATCCCCGGCTACGAGGGCAAGATGCACGCCGAGGATCTGGAGGACTATATCCAGGTATTCTACGAAAACGAGAGCTACGAGCACACGGTGTTTCCGGGTGCCGTGTATGTGAGTCTATCGACCGAGTACGGCACGCTGTACTCCAAGGCCGAGCTCGCGGCGATTCACGCAGTGTGCCAGAAGCGCGAGATTCCGCTGTTTGTGGATGGCGCCCGCCTGGCCTATGCGCTGGCGGCCGATGAGTGCGACATTACCCTGCCCGAGCTGGCACAGCTGTGTGACGTGTTCTACATCGGCGGCACCAAGTGCGGCGCTCTGTGCGGCGAGGCCGTGGTGTTTTGCGGCATGCATGCTCCGGCGCATCCCATTCCGCGTATTAAGCAGCATGGCGCACTGCTTGCCAAGGGCCGCCTGACGGGCGTGCAGTTCGAGGCTCTTTTTACCGATGGCCTGTATTTTGAGATTGGTCGCCAGGCCATCGAAACCGCGCAGGCGCTTCGTCGCGTGCTGCGCGAGCGCGGCTACCAGTTCTTCTTGGAGACGCCCACAAACCAGCAGTTTGTGATTCTGCCCAACGAGGACATGGCCCGCATTCGCGAGCATGCCTCGGTCGAGTACTGGGAAAAGTACGACGAGACCCACACGGTGGTGCGTTTTTGCACCAGCTGGGCCACGACGCAGGAGGATATCGACGCGTTGGCGGCGGTTCTGTAGCCTGATGTAATGACGGGGGGCCGCCTTGCGCTGGGTTTGGCGCAAGGCGGCCTTTGTTTTTGAGGGAGAAGGGTTGTATGACCGAGATGTCCGAGCCGACGATTCGCCTGGCGACGCCCGAAGACGCGTCGGCGTTGCTAGCCATCTATGAGCCGTATGTGCGCCAGACGGCGATTACCTGCGAATACGAGGTGCCGAGCGTTGAGGAGTTCGCCGGGCGTATTGAGCGTACGCTCAAGCGCTATCCGTATCTGGTGATGGAGTTGGACGGGCGTCCGGTAGGCTATGCCTACGTGAGTCCACTTAACAGCCGCGAGGCATACGACTGGTCGGTCGAGACGTCGATCTACCTGGCACGCGATGTGCGCCATGGCGGGCTGGGTCGCAAGCTGCACGACGCGCTCAAGCAATGCCTGGTCGCGATGGGCATCACCAACATGTGCGCGCTCATTGCCGTGCCGCACGATAAGGACGACGAGTATCTGACGCACAACAGTCAGGATTTCCATGCCCATATGGGATATCGCCTGGTGGGCGCCTTCGACCGCTGCGCCCAAAAGTTCGGCCGCTGGTACGACATGTGCTGGATGGAGCTGGTCCTGGCTGAGCGCACGCCCAACCAACCCAAACCAATCTGGTTTCCCGACCTCCCCAAACCCACCATTTAGGGACAGGTTTATTTTGGCGGGTTAGCCGATGGGCTCGGTGTATTTGGCGCGGTCGGTGCGCTGGATGCGCTTGGAGACGTGGAGCGGGCGGCCGTCGGTGTCGTAGACGTAGTCGGTGATCAGGATCAGCGCCTGCCCGCGCTCAACGTTGAGCAAAAACGCCTCGTTTTGCGAGGCGTAGCACACCTCAAAGGTCTTATGCCCCTGTGCCGGCGCGCGATGGAACTCCTGTCGCAGCGTGGCGTAGAGCGAACCGTTAATATCGCGATCGATGAGCGTCTCGAAGCTTGGCGGCAGGTAGGTGGTCTCCAGGCACAGCGGCGCGTCGTCCAGGTAGCGCAGGCGGACAAGTTTGACGAGCTTGCTGCCCACGGCGGCGTCAAAGAACTTAGCTATGCTGCCGGCCGCCTTGGCAAAGCCCGAGTCCACGGTGCGCGTGGTGGGCTTCATGCCCTGGCCTTCGACCTGCTTGGTATAGCTCGAAAACACCAGGTTGTTCTCGTGGAGCGCGGGCGTGTCGGCCACAAAGGCGCCACGCCCGCGCTCGGTGCGCACCAGGCCCTCATCAACGAGCACCTTAAGGGCGTGGCGCACGGTGCTGCGCGACAGCCCCGATTCGTCCATGAGCTCCATCTCGGACGGCAGCTTGTCTCCGCGTGCGTAGATGCCGGCGGCGATGCGGTCGCGAAGCGTACCCGCCAAGTGCTCGTATTGGGCCAGTTTCTTTTTAGACGAAGCGTTCATGCGATCAACCTGTATCTAACTTGTATGCGTATCTAATCAAGCATGTATTCAATACAACAACAAAACCGCTGGTAGCTAGCTATCGAAAACCGCATCAGCAAAGTTTCTAAGATAAATATAGCATACAACTAGTCGACATAACCAAAACATGTATGTAACTTGTATGCCATCGAGAGCATCAAACGAGAAGAAAGGCTGATGCACGATGACTACTCAGGAACAGGTTAAGGATGTCGTCTCCCAGGTTTTGGCTGACAAGGCAGACAAGGGCGGCATCAAGCGCGTCGTGTGGATTGGCGCTGGCGGATCCAACGGCGGCAACTATCCTGCCCAGTACTTTATGGAGCACGAGGCCACGCAGGTCGTGAGCTCCAGCTACACCAGCAACGAGTTCGTGCACGCAACCCCTGCCTACGTCAACGAGAACACCCTGGCCGTGGTCGTGTCCATGCGCGGCACCAAGGAGACCATCGTCGCCGCCCAGGTCGCCAAGGACCACGGCGCCAGCACCATCGCCATCTATGTCGACGAGTCCGGCCTTACCAAGGTCTGCGACTACAAGATCCAGTACGATAGCCTGGCCGTCGATGAGTCCTGCATGGGCCGCACCAACTCCGCCGTCGTGACCATGATCGCCATGGAGCTTACGCAGCAGACCGAGGGCTATGCCGAGTACGAGACCGCTATGGCCGCGTTCGACTTGGTCGACCCCATCTATCGCAAGGCCGTCGAGTACACCCGTCCGCTCGCTGCCAAGTGGGCCGAGCAGAACGCCGACAAGCCCTGCATCAACGTCATGGCCCAGGGCCCGCTCTTTGGTGCCGCCTACGTCTTTAGCATCTGCAACGTGCAGGAGATGCTGCAGATCGACTCCTGCACCATCAACACCTGCGACTTCTTCCATGGCCCCTTCGAGATCCTGGACAAGCGCACCTCGCTGTTCCAGCTCATCAGCGTCGGCCGCAGCCGCTGCAACGACGAGCGCGGCATCCGCTTCGTCAACCAGTACGGTGGCGAGCGCGTCTATCAGCTCGACGCCAAGGAGCTCGGCCTCAACGACATCAAGGACAGCGTGAGCGAGTACTTCAACCACCTGATCTTTGCCCCGATCCTCAACAACGTGTATATGCGCGCGCTCTCTGCCGTCACCCACAAGGACTACATGACGCGCCGCTACATGTGGAAGCTGGACTACTAGGGGATAGAGCGGCCTAACAGCTCGATGTCCTCATAAGTTGCGGTGGAATAGTTCCTGTTTGGGGGCTTGAAGCCTCTATTTAGGAACTATTTCACCGCAACCGCCAAGTAATCCGCTGGGGACGGAGGAAAACGGATCACTTAGGGACTGGTCTGAGTCACTGATCCGTTTTCCTCCGTTCCCAGCGGATCATTTTTCCGTTCGGCGATTTGTGTCTTGAAAAATGTATATAACGACTATAACGTAGTGTGAAACATATTGGAAACAATACCGAGGAGGCTGCGTTGAAGAAAAGCAATCTGGGCTATGTGCTGGTGCTGGTCGCCGCGCTTATGTGGGGCAGCATCGGAATCTTTGTAAACGGCATCTCGGCCATGGGCGTTTCGTCCCAGAGCATGGCTGCCTTTCGCTTGTTGGTCGGAGCGCTTATCTTGGCGCCGGTCCTGATGTTTATGGGCTGCCGTCCGGGTGAGGGGTCTACTGTGGCTCAGGGTCCGCTGGTCCTGTTCAAGGCAAGCCCTAAAGAGCTCGTCCCCTGTGCGCTTGTCGGTATCGTCGGTCTGGCCGCCGCCAACACCTGCTATTACGAGTGCATGGGCGAGGTCGGCATGTCCACGGCCTCGGTGCTGCTCTACACCTCGCCGGTGTTTGGCGTCATACTCGGCCGCGTGCTTTATCGCGAGGACGTGACCCCCAACAAGCTCGTTGCCATTGTCTTTAACATCGTTGGCTGCGTGCTTGCAGTGACCAATGGCGACCTTTCCGGTTTCCATTTTTCGGTTTGGGGCGTCACGTCGGGCGTGATTGCAGGCCTTTGTGGTGCGTCGCTCGCGGTGTTTAGCCGGATAGCAACCAAGACGGTCCACCCGCTGGCTGTCACGTTTTGGGGCTTTGTTTTTGGCGGTGCGGTTATGGCGGCTATCGCGGCTCCGTGGCCGGATGTCGCCGCGGCAATGTCGCCACAGCTGCTGCTGCTGTTCCTTGGCTTTGGACTCATCCCCACAGCTGTGGCCTACATCTTATATATGCAGGGTCTGTCCATGGGGCTCGAGACATCGAAAGTTCCCGTCGTAATGTCATTCGAGACGGTCGTCACCGTACTGCTGGGCATTGGTGTCTACGCCGAGCCCGCCGGCGCGATCAAAGTCCTGGGCATCGTGCTGGTGCTCGCGTCCATCCTGATTATGAACACCGACTTCTCTAAGCTGCGCAACAGTGTGTTTGTCGGTCATGTCATTGAGAGCATGACCTTTAAGCCCAACGCGTGGTGGACGGAGAAATCGCAGGACATGGATCTGTTTAAGGAGCGCACCGGCATCGCGCTGGAGCCCACCGTGCAGGAAAGCCCCTGGTACTTCGTGCGATAGAGGATTGGCGGGACGCTTGAATGGGCACCGCCTTGCCAGCGTCGATCTGCCCTGCGCCAACGTTTCAAGTACGTTAAACCCGTCAACGGTCGATTTTCACCCGCGAACGGTCTTTATACTAATTAGCAATATAAGCAACGTATAAGACGTTATAATGACCATAACGAAAAGGAGGAGGCAAGATGAATCAGATCATTCTCGCATCTCATGGCGGCCTGGCCGCAGGCGCCAAAGACACGCTCGAGATGGTTCTCGGCGACGTGTCGAACGTCCACGTCGTGTCGCTTGCTCGTGACGACAAGGAGCCCATCACCAATAAGGTTGAGGCTATGATCGCCACGTTCAACGCAGACGACACCGTCTATGTGCTGACCGATATGCTCGGCAGCTCGGTCAACAACAGCATGGTCGAGCTTTCCAAGAACGGCACGAAGTTCACGGTTGTCAGCGGTTTCAACATTCCGTTGGCACTGACGCTCGCTATGAGCCCCGTCCCCGTCAAGGGCGCCGAGCTCGCGGCCCTCATCAACGAGGCCCGCACCGGTCTGACCAACCCCAACGCACCGGTCGAGGCCGCCGCGGCTCCCGCCAAGAAGGCCAAGGCGTCCCGTCACAGCTCCGGCCCCGCCAAGATCGTCCTCGCACGTCTTGACTACCGTCTGCTGCACGGCCAGGTCGTCTTTACCTGGACCACCAAGGTTCAGGCCGAGCGCATCATCGTCGTCGACAACGCTGCCGCCAACGATGACATCAAGAAGGGCGCTCTTAAGCTGGCCAAGCCCCAGGGCGTGCGTCTGAACGTCTTCACCGTCGAGCGTGCCCTCGCCAAGATGGACAAGCTCAACACCCTCGGCGAGCGCGTCATGTTCGTCTTTGGCAACACGGCCGAGATGCTGCAGTTCTGCCAGGGCTACAAGCTCGACGCCATCAACCTGGGCGCCACCGCCAACCACGACGGTGCCGATCAGGTCGGCGGCAAGGACAGCTCCGTCTTCCTCGACGCCACCCAGAAGGCCGACGTCAACCAGCTGCTCGACATGGGCATCAAGCTCTACGTCCAGCAGACCCCTACGTATCAGAGCGTCGACATCGACGCCAAGCTGTAATCAACCAGGCTTTTGCCTGACTGAAAGGAGAAGGGTATGAATACGTTCATCAGCGCGGTGCTCGTCGGCCTCGTCGGCGTGTTCTGCATGTGGGACTCCCGCCTGCTCGGTCGTCTTAACTTCGAGCAGCCCCTCGTTGGCGCTACGCTCGTCGGTCTGCTGCTGGGCGATGTGCCCACCGGCCTTGCCGTCGGTGCCGCCGTCGAGCTCGTGTCCATGGGCCTGGTGCAGGTCGGCGCCGCCGTTCCGCCCGATATGGTCCTGGGCGGCATCGTGGCCGCTGCCTTTGCGTGCCTGACCGATGCTTCCGCCGAGACCGCCATGACGATCGCCATCCCGGTCGCCGTCCTGGGTCAGCTCCTCGGCATCGTGTTCCGCTCCATCATCGCCGCCCTCACCCATGTGGCAGATAGCGCGATCGATAACGGAAAGTTCAAGACCGCCTACCGTATGCACATCTGCGCCGGCTCCGGTCTGTACGCCGTCATGTACTTCCTGCCGATCTTCCTCGCCGTCTTTGTTGGCACCGACCTGGTTCAGGCCATCGTCAACATGGTTCCCGAGTGGCTGTCCACTGGTCTGAACGTTTCGACCAAGATCATGACCGCCTACGGCTTGGCCCTGCTGCTCACCATGATGATCAAGAAGGGTATGACTCCGTTCCTGTTCATCGGTTTCCTGCTCGCCGCTTACCTCAACCTGTCCGTCATCGCGGTCGCTCTGATCGGTGTGTGCCTGGCTGTCGTCTTCATGGGCTTCAAGTTCAACGGTTCCCATGCAGCCGCCGGTGTCGATTCCGACTACGATCCGCTCGAAGACGACGAAGACTAAGGAGGAACACACTATGGCAACCGCAACCAAGGACGTGTCCCTGAACAAGAAGGTCAGCCAGTTCTTCTGGCGCTCCTGGGCCATCCAGGCCTCTTGGAACTACGAGCGTCAGATGAACATGGGCTTCCTCTACGGTATGGTTCCCACGCTCGATCGCCTCTATCCGGATGAGTCCGACCCCAAGCAGCTCGCTGCTAAGAAAGAGGCTTACCACCGTCACATGGCGTTCTACAACTGCACCCCGCAGACGAGCGCCTTCATCCTAGGCCTCACCGCCTCCATGGAGGAGGAGTACGCCAAGGATCCCGAGAACTTCGATCCCGATTCGATCAACGCGGTCAAGACCTCCCTCATGGGTCCGCTTTCCGGCATCGGTGACTCCTTCTTCCAGGGCACCATCCGCGTTATCGCCTTTGGCCTGGGCGTTCAGCTGGCTCAGCAGGGCTCCATCATGGGCCCGATCCTGGCCATGCTCATCTCCATCGTCCCCTCTGTGCTGATCACCTGGTTCGCAGCCAAGATGGGCTATCAGGGCGGCCACGAGTACCTGAGCAAGCTTCAGGGCGGCGACCTTATGGAGAAGCTCATGTATGTCTGCGGCATCGTGGGCCTTATGTCCGTGGGCGGCATGATCGCTACGCTGATTGGCGCCACCACCCCGCTGCAGTTCGCTGAGGGCACCGTCGTTATCCAGGACATCCTGGACGGCATGATGCCCCAGATGATCTCCCTTGGCCTCACCGGCCTTATGTACTGGCTCATCAAGAAGAACGTCAACACCGGTTGGCTTCTCGTGATCGCCATCGTGGGCGGCATCGCCCTCTCCGCGGCCGGCATCCTGGCCTAGTCGCGACCAAGCGTCTAACCGCTTTCCCCCGGGGGCCTGCCTGGCATCCCATACCCCAGGCAGACTTCCATCCCTATACGTGACAATGGGACAGCCCCTTTGTCACATCCTCAACGGGCCGGCGACTCGGTCCAAACCACGGTAACCCTGCGAGCGCCCGGCAATGTGGCGCCGCAAAAATCGAAAGGAATGTGTCAGATGTACGAGATCGACCTTAACCTCCCTAAGCAGATCGTCGCTGACGTCCTGTCCAACCACGAGATCCACAGCGTCGCTTTCGTCGGCTGCGGTGCCTCCATGTCCGACCTCTACCCCGCCAAGTACTTCCTGGCCAACAACACGGACAAGCTGAACGTTCAGATCTTCACCGCTAACGAGTTCAACTACGACACGCCTTCCTGGGTCAACGAGCACACCTTCGTGATCACCTGCTCCCTCGGTGGCTCCACGCCCGAGACCGTCGAGGCCAACAAGACCGCCAAGAAGCACAACTGCCCGGTCGTCTCCCTCACCAACAAGGCTGGCTCCGCTCTGACCGTCGACGCTGACTACGTCATCGTTCACGGCTTCCACGCCAACTTCGCTGCCAAGTGCGAGAAGCCTGGCTATGCCATCGCTCTTGCTGTCGAGACCCTTCAGCAGACCGAGGGTTATGACCACTACGAGGACATGATCACCGGCCTCACCAACGTCTTCGAGCTCTGCGAGAACGCCGCTCAGCACTGCAAGAAGCTCGCCAAGAAGTTCGCCGAGGACTTCAAGGACGACAAGATGATCTACTTCATGGCTTCCGGTGCCTCCGAGAAGATGGCTTATTCTCACGCCGCCTTCCTGTTCACCGAGATGCAGTGGATCGACGCCGCCGCCTACAACACCGGTGAGTACTTCCACGGCCCGTTCGAGGTTTCCACCGAGGGTAAGCCCTACGTCTTCTTCATGTCCGATGGCGCTACCCGTCCGATGGACGCCCGCGCCCTCACCTTCCTTAAGCGCATGGGCGCCAAGGTCGCTCTGATCGACTCCAAGGACTACGGCCTGGCTGACGCCGTGCCCGCGAGCGTCGTCACCTACTTCAACCCGCTGCTGCACCTCGCCGTTATGCGTGAGTACGGCAACCAGATCGCCGAGGCCCGTCAGCACCCGCTGACCATGCGTCGTTACATGTGGAAGCTTTCCTACTAATCACAAGTAAGTAGACCTTACGGGTTGATTGAGAGGGGATGGGGTTTGCGCCCCGTCCCCTTTTTTGCTTTGGGGAGGGTGCGTCTGTCGCGTCGCAAAACCCCAGATAAAACCTACCAAAATAAACCTGTCCCTTTTTGGCAGGTGGGAGGAGATGCGTATGATCAAGGCAGTGCTGTTTGATATGGACGGCGTGCTGGTCGATACCGAGTGGTTCTACAACCGTCGTCGCGTGGCGTTTATGGAGGAGAAGGGCTTTCACTTTGACGAGATTCCCGATCTTTCGGGGTCTAACGAGCCGGCCATTTGGGAGGCGCTGGTGCCCGACGATGTTGAGCTGCGCGAGCGCCTGCGCGTGGAGTACAAGCAGGTCTACAGCCCGGATCACCCCGTTCCGTATGCCGAGCTGCTCAACGAGCAGACGGAGCCGGTGATGCGCGAGCTGCACGAGCGCGGCGTGAAATGTGCTATCGCGAGCTCGTCCTATCGCGAGCTGATCGACGAGCTGGTGGATATCGCCGGCATCGCCGACGTGTTGGATTACACCATCAGCGGTCATGAGTGCAGTGCGTTTAAGCCCGACCCCGAGATCTACCTGCGCGCCATGGAGGCGCTGGGGGTGGAGCCTGCCGAGTGCCTGGTTATCGAGGATTCGCCGATGGGGATCGAGGCTGGCAAGCGCTCCGGCGCCCGCGTCCTGGCGCTGCGTCCGCACGAGGGCGTTAACCTGGACCAGTCCGCCGCCGACGTCGTCATCGACAACCTGACCGACATTTTGGCCGCTTTGTAGTGTCAATCCGCCGCGAGAAGCACGGGTTCAAACGTTTTTTGCGGTGGACTGGCTCAATTTGGTTTCGATTTTGATCCGTTTGGCTTCGATTCGGGCTAAGTGAGTAGACTTTTTGGCGCAGGCCGAGCACAATGCATATCTTCCTTTGTAAAACCGCAGGTCACAGAGTTGGCGGTTTTGGGCGTGCTCGGCAGATCATAAAAAGTCTACTCACTTGTAATTTGGGCCTTTGGTCGTGGGGGTTGTTGGTCCCGCTTTGGTTGTCGAGGGAGGGCGAATTGAAGCGCCCTCGCACGCTCCGTGCTACAATCGCCGACATGCCTCACAACTAGATTTGCCTTCGAAAGGAGCCTACGTGGCGAACGCCATCGATCAGCTCGCGGACCGCGTGCTCGTGCTCGGCCGCCTTACCATCGTCCGCCGCGCCATTACCGCTGTGGCGGTCACCATATCCGCCATTCTTCAAACGTTTCTGATCCAGGCGTTCATTCAGCCCGCCGACCTGCTCCCGAGCGGTCTCACCGGCGTCGCGGTCCTGCTCGATCGCGTTACCTCGCTGGGCGGCGTTCATATCGACATCTCGCTCGGCATGCTCGCACTCAACATCCCCGTGGCGCTCCTATGCTGGAGCGGCATTAGCAAGCGCTTCGTCATCTTCTCGATGATGCAGGTCGTGCTCTCGTCGCTGTTCCTCAACGTCTTTCACTTCGCTCCGTTTTTGGGCGACAAGATCATGCTCATCATTTTTGGCGGCGTGGTCTCGGGTCTGGGCGCTGCCATCGCGCTTAAATCCGGCGCATCCACCGGCGGCACCGACTTTATCGCGCTGTGGGTCTCCAACCACACGGGCAAGACCATCTGGGGCGTCATCTTTGGTTTCAACTGCTTTATCCTGGCGATCTTTGGTTTTATGTTTGGCTGGGACAAGGCGGCGTATTCCATCGTGTTCCAGTTTATTTCGACCAAGACCATCGACAGTTTCTATCGTCGTTACGACCGCGTGACGCTGCAGATCACGACGCGCAAGGCAGACGAGGTCATGACCGCCTATGTTGACCATTTTCAGCATGGCATTAGCTGTGCCGAGGTCATTGGCGGATACAGCCGCGAGAAGATGTACCTGCTGCACGCCGTTGTATCGACCTACGAGAGCCAGGACATTATCAAGCTGGTGTGCGACATCGATCCCGGCGCCGTGATCAATGTGTTCCACACGCTCAACTTTGTGGGCGGCTGGTGGGGCGGTCATGTCGACGAGCCCATGCCCACGGCCGTACCCGATCCCGACAAGCCCGCACGCATGGCCAGCAGGCAGGCGCGCCTCAGCGAGCAGGACAGCCTGCAGCAGGACGACGGCAAGTAGGGTTTTGGCATTTTGCCGGCCTGGCGCAATCCTGTCCGCTTGAGCCCCCCGAAAGCCTCGCTGCTTTCGGGGGGCTTTCGTTTGCCCAGATAAAACCTACCAAAATGAAGCTGTCGCTTTTTGGTAGGGAGGGTGTATCGTTTTATCAATATGAGGTAACATGAAACTAGACGTTATATACGTATTAGTTATTTCAATATTTCGATAAGAGTGATTAGATATGCCTGCGCCCAAAAATGCACCGCTTTACCAGCAGATTTACGACGAGATCAAGGATGCGATCGAGAAAGGTGTTTATGCACCCAAGGAGCGTATTCCGTCCGAGCTTGAGCTAGCCGAACAGTACGACGTGAGCCGTATTACGGTGCGCCGCGCCGTCGAGGAGCTGTGCTCCGATGGCTACCTGGTTAAGCAGCAGGGCCGTGGCACCTTTGTTTCCACGCCGCACATCAACCGCCAGTTCCACGCCTCGACGCTGCAGACGTTTACCGCGCTGTGTGCCGACAACGGTATGAAGGCGGGCGCACATGTGGTCGATCGCCAGATTGTGCCGGCACGTCAAAACGAGATGGAGTTCTTTGGCCTGCAAAAGGACGCGCTGCTGCTGCATATTAAGCGCGTGCGTACAGCCGACGGCGAGCCCATCTTTGAGGAGAACATCTTTGTGCCGTTTGACGCCTACCGTGAGCTGTTGACGGCCGATCTTGAGGACAAGTCGATTTTTGCCGAGGTCGAGCGTGTTGGCGGAACGCCGATTGTCTCGGTTGGCTACCGCACGGTCGAGGCCGTTCGTGCCAATACCGAGCAGGCGGCCGAGTTGGGCATTGCTCCGCACGATCCGCTGCTCAACCTGCGTGCCAGCTTTACCGGTCCCAATGGCGAGCCGGTCCTGATGGGTAAGCAGTACTACGTGGGATCGCGCTACGTTATGGTGATGTAGGGTTGGTTCCGCCGTTCTAACGAACGGCGGACCGATCGACGCTGCAAACGCCCCTAAGCGGCAATCTGACGTTCAATCGTCGGTCGCGTACCGAAGTACGCTTCCCTCCTCTTTCACGTCACCTTGCTCGCTTAGGGGCGTTTTCGCTGACTTATGCTCAACCAGCGGCGTCTCCGCGCTTGTCAAGAGCTTAGTCATTGGGGACGTTCTTAAACGACTAGTCATTCAAGAACGTCCCCAATGACTACCCAATGACTACCTGCAGAATGAGCGTGGCTGACAGCCGTGCGGCACCGGTCCGCGTGGCGGCGTATAATCGGCGGCAGATGATTATGACGTTAGGAAACCATGACCGATAGCATGCAGCAGATGGCGCTCGACACGCTCGGCGCCTATTTTGGCTACACCTCGTTTCGCCCGGGACAGGACCGCATGGTCGATGCGATCCTTGCCGGTCGCGATGCGCTGGGTGTTATGCCCACGGGCGCCGGCAAGTCCATTTGCTACCAGGTGCCCGCGCTCATGCTTCCCGGCATCACCTTTGTGGTGAGCCCGTTGCTGTCGCTTATGGAGGACCAGACCCGCGCGCTGCTCGCGGCGGGTGCGCGCCCCAGCTATCTCAACTCCAGCCTTACCCCGGCCCAGCAAAACACCGTGCTCAAGCGGGCGCGCGAGGGCCGTTATCAGCTTATGTATGTGGCGCCCGAGCGCCTGCTCGAGCCGCGCTTTCTGGCCTTTGCGCAGGAGGCCGCGGCCGAAGGCGGCATCGGCGTTCCACTCGTGGCCATTGACGAGGCCCACTGCGTGAGCCAGTGGGGCCAAGATTTCCGTCCCGCTTACCTGCAGATTCGCGAGTTCATTGATTCCCTGCCGCGGCGCCCGATCGTGGCGGCCTTTACCGCTACGGCGACCGAGCGTGTGCGCGCGGACATTCAGCAGATGCTCGGCCTGCAAAACCCAGCGACCGTGGTGACGGGTTTTGATCGCAAGAACCTCTACTTTGGTTGCGAAGAGATGGGCGACAAGGCCAAGACCGCCTGGGTGCGCGACTACGTGATCGCGCATTCGAGCGAGAGCGGCATCGTGTATTGCTCGACCCGCAAGACGGTCGACGCGCTGGCCGCGGAGCTTGCCGAGGCGCTGGGCCCCAGCGGCATTCGCGTGGGTCGCTACCATGCCGGCATGGGCAACGACGCCCGCCGCCAGAGTCAGCGCGCCTTTATCGACGACGACATTCAGGTGATGGTTGCCACCAACGCCTTTGGCATGGGCATCGACAAGCCCAACGTGCGCTACGTGATTCATAACAACGTGCCCGAGAGCATCGAGGCCTACTACCAAGAGGCGGGCCGCGCCGGCCGCGATGGCGATCCGGCCAGCTGTCACCTGCTGTGGAACGGTAACGATTTTCGCATGCGCCGCTTTTTGATCGACCGCGGCGATGCGGCCGATGAGGCGCTCGACGACGAGCAGCGCGCGTGGGCGCTCCAGAACCGTTATCGCCTGCTCAGCCAGATGGAGGGCTACTGCAATACCACCGGCTGCCTGCGCGAATACATGCTGCGCTACTTTGGTGACGAGGCCGCGGCCGAGCATGCGGCAGCCGCCGCGGGCGGCACGGCAGACGACGCCGAGGGCTGCGGCAACTGCAGTAACTGCCTCACGCAGTTCGAGGTCGAGGATGTCACCTATATGGCCCGCGCTGCCGTGCGCTATGTGGCCACGCGACCCATGCGCTTTGGCAAGTCGCTCATCGCCGATGTGCTTCACGGCGGCAACACCGAGCGCATTCGCCAGATGCATCTGGACGAGGACCGCGGCTACGGTGAGCTGTCGAGCGAATCGGTCGGGCGCATCAAAGACATCATCGGGCAGCTGTGCGGCCGCGGTTATTTGGCCACCTCGCAGGGGCAGTACCCGGTCGTGGGTCTGGGTCCGCGTGCCGGCGAGGTCGAGGACGAGGCGTTCGCCTTTACCGTTAAGCGTCGCGCGTCCAAGCGCAAGGCCTCGGCCCGCGCCCGCCGCGCCGTCGATCTGCTGCGCGAGGAGGCCGAGCTGGATCAGCGCCCACGCGTGGGCGACGATGCCGAGCTGTTCGAGCGCCTGCGTGCCCTGCGCAAGGAGATCTCGACGGAGCTGGAGATGGCGCCGTACATGGTCTTTTCCGACAAGGCCCTGCGCGGCCTGTGCCGCCTGCGCCCGCAGACACGCGACGAGCTGATCCAGGTCAACGGCATCGGCGAGAAAAAGGCCGACGCCTTTGGTGAGCAGTTTATGGCGGCGATTGAAGAATTTGAGTCCGAGCATGCGCGGGATGGAGCGTAACGATGGTAGCCGATAACAAGACCGAACGTTCCGAGCACGCCGAGGTGTCCGCCGTGCCGCTGTACCAGCAGGTCATGGACGACCTAAAGGGCGAGATCGCGCGCGGCGTGTACCCAGCCGGCTCGCGCATCCCTGCCGAGATGGAGCTCGCGAAGTCCTACGGCGTGGGGCGCATCACGGTGCGCCGTGCCATCGAGGAGCTGTCGCGCGCGGGGTATCTCAACCGCCAGCAGGGGAGGGGTACCTTTGTGTGCGCTCCCAAACTCAAGCGCAAGATTCGCCAGAAGGGTGACGTCCAGAGTTTTACTGAGGGTTGTGCTGCCAACGACATGGCGCCGGGTGCGCGTCTGGTGACGCGCACGGTGGTCGCGGCGACGCGCGAGGATGCGGCGTTCTTTGGCGTGGAGCCCGGCTGCGAGCTCATCGTGGTCGAGCGCGTGCGCACGGCAGATGGCGTGCCCGTTATGCTCGAGAACAACGCCTTTGTGCTGGCCGACCATCCCTACCTGCAGACGCTGGCCGACGAGGACCTCACCGATAACTCGATCTTTGCGCTCGTTGCTGAGCATTCGGGCCGCGTGCCGCTCAAGTCCGACCCCTGCACCGTGGAGATTGCGCTTGCCGATGCTCAAGCGGCCCCGCTGCTGGAGGTGCCGGTCGGCGAGCCGCTCTTCTATATGGAGGCTTACTTTACCGATGAGGACGAGCGGCCCTTGCTGCTCGGACGCCAAAAGATCGTGGGCTCGCGCTACGTCTTCGACATCTAACGTCCACAGATAGAACAACATAGAACAAATTTGCCGAGATGACTTCACGGGCGTTGTTGCACGTGTTATAAATAGGACAACATAGAACGATAGCAGGTACGAGCTGCCGTCGCTCAAAGCCGCCCCACAAGGAGGAACATCAGGATGAACGCACATGATCTGGTTCAGGAAATCATCGAGCGCAAGGGCAAGATCGAGAATGTCTTTTGGATCGCTTGCGGCGGTTCGATGATCGACCTGATGCCGGCCAACGAGCTGCTCAAGCGCGAGGCCACCACGTTTACCTCGACGGTCTACACGGCACGCGAGTTCTGTCTGATGGTCCCCAAGAGCCTAGGGCCGAAGTCGCTCGTTATTGCCTGCAGCCACAGCGGCAACACGCAGGAGGTCGTCGACGGCTGCGAGATGGCGCTGGCCGCCGGCGCCGAGGTCATTGCCCTCACCGACTGCGAGGGCTCCAAGATCGACAACGGCAAGTGGACCACCTGGGTCTACCCCTGGGGCGAGGGCGTGTCGCAGGCCGAGGTGCCTCAGGGTATCGGCGCTCTGATCGCCGCCGAGCTGCTTGACCAGCAGGAAGGCTACGAGGCACTTGCCGACATGTACGAGGGCCTCAAGCAGATGGATGCACTGCTGCCCGCCGCCCGCGAGAAGGTCAACGCCGAGCTGGGCGCCCGCTTTGCCGAGCTCTGCCAGCAGCACAAGTTCTTCTATATCCTGGGCTCTGGCCCCAACTTTAGCCAGACCTACGCCATGGCCATCTGCTCGCTCATGGAGATGCAATGGCAGCACTGCTGCTATATCCACTCCGGCGAGTACTTCCACGGTCCGTTCGAAGCCACCGAGCCCGGCGTGTTCTACTTTGTGCAGCTTGGCGCCGGCGAGTGCCGCCCCATGGAGGAGCGCGCGCTTGCATTCCTCAACACGCACACCGATACGATTATGGTGCTCGACGCGCTTGAGTATGGCGTGGGCGAGGTGCCTGCCAGCGTGCGTTCGTTCCTGGAGCCGATCTTCTTCTACAACATGAGCTGCGAGCTGCGCGCCGCGCGCGGCAAGGTCTTCGACCACAGCCCCGAGGTTCGTCGCTACATGGGCATCGAACAGTACTAGGTACCGGGAATTATCATTTTTGACGGGGTCTGCGCTACGCGCGGGCTCCGTTTTGCGTTGTGACGGCCGGATTCGTGTCTGCGCGAAAACGAAGGTGAATACTTTTCCGCGAAGTGAACGACCTATTTTGGACCCCCGAAGCATCCACACTTTTTGACGGCAAAACCGCAGGAAAAACTCGGCAAAACCGCAGGAAACGGCGTCTGAAAAGTGTCGATGCTTCGGGGCTCATTTTTACCCGTTCACTTCGCGGAAAAGTATTCACCTTCGATTCGCAAACGTGTTGCATGAGCAAAAAAGCGGGCCGCGCCGGGGATTTCCGGCACGGCTCGCTTAGTATCGCGCTTCGATTCGCAAGGTTGTGGCAGCCAGCGGCCTACTTGGCGTCGTAGGCCTCGGCGTCCCACCAGTCGAGCTGGGCGATGTTGTCGCGGATGTGCTGGCAGCTCTTGTGGAAGCCCTCGAGCTCGTACTCGGACAGGTCGAGCGTGTAGACCTCCTCGACGCCCTCGGCGCCGATCACGCACGGCAGGGAGGTAAAGATGCCCTCCTCGCCATACTGGCCGGTCATGAGCGTGGAGGCCGAAAGCACGGCATGCTCGTTGTGCAGCACGGCGGCGCAGACGCGCGCGGCGGAGTTGGCGACGGCGTACTCGGTGCACTGCTTGCCCTGGTAGGTTACGTAGCCGCCCTTGCGTGCAAGCTCCTCGACCTCCATGTGGTCAAAGGCGTACTTGTCGGGGTTCTCGGCCTGAAGCTCGTTGAGGCTCTTGCCGGCGATGGTCGCGGCCTTAAAGGCAGCAAGCTGGCTAAAGCCGTGCTCGCCGATCATGTAGGCGTCGATGGACTTGGGGCTCACGCCGACCTTCTTGGAGATCTCGGTGCGCAGGCGGGCGGAGTCCAGGCCGCAGCCCGAGCCGATAATCTTCTTGGGGTCGTAGCCGGTCAGGTGCCACAGCTCGGTGCACACGACGTCGCAGGGATTGGAGATGCTTACGAAGATGCCGTCGAAGCCGGCGTCGACGATGCGTTTGGCAAAGGTGCGGGCGGCGTCGGTGGTAAAGAACAGCTCGCCGTCGCGGTTGCCGGCGGCCAGCGCGACCTTGCCGGCGGCGTTGACGATGACGTCGCAGCAGGCCAGCTCCTCGTAGTGGTCGTAGCAGTTGACGATTTTGGTGTTATACGGGACAAACGAAAGGGAGTCGCGCAGGTCCTGGACCTCGGACGTCACCTTGGCCTCGTTGATATCGCACAGGTACAGCTCGTCGGCAATGCCCTGCATAAGCAGGCTGTTGGCGACATGTGCTCCTACGTGGCCCTGGCCAACCACACCGATCTTACGCGTCTGGTACATATATGTATCCTTTCGGCCGAGTTTTTCGCGTCGAACCATTGTAGCGTCCTGCTGTCACTTTGCTAGGCTAAAGCGCCGCAGATTTTTGGGACATGCCTTAATCTCTACTTTTGGAGTGATTTGGGCCGCTGGCGGCATCGCTGGGCGATGTGCTCGCGCGGATGGGGCCGCTCGTTGTACCATAGCTGCAACTGACTCGTAAGGAGCATCCATGCCCATTCGCATTCCCGACGCCCTCCCTGCCGCCGCGCAGCTCGAGAGCGAGAACATCTTTGTCATGACCGAGTACCGCGCGCTGCACCAGGACATCCGCCCGCTGCGCGTGCTCATCCTCAACCTCATGCCCACCAAGATTGCCACCGAGACGCAGATCATGCGCAAACTCTCCAACACGCCGCTGCAGGTGGAAGTGGACCTGCTGCGCACCAAGACGCACGAGGCCACGCACGTGAGCGCCGGCCACCTGGAGACGTTCTACCGCACGTTCGACGACATCCGCGACATCCACTACGACGGCCTGATCATCACGGGCGCGCCGGTGGAGCAGATGCCGTTCGAGGAGGTCGACTACTGGCCCGAGCTCTGCCAGATCATGGATTGGTCCACCACGCACGTGCACTCTACGCTGCACATTTGTTGGGGCGCGCAGGCCGGTCTGTACCATCATTACGGCATCCAGAAGTACGACCTGCCGGCAAAGGCGAGCGGCGTGTTCGAGCATTATCTGGTGAAGCCGCAAAGCCCGCTGGTCCGCGGCTTTGACGACCGCTTCTATGCCGTACATTCGCGCAACACCGACGTGCGCCGCGAGGACGTGGAGGCCGAGCCGCAGCTTGAGGTCGTGGCCGTGTCCGATGAGGTGGGCCTGTACATCGTCAAGTCGACCGACAGCCGTCGCTTCTTTGTCTTTGGGCATCCCGAGTACGATACCGACACGCTGCGTCTGGAGTACGAGCGCGACGTGAAACGCGGCCTCAACCCTCAGGTGCCGGCGCATTACTTCCCGGGCGACGATCCCACCGCCGAGCCGCGCAACGTCTGGCGCAGCCAGGCTCAGTTGCTCTACACCAACTGGCTCAACTACTACGTCTACCAGACCACGCCCTACGACCTGGCCCGCGCCGGCGAGGAGCACTAGGCTGTCGGGAGGTACGCTGGCATTTAGGCGCTGACGATGTTGGGCAGCGGCAGATCGTGGGCGTCGGTGAGAACGTGGTCGACACGCTGCTCGTCAAAGGCGATGCCGACGATTTGGCATTCAGGTGCAACTGTGGGCAGGTAGCGGTCGTAGCAGCCGCCGCCGTAGCCCAGGCGCGCGCCGGTGCGGTCGAAAGCTACGAGCGGCACGACGATCATGTCGAGTGCTTCGGCAGACACGATAGGAAAGCGGCTGCTGTCGATGTCCGTAGCCGCGAAGGCCCGCGTGGGATGAGCGATAAACGGGGCCTCGGACGCATCGCCGGCAGAGACTGCCCGCATGCACATGCGCTGGCCACAAGCCATGGCGTCTGTTGCCGAGAGCATGCACGGATAGGCTACGCGCCAGCCGCGTTTGGCGGCCGCAGCGGCAAACGCGGCTGGGTCGACCTCGGAACCCATCGCGGCATAGACGGCAACGGTGTGCAGCGCCGCGGCATCCAAGCGCCCCAACAACTCAACAAGCCGCGCGCATACAACAGCAGACTTTGCCGCCCGCACATCCAAATCAATAGCATTGCGCCGGGCAATCACCGCCCGCCGCAACTCAGCCTTATCCATCCCGGCCTCATCTCCCAGCCTACCAAAAAGGGACAGGTTTATTTTGTCAGGTTTTATCTGGGCAAACGCGATATGGGCAGTAAAGCCACCGCAAATATGCCTGTGAACTGCTCCCTTTGTGGTTGTTTGGGCCTATGCGTTAATGCTATAACGCCGCGGCGATCGCTTCAGTCACAAACTTATTGAGTGACTCACCCTTCTTTGCCGCTGCCAGCGCCGCTTGCTTGTGGAGCTCAGAGCCTGTTCTTACGTTGAACGACCCCTTAAAAGCCCGCTCGGGTTCCTTGCCCTTCTCGGCACAAAACTCAAGGTAATCGTCGACGGCGTCGTGGAAGCATTGCTCCACTTCTTCAGCCGTGGAGCCTTCAAATATGATTGCGTCCCTAATGCCGGTGACCATACCTGTTAGCACACGCTGTTCGGCATCGAACTCGACTGGGGCGAAATAACCCTTGTATGCCAAAACGTTACTCATGACTACCTCCGACATCTTGCAGAAATCGAACGATGTTTCGAATGGTCCCCGCTGTCAATTCGTCAGATGGATGTGGCGCGTGCATTACGAACATCCTGCCATCCGATGGCCTGTAGAAGCGAACGCGCGATCCGGATGTCTTGCCTTTGTTGTCCATTTCAAAGCCATATGAAGCCATGACTTTTAAAAAATCGGTATACCGATACGTCGAAGGGCAGCTAAGCAGTTGGGCGATGAGTTTATCGGTCCGAGTCATCCCGCCTCACAGTCTGCAACTATATCCTAGTTGCAATTTAAGTCCGATGCAAGCACGCCTACTATAGAACATGTGTATGTATAGAACAAGTGTTCGAACCAACACAAAGGCGCCTGTGAACTGCGCCCCTTTGCGGTGGTTTGGGCTGAATGTTGCGCAACAAGGGCTGCATTTTTGGGTTTACCTTCATGGTGGAAGGAATGAACCGAAAGGAGCCCGCCATGTTTTGTCGCTCGTGCGGCACGCCGCTTGTCGACGACGCCCTCTTTTGCCCCGTATGCGGCGCGCCCGTAGCACCCGACCAGATCGCGGCCACGCAGCAACCCCAGCCTGCCGCACCCGCTCCCCAGCAATACGTGCCCGTTCAGCAGCCCGCGCGGCGCAAGCGTTCCAAGAAGCCCCTCATTGCTCTCGCCGCGGTGCTTGCCGTGGCTGCCGGCATCGGCGGTGGCGCGCTGTTCTACTTCACCCAGGTCGCGACCACCCCAATCGATGAGAAAACCTTCCCGGACAGCGGCATGCGTGCGCTTGTCTCGACCAAGTACGACACTAACGGTGACGGCCGCATCTCACGCGACGAGGCCAAGGCGGTGACATCGGTCGAGCTGGACGGCATCGCATCGACGCAGGGCCTGGGCAAGACATTCCCCAATATCGTTACAGTGGAGTCCGGCGACGACAAGCTCGTCAACCTGGACCTCTCGGGCTGCGGAGACCTTAAAACCGTTGAGCTTAACTCGGCGAGTAATGTCACCGTCGTTAACCTGGACGGCTGCGACAACATCGAGAAGCTCGACCTTTCAAATGCCGGGGAGCTCAAAAGCGTCGATCTTTCGGGCAAAAAGAAGCTCGCCACGTTGGAACTGCCGCAGGATACGAAGGTTAGCGGCATTAAAGACACACAGCTTGACGAGCTGTGGCTGCCGGTGTCCTACGAAGGCACCGATAAATCGGACCAGTACGGCGATATCTACGAGATCGAGCGTGACGAGAACGGTTACGTTACGGGCTTCACGTCTGCCGTCAAGCAAGGTGGCGGCGTAAGCTACAGCGTCGAACATGACGAGACACATCGCATTTCGGAGATTGAGGAAGATCTGGCGGGCGGTTACGAGAACGTCAACACGTTTACGTACGACGCCGACGGTAACGTCACGCGCATCGATTGCGATGCCGACATTAGCGATTCGTCGAGCACCACGACGTTTGCCTACGACGCGGACGGAAACCTGATCAACAAGACGACCCATGCGGGTTACGGCGAGAGCGCGAGCACGTATATTTATCAGGACGGCAACATGGTGACCAATACCGATACCAGCCCGGGCAATCCTCGGACGGTCGTGTATTCGTACGGATACGACAAGGATCGCGTGACGTCCTTTACGCTGGACTGTCAGGGCGACACCGTGGGCACCATGTGGACGATCACCGCGGGCTACGAGTACGACAAGGACGGTAACATTTCGCGTATCTCGCCTGTGGCATATGACTCGCACGGCAACGATTACGGCTCGCTGAACTCGTATGCCGCGGTAGATTATTCGTACAGCGACGGAAAGCTCGACAGGATCGATTCCGAGCGCGGCGGCTATGCGGAGTTCTACTACGACGAGCACGGCAACCTGACGTCGGTCGACGAGTATGCCGGCCGCGGTTCGGATGCCGAGTTTGAGTTTGAGCACGAGGTCGAGTACCAGCGCTACTTCTGCAGCAAGCACGAGAAGAACAAGCCGGAGGAGTGGATTCGTCTGGATGCAGAGTACGACGTTGACCAGGGTAGCTGGAGCAATGACTCCGATTATGGTCGTGAGTGCTTTGCAACCATGTACAAGCTCGATCCGCTGGCGGCCAGACTGAACCCGTTTATCAAGTAGCGGCCCACTTGCAAACCACCCAAAGGGACAGACACCTTTGGGTGGTTTTTGCTGAAGGGCGGGTGTCTGCGGCGGTTTGTCTCGATCTGTAACAGTAACTCGGCAAAAATGGGCCTAGCTGTTACAGATCGAGACAAAGAGCCGGCGCCATTTGGAAACGTCTCGATCTGTAACATCTGGAGCCGATATCGCTGTCTAGATGTTACAGATCGAGACAAAACTGGTGGGACGGGCTGAGCTGGCCCGCCCAAGCGGCGGATAAGAAAAGGCAGATTTTTAGGCATGTCCCAAAAATCTGCCTTTGTGCGTTAGCTCAGCAGGTCGACGACGTTAAAGCCGGCGTTGCTCTTGGCGATGACGTCTCGGCCGCCAAAGACGCAGGTGGGCGACGCGGCTGCGATGCGCGTC
>UQRX01000030.1:0-26522 GCA_900543595.1 uncultured Collinsella sp. | reverse complement strand
GGTCGTCGAGCGTGACCTCGGCAACCTCGCCGGGGGCGCCCATGGCGGCCACGGCCTCCTCCTCGCTCATACCGTCCTCCATGCGGTCGGCGATGGCCTCCGCATAGAACGCCTTGGTCTCCTCCACCTGCTCGGCCGGCAGGCAGGCAAGCAGCTCGCCCAACCGGCCCAGAAACTCATCGCGCGTCATGGTGCGCCCCCTCAACGTATGCGTAAATCTCCCGTACGGACGGCCACTCGGCCAGGAACTCCTCGATGCGCGCACGCCCATCGTCCGTGATGCGGTAGTACCGGCGCAGCCGCCCGTTGTGCTCGGCAGAGCGCGCCGTGATGCACCCGGCCTTCTCCAGGCGCTTGAGCAGCGGGTAGAGCGTCGACTCCGTGAGCCCCATGCTCGCCGGCACGTCCTTCACGATCTGGTAGCCGTAGGACTCCTCGCCGGAGACGGCCGCGAGCACGCAGGCCTCCAGGAAGCCGCGCTTCATCTGGGCCTCCATCCGCACACCTCCTCTCGTCATATACTATGCTATACACACTATACGATGCAAGGTATTAGACGTCAACTCTCATCGCGAAGATTCTCCGGCCCCTGCGCGCTGCGAACGTGATGTCGCGGGGCGGTTGGCATTATGCATGAAACGTCAAGTAACGCTCTTTTGATCCACTTCCACTCGGCCCCATATGCCTTGTACAACGCCCCCTTCGACCTCGGGTTCAAGAGAGCCGCTAGTCTTCCTTTATACGTTCGGCATAATCGTCGGCGATACCCACAAATTCCAGTCCCGAACAACAGGAGTACAATTGCTGCATTGTTGTCAGCTGTTGGGAGATGGAAGATGGACTGCGATGGCTACCCATGCGTTCCCATGCCGTTGATGTGCACTGCCTTTGTGCCGGGGCAGATTGACGCTGCGGTTGCAGGCATTTCCGACCCCGATTCACGCACCATCGCCACGGCAGAAGCGCTGTACTTTCGCGGACAGGCCGCCCTCGCTGCCAAGACGGCGCGTCCCTATCTTGACGCCACCGATTCCGCGCTGCGCTATTCCGCATGCTTTATCTGCGGATACGCCAGTCTGTCGCTCAACCGTATCGCCGACGCCCGCCGTTGTCTTGCGGGCATCCTTGATACGCCAACTGACGAGGAATCACCCGCCGTCCACGCCACGCATATCCTGTTCGCCTCGGCCGCAAGCGTCCTGTTGCACTTGTCTTCCCCGTATTCTGCCGAAGAGTTTTATCCGCTTGCGGCGCATCTGCCCGAAGGCCTACGCCTGTTCGCCAGCTACGTGATGGCGCATGCCCTGTACCTGCGCGGCGAATATGGCCGCAGCCTAGGCATGGCGGAAAACGCCCTGATTATGAAACAGGGAAGCTATCCCATCTCGGAACTATTCCTGCACCTGGCAGCTTCCATGGCATGCATGAGCCTCAAGGACATCGACGCCGCAAAAACGCACTTCGGAGCTGCTTGGGACATTGCGCGCCCCGACGGCCTTATCGAGCTCATCGGCGAACACCACGGCCTTTTGCAGGGACTCATCGAGACATGCCTAAAATCGCAATATCCTGACGATTTCGCACGCATCATCGAGATTACGTATCGATTCAGCTACGGCTGGCGGCGCATCCACAACCCCGATTCGGGCGAGGACGTTGCTGACGACCTGACGACCACAGAGTTCACCATGGCCATGCTCGCCTGCCGCGGATGGACCAACGCCGAAATCGCTCGTCATATGGGTGTGTCGCCGGGTACCGTTAAAAACCGCCTATCAGGAGTGTATGCCAAACTTGGTATCGGAACTCGCGCCGAGCTGGTCGCGCATATGTTGCGTTAGCGACCGGGCTGCCAAGCGCATCGAACGCGTTCCGGAACCCGGCGCTTCGCTCGATCAATTTGGACATTTTGACCCTTGAACGGCACTACCGCCACGAAGCGTCTTCTCGCAAAATTGGATTATTTCCACCGATATTTGCGGGATGGGAGCCCAAGATGCTTGATCGCCGTTCGTTACTTGTTGCTGGAGCGTCCTCGCTAGCGAGCATTATGTTGCCTCGCGTGCCGGGAAGCGAAAATGCCTTCCTGCTGCCGTTCGCGCCCACCGCGGCCTATGCCGACGAAGAAGACCCCTTCAGGGTGCTCGTCCTCTCGCGCACCATGTTTGGTGTGGTCGTGGTCGACGTCGCCAACAAGAATATGCCCATCAAGGGAGCCCAGGTCACGCTCGCATCGCGTTATGCCGCGGGCAAGCAGCTCTCCGCCACTACCGATGAGGAAGGCACGGCCATCTTTGAGGTCGCCCCTCTTTCGGAAGGCTACGTGGACGAGGCAACGCTCCTTGACGCGTACGACTTTAACGGCGGCATCTCCATTAGCATGGCGGGCTACCGCGATGTCGAGATTCCCCTTGCGCGTATCCAGGGCGGCACCGCCATTACCGCACCCACACGTCCGCTCTCCGATGGCGAGCCGTACTTTCGACAGCTCACGTTCGACGAATGGGACATTCAGTACGCCGACGCCACGTTTATGGCATTGCCGAAGGACGACACGGCAAACGAGCAGCCCGATACGCACGCCTTTACCGTTCAGGCACATCTGCCACAGGGCGGACAGGCAACGCTGCGCATCAACAAAGTGACGCCTGCCACGGGCAGCTCATCCGAAACCGTCACTCAGATTGGCCAAGTCAAGGCCAGTGCATCGGATTCGGATAATCTGGCAACGTTCACGCTTGAAGACACGTTCCTCGATGCAGCTTCGGGCCTTCTGGAAGAAGGATGCAAGTTGCGCTTTGTCCTCGACTACCAGGGCAAGACCTATACGCTCTCCTCCCCCATGGCCGTTGTCACCGCGCCGGCCGCAAAGGCGGAATCGGGCTCGACCACTATCGTCCCCACTACCATGGACCAAGAGATCACCCCGTTTGATTTCCCAGCGGCGTTTCCCGGCATCGGCGGCAATAAGTTCACGTGCTGGATGCCCTCGTTCCCCATTTTGTTCGATTTCTCGTTTGCTGGATACGTGCTGTTTGGCGGAGGATACAAACCGGTCGGCTACATGAACGATTCGGGCAATCCGGATCCGGAGTACTGGAAGAAGTCACCGCGCGAGTCGGGTGCCAAGCAGGCAAACCGCTACCTCGACGAGATGGAGGGGAAGTGGAATCAGTACAAAAGTATGAGTGCCGGTTCGGGCACCGATCCAAGAAACACCAAGCTCCTTCGCCACCATTGCACGCCGCTGTTCACGATGGATATCGCCACACAGCTGTACGGATCGCTCGCCTACGATTGGGTGGGCAAAACCTGGGGTAACAACAACGACCCCGCATACGGCAATATTAAGGCCCTCTTCCAGGTAAGAACCGATCTCAATTGGACCGAGCAGTTTACCCTAGGACCGGTGCCGTTTTTCCTAAACGTCAACCCCTGGGTGCTGGCGAAGCTGGCGCTCGCCGTGGGTGCCCACACGCACGGCAGCGGCGCGGCGTTTTTTAAAAACATTTCGCTCGACTATTCAAACACGTCGGGCTCGTTCACCATCCAGATCGGGCTTGCCGTCACCTTTGGCGCCGGCGTTGCAGGCGTCGCCTCGTCTGCCGTGCGCGGCGCCGCATCCCTCACGCTGTTCATTGGGTATGAGAAGGCAGATGGACACCAGCTTCCGCGACTGCGCGTAGGTGCAGACGTCGATGTCGATGTGATACTCCAGTTCGTAATGTTCAAGTGGACCACCAAGGCTTGGTCGGGGTCGTGGCCCACACTCATCGATTCGTGGAATATGTCGGTGAACAATGGCGACCAGTATGTGCTCCAGCGCTCTGAGCTCGCATTGGGTGGAGATACGCCCTACACGCTGGATGCCCGCTTCGGCACGCCCGGCAACGCCGAGGCAGGTGGTGTGCCGCAGTTTATCGCGTCGGCCACCATCGTCACCAATTCCGAGCTGCTCGCACGCGCCGAGGTTGCAGCCGCCGCGATGAACATCGCGCCTACCGTACGCGATTGGGATCAAGCGGTCACGCGCATTGAGCTCGAGGCGGACGCGGAGAGCGACGACACGGGACAGGTCGAACATTTCGTCCACGCGCTGATGGAAAACGACGAAAATGCCGCACCGATGTATGAGTACACCTACATCAGGCAGGCAACGAACGCCGTTGCGGACCCCAACGCCAATTCTGCCGGTGTATCGGAGGACGAGCGTGGCGGCATCAAGCCCTCGAGCGACAACGTGCTGTTTACTGGCGTGCTCAGCGAAGCTCACATGAAGCTGGCAATGATTGCCGGCGTAGAATGCCTGTTCCGTATCGCCTCGGTGCGCTACGGCGACAATGGCCGCTCGCGCCTGGTGGTGCACACAAAGGCAAACGGCACGTGGTCCGCTCCCACGCCCGTGGACTTTCCCCTTGGGTTTGGCGAGGGCGACGTGGAGCGCGACGGTATATACGATTACGACTTCGACGTGGTGGAATATACGGACGGAAGAGGAAACCAGGACGCCTACGTGTTGCTGGTCTCGGGCGAGCGCCGCGACGGCGACAACACCCTTTTCGATGCGGCGAGCACATCCGGCATACTGTCCGTTGTGCGCCTGCGCATAAGCAACGGCGGAGTTCGCGTGGTGTCGCATACGTCATGGCGCAGCATTTCGCGCGGCCGCCTGCAAGAGGATGGCTACCATTGCCCGCAGTGTCCGCGTATCACGGTGGGCAAGACGCTGGTCGACGGGCGCCTGTCGGGTGCCTACCTCCACCGCCGCGGAGCTACCGCAGAGAAGGCGCTCGGCAGCGAGGCTGAGGTTGCGCTGGAGTGCTTTACCCTGTGGTCGGACGATTTGGGCGACAGCCTGACGTTCCGCCAAGTTCTCCGCTTTCCGCAAGCACCGTCGAGTATCGAGCTGGCCGAGCCCGAAAATATCAACGGCAAAATGGTGGTGCCCGTTGCGTACGAGACCGCAGACGGTTGCGGCTGCGCATCGTACGCCGTGATCGGCCAGTCCATTGCGGGCTGGGGCGTTATGCCACCAGACGCCACGGTACCCCATGCGGTGCCGTGGCCACAACATTCGGGCTTTTTGGCCACCGTCAACGAGCAGCTGCAGCATATTACTTGGACGCGAGGCGCATCGGCATTTGCAACGCAGCCCGTGGGTGCCGCAGGCTGTGGCCCGGCGTCGTTTAGCGTAAGCAACAACGGCAGGTGCGTGCTCTATGTAGAGAACACCGATGGCAAGGTGGGGCAAACCTACGACGAAGAAGGCAACCCGGTAGCAGTGATGGGCAAGCACTTCCGCATCTTCGCCAGCACCTTGGCAGGCGATCTGTTCACGGAGCCGTTCGTGATGTGCGAGCTGGACCGTCCCGTCGATCAGATAACGACATTTTTGACGTCGGGAGGCATGCTCTCCGCACTCGCCACGCACATTGTGAGCGCGGAGAAGAGCGAGGCAGAGCTGCACGGCATCGAAGTGCCCTTGGTGGCGTGTGCCACTCCGACGGGCGCGGTCGCTACCTCGGGCGCGGTGGTGCCCGGAGCAGCAGGCGAATCCTTCATGGTCACGGTGCGAAACGACGGCAACACCTTGCTGACCGCTGGCACGATTGATCTGTACCGAGAGGGCTCCAGCCAGCCGTTCTCCAGCGCATCCATCGGATTCGGAGCGAACGCACGCATGGTTTCGATCTACGATCCAGAGCTTGCCGAGGACGCTTCGGCCAACGACATGGCACACGTGAAGTACGCGCTCGAGACGCTGGGCGCACGTTTTGCAACGCACCCGCTGGTAGCCGACAACGGCAACGCCGTGCTGGCACCGGGTTGCACGGCACAGTTCCGCATGAGCTTCGCCATCCCCGAGAGTTGGAGCGACGAAGTGGGCAAACGTGTGACGCTGTATGCGAAGGCGCGCAATCTGGTGGCGCTCGATCCCGTAACGCTCGAGGAAATTCGACCGGGCGCAAACTCGGCGCTGGGTGCCGTACTGCACGAGCTTCATGTGCCCGACGCGGCATGCGAGCGCTCAGAAGTTCAGGTCGGCGTATGCGGCAGCGCGGATACGACAGGACTTCACGACGCCCCGATGACAGCAGACGGCGATGGCGGCCCGAGCGGCGGCGGTACTGACGAGGGCGGCGGCTCCGGCGGAAGCGGCTCCGGCAGTGGCAAGGACCACGACAATGACAAGCGCTCCGGAAAAGCGGGCGCGCTTGCGGGCACGGGCGATGCCAACGCTCCCCTCACGGCAGCCGCCGCAGCACTCGCCGCGGCAGGCGCCGGCCTTATCGCCTACAGCGCCCGCCGCACGGCGCTCGAAACCGACACCGCCAATGAGGTCAATTCGGATAGGCCTCGCTAGCTCCTAGTTACTTTTGTGAGAGACGCCGACTCGGCTCATCGAACATCAAATGGGCTGGTTCTGGATACCCAGAGCCGGCCCATTACGCATTAGATGTCGTCAGTGGAGTCGAGTTCTGCCTCGAGCTTGGCGCGGCGTCTTTTCGCCGTGAAAAACGTTGCGCACAGGGCAGCAAACGTGGCCGCGAAAATCGTCGCACCGCAGAACACGCCCGTGGCCAGGTTCGCCAACCAAAAGACGCTTTCGAGCGGTACGATCTGCGCCTCAGCGATACAGCGCATTGCAGCAATAACAAGCGCGAACGCGGCGCCGCTAAGGCCGCTGACAAGCAGGAAATATCCAACAGGAAGATGCTCGGTTTGCCCAAAACGATTGGTATCGACATAGCCCTTCCGCGTTTGCAGTCCTGCGCAAATCAACATCACGAAAACGAGCCACAAATACATGGCTGCCTCGAACGGCGTTGCAAAGCCATGCGGCATTTCACTGGCGTCGCTGTGAACCCACGCAACCTGTCGAGCTATAAACTGGTAGAAAAAGATCATCAACATGCCAAACGAAAGCAGCACGAAACCAATCTTGTAGATCTTCGCGCTCTCAGCCTCCAGGCGCTCGTCCTTTGGGCCGGCATATTCACGCCACTTTTGCACGAGTTTTAAATCTTCAAATTTCATAGCGAACTCCTAAAGAGCGTCAGGGTCGACGTCGTTTTCGTCTTCCCAAAACAAGTCGTTCAACGTAACGCGTAGCGCTTTACAGATTGCCACGCACAAATTGAGCGTGGGGTTGTAGCCGCCCGCCTCGATCAGGCCGATGGTCTGGCGCGTAACGCCCACGGCCTCGGCCAAGTCAGCTTGCGAAAGGCCAACCGCCGCGCGCGCCGCCTTCATGCGTAGGTTCTTTTTGCCCGGCATGGAACTCCTTTCGTAGTAATGGACAAATATCCGTTGCAACATGACAGAAATATATTGCATCCATCAGAAGATGTCAACTATATCTGTCATTATGGAAATCATGTTCGCCATCGCCATGTGGACATAACAATTTCAATTCGCTATTCAAACTTACTCGGACAGAACCGACTCGGTTTTGTCCGAGTAAACGCGAGCGTAAACTATCACCGCCCGCTATTCGACATCCGACCCCTCCCCCATCAGCCATCGGGCGAGGTCGACCACCTTAATCCCCTCATAATCAACAGCCTCGTGCTTTGTTCGCGCAATGACCATCTTGGGATACGCATCACGTATCGCAAGCAGAGGTGCCACTTCGCGCTCAAAGGTTTCCTGACGCGAAATGTCATCGCTAACTTGGATATACACTCGCTCATCGCGACGAATTGCCACGAAGTCGATTTCCTTCTTATAAAGCACCCCGATATAGATTTCCCAACCGCGTCTTAGGAGCTCTAAAGCGACCATATTTTCATATACATGCCCGAAGTCGAGTTTTTTAGTTCCAAGTTTTGCGTATCTGATTGCATGATCCGATAAATAGTATTTATCACCCGAAGCGAGGTACTTTTTACCACCTACGTCATAGCGGCGCACTCGATAGAACGCAAAAGCCTGGCAAAAGTATCCGAGGTACTGGGCGAGCGTTGCCACGGAAACGCGCGTTCCGGCAGCATCCAGCGCAGCCGCAATCCCACTAACAGAAGATATGTTACCGATATTGTCCATTAGGAAATCGCACGCACGTTCTAGTTGCACTTTGTTACGAACCCCATGCTTTTCTTCCACATCACGCAAAACCAAGACATCTAGCACGTTCGCAATATATCGATAGCGAGCTCGCTCGCTAGGATACAAATACGAGCCAGGCATTCCGCCCTCTCTCAAATATCGGTCAAGCGCTTCGTCCGGGTTATGAATTCCGTGATATGTCGAAAACTCAAGCAAGGAGAACGGAAATACTTCGACCTCATATGTCCGCCCGCGAAAAAGCGTCGCCAAGTCACTCGAAAGCAAGAATGCGTTGGAGCCAGTAACGTAGATATCGTATTTACCCGATGCATGAAGGCTATTGACCGCTTTTTCGAACCCAACGCAGGTTTGCACCTCATCAATCATCACAATGTTATCGAGGCCCTCGCAATAGCTTTCCTCAACGTAGCGATGCAATGCTCGATAATCCGTTAGTTCCTCGAATTCGAGAAGATTGAAATTGATGCGGATAATATTGGCATCGGGGCCGGCCTCACGAATGCGATCGGCAAGAGCTTCCAGTAGAACAGATTTGCCGCACCTACGAATGCCGGTAATAACCTTGATGTCCGGCGTTCCCTTAGCGCCAAGAAGCGCTTCCATATATTGAGGACGTTCGATAATCTTCATATCATCACCGTTCTATTAAATAAAAGCTCTTCTGATTCGTTTTTGTTTAGTATATATGAGGTTCTACTAAATGGAATCAAATATCTATTGATTTCATTCAGCTATTTTTTCCAATATCGTATTATCAGTCTATATACTCCGAACGATTGTTCGATGGATTTCGTGTTGGTTGGAATCGTCTGTGGGCTGGGCTATGCTACCTTGACTATCTATATGACTTAAACGCAGCAAAGGAGCACCGAGAGAGCGAGTATGGCAAAAAACACCGCAAACTATGGTAACGACAGCATCCGCCAGCTCAAAGACGAGGAACGCGTACGTCTTCGCCCTGCCGTTATCTTTGGCTCGGACGGACTCGATGGCTGCGCGCATGCCGCCTTCGAGATTCTGTCCAACGCCGTTGACGAGGCACGCCAGGGCTACGGCAAGCTCATCACCCTTACCGCCTTTCGCGATGGCTCCATTCAGGTAGAGGATAACGGCCGTGGCTGCCCTCTCGACTGGAACCCTTCCGAGAAGCGCTTTAACTGGGAGCTCGTCTTCTGCGAGCTCTACGCCGGCGGCAAGTACAACAACAACCAGGGCGGCGACTACGACTTCTCGCTCGGTACCAACGGCCTGGGCTCGTGCGCGACCCAGTACGCATCCGAGTACATGGACGTCACGGTTTGGCGCGACGGCAACAAGTACTCCCTGCACTTTAAGAAGGGCAAGGTCGTCGGTGCCAAAAAGAAGGCACTCGAGATTGAGCCCAGCAACGAGGACCGTACCGGCACCACCATCAAGTGGCGCCCCGATCTTGAAGTCTTTACCTCCATCAGCATCCCCCACGATTGGTATCGCGAGACCATGCGCCGCCAGGCCGTGGTCAACGCCAACGTGACCTTCCGCCTGCGCATCGAGGGCGACGATGGCGAATTTACCGAAGAGGATTTTTGCTACCCCAAGGGCATCGAGGACTATGTGCTCGAGAAGGTCGGTGCCGACTACCTTACCGAGCCCTTCTTTATCGAGGCCGACCGCCGCGGTCGCGATCGCGAAGACCTGCCCGATTACAACGTAAAAATCACTGCTTGCATGTGCTTCTCGCGCACTTTCATGATGCAGGAGTACTACCACAACTCATCGTGGCTCGAGAACGGCGGTTCGCCCGAAAAGGCCGCCCGCAGCGCTTTGACCAGCGCCATCGATGCCTACATTAAGCAACAGGGCAAATACAACAAAAACGAGAGCGGCATTAAGTGGCAGGACGTCCAGGACTGTCTGGTGCTAGTGACCAACTGCTTCTCCACCCAGACGTCTTACGAAAACCAGACTAAGAAGGCCATCAACAACCGCTTTATCCAGCAGGCCATGACTGCCTTCTTTAAGGAGCGCCTCTCGACCTACCTAATCGAGAACAAGGACGCCGCCAATAAGATCATGGAGCAGGTGCTCATCAACAAGCGCTCACGCGAGAACGCCGAGAAGACGCGTCAGAGCATCAAGACCAACCTGCAGCAAAAGACCGACATGGCCAACCGCGTGCAGAAGTTCATCGACTGCCGCTCCAAGGACAAGAGCCGCCGCGAGATCTACATCGTAGAGGGCGACTCGGCAGCAGGCGCCATTCGCACCTCGCGCGATGCCGAGTTCCAGGGCGTCATGCCCGTCCGAGGCAAAATCCTCAACTGCCTGAAGGAGGACTATCCGCGCATCTTTAAGTCCGACATCATCATGGACCTCATGCGCGTGCTGGGCTGCGGCGTGGAGATCAAGGACAAGCGGATCAAGAACCTCGGTGCCTTTGACCTGGACAACCTCAACTGGAACAAGGTCATCATCTGTACGGACGCCGATGTCGACGGTTACCACATCCGCACGCTCGTGCTCACCATGCTCTACCGCCTGGTGCCCACGCTTATCGACGAGGGCTACGTCTATATCGCCGAGTCGCCGCTCTACGAGATCAACTGCAAAGAGAAGACCTACTTTGCCTACACCGAGCTCGAGAAGAACGGCATCCTTAAGGAGATCGGCGACCAGAAGTGCTCCATCAACCGCTCCAAGGGTCTTGGTGAGAACGATCCGGACATGATGTGGCTCACCACCATGAACCCCGAGACGCGTCGCCTGATCAAGGTGGAGCCCGAGGACGTCACCAAGATGGAAACCATGTTCAACCTGTTGCTGGGCAACGACGAGGCGGGCCGCAAGCGCCACATCTCCGAGCACGGCAAGGAATACCTGGACCAGCTGGACCTGCAGTAGCAGCAAATCGATAACGACGGCCCATAAGAAGTTCAAGAGGATATCGTGGCAAAGAAGAAGACGAAGAACCAGCCAAAGAAAAAACAGGTTAACGCCGAGAACGTCATCGGCCTGCACTCCGAGGTCACCGATCAGCCGATCACGCAGACGCTCGAGGTCAACTACATGCCCTACGCTATGAGCGTCAACGTCTCGCGTGCATTTCCCGAGATCGACGGCTTTAAGCCCTCGCACCGCAAGTTGCTCTACACCATGTACAAGATGGGTCTGCTCAAGGGCGAGCGCCAGAAGAGCGCCAACATTGTGGGCCAGACCATGAAGCTCAACCCACACGGCGACGCCGCGATCTACGAGACGATGGTGCGCCTGGCGACGGGCAACGAAGCGCTGCTCGCGCCGTTCGTTGAGTCGAAGGGCAACTTTGGCAAGTACTATTCGGGCGATCTGAGCTACGCCGCCTCGCGTTATACCGAGGCCAAGCTCTCCCCCATCAGCGCCGAGATCTTCAAGGACATCGACAAGGACCCGGTCGACTTCGTCGACAGCTACGATGGCGCCATGAAGGAGCCGCGCCTGCTGCCCACCACATTCCCCAATATCCTCGTCTCAGCCAACAAGGGCATCGGCGTCGCCATGGCTTCTGACATCTGCGGTTTCAATCTCAACGAGGTCTGCACCGCCACCATGCACTACCTGCAGGATCCCGATTGCGACCTGCTCGAGTACATGCCCATGCCCGACTTCTCGACCGGCGGCGAGATTATCTACCGCCGCGAGGAGATGGAAAAGATCATCGAGACCGGCCTTGGCAGCTTCCAGATTCGCTCCCGCTGGCGCTGGATTCCCGAAGAGCGCATCATCGAGGTCTACGAGATTCCCTACACCACCAAGACCGATGTCATCATCGAGCGCATCGTCAAGCTCTCCAAAGAGGGCAAGGTCAAGGAGATCGCCGACATCCGCGACGAGACCGACCTTTCGGGCCTTCGCATCGCCATCGACCTTAAGCGCGGTGTCGACCCCGACAAGCTCATGGCCAAGCTCTATCGCTCGACCACGCTGCAGGATTCGTTCTCGTGCAACTTCAACGTACTCGTCGACGGCTATCCCCGTGTTATGGGCGTGCGCCAGATCCTGCACGAGTGGGTCAAGTGGCGTATTGAGTCCACGCGTCGCCGCATTAACTTTGACCTGGGAAAAAAGTCCGAGCGCCTGCACCTGCTGCACGGCCTCGAGGCGATTCTGCTCGACATCGACAAGGCCATCGCCATCATCCGCGGCACCAAGCTCGAGGCCGAGGTCGTGCCCAACCTTATGCGCGGCTTCGACATCGACGAGACCCAGGCCGAGTTTGTTGCCGAGCTCAAGCTCCGCAACATCAACGAGGAGTACATCCTCAACCGCACCAAGGACATCGCTAAGCTTGAGGGTGAGATTGCCGAGCTTGAGGAGATCCTCTCCAGCGAGGAGAACATCAAGAAGGTCATCAGCGACGAGCTGGCCGCGGTCAACAAGAAGTACGTGATGCCGCGCCGCACGGGCAGGATCGAGCCCCATGAGGTTATCGAAGTAAGCTTGGAGCCCGAGGTCGAGGAGTACCCGGTCACCATCATGCTCTCGCGCGATGGCTACCTTAAGAAGATGACGGACCGCGTACTCAAAAAGGCGACCACGCTCAAGTACAAGGACGGCGACAAACCCTTTATCGAGTTCCCGTCCTCCAACACGCACGAGCTGCTCGTGTTTACCAACAAGAGCCAGGTGTACAAGTGCAAGGTTGCGGCATTTGAGGACACCAAGTCGGCCCAGCTGGGCTCGTACCTGCCGACCGATCTTGAGATGGAACCCGACGAGAGCGTGATCTGGGTCATCGACCCCGAGGACTACAAGGCCGACGTGCTGTTTGTCTTTGAGAACGGCCGCGTGGTGCGCGTCGCGCTTGCCGGATACGTCACCAAGACCAACCGCAAGCGCCTCAAGAACGCCATCTACGGTGGCAGCAAGCTGCTGTATGCCCAGGTGCTCAAGGAGGATCGCGACATCGCGCTGGTCTCGAGCGACTATCGTTTGATGAACTTCAACACGTCGCTGCTCAAGACCAAGACGACCACCAACACGCAGGGCGTCCAGGCCTTTACGGCCAAGAAGGGCCGCTCGGTCACCACCGTCGGCACGACCGAGGAGATTCTTGGCGCCGGCGTCTCGGCCGAGAAGTTCACCGCGCAGAGCCTGCCCTCCGCCGGTGCCCTCATGAAGGAAAACGACATGCCGAGCTTGTTTGACTAGGTACCACGGCAACGAGATCGTTAGATACTTCGCAAAGCGACGAGGCCCGGAACGCAACGGCATTGCGCCCGGGACTCGTCGTTTTTCTTCTCAACTATTTTTTAACGCAGATAAATTGATTTCTGCTTATTTTCTGCGTAAAAAATGTCAGCGTCACTGCTTCGATGCCCTTTGGTCAGTCGTTAGCAAAACTTGCAAAAGTTAGCAAAACTTGCAAAAATTAGCAAAACTTGCAAAGGAGCTACCATGGAGTACAGCAAGAACCCCTTTACCCCGACGTTCGGAAGCGTCCCTCCCTTTCTAGCGGGTCGCGAGCATATCCTGCGTGACATCAACCGTGGCTTTATCAACGGCCCGGGAGATCCCAACCTGTCGACCATTTTTACTGGCGCAAGGGGAACGGGCAAGACGGCGCTTCTCTCGCTCCTTTCAGAAACGGCGCTTGAACACGGCTGGATCGCAGCAAATGTCTCCGCCATGCCAGACATGCTCGAAGATATTATCGAGCGAACCAAAGAAGCCGCAGATAGCTACCTCTCACAGCCTCACGCGCGCATAAACGGTGTTCAAATTGGCCCAGTGGGCATCGATTGGACATATGCTCAAGAGGCTCAGGGCAACTGGCGCACGCGCATGAATGGCATCTTTAAGCAACTCGAAAAACATGACATCGGACTTCTCATCACCATCGATGAAGTCACCGTCGATCTCGAAGAAATGCTTCAATTTGCCTCTGTTTACCAGCACTTTGTACGCGAAGGTAAAAAAGTTGCCCTACTCATGGCAGGACTGCCCTACAAAGTATCGGCACTGCTGCGCAACGATTCCGTCTCGTTCCTCAGGCGCTCCCAGTATCATCAGCTGGGACGAATCACTGATGTTGAGATTGCAAACGCGTTTCGCAAAACCGTTGAGGCCGGAGGACGTTCAATCACACCAGGAGCGCTCGAGAATGCTGTGAAGGCCGTCGACGGATTTCCCTATATGATGCAGCTCGTCGGATATCGCACATGGGATGTTTCGGAGAACTCGCCCAAAATCAGTGCACCTGATGTACAGCAGGGTTCTCTGCTTGCCCGCATGGAGCTGCGCGATCGAATTCTCGAAACGACCTATCGGGAGCTTTCCGATAAAGACATTGAGTTTTTGCTCGCGATGCTGCCCGATTCTGGCCCCAGCAGGGTCTCGGAGATAGCCAAACGCATGGGCGTCGCCAGCAACTACGCAAGTCAATATAAACGCCGCCTCCTGGAGGACGGCGTCATCGGAGAGCGCGGGCGTGGTCTCGTTGGCTTTGACATCCCCGCGTTCAGGGAGTTCCTGAACGAGAAGGCCTCCTAGCACGCCAAGATTATCCGCAAGGGCGACGGCGCATGGCAATCAGCAATCCTCTTGGTAAGGGCAGCAAGCATTTCCGCTTGTGCTGATTGCCATGCGTTCTTCTTGTCCTTAGGCGAGCTTGCGAGCGAGCTCTCGCACCTCTTCCAACTTGGGCGACGATGCCATGCTGTCGCGCTCGGTCATACCGCTGATGGTGACAATGCCCTGGTCCTCCCACTTGCAGTACGCGCAGGTTGACTTGTACATAGCGATCGCCGCATCATAGACGCCCTCGCTGTGGCTATCGAGCAAAAGGGCCGTCTTGGTGAACGGGAAGCCCGTAGCACCAAAGGCGTACAGGCGGTCAATGGCGGCCTTCTCCTGCGCGGTGATATCGAACCAGTAGATAGGCGAGGCAAAGACGACCATATCTGCGTCTTTCAGTGACTCGATCACGCCGGCCATGTCGTCCTTCTGCACGCAGGCGCCCTCATGGGTAAAGCAGTATTGGCATCCCAAGCAGCCGGCAATCTTCTTGCTGGCAACGCGGACGACCTCGACCGTATTGCCGCCCTCACGCGCGGTCTCGGCAAACGCCTCGACCATGGTATCGGTATTTGCGCCCTTACGCGGGCTGCCGCTCAATACAACGATATTCATAAGAATCTCCCTCCTTCGCGCCGCAGGCGCGCGGCACACATTTTGTTGTAACCAAAACAGATGGAGCTATTCAGTCGCCTGCAGACCATATCTCTTGTTCGCGCCCTCTAGACACAATCCCATTGGCCGATAACTCCCCGGCCACCTTGATTCTCTCTCCAAGAATCAAGCGGGCTGAATGTTGCTTGCGAAGTGTCGGCTGTGGGAAAATTAACTTGAGCTTTCTCCCTGCTCGCGTGAGCGTTCGCGTGTATGAACCTGGCCGAATCGGACAGGCGCAATATAGACCCACGGAAACCGGCCTACGAACAAGGAGCGCCTTATGTATGGACAGCATGTTGCACCACGAACCCAGAGCAAACCGACCAGCCTGTCTATCCGCAACACCATGCATCATACAGGTGTCAGAGTCGCTGTCTTCGGAGTAAGCATTCTTGTGGCAGGGCTGCTTTTGCTACCCTGCGCAGCACTGGCGACCGAAATGCCCGAACCCGATGCCGCAACGCCCGTTACTTGCGACGAAACCAACACAGACGGCAACTTCACAGCTACCACCGTTGTCGACCATTACTACGACCTGGAGCTGCCCCCTGCTTTCATGTTGGTCCAGAACGAGGCGTTTGTATACGACTTCCCCGACAAACCTGAGGACTTCATCTACGGGTTTAACGACACCGTCCACCTCTTCAAGATCGACACCGATACCGAAAGCCTTATAAAAACCGAGAACCCCAAAGAGGCCAGCGTCTCTATTGCCCTGACCATGATCGACAATCACGTTAGAGCAACCGTAGTCTTTACAGGCAGTTACGCCGACGACCAAATTCCTTACAGGCTGAACCTCAACAGCTCAACCTACCTTGGCACACACGTTGACCGTGACTTCGACAGCGGGCAGGGGATTATGCACGAGACGCGGCACGATTACTACATCCGTTACGTCTTCGACAGTGACGTGCACTTGATTGCAACCGATACGAGCGGTTCCAAACCCGAACCGGAAACCAAGCCCGAGCCCACACCGCAGCCCAAAGCAAAAAAGCCCACGGCAAGTCCCATTTCCACCAAGGCAGTAGCGGCGGTTAAACCAGCCGGGACCACCCTACCCGCAACGGGCGACAACGGCGCGATGGCAGCCGCCCTGAGTATTGCCGGCGGTGTAGTTGCGGCAGTTGGCATTTCTGCAACAAGGCGTCGCAACCGCTAGCCAGCATTTCATACCCCGCAGACAAAGCTCTATCCCCGCTCCGATGAGCTTTACGCACCGAGAAGTTTCTTCCCCACGGAAATGAGCTTTTCCCAACGGTCGCCTTCACGCCATCAACGCCCCGCGAAACCGACGAAACAGACTGTGCCAAACCGCCATCGAGCTCTGCCCCATCGTAGACAGCGTCGACGGCGTCTTCTGGCAACATTTTTGGTCGCCATAGCTCCGATTCGGCAGGGCCCAGTCTCCACTCGATCTCGAGCAAGACTTGTAAGGAGTCCACAGTCAAGATCAACTACGGAAATCGTGACGAGCCGATACCGCTCGCATGCCCCCTTCGGAATAGGCGCTGAGCAGCTCCTGGGCGTGGGCGAACTCGGGTCCCCGCTTCCAACCGAGCAGACGGTTGACCGCGAGATTTCCCTGAACGTTGTGGACGAAGAGCAGATAGGCGTCCTCGCGCGAAAGCCCAGTCTCCTCCATGATCGAGGGAACCATCTGCTCTGCGCCGCGCTCGATAACGCGCTGCGCCACGCGGGCGTACGCGTCGTCATCCGAGTAGAGCAGATAATAGTCATCGTTTGCCGGCGGACGCTGACAGAGGGCATCCGCTTCCGATCCCTCGAGCGGGGGCACCGCCGCCAGGGCTTCGTCGATAAGCGTGTCGAGCAGTGCGAACTTGTCCTCGTAGTGCAGATAGAACGTGCCGCGGTTGATATCGGCGCGACGGCAGATATCCGCTACCGTCATCTTCGCGAAGCCGACCTCGGCCAGCAGCGCGAAGAACGCCTCCCGTATAACCGAGAGCGTATAGCGTCGGCGACGATCGATTTTCTCCACTTCCACGGCCCTCCAATTACAACGCTCAACAATGCCCAGCGACCGTTCGTTTATCGACAACGCTCCGAAGCTGTTCATTGCTCTCGCGCAAATCAACATGGATACTTTTTATAGACACCTGTTCATTGTAATTGAAAGAGGGCATTGGATGACTTTTTACGAGAATCTCGTCATCGAACTCACCAACCGGTCGTTTTCCCATCAGGCAGCCTACCGCAGCGGTGGCACGCCCTACGACCTGAGTGACCGCGAGCCTAAGCCCTACGACCAGCAGATCGAGGACTTTGCCCGCATGGTCGAGGAGGTAGACTGCGTGCTTGTGGGCGGGGCCTCCGGTCTCTCCGCGGCGGGCGGCGGCGACTTCTACTACGAGGACAACGCGACCTATCACAAGCATTTCGGCAAATTCGCCGAGCGCTACGGTTTCAGGGGCGCTTTTGAGGGGTCGACCTACCGCTGGCCCACCGCCGAGGCACGCTGGGGCTACCTTGCCACCTTCCTCGACACCACGCTCAACGCCCCGCTGCGCAAGCCCTACAAGGACCTCGACGCCATTCTTGCCGAGAAGGACTTCTTTGTGCTTACCACCAACCAGGACACGCAGTTCGTAAAGATCTACCCTTGGGAGAAGGTGGCGGAGATCCAGGGCGACCACCGCTTCTTCCAGTGCTCCCGTTGCTGCACCGACGAGGTGTGGGACGCAATCGAGCCGGTCTCCCGCATGGTCGAGACCATGGGAGACGGCCTAGAGGTTCCAACAGAGCTCGTGCCGCGCTGCCCGCACTGCGGAGCCGAGGCGTTCCCCTGGGTTCGCGGCTACGGCAATTTCCTGCAGGGCGAGCTCTACGAGGAGCAGTACCGCAAAGTGTCCGACTGGCTCGACGCGCACGCGCGGCAGAGGATCCTCTTCCTCGAGCTGGGTGTGGGCCGCATGACGCCCGCGTTTATCCAGGAGCCGTTCTGGGCCCTCACGGCGCAGTTGCCACAGGCTAGCTACATCGCCGTGAACAACAGGACGCAGTTTCTCCCCCGCGCGATCGAGGATCGGGGGCTCGCCGTTCGCGCCGATATCGCCGACGTGCTCGCCAACGTGCGCAAGACGCTGGGGAGGTAGCGCATGGAGACGGCGAAAGCAGTTCGCATAGGCAGGGCGCTAGCCGAGGCGGATCTTGTCATCATCGGCGCCAGCAACGGACTCGACATGGCGGAGGGGCTCAATCTCTTCTGCGCCGATGCTCATTTCCGAGAGGCGTACGGGGACCTCGCCCAGGCAGACGGCATCGGCTGCATACTGCAGGGGCTCGCTTCCCCGGATGCCAGCGCGCGACGCCGATGGGCCGAGCGGTTCCATCAAAAGGAATATCTCGAATATGAGCCCAGCCCGCTCATGAACGGGCTACGGCGTCTTACGGAGCACGCTGACACCTTCGTGGTCACGTGCAACATCGACGGGCACTTCACACGTGCAGGGTTCAACGAGAACCGCATTCTCGAAACGGAGGGTAGCACGCGCACGTCGATCGACGAGCAGCGTCTCGCCCGTCCAGACGCCCTCGCCACAGCCCAGCTCGAGGAGCTCGAGCGCCTTGCACGCACCCATCGCAACGGCAGGGTCGCCATCCTCGAACTTGGCGTGGGACTGCACAACGGCGTCATAAAGCGCATGCTCGCCCAGATCGCGAACGCCTGCGAGCACGCCACCTACATCGTGTTCAACTACAGCCAGGCCATGACGCCCGATGCATCGTGCGAGACGATTCTCGTTGACGGCGATATGGCCCCGGCTTTCGAGGAGATTGCCCGATGCCGCCCCTAGAAAGAGAAGCACATAGGCTTCGAAGCTTTATCGACGATTCCGACGCCATCATCGTCGGCATCGGCTCTGGTATGTCGAGCGCCGCCGGGTTCAACCATTACAACCACGCAGGCATGGCGCGCGCAGGAATGGCGGACTGGCAGCAAGCCTTTGGCTTCAAGAGCCTTTTCGACGGCTTCTACCACCTCTACCCCAGCCTCGAGCAGCAATGGGCATACTATGCGCGATACATCGACTTCATGCTGCGCGAGCCGGCCTCGCAGCCCTATCTCGACCTACGGTCCCTCATCGCTCATAAGGACTGCTTCATCCTGAGCACCAATGTGGACACCCAGGTCGAGAAGACATTTCCCGCCGAGAGAATCTGCAACTATCAGGGAAGCTTTGCGCACCTTCAATGTAAGCAGCCGTGCTGCGACGAGCTCTTCGACGCGAGTCCCTACGTCGAGCGCATGCTCGCGGGCATGGCGGGGTTCGAGATCCGCAGCGAAGATATCCCTCGATGCCCGCACTGCGGCTGGCAGCTTACGCCGTGGGTGCGCGACGACACGTTTCTGCAAGGCACGGTATGGCGCGAGAGCCTCGGACGGTACGAGCGCTTTGTGCGCGAGCGCAGTAGCGGCCGCGTGCTGTTGCTGGAGCTCGGCGTGGGCGAAATGACCCCTGGTATCATCACGCTCCCATTCTGGAGCATGACCGCAAAGCTGCCGGATGCGCACCTGTTGAGCGTAAACATCTCGGGCGACTCGGCTCCGCTGCAGCTCGGAAGTAAGGCGGAGGCGATCCAGGCCGACCTGGGCGCCCTACTCTCGGCGACACGGACGGGCGGCGAGTAGCGCAATCCATCGCGACGTGTGAGTTCGCGATCTGGGACGTTGGTGCAATTAGAAGATGAGCCCTTCCTTTTCGGAAAGTCGCCCGTGTAGCTGATAGCTCTCAAAAATGAGGCGCAGCAGCCACATGTAAATGCAAGGGCGGCAGTCCGATGCTTCGACGCCGGGTGCGCGCAGGGCGCCGAGAGCCCGCTCGTCATCGTCTACGGGCACCACATGTCCGACGGCACCATGTTCGCGCCGCTCGCGCAGTACTCGTCGCGCGACTTCGCCGAGGGGCACCGCACCATCCGGGTCTACACCCGCGAGAAGGCGATCGAGCTCGAGGTCTTCGCGGCCGACGTGGTCGACGCGAGCTCGGAGGGCAAGCGGACCGACTTCGCAGACGCGGCGGCGCTCGCCGCCTACCTCGGGGACAAATTGTCCCGGTGCGAGGTCGTCCTGGAAGAGCCTTCGGACGTCGCGCAGGCCTGGGCCTTCGTGACGTGCAGCTACCAGACGAGCAACTCGCGCACCGTCGTTTACGCGAAGGAGGTGGAAGGATGGGATTCGCGCCCTTCGGAATAGGGCTCCTCATGGGGCTCCTCACGCTCACGGCCTACGCCTGCTGCGCAGCCGGCGACGACGACCGGGACTAGGAATTGCAAATCGAAACTAAAACCGAATATGGCCCTTCGACCCCTTGCCGCTATATCTCGGCAAGGGGTCTTGCATATGGTGAGATATTTTACGCACTTGATGAAAACAAGACACCGCCGAAAGCTGCTCGATGAGCTCCCGGTGTCCGTGAACAGAGGCGCGCAATTGGGAAAGATAAAGCTGCAAGACGTCAAAAGGGCTATCGACATAGGAAAGGACGTTCGGCCTTTCGTTGAACCCGCTGTGAACAAATACGGGCCTACTCTGATCGACTGGACGCAGCAGAGGGGGAAGCAGGCGGTAGATAGCCTGGGAGGAGCCAGGGACTCATTCCTTTCAAAGAGCCAGGCAATCAAAGACAAGAAGGAGCGGCGAAAGTCACTCGAGGCAGCCCGCAAGAAGGCTGTGGCAAGCTCGCTTCCGCCGATCTCCGCAAAAGAGTTCTTCGAGAACTTCGAGAACAACGTCTCCAGCGAAGCCGACCTCAACGATGGGTACATGGCAATCGCCGGCTGCTACGCCATCGCCACGATGAAATCGGCACGAGAGAAAGACCCTTCCGCCTACGAGGACGTCTATGTCGGTTGCGGCAAATCCATGGGCTTCAGTATCTACACCCAGCTTCGCGGTTTCGGCAACGTCGACGTCTACGCTGACTTCAAGTTCAAAAGACCAATGATGATCCTGCTCTTCCCGTGTGAGGAGAAAGACCTTGAGGCGCGCTATGAGGCCCTTATCGTGGATCTTCAGGCCGAGAGCTCGTACAACAAATGGGACGTCCTGGCGCGTTCCGATGAGGCGAGATAGGCGCTAAGAGCATGAGCGACAAAGAACTTGCGCCAATCAGCGTCGAGGTCGTTCCCGTCGAGGACTTGGCGAACATCAGGCTCGTCGCGAACGCCGATGCGGGCAAAGAGAACAACGTCGGCATCGGAGAGCGGGCGGACGCCATTCTCGGCCTCGCCTCGGACGTCATAGACCTCGTCGAGGAAAACAGCTCTACAAAGTCGAGGTTCCCGAAGGCTACAGCCTTAAGGACCTCGTCGCCTCGAAGAAGGATCCGGAAGCGGTAAGGGCCCTCGTCCGAGACCCAAAGGGTCGCCTGAGCGGCGACGTCTCCCTCAAAGCCGCTGGGGTCAGCCCCGCACAGATCGCCAGCGTCGGCCTTGCCGCAGCGGCGATGGTTGTCGGTCAGGCGTACATGACCGAAATCAGCGACAGCCTCCAGCGCATCGACGCCAAGCTGGAATCGATCGCCTCCATGATCGCCGGCGACCAGAGGGTGAAGGTCAAAAACGCCCTGGACATCGCCAGAACCTACGCAGCCCTTCATGACGATTACCTCCAAAAGCCCGCCGAGGCACGACAGGCGGCAAGAAACGAGATCGAGGGCAGGTACAACGACGTCGGCCAGGTAATCGATTGGATTACCGAGCAACTCGCCGGCATCGAAGACAAGGCCAGGGACGCCGCCGAGCGCGAAAAGGACCTCGAGCCGTTGCTTAAAGAGGTCCAATCCTACGAGGCTCAGTTGGGGGTGCGGCGTGGAGTATGGACCACCGGTTTCTCGGCGCGCGCCTCATTTCTCGACAGCGTACACACATTGTTCGCGTTCGGCGCCGCATCCCCTTTTTCCCAGGATCTTTGTTCCGAATTGAGATACAGACGATCAGAGGCTATCCTGCTCATCAGGATGCTTGCATACTTTGATGGTGCGAGTTGCGGACACGCAAGAGCTACGCGTTTGGTTCGTTTTCAGCGGTGTTGGAAGTATCGGCTCAATGAAAAGCCAAGTTGACATTTTCGTGGACCGAGGCTTAGAAATGGCTTTTCTCGCTTGCGCAGACATGGTGCATAAAAGCGTTTTGCTTGGGAATTCTAACGAAATAAATAACCACATAACGTAAATGCAGCCATAGATACAAAAGGAATCGAATGGCCAGAGAGGATTGCCCTTTCCGATGGTCGATTCTTGACAGGCAAACTCAAGCCTCGTTAATATTACATGGTTTGCCAGACCGAATTAACAAAGGAGGGGTGTCGTGGTTGGTCTTTTCCGCACGTGGATGAGCGCCTAAAAAGCGGCGCTGTTATGGCGTCGCGCTGTTTTGCACGCCATTCCACGATTGGACATAACCATGATGTTTGAAACCTCTCGGCGCAGGTCTGCTCTGCTGTGCCATTCATGGCAATTCAAGCTTTGTTTCGTATGGGGCGGGGAGCTCGTTTCGACATTGACGAGTTCGATTCTCCAAATGGGTCTTATTTGGCATCTCGCCCTCACGACAGGGTCGTCTTCTCTCCTCTCCTTAGCATCGCTGGCAGGCTTTCTGCCGATTGCTTTGTTCGGAATCCTTGCGGGCGCCCTTGTCGACAGACTGCCTTTGAAACGTGTCCTCATCGGCACCGACCTCTTCGTTGCCGCGGTGGGCGCCGCCTTGACGATTGCCTCGTTGGCCGGCAGCTTACCTGCATGGCTAATTCTCATCGCCCTGTTTCTCCGTGCAGCTGGCACTTCGTTCTACACGCCAGCCTCCCAATCCCTCACGCCCCATCTCGCCCCGCCAGAGCATCTCGTTCGCCTATCGGGAGTGATGCAAGCGATTCAGTCCGCCGGATACATTCTTGGCGCCGCGCTCGCGGCAGTGATTTATCCTGTGGCGGGCATTACCGCCATGATTGCTCTCGACGTGCTGGGGGCGCTTTTCGCTTCTCTAGCTGTCCTCGCCGCTCAGATAGACGCAGGGGGACTCGACGAAGCCGACCGCAGCTCGTCCTTTTCCAATAAGGTTCGAGAGCTCTTCTCTGAGATTTCGGACGGCTACAAGCTGACTAGGGGGTACAGGGGGCTGCTCGCCCTTCTTTGGTGCGGGTTCGTCTTCGCTTTCGCGTTCTCTCCGCTCGCGGCATTGTTCCCAATAATGACCTTGGGGCATTTTGGCGGTAGCACGGGGGATGCCGCTTTGGCGGAAATCCTTTTTTCTGCAGGCATGCTGGCTGGGTCCGGCATCTTGGCGGTTACGGGAGGGTTCCGCAATAGGTCGTTCACCATGGTCGCCGCGATTGCCGGCTTCGGCATTGCCGCAATCGTATCCGGATCGCTCGGCCCGTCATTGTTCGCTGCTTTCCTGCCGGCGAGCTTTCTTATGGGCGCATGCTCCCCGCTGTACGCGGGAACCCAGACTGCCCTTATGCAGGAGCAGATACCTCCTGAGTACCTAGGCCGCGTTTTCGGCCTCTACGGAACCATCATGGCGTGGGCCATGCCCATGGGCCTCGCGGCCCCCTCCGTTTTTGCGGATCTGCTTGGAGCTCCGTTGTGGTCCGTCGGCTCTGGAGCGACCATGGTACTGCTTGCGATGGCTATGCTGCTTGCTCCGAGCGTCCGAAACGTGGGGAAAAGAGATACCGGGCGGATTCAATAGCCCAAGCATTCGAAAAAAGAGGCAGCAGCCATCGGTTCACGCGTCAGCCTTCAAGCCCTTGCGACGACGAGGTATTGCACCGACATCCCACATCGCGCTCCTTATTCGTCGCCAACTATCATTTTCGGATTTGCCGGCTTGCGCAAGGCCAAAACGCTCGCGCCGGCAATCGGGCAAAGGCGAAAAATCGACGTGAACGATTCTTTATTGGCATGGCTGCGCTTCCAGAAAACGACAATACACAAAAGGTGGTTCAACTTATGGAACTCATAGTCAAAGCTAAAGACATCTTTTTGGAATATGCCGGCCGCGATATTCTGGACATCGAAGAATTGGAAATCTACCCCTACGATCGCATCGGCTTGGTAGGAGACAACGGTGCAGGCAAAACCAGCCTGCTAAAAATCCTGAGCGGCAATCTAACCATTGCGGACGCCGACGTCAGGCGCTTCGGCAGTATTGCCCTCATCGGCCAGCTCGACGAACTCGACCTTGATGCGGCTCAGGACAACGGCGAGATGCTCTCCCGTCTCAACGTCGCCGAAGTGGCGCAGGAGACGATGAGCGGCGGGGAGGAAACACGCGCCAAGATTGCCTCTGCGCTCTCCCAGCATGCAAGCGCGATCTTCGCCGACGAGCCTACGAGCCACCTCGACCAAGACGGCATCCGCCTTCTCGTCGGACAACTCAAGGCATTTGATGGAGCCCTGCTCATTGTGAGCCATGACCGTTATTTTCTCGATCAGGTAGTGGACAAGATCTGGGAGCTCAAAGACGGCGGTATTTCCGAATTCTGGGGTGACTACTCCGACTATCTGCGACAGAAAGAAGAAGAACGCAAAGTTCAGGCGGCTCGATACGAAGAGGCGATGCGCGAGCGCGAGCGCCTCGAAGCCGCCATCGAAAAACAACGGAAAAAAGCACGGCAGGTCGACGCCAAGCAGAAGGGCGCAAAGAAAAGCAACGAGAATGCAGGTCGATTGGGACATCAGAAAGCAACCGGCACCAAACAGAAGAGGATGTACCAGGCGGCTAAGAACATGGAGAAGCGCCTCGAAGCGCTCGAAGGGATCGAGGCCCCAGATAGCATTCGCACCGTGCGGTTCCGCCAGAGCAAGGCCCTGGAACTGCACAGCAAATTTCCCATCTCGGCAGATGATTTCAGCTTGAGCTTCGGCAACTGCGTGCTCTATGACCACGCGAAATTCGAGATACCGCTCGGTGCCAAAGTGGCCATCACCGGTGGCAACGGCACAGGAAAGACCAGCCTGCTGAAGGCAATCGTTCGACGCGCCGACGGTATCAACATCTCTCCCAAAGCAGAGATCGGCTACTTCGAACAGACAGGTTACAAGTTCGACGCCCGCCAGCCTGTGATCTCGTTCATGCAGAATGGTTGCGAGTACAGCATGACCGAAATTCGAGGCATCCTCGCCTCTATGGGAATCGGACCGCGCGACCTGACAAAGGACGTTGGCGTTCTCTCGGGAGGCGAAGTCATCAAGCTGCTACTCGCGAAGATGCTGCTGGGCAGATACAACATCTTGCTCATGGACGAGCCTGGAAATTACCTGGACATCAAGAGCGCCGAAGCCCTCGAGCAGATGATGAGCGCCTATGCCGGAACGATAGTGTTCGTCTCCCACGATAAGAGGCTGGTCGAGAACGTCGCAGACATTATTTACGAAATAAAGGACACCAAGCTAGTCAAAATCTTTCAGCGCGAATAACCCTAAATGAGCAGGATATATTCCCAGAATGGAGACAAAAGGCCTCGAGGGGGGTGCCTCCAGGCCCTGTCGGCGCTCGCCATGACGCGCATGTACTACGACGGCAGCATGGACGACCGCAGCGCCCTCATCGAAGAGCAGCGGATCCTCGACAAATCTCAGGGCTTCCTGAAAAAGAGGCAGGTCCTCGCCGCGCTCATGGAGATGAAGATCGGGGGCATGAAGGGGGCGCCCATCGCGCTTCCTCGCGGCACCCAGGGGAACGCCCTCAAGAGGCTGGTCTCCCAGACGCCTAGAGCCGCCGCAAAGGAGCAGCTCCTCGAGGCTAAGGTCGAGATGCGCACGAGCCTACGCTCGGGAGAGTCGAAACTGAGGTCCGAAGCCGAAGATCGAAAAGGCGAGATCGAACGCATCGCAGCGGCATCCCGGACAGCCAGGACGCTGCTCACGGACGGAACCGACTGCTGGCTCATCGACGATAAGAAAGATTAGAAGCCAAGAAGAAGAGGCGGGCAATTGCCCGCCTCTTCTCACATCACCCACTTGAACACGGCGCGGAACAGCCAGACGAAAAAGCCCAGCGTGACCTTAAGCGCCGCCACGAGGAACCTACCAAGCCTCTTCATCGACGTCACCCCAATCTTCCTTGACCTTACGCACGCCCTCCTCGGCGCCCTCTTCCTTCTCCTCCGCGAGCAGCCTCGCCAGCTCGTCGGGCACGCCCGGGACCTCTGCCCTCCCCAGCGCGTGCTGCAGCTCCCTTATCTGCGACTTCAGCGGTTTTGAGGGAGGGCCCACGTACTCGCGGTAGCAGGC
>UQRX01000029.1:0-26703 GCA_900543595.1 uncultured Collinsella sp. | reverse complement strand
CGCCGGTGTCCGCACCGGTCGAGGAGGACCCGTACGACTACGTTCCGCTTGATGCCTATGGGGCCGCACCGGTGGAGGTCGACGAGGACCTGCCGCCAATCGATGTGCCGGCGGGAATGGAAAGCGCGGCACCCGTTGCCGATAGTCCAAGCGCGGCGGCGGCTCCGTCGATGCCGATCGTATTGACCGATTTGGAGCGGAAATCCCTGGCGGGGGAGCGCGAGCTGCTGACCATGCTCACGAGCTATCCCGATCTGTTCCGCACCTATGCCGATCGCATTTGTTCTATCGAGTGGGTCGACCCGCGTCACGAGTCCATTGCGTGGGCCGTGCTGGCGACGCCGCCGGGAACCGATCCTGCGGCATGCATGGATGCGGCACGCGCGGTGTGTCCTGAGGCGGCGTCGCTTGTCAGCGCCGGGCGCATCTCGGCAACGAGTAAGCACCCGACCGAGACGAACATCGTCTTTATGCTCGACACCCTCGAGCTCTACACCATCAAACGTCGCATGCGAGCCGCGCAGGCCAAGTTGCGCCAGGACCGTTCACTCGACGATGAGGCCCGTCGCGTGCTGACGATGCAGGCGGTGCAAGATTCACAGCGCCAGCGCGAGCTCCAAAAGTCGATCGGTGGCGTGGCCGACCCGTTCCGTTTGATCGGTTTGGAGACCGCAGGTGCCGATCAGGCCTAGATGTTGTGGTCAACCAGCGTATTCTCGCCTATATCCTGTCTTTATTTTGGGTATAGAGGTCTACGTGTGTGCTAAAGTAGTGAGTCCTGTGGACTACGAAGGGAGAATCTGTGCCAAAAAAGACTGAGAGCACGGGTACTGGGCTGGAATCCTACGTTGCAAAGCTCATGGGCAACGGCTCAAACAGGACTTCGGTAACCGAGGACGAGATTCAGGTCGCCCTGAAGGATATCGATGTCTCCGATGAGCAGCTCAACGCGGTATATTCCGCGCTGCGCAACAGCGGCATCCAGATTATCTCCGCGAGCGGAAACGACGACGCCCCGATGGGCGTCGACGATGACGATAACGATACCGACGATTTCGATGACGACGACGAGCACGATTCCGGCTCGCTCGACGATCACGAGCTTAAGATGGCCCGCCAGGCCGACGCCGAGATGGGCTCTTCCAAGAGCAAGAAGAAGCGCACCGTGCGCACGTCTCGTTCGCGTTCGCGCGTGCGCGGCATCGATGCCTCCACGGTGATGCTGACCGGCGACCCGGTTCGTATGTACCTCAAGGAGATCGGTAAGGTCGACCTGCTGACCGCATCTGAAGAGGTCGATTTGGCCATGAAGATCGAGGCCGGTCTCGAGGCTACCGAGAAGCTCGAGGCTGCCGATGCGGGCGAGATTGAACTCACACGCTCCGAGATGCGTCGTCTTACGCGTATTGAGAATGTTGGTCTTGAGGCCAAGCAGGCGCTCATCAGCGCAAACCTGCGTCTGGTCGTCTCCATCGCCAAGCGCTATGTCGGCCGTGGCATGCTGTTCCTGGATCTGATCCAGGAGGGCAACCTCGGTCTGATCCGCGCCGTCGAGAAGTTCGACTACCAGAAGGGCTTTAAGTTCTCCACGTACGCCACGTGGTGGATCCGTCAGGCCATTACGCGCGCTATTGCCGACCAGGCCCGTACCATCCGTATTCCCGTGCACATGGTCGAGACCATCAACAAGCTCGTCCGCGTGCAACGCCAGCTCCTCCAGGATCTGGGTCGAGACCCGACCCCTGAGGAGATCGGTGCTGAGATGGACATGAGCGCCGACCGCGTCCGCGAGATCCAGAAGATTTCGCAGGAGCCTGTGTCGCTCGAGACCCCGATCGGTGAGGAAGAGGATTCCCAGCTGGGCGACTTCATCGAGGACTCCCAGGCTATCGTTCCGCCCGATGCCGCCAGCTTCTCCATGCTGCAGGAGCAGCTCACCCAGGTGCTCGATTCGCTTGCCGATCGTGAGCGCAAGGTTATCGAGCTGCGCTTTGGTCTCGTTGACGGACATCCCCGCACGCTCGAGGAAGTCGGTCGCGAGTTTGGCGTCACACGCGAGCGTATCCGCCAGATCGAGTCCAAGACCCTGGCCAAGCTCCGTCACCCGAGCCGCAGCAGCAAGCTGAAGGACTACATTGAGTCTTAGTAGTTACGGCGTTTTGCCAAACGCCGTAACTGGTCGACGCTGCGCGCCGCCCAGAGCGACAATTTGTCATTCAAAAGGCAAGGCATGACCAGAAGGTCTATGCCTTGCCTTTTTCATGCCAACTTGTTCGCTCTGGACGTCGCTCGCTGTCCGTCCTCTACCTGCGGCATCTCCATTGCTTGGCAGTTTGGGACGTTCTTAAATGACCAGTCGTTTAAGAACGTCCCCAATGACTGGGTCGGAAAATTTCTTAAAAAAGTTCTTGCCCTTCGTCCAATCGTCCGTATAATAAACTTCGTTGCTTGAGAGCACGCACCTATTCCTCGGTAGCTCAATGGTAGAGCACGCGGCTGTTAACCGCGCTGTTGTAGGTTCGAGTCCTACCCGGGGAGCCAGGTTGTAAAACCCGTCGCTTATGCGGCGGGTTTTTTCATGCCGCGATCGCCGGTGGCGAACGTTACCGTATCAACATTTCGTGTCGAGGATGTAATCGCGAACCCCGTGGCCTTAACATGGCGCGGTCGTTGTAAAATGTTGGAATGATTGCTCCCACGACATGGTGCCGCGAGCACCAGAAAAGGAGATTCTTGTGTCTGAGACCATTAACGGCAGCCTGAGCGTCTCGAACGACGTTATTGCCGATATTGCCGGTTATGCCGCGATGACGTGCTACGGCGTCGTCGGTATGGCCGAACAGCTGCAGGGCGCCGAGAGCGTGCGCCTGCTTGCCGGCCAGCGCCTCCGCAAGGGCGTGCTTGTTTCCGCCGACGAGAACGGCCTTACGGTCGACCTTCACGTCGTGCTCGAGAACGGCGTCAACATGAAGTCCGTCTGCCACAATCTTTCGAGCTCCGTCGCCTTCACCCTGCAGGAGATCGCCCAGATCGATCCCGCCAGCCTTAAGATCGGCATTCACATCGACGCGCTCAAGAGCCGTCTGAACTAGCATCCGAATACGGAGATTTCACCACTCATGATTGCAAAGACCATTCGCACCTGTTTTCCGATCGCTGCGGCTGCCGTTTCCGAAAAGGCCGAGGAGATCAACAAGCTCAACGTCTTCCCCGTACCCGACGGTGACACCGGCACCAATATGTCGCTCACGCTCGCCTCGGTGACCAAGGAGCTTTCCGCCCTTCCCGCCGATGCCGACATGGAGGCCATTGCTGGTGCCATCACCCACGGCTCCCTGATGGGCGCCCGCGGCAACTCCGGTGTCATCACCTCGCAGATTCTGCGTGGCGTGGCCGAGGGCCTTGTCTCTGCCGATGAGCCCATTACGTCCGCCAATATCGCCTTCGCCTTCCGCCGTGCCGTCAAGGTCGCCTTCCAGGCTGTTCGTAAGCCCATCGAGGGCACGATTCTCACGGTCCTGCGTGATGTTTCGACCAAGGCAGACGAGTGCGAGAAGAAGAAGTTCTCTGCCGAGGATGCGCTCGACGCCATCGTCGTCGAGGTCTACCAGTCCGTCGCCCGCACGCCCGACCTGCTGCCCGTCCTCAAGGAGAACGGCGTGGTCGACTCCGGCGCCTTTGGCTTTGCCATCTTCTTGGAGAACTTTGTTGCCGCTGCCCTTGGCCGCAGCACCGTGGTCGAGGATTTCTCCGCTACGTTCGATTCCGCCGGCTCTGCTCGCGATGCCGCTCTTGGCCGTGTTGAGATCGAGGCCAACGACGACTGGGAGGGCTCGGAGTTCCGCTACTGCAACGAGTTCCTCTTTAAGGCCGACGCCCCGTTTGACGAGGACGAGTGCCTGAAGTTCCTGGGCTCCATGGGCGACTGCGAGCTGCTCGTTGGTGCTTACCCCGACTACAAGATTCACGTGCACTCCAACACCCCCAACCTGGTGCTCGAGCACATGCTGCAGCTTGGTCAGATCTACGAGGTCTTTATCCACAACATGGAGATGGAGGCCCACGACCGTACCGCTAAGATCCACGAGGACCAGGAGAAGGCCGCCGAGCCCGCGAAGGCCCTGGGCTTTGTCGCCGTTGCGGCTGGTTCCGGCGAGGCCGACATCCTCAAGTCCCTCGGCGTCGATGTGATCGTGTCGGGTGGCCAGACCATGAACCCCTCGACCGCCGACTTGCTGGGCGCCGTCGACCAGGTCAACGCGACCTCGGTCATCATCCTGCCCAACAACGGCAACATCCGCATGGCTGCCGAGGCCGCTGCCTCTGCCTGCACCGACAAGAAGGTTGCCGTCGTTCCCACCAAGACCGTCCCGCAGGCCTTCTCCGCGCTGTTCGCGGTCCTGCCCGATTCCGAGCTCGAGGATGCTGTTGCCGCTATGGTCGATGCCATCAGCGAGGTCCGCGATGGCGAGGTCACCCGTGCCGTGCGCGATTCCAGCGCCTCCGACGGCTCGCCGATTCACTCCGGTGACGTCATGGGTATCATCGCCGGCTCCATCGATGTGGTCGGCTCCGACGTGAAGCAGGTCACGCTCGACTGCATCAACCGCATGCAGGAGGAAGAGGAAGGCGACGCGCTGACGATTCTGGCTGGCGAGGAGCTGTCCGATGAGGCCTTCCAGGAGATCGTCGATGCCATCGAGGAGGCTCAGCCCGATCTGGAGATCGACGCCCATCGTGGCGAGCAGCCGCTCTATCCCGTGATCTTCTCGATCGAGTAGGCTCTGCCCATGTCCGAGCTGTGCTCCGTGCCGCGCGTCTCGGAGCGCTTTGCCCAGAGCAATGCGCTCGACGAGGATATCGCGCGACTCAAATATGTTTCGGGTAAACGTGAGGAGGCCCTTCGCCGTCTGGGAATTCGGACGGTGGGGGACCTCCTTCTCCATATTCCTCATCGCTACCTGGACTTCACTCGCTCGTGGTCCATCGAGATGGCGCCCATCGGTACCGTGTGCACCATCATCGCCACGGTCGACCGTATTGTCCAAAAGCAGCCCCGTCCGCGTATGCAGGTGACTGAGGTCTCGCTCGTGGACGAGACGGGCGTGCTGCAGGTTGCCTTTTTCCGTCAGCCTTGGATTGCCCAACAGCTTAAGCAGGGCGACCGCCTGGCCGTGATGGGCAAGGTCGAGTTTGCCTACGGCTTTAAGCAGATGGCCTCGCCTCGCTTTGAAAAGCTCGAGGACGGGCGCGCCGCGGGTACCATTTTGCCGGTCCACTACGTAAGTGACGGCGTGAGCCAGGCGTGGATGCGCCGCATCGTCAGCGGTGCGCTCGAAGTGGTCGCCAATCCGTTCGATCCCATTCCCGCGCCGCTGCGCGCAAAGCGGAAGCTCATGAGCAATGCCCGTGCGCTGCGCTCGATCCACTTTCCCTCGAGCATGGCCGAGCGCGACATTGCGCGCCGGCGTCTTGCCTACGAGGAGTGTCTCTACTTGCAGCTCGCTCTGCGTCTGCGCAACGATGGCGGTATGGTCGACGTGGTGCCTTATGCGCATGCCGCGGGCGAGCATTTGACTGCGCTTAAACAGGCCCTGCCGTTTTCGCTGAGCGATGAGCAGGAGGCTGCCTTTCAAGACATCCTGCATGACATGTGCGATGGCGGTCGCGTGATGAACCGTCTGCTGCTGGGCGACGTCGGTACCGGTAAGACCGCCGTTGCCGCCTGCGCACTGGCGGTCGCGGCCGATAGCGGCACTCAGGCCTGCGTTATGGCGCCCACGGGCGTGCTGGCGCGTCAATATGCCGATAAGACCGGCCCCTTGCTCTCGCAGGCTGGCATGACCTGGGCGCTCTTGACGGGAGCCACGCCGGCGGCCGAGCGTGAACAGATTCATGCGCGACTCCAGTCTGGCGAACTCGATGTGCTCTTTGGTACCCATGCGGTGCTTTCGGAGAACGTCACGTTCAAGCATTTGTCGCTTGTGGTGATCGACGAGCAGCACCGCTTTGGCGTGGGCCAGCGTAACGCTCTACGCGCAAAAGGCCCGGGTGCCGACTTGCTGGTCATGACTGCCACGCCGATCCCGCGCACGCTGGCGCTTTCGGTGTACGGCGACCTTGATACGAGCATCATCCGCCATCGTCCCGTTCCGGGTGCCGGCGTGATGACGCGCGTCCTCACCGAGTCGAGTCGCGACCTGGCCTATGGCGCCATTCGCGAGGCGCACGAAAAGGGGCAGCAAGCCTACGTTATCTGTCCGCTCGTGGAGCCGAGCGATTCGGCCGATGAGCTCGAAGACGTACCCGGCATCGCTCGCGACGACGAAGGCCGCGTGACCGTGCCCGTGCCGCTGCATGACACGGCGACCGAGCTCGATCGCCTTCGTCTGGCATTACCGGGGCTTTCCATCGAGCGTCTTCACGGCCGCATGCCGGCGGGGGAGAAGGACCGGGTCATCGATGCCTTTAAGCGTGGCGAGATCGATGTGCTCGTCTCGACCACGGTAGTCGAGGTGGGCGTTGACGTGCCCAACGCCACCGTCATGGTCATCGAGAACGGCGAGCGCTTTGGTTTGGCGGCCTTGCACCAGCTGCGCGGGCGCGTAGGCCGCGGCAGCGTGTCGGGCACGTGCCTGGTCATGACGCACTCTAAGGGCAACGGCGGCGCGTCGGCGGCACAAGACCGCCTCCAGTCGCTCGAGAAGACCTCGGATGGCTTTACGCTCGCCCAGATGGACCTGCGTCTGCGCCACGAGGGTGAAATCCTGGGTTACCGCCAGCATGGCGGCGTGACCTTGCGCTTTGTTGACCTCGATGCCGACGAGGAATTGATCGAGTGGGCCCATTTGGACGCGGTCGAGCTCTTGCGGTATGCTTGCAATCTTGACTCCGTGGCGACGCGCCCCTTGCGCGATGCGGTCGCCACGCGGTATCGACACATCTTTAAGGAGGTCAGCGGAGGATGAGAATCATCGGCGGCGAATGGCGCGGTCGTAAGATCGAGGAGCCCCGTGGTCGCGATGTCACCCGCCCCACGACCGATCGCGTGCGCGAGGCGTGCGCATCTATGGTCATGTCGGCATTCGACTTCGATCTGGACGAGGTCCGCGTGCTGGATGCCTTTGGCGGCTCCGGTGCATTGGGCATTGAGATGCTCTCGCGCGGTGCCCGCTCGCTCACGACGTTTGAGATCGATCGCAACGCTGCTCGTCTGATTACCAAGAATATCGAGTCGTTCTGCCGCGACCGTGCGCGTTGGCGCGTGGTGACGGGTGACGTGCTAACAAGCGCCTCGCGCGGCCGCGTGCCGGGCGGTCCCTTTGACCTGGTCCTGCTCGACCCGCCCTATGCTTTTGGCGCCGAGCCGGTCGAGGAGCTGCTGCAGAACCTGGCTCAGCAAGGCTTGCTGGCGCAGGGCGCTTACGCGCTCTTTGAGCACGCTGCCGCCGACGCGGGTGCGCATCCGGCAGGCTTTGAGACCTTGCGCGAGAAGCGTTACGGCATAACCTCGGTTGACTTGCTGCGCTGGGTTGGCAACGGCGAGGATGATGGCAACGATAGCGACGCGCCCACGGAGGATTCCCATGAGTGACACCATTAACCGCGTAATCGTCCCGGGCACCTTCGATCCCATCACGTTTGGCCATATCGACGTCATCCGCCGCGCCCGTCGCATCTTTCCCAGCGTGATCGTGGCCGTTGCCGAGTCGCAGGGAAAAAACGGCGTCGGCACCACGTTTAGGCTCGGCGAGCGCGTGGCGCTGGCCCGTGAGGCGCTCGGCGATATTGACGGCGTCGAGGTGCTGCCCTTCACCGGCCTCTTGGTCGATTTTGCCCGCGAACAGGGAGCAGGAGCCGTGGTCAAGGGTCTGCGTGCCATGACCGACTTTGAGTACGAGCTGCAGCAGGCCGACCTCAACTACCGCCTGGATAACGAGCTGGAGTCCATCTTTGTTATGAGTGCGCCGCAGTACGGCTATATCTCGAGTTCGGTGGTTCGCCAGATTGCCTCGCTCGGTAGCGACGTCTCTAATTTTGTTCCGTCCAATGTGGTCAAGGCGCTCAAACATCGCTTTTCGTGACGTTTTTTAATGCCTGGTGGCATGTGGTAAACTAACACGATGATATGTTACCTATGAAAGGAGACCGGATGCCGGGCGAGAATTTTCCTGGCGACAGGATTGTGAGTCTTGTCGACGAGCTCGAGGGGTTCATCGAAGAGGCTAAGACGCCGTTCGGCAAGAACGCCCAGATGAAGGTTATCGACGCCGACGTCTTCTTTAACATCCTCGACGAGATTCGCATGAGCTATCCCGAGGAATGGCAGAAGTCCCGCCGTATCCTCAAGGAGCGCGAGGAGCTTATGGCTTCCGCCGCCGCTCAGGCCGATTCCATCATCGCCGATGCTCAGCAGCAGGCCCTCACCATTGCCGGTGAGCAGGAGATCGTCCGCTTAGCGCAGCAGCAGGCCGACGACATTCGCGACCGTGCCCAGCAGTACGAGCGCGAGACGCGCTATGCTGCCGAGGACTACGCCGAGCAGGTCTTTACGCACCTCGAGGAGAACCTCAAGAGCCTGACCGGCACCGTCACCCGTTGCCGTCAGCAGCTCAACGAGGGTGCCGCCCAGCAGAATGGTCAGTGGTAATGGCTGAGTTCCCGAGCGTTACCGTCGATCTTTCCGAGCAGCTCGAGTTTCCCGGAGATTCGTATCCGCTGACCGGCAAGGTCGATGTCGCCACCTATACGGTGGGCGAGAAGGAGTACCAGCTGCAGGACGGCATTGACTACGACGTAGTCTTTACCAATGCCGGCACCGGTGTTCTGCTTACGGGCATGGTCCGCGCGCACGCAACCGGTGAGTGCGACCGTTGCCTGGAGCCCGCTTCGTTTGATATCGCCGGTGAGATTGAGGAATTCTATCTCTTTAACGAGCCCGAGGACCCCGAGGCCTACGAAGACGGCTACGAGCTGCTGGGCGAGGATCGCATCGTCGATTTGGGCGAGCCCATCAACGACGCGGTCGTCATGGACACGCCGTTCGTTGTCCTGTGCAAGCCCGATTGTCGCGGCCTGTGCCCCACCTGCGGCATCAATCTCAACGTCGAGCAATGCGATTGCGCCGCTCAAGCAGAGGCCGAATGGGCCGCTGCCACGGAAAATCCATTTGCAGCATTGAAGAATCTCAAGCTTGACGAGTAAAACTGTGGTAGTATTGCTACTTGCGCGTAATCGCCACACTGGATAGTTCATAAGGAAGGTCACTATGCCCGTACCTAAACAAAAGCAGGGTCGTATCCGCACTCACACCCGCCGTTCCGCCAACATGAAGATCTCGGCTGCGGCTCAGTCCACGTGCCCCCGTTGCGGCGCTGTTAAGCTCCCGCACCACGTGTGCCCCAGCTGCGGTTTCTACAAGGACCGCGAGGTTATCGTTACCGAGTAACTGTATACTCTGGATGCGATGCCGTTCCAACTGGAACCACAATGGCCGGCTCAATGAGTCGGCCATTTTTGTATAAGGAGCATGTATATGAGTAACGTTCGCGTTTGTGTAGACGTTGTGGGCGGAGACGAGAAGCCCCAGGTTGTCCTCGACGGTATCGAGGCGGCGCTTGCGGCGGATCCCGATATCGAGGTCATAGCCGTCGGTCCCGCAGAGATCGTGAACCCCTTTGCCGCGGCTCACGCTCGCGTTGAGGCTTTGGAGGCACCCGATGTCATCGCCATGGATGACGATCCCATTCGAGCCGTGATGACCAAGCGCAAGTCCTCGATCGTGCTTGCCTGCCGCGCTATCAAGAAGGGTAACGCGGACGCGTTCTTCTCTGCCGGCTCCACCGGCGCCATGACCGCTGCCGCTACCGCCTACGTGACGCCGTTTAGGTATCAGGCCGAGGGCAAGAAGCAACCGGTGCGTCCGTGCCTCACCAATGCACTGCCCAACCGCGCCGGCGGCCTGACGGTCCTGTGCGACATGGGCGCTAACCCCGATGTCGAGGTCGACGACATGGTGCGTTTTGCCCAGATGGGTAGCGCCTATGCGCGCGTCGTCCTGGGCATTGGGCATCCCCGCGTCGGTCTGCTCGGCAACGGCACCGAGGACGAGAAGGGCTCCAACTTTACCAAGGCGTGCTTCCCCGCCATGAAGGCCGCCGTTCCCGGCTTTGTGGGCAACTGCGAGGGCACCGACCTGACCTCGGGTAACTTTGACGTCGTCGTTGCCGATGGTATGTCGGGCAACATCGCGCTCAAGGCAACCGAGGGCGCCGCTAAGTTTTTGCTGCAAGAGCTCAAGGGTGCCTTTATGGCTTCGCTCGGCACCAAGATCGCCGCGTTGCTCATCAAAAAGCAGATGCGCGAGATCAAGGCAAAGCTCTCGGGCGATGCTAAGGGCGGCGCCATTCTGCTGGGCCTGCGTGGCGTGGTCCTGATCGGCCACGGTGCCACCTCGGTCGAGGCCGTCAAAAACGGTACGCTCGCCGCGGCGGAGGCCGTGCGCGCCGGGCTGGTCGAGAACGTCGCCAACTCTATGGACGGCATCGTTTTGTAGGAGCGAGTTAGAGCGCTGTTATGTGCCTCGCGGCCTTCGTCGTGGGGTAGAATCAAAACCGTGTCTTGGCGCTGCGCTTGCGGCGCCAGCTCGTTGATGTTCACGCAATACGAGAGGAAGCGCTATGGACCGCTCCGAAATCTTCGATAAGATCGCCGAAGTCGCCGCTGACGTTCTGGGCGTCGATGTCGCCGACATTAGCGACGAGACTACCTTTGACGATCTCGATGCCGATTCGCTCGAGCGTCTGCAGCTGGTGACGGCCATCGAGGACGAGTTCGACCTCGAGATCGATGACGAGACCCTGCTGTCGCTCAACTCTGTCGCCGACGCTGTCGACGCTATTGAAAACGCCAAGGAGGCCTAAGTCTTGGCTTTATCTCAACGACTCGCGCGCGCCCAGGAAATCCTGGGCCACGAGTTCAATAACAAGGTGCTGCTGCGCGCGGCGCTCACGCACCCTTCTGCCGTGGAAGGTCAGCCCGTCTCGGCGAGCTATGAGCGCCTTGAGTTTTTGGGCGATTCCATTTTGGGCGCCGTCGTGGCCCGTTCGCTCTTTGAGTCCTATCCCGAGTTTGACGAGGGCAAGCTCACGCGCCTGAAGGTGTCCCTTGTCTCGGGCGCCACGCTGTCCGAGGTGTCGCATGAGCTGGGCATCGACGACATCATCATCTTTGGCGCCTCCGAGACCGGCACCGGCGCGCGCGGCCTGCACTCGGCGCTCGAGAACGTCTATGAGTCGCTCGTGGGTGCGCTGTACCTGGATGCCGGCTGGGATGTTGCCGCGGACTTTATCCACCGTACGCTCAAGCCGCACCTGGCTTCCGAGCGTGCCGAGCACCCTGCGAATCCCAAGTCGTTCTTGCAGGAGTGCGTGCAGGCAGACGGCCACGAGCCTCCTGCGTATAAGCTGGTTGGCTCCGAGGGCCCCGCGCATGCGCCCACCTTTACCGCCGTGGTGCTCATCGACGGTATTCGCCAGGGCCGCGGCACCGGTTCCTCCAAGAAGGAGGCCGAGGCGGCCGCTGCGCTCGAGGCGCTCGACCGCATGGGCTACACCACCAACGGCGTGATTCTTAACAAGAAGCCTGTTTAAGCGAGGAACCGTGTATCTCAAGTCCCTCACGCTCAAAGGGTTCAAGTCGTTTGCTGACCGTGCCCATATGTCATTTGAGCCGGGCCTGACCGTCATCGTCGGTCCCAACGGCTCGGGAAAATCGAACATCTCCGACTCGATTCTGTGGGTCCTGGGCGAGCAGAGCGCCAAGCAGCTGCGCGGCCAGGCCATGGAGGACGTCATCTTCTCGGGCTCGTCGGCGCGCAAGCCGGTGGGTGTCGCCGAGGTCACGCTGGTGCTCGATAACTCTGACCATATGCTGCCCGTCGACTTTGACGAGGTCGCCATCACCCGTCGTATGTATCGCTCGGGCGAAAGCGAGTACCTCATCAACTCGAGCCCGTGCCGCCTGATGGACATTCAGGACATCCTGCACGATTCGGGCCTGGGTAAGGATACGCATTCCATCATCAGCCAGGGCAAGCTCGACGCCATTTTGCAGAGCCGCCCCGAGGAGCGCCGCGCCCTAATCGAGGAGGCTGCCGGCATCTCCAAGCACAAGCGCCGCAAGGAGCGTGCGCTCAAAAAAATTAAATCGATGGACGAGCACCTGACCCGTGCCCGCGACATCAATAAGGAGATCGCCCGTCAGCTGCGCCCGCTGGAGCGTCAGGTCAATCGTGCGCGCAAGTACAAAGAGCTGTCCTCGCGCGCGAACGAGCTTACGCAGATGCTGGCCGTTGACGAACTTCGTTCGCTGCAGTCGCAGTGGAACGACCTGGAGAGTCGCTCCAAGGAGGGCGCTGCCGTGCTTGAGCTTGCGCAGTACCGCCTGGGCGAAAAGGAGCGCGAGCTCGAGAAGCTCCAGGTTATGCTCGAAGAAAAGGGCCTGTTTGTGGGCGACTTGGGCGAGCAGCGCCGCCATATGCAAGACGTGGTCGGTCGCATTAACTCCGATATGCGCCTGCTCGAGGAAAAGGGCCACAACATGGTGTCGCGCCTGTCCGACATGCGCGGCCAGATCTCGAGCTCCGAGCATCAGCGCCGGCGTGTGGTCGAGGAGCTCGAGGATGCGCGTGCCCAGCTCGAGGAAGTGACCGGTGCGCACATGCAGGCCCAGGACGACGTCGACGCCGCCGGCCCTGCCGCCGCCGAGCTTCACGAGCGCCGCGTGGCGCTTGATGCGCAGATTTCGCAGCTTACGCGCGAGCAGCGCGATGTGCAGCGCGTTGCCGATAATGCTGCGCTCGAGCTCGCCAAGGTAAAGGACTCGCTTTCCAATGCCGAGGTCGAGGACAACATGTATGCCTCGCGCCTGGAGCAGATCGATGAGCAGCTCGAGGAGGTCACGGCATCGCTTGAGAGCCGTCACAACCGTGCTGAGGAGCTTGAGGGCGCTCTTGAGGCGGCTCGTCAGGCCCAGGTTGACGCGCGCGAGGCCACCGAGACGGCACGCGCCGCCCTCAAGGACCTGCGTGCCCGCGAGAGCGAGGCACGCAACAAGCTGTCCGAGGTGCGCTCAGAGCTTGCCAGCCAAAAGAAGCTCGATGCTCGCATGGCCGACAGCTCGCCACTCGTAAGCCGTCTGGTGGGCGCGCTGGGCGACGATGTTTCGGGCCGTCTGGGCGATGTGCTCGAGGCACCGCGTGAGCTTGAGGGCCTGGTTGAGCAGCTGCTCGCCGGCGATATCGATGCCCTGTTGTTCGATAACGCCGCCGCACTTGAGCGCGCCGGTCGCGCTGCCCTGGACCAGAAGAAGGCCTCGGGCGAGGCGCTGCTGGTGGCGCGCAGCGTGAGTGGCTCTGCGGCTGCCGAGGGTGCCGCCGGTACCCGTCTTGTTGATCGTCTGTCCGTGCGTGCGGGCTACGGTCCGGTCGTCGAGGCATTGCTCGGCGGCTATTACGTGGTCGATGACCTTTCTGCCGCCCTGGCTGCGCCTGTAGTTGACGGTGTGACCTACGTGACTCCCGATGGCGCACGCGTTGCCTGCGGCGGCTTGGTTCGCGTGGGGCTTGATGCCGGCGAGGCTTCGGGCGCTCTGGAGCGCAAGCGTCGTATCCGTGAGCTGGAAGGCCTGGAGCCCGATCTTGCTGCCGTGTTTGAGCATGTGTCGGATCAGGTCGTCGAGGCCAATGCGGCCGTCGAGGAGGCGCGTGCCGCCGAGGGCGATGCTGCCGGCGAGATTGCCCGTCTTGAGGGCGAGCGCCGTTCGCTGCTCTCCGAGATCGGCCGCCTGGAGCAGAGTGCCAACAACGCCGAGGTCGAGCGCGTGCGTATTTCCAAGCGCCGCGAGCAGGCTGCTGAGGCCGTTCGTGCCGCACGTCCGCGCGTGGATGAACTTACCCGTTCGCGTGACGAGGCCCGTGCGCAGGCGAGCGACTTAGGCTTGCAGATTGCCGAGGCCAACGACGATCTCGATCGCGTGCGCCGCGACGATTCCGAGGCAGCCGGTAAGCTCGCCGACGCCAAGGTGCGCCTGGCCCAGACGAGCGAGCGTCTTCGTTCTCTGAAGGGCCGCGTGCCCGATCTGGAGCATCGCCTGGAGGGCATCGACCGCCGTATCCGCGGAACACGCCAGGCCTCGCGCTCGCTTGAGCTGCTGCGCCTTCGCGTCGATCCCATGCACGAGCGCTATTCTGCCCTGTTGGAGCGCGCCTCGGACTGGGCTGCGCGCCTGCGCGATCAGGCTTCGCTTGAGGAGGCGGACTCGGCTTCGCTTAAGAAGACCATCGAGGACGCCAAGACCGAGGTCGCCCACGCCAAGGAGCGGGTCGATGCTGCCACGGCGACGCAAAACGAGTTCAAGGTCGCACGCGGCAAGCTCGAGGTTCAGGTCGAGGCTGCCATCAAGGCCATCACCGCCGATGGCACCACGGTGCTCGAGGAAGCGCTCATGCTGCCGGCGCCCACCGATCGCGACGCCGCCGAGCGCGAGCTCAACCAGCTCGTGCGCCAGATCAACAATCTGGGCCCTGTGAACCAGGTTGCCATGGAGGAGTACGAGCAGCTCAAGCGCCGCGCCGATTACATTGAGGAGCAGCTGGCCGATCTGGAGAGCGCGCGCAAGGCGCTCACCAAGATTATCGTGGCTATCGACCGTAAGATGCGCAAGGCGTTCCTTGTGACCTTTGAGAAGGTCGATGCGAACTTCCGCGAGATCTTCGCCATGCTCTTCCCGGGCGGTCAGGCTCACCTTGAGATGACCGATCCCGAGCATCCTGCCGAGACGGGCATTGAGGTCGTGGCGCAGCCGCGCGGCAAGCGCATCACCAAGATGATGCTCATGTCGGGCGGCGAGAAGAGCCTGACGGCGCTCGCCCTGCTCTTTGCCGTATACCGTACGCGCACGGTACCGTTCTACGTGCTGGACGAGGTCGAGGCTGCGCTCGACGACGCCAACCTGTCCAAGCTCATCGGCGCCCTCGATGTGCTGCGTTCCGATACGCAGCTCTTGGTAATCTCGCATCAGCGCCGTACTATGGAGGATGCTGACGTTCTCTACGGCGTCTCGATGCAAGCCGACGGCGTTAGCCGCGTCGTCTCGCAAAAACTCGATCGCGAAACCGGAAAGGTCGTGAATGCATAATGGGATTCTTTGACGCACTCTCGCGCGGACTTGAGCGCAGCCGCGAGGCCCTCAACGAGGTCTTCTACTTTGGCGGCGAGGTCGACGAGGATTTTTGGGAGGACCTTGAGGACACCCTCGTTATGGGTGACATGGGTGCCGAGGTCGCCATTCAGGTCTCCGATGACCTGCGCGACGCCGCTGCCAAGAAGAACCTCAAGACCGCCCCGCAGCTTCGCCGTGCCCTGGCCGAGCAGCTTGAGGGCCATTTTGTGCCTGTTGAGCGCGATCCGTTTTCCGATACGCCGAGCTGCGTGCTGTTTGTCGGCATCAACGGTGCCGGCAAGACCACCACGGTCGGCAAGATTGCGAGCGCCATGGCCGCCCGCGGCAAGAACGTGGTGATCGGTTCGGCCGACACCTTCCGCGCCGCTGCCATCGAGCAGCTCGATGTGTGGGGGCAGCGTGCCGGCGTACCGGTTATCAAGCGTGACCGCGGCTCCGATCCGGCGAGTGTGTGCTATGACGTGCTCGACGAGGCCGATAAGCGCGGCAGCGACCTGGTGCTCATCGATACCGCCGGCCGTCTGCACACGAGCCCCGAGCTCATGCGCGAGCTCGCCAAGGTGGTCAATGTGACCCGTAAACGCGCCGCCAATATGGCCGCCGGTCCCATGCCGGTCTCGGTCGTGCTTGTGATCGATGCCGCCACTGGTCAGAACGGTCTGAACCAGGCGCTCGAGTTTAACGAGGCGCTGGGTCTGGACGGTATTATCATGACTAAGCTCGACGGCACGGCTAAGGGCGGTATCGCCATGGCTGTGGCCGAGAAGCTCAAGCTCCCGATCCTTCGCATCGGCGTGGGCGAGCAGGTCAATGACCTGCAGGAGTTTAACGCCAAAGATTTCTGCCGCGCCCTGGTGGGCGAGTCCAACTAAGGAGTAACCAGTGTTTGATTCCCTGAGCGATCGCCTCAACGACACATTTGACCGCCTGCGCGGCAAGGGTAAGCTGACCGAGGCCGATATTACTTCTGCCATGCGCGACATTCGCATGGCGTTGCTCGAGGCCGACGTTAACTTTAAGGTCGTCAAGGAGTTCGTTGCCAAGACCAAGGAGCGCTGCATGACCGCCGAGGTCATGGAGTCGCTGTCGCCGGCGCAAAATGTCGTCAAGATCGTGCTCGACGAGCTCACCGAGATGCTCGGCTCAACCGAGAGCAAGCTCGTCTTTAGCAACCGCATTCCCAATGTCATCATGCTCGTGGGCCTGCAGGGCTCCGGTAAGACCACGGCGGCCGTAAAGCTGGCCTACCTGCTCAAGAAGCAGGGCCGTTCGCCGCTGCTCGCCGCGTGCGACGTCTATCGTCCCGCCGCCGCCGACCAGCTGGCCACGCTCGGTGGCGAGATCGGCGTACCGGTTTTCCGCGGCGATGGCGCGCACCCGGTCGACATCGCCAAGGGCGCCATCCAGGAGGCCGTCGACCACCTGCGCGACGTGGTCATTGTCGATACCGCCGGTCGTCTTCAGATCGACGAGCAGATGATGCAGGAGGCCGTCGACATCAAGAAGGCCGTCAAGCCCGATCAGGTGCTGATGGTCGTCGATGCCATGACCGGCCAGGATATCGTCAACGTCGTCTCGACCTTCGCCGATCGCACCGACTTTGACGGCGTGATCATCTCCAAGCTCGACGGTGACGCCCGTGGCGGTGGCGCACTTTCGGTGCGTCAGGTGACCGGCAAGCCCATCAAGTTTGTGAGCATGGGTGAGAAGCCCGATTCGCTGGAGCCGTTCTATCCCGATCGCATGGCCAAGCGCATTTTGGGCATGGGCGACGTCGTCGGCATCATCGAGAAGGCCCAGGAGGCAGCCGATGCAGAGCAGCTCGAGGCTGCCGAGCGTATGCTGCGCGAGGGCTTTACCATGAACGATATGCTCGACCAGATGAAAGCCGTCAAGAAGATGGGCGGCATGAAGGGTATCCTGGGCATGCTTCCCGGTGGCCAGCGTGCACTCAACCAGATGGGCGGCAACCTGGACGAGGGCATCTTCGACAAGAACGAGGCCATCATCATGTCGATGACCAAGGAGGAGCGCCTTCGCCCCTCCATCATCAACGGCCAGCGTCGCGCCCGTATCGCCAAGGGCGCCGGCGTAACCCCCACCGAGGTCAACAGCCTTATGAAGCAGTGGGGCGAGATGAATAAGATGATGGGCCGCATGCGCACGATGGCCAATCAGGCACAGGCTGGCGGTAAAAAAGGCAAAAAGGGAAAGAAGGGCAAGAGGATGCGCATGCCCAATATCCCTGGCCTGGACGCTATGGGTCTGGGCGGCATGGGCGGCCTTGGTACGGGCGGTCCCAAGTCCGATATGGAGCTGCTGCGCCAGATGGAAGCGCAGATGCGTAATAAGAAATAGGGCTGTAATTCCAGCTTGATATGGCAAAGGCCACTCGGAAGCTACCGGGTGGCCTTTGTTGTTGGCTTTGATTGTTGGGCTGCGTTTAGCGTCGTGCCCTGAGCTCGCGGTGCCGTGCCGTTAGTGGCAGCCGCAGCCCTCGTGGCCCTCGTGCTCGTGATGGCCGTGACAGCTGCAGGCCTCGCCATGTTCGTGGGCGTGGTCGTGGTCATGGCCGTGGCAGCCGCACGTGGCCTCGCCGTTCTGTGCGAGCGTGCCGGCGATAAGGGCCTCGACGCAAGCGTCGCAGCTGCCCTGGGCACCTGCGTATACCGTGATGCCGGCTTGGGCGAGCGCGTTGATGGCGCCACCGCCGATACCGCCGCAGATGAGCGTGTCCACGCCGCCGTTGGCGAGCAGGCCCGCAAGGGCACCGTGGCCGGTGCCGCCGGTGCCCACGACCTGCTCGTTGAGCACCTTGCCGTCCTGAATGTCGTAGATTTTGAACTGCTCGCTGCGGCCAAAGTGCATAAAGATGTTGCCGTTGTCGTACGTAGTTGCCACTCTCATGGTGTCAACCTCCTTTGCTGGCCATGCGGCCGTTGTCGTGGTGATGGGGGAGTACACGATATTGCCGCCTTCGATGATGAGCGCTCGTCCGTTGACCAGCGCGCTTGCCACCTTGCGATGCGCGCGGCTGCAGATTGCCGCCACCGTGGCGCGCGCGATACCCATCTGCTGTGCGACTGCCTCCTGATTGAGGCCTTCTAGGTCGCACAGGCGCAGGACTTCGAGTTCGTCGACCGTCATGTCGATGGCCTCTCCGCTTGCTAGGCCGTCAGGGGTAAAGCCGCGGTATTCGGGGATGATCCCAACACGGCGCAGTTTTTCGCGTCTTCCTGCCATGCGCACTCCTTATCTGACATATGTCAACAATAGGATAGCGAACGTGTAGATTTGCGCAAGAAATTTCTGGCATATGTCAGAAAATGAGGGCTTATGTTTGGGCTGTGGGGCCGCGTGCGCCTGGGCTACAATGAATCTCGCTTGTAGGCGACTGACAGGAGGGTCAATGAGCAAAGCTGATCAACAGTTTGTATCCATGTGCCGCGATATCTTGGACCATGGCACCACGACCGAGGGCCAAAAGGTACGCCCGGTGTGGGAGGACGGCACCCCTGCCTATACCATTAAAAACTTTGGCGTTACGGCGCGCTATGACCTGCGTGAGGAGTTTCCGGCGCTCACGCTGCGTCGTACAGCCCTCAAATCTGCCATGGATGAGATCCTATGGATCTATCAAAAGAAGTCCAATAACGTGCATGACCTCAACAGCCATATCTGGGATGAGTGGGCCGACGAGACCGGCTCCATCGGCAAGGCCTACGGCTACCAGATTGGCCAGAAGAGCCATTATGCCGAGGGTGACTTTGACCAGATGGACCGCGTGCTGTACGACCTTAAGAACACGCCGTACAGCCGCCGCATTATGACGAACACCTATGTGTTTAGCGATCTGTCCGAGATGCACCTGTATCCGTGCGCCTACAGCGTGACGTATAACGTGACGCAGCGCCCGCAGGATGACAAACCGACGCTCAACATGATTCTCAACCAGCGTAGCCAGGATATTTTGGCTGCGAACAACTGGAATGTGTGCCAGTACGCTATTTTGCTGATGATGGTCGCGCAGTCGGTCGATATGATCGCTGGCGAGCTGCTGCATGTGATTGCCGATGCCCACATTTACGACCGTCATGTCGATATCGTCCGCGAGCTTATCGAGCGTCCGCAGTTTGCCGCGCCCAAGGTAACGCTCAACCCGGATGTGCATGATTTCTATGCGTTTACGACCGATGACCTGATCGTCGAGGGCTATGAGCACGGCCCGCAGGTCAAGAACATCCCCATTGCGGTGTAGGTGACGCGCATGACGAGTAAGCTTTCTGCCATCGTCGCCGTGTGCGATGACTGGGGTATTGGGTGCGAGGGCGACATGGTGGTGTCCAATCGCGCCGATATGCGTCATTTTGTGGCGTGCACCAAAGGCTGTCCGGTCATTATGGGACGCAAGACGCTGCTGAGTTTTCCCGGTGGGCGTCCGCTCAAGAATCGCCGCAATATCGTGCTCACCCGCGACGAGAGCTTTGCTGCCGAGGGTGTCGACGTGGTTCATAGCGTTGACGAGGCCTTGGCCGCCGTAGCCGATGAACCCGTTGCGTGGGTGATTGGCGGCGGCGAGGTGTATCGGCAGTTTTTGCCGTATTGCGTCGAGGCCGAGGTCACGCACGACCATTGCATCCATGCCGTGGACACATACTTTCCCGACTTGGACGCCGATCCCGCGTGGGAGATTGCGCGTCGTGGCGGTGTTGCCACGATTGCCTCGGGCGAGGGCGACGAGGGCGTCGATTATGAGTTCGTGACGTATCGTCGCGTTGAGGCGTAAATCGTCTGGAGTGAACGGTATCATCGGGTTATTTGAATGCATGGGGCGGCGCTTAGCGTCGCCTCGTTTGGTATAGATGTGCTGTTAAGAAAGGTACGGGCTGGCTGCTATGACTGATGCCGTTGAGGTGCTGCGAATTGATTCGCTCGAGGACGAGCGGCTCGATGCCTACGTGCGACTGACCGAGCGCGAGCTGCGCTGCGTGCTGGAGCCGCAAAAGGGCATCTTTATCGCCGAGAGTGCCAAGGTTATCGAGCGCGCGGTGCGCGCCGGATACGAGCCGGTGAGCTTTCTTTTGGGCGAACGCTGGCTCGACCAGATGATGCCGCTGTTTGAGCGCCTGGCGGTACGCGAAGGTGCGGGCCCGGTTCCCGTGTTCGTGGCCTCCATGGAGCTTATGGAGCAGCTGACGGGCTTTAACGTGACGCGCGGTGCGCTCGCGGCATTCCGTCGTCCACGTCAGATTCCGGTTGATGAGTTCTTGGGCGGCGTCGTCGAGGCGGCGGGAGAGCGCCCGGTGCGCGTGTGCGTCCTCGAGGGCATTGTCGACCACACCAACGTCGGCGCGATTTTCCGCTCGGCGGCTGCGTTGAATGTCGATGGCATTTTGGTGAGCCCTACGTGCTGTGACCCGCTGTACCGTCGCTCAGCCCGCGTGAGCATGGGCACGGTGTTCCAGGTGCCCTGGACGCGCATTGGCAGCGAGGCGCGCGTATGGCCGCATGATGGGCTGGCGGCGCTGCACGATGCCGGCTTCTCGTGTGCCGCCATGGCATTGACGGATGATTCGGTGTCGTTGGACGATCCCGCGCTGCAGGAGATTGACCGCCTGGCAATCTTTATGGGCACCGAGGGCGCTGGCTTGGGCGCCAAGACCATTGCGGGCTGCGACCGAGCCGTGCGAATTCCGATGGCGCACGGGGTCGATTCGCTCAACGTGGCCGCGGCAAGTGCTGTCGCCTTTTGGCAGCTGTGTCCGCATGTGAGCAATGAGTATCACTACCAGCCGGGTTTGTATCACTAAACAGATATTTCGCACCGGGCTCTGGTTCGGGGCGTTTCGGCCGACGCTGGTCGGTGCTAAGCTGGTGTCGGTTTTGGTCTTAAATTGCCGTTTTGTTGTATGACGTACGCTAGTGGGGAGGGCGTGTGGCTAAGAAATCTACGGCTATCGATGTAACGCAGGGTGTCATTTGGCAACAGCTGCTGTCGCTGTGCGTCCCTATCTTCTTTAGCTCGTTTTTTCAGCAGGCATACACGCTTATTGGTACCTATATCGTCGGTCAGTTTGGCGGCAAGCTCGCGCTGGGTGGCATTCAGGCCACGATGGTGCTTACGGAGCTCTGCATTGGTTTTTGCGTCGGTGTGGGTGCCGGCTGCGCGGTCATTACGGGCCAGTTTTTTGGTCAGCACGATGACGAGCGCCTGAGCCGATCAGTCCATACGGCCATGACGCTCGCGCTGGTGGGCGGTATCGTTTTCTCGATTCTTGGCATAGTGTTCGTTGAGCCCATGCTGGTACTTATGAACACACCGCATGAACTATTGGCCGAGGGCGTGGCCTATGCTCGTTGCTATTTTGCCGCCATGGTTGCGGCGTTGCTGCTCAATATGGGAACGGCATTGCTGCGCGCCGTGGGCGACACGCGCGGGCCTGCTGTGATCATCGCTTCCGGCTGCCTTGTTAATGCGGTGCTGGATGTCATCTTCGTTGCCGTGCTTCATATGGAGGCTTTGGGTTGCGGCATCGCGGTGGCGCTGACCATTTGCTCCAACGCCACGATGATCGTAATTCGTATGATGCACGCACCGGGTGCGTGGCGGCTTTCACTGTCCAAACTCGGCATTGATCCGGGTATTTGTAAGAGCATGATCTCGTGTGGTCTGCCGCTTGGCTTTCAGTCTGCTGCGTATTCGATTTCCAACGTTTTGATTCAGGTGTCGGTCAACTCGTTTGGCGCCGATGTCACCACGGCTTGGGGTCTTTCGGGCCGCCTGGATGGCATTGTCTGGATGGTTACCGAGGCGCTTGGCGTGTCGATCACCACGTTCTCGGCGCAGAACTTCGGCGCGCGCAACTACGAGCGCATGCGCAAGGGCTACCATACGTCGCTCGTGCTGTCGTTTATGCTCATTGGTGGCCTGTCTGCCGTGCTGCTGGTATTCTCGGGTCCGCTGTCTCGTCTGTTTGTCAACGATGCTTCGATCTCGGCGTACACCACGACCATCCTCCATTTCATTGCGCCGTTCTATGCGATTTTCTCGATCATCGAGAACGCCTCGGGTTCCATCCGCGGCGCCGGCGTGAGCTTGCAGCCCATGCTGCTCACGATTTTTGGCACCGTCGTACTCAGGGTGATCTGGGTGTTTGCGATTATGCCGTTCGATCCGTCGCTTGAGCACCTGTTGCTGGTCTACCCCGTAACCTGGGTAATCACCGCCATGATGTTCACCGTCTACCATCACAGCGGCAACTGGCTCGGCCGCGCCACTGCCTAGCCATTGGGGACGTCCGCAATGGCTAATATTCGATGCCTTGGCGGGCTAGGAGGCCTTCGTCGAAGTAGTGTTTGACGGGGCGCATTTCGGTTACTAGGTCGGCAAGGTCGGCGAGGGGCAGCAAGCCGCGGCCGGTGAGCACGAGCTCCGTGGTGGTCGGTTTCATCGCGATCAACGCTTCGACATCTTCGCGCGTCACAAAGCCGCGACGCATCGCTTCGCCGAGTTCGTCCAGAATGAGCACGTCGACCTGGCTAATCTGCTCGCGCGCCAGCTCCATGATCTGTGCGGCACAGGCTTCGGGCGTGTCGCGATCGGCTTGTACGATGCGTAGCCCCAATCGAGGTGCTGCGTCATGTTCGGCGCAGTGCAGCTTCTTGGCAAACTGAAGCATGAGCACGTTAAGTCCATAGCCCGTGGCGCGCAGCGCGAGTCCCAGCGCGGCCGTTGTCTTGCCCTTGCCGTCGCCCGTATAGATTTGAACCTTGCCGACTTCCAGTGATGCCATCTCTGTCCTTTCGTGCCCGGCGTCGGTTTATCGCCGTCCGGGTTGGGTATTCTAGAAAACATTATCAACCCCAGTAGATGGAGTTCAAGCAGATGGAGATGGATGACAACAAACGTAGACGGAATATGATCCTCTACGTGCTCATCGCCTTCGTCGTCTACCTCGTGCTCTCGACCGTTCTGTTCCCCAACATCGGTCACACGCAGCAGATTACGAAGACCGATTATTCGACGTTTGTCAAAGCGCTCGATAAGAAGAGCGTTGACAAGGTCGAGTACAACACCGACGACTATACGATTTATTACACCAAGAAGGGCGAGGACGAGAACATCGCCTACAAGACGACCGGTGTGCCAAATGACGCGGGCTTTACCGATCGTGTGCTTGAATCTGGCGCCTCGCTTGAGTCGGTCGTTCCCGATAAGAACTCGGGTCTGATGACCTATTACCTGCTTACGCTCATTCTTCCCATGGCGATTTTCTTCCTGATCGGCTGGTGGCTCAACCGCCGCATGAAGAAGGCCATGGGCGATGACGGTCCGTCGATGAACTTTGGCGGCGGTGGTTTTGGCGGCGGTGGACTGGGTAAGTCCGGCGCGCGCGTGATCGCCTCCAAGGACGTGGGCGTGACCTTTAAAGATGTCGCCGGCCAGGAAGAGGCCAAGGAATCCCTCAAGGAGGTCGTCGACTTTCTGGAGAAGCCGCAGCGCTACGAGGAGATCGGCGCCAAGCTGCCGCGCGGTGCTCTTCTTGTCGGCCCTCCGGGTACCGGTAAGACCCTGCTTGCCAAGGCTGTTGCCGGCGAGGCGGGCGTGCCGTTCTTTAGCATTTCGGGTTCTGAGTTCGTCGAGATGTTTGTCGGCCGCGGCGCCGCCAAGGTGCGCGATCTGTTTAAGCAGGCCAAGGAAAAGGCCCCGTGCATCGTCTTTATCGATGAGATTGATACCATCGGCAAGAAGCGCGATGGCGGCGGCTTTAGTGGCAACGACGAGCGCGAGCAGACGCTCAACCAGCTGTTGACCGAGATGGACGGCTTCGATAACCACAAGGGTATTGTCGTTCTCGCTGCTACCAACCGCCCTGACAGCCTTGACCCGGCCCTGTTGCGCCCCGGTCGTTTTGACCGCCGTATCCCTGTTGAGCTGCCCGACCTGACTGGCCGCAAGAACATTCTTGAGCTGCATGCCAAGAGCGTGAAGACGCAGCCGCCGATCGACCTGACCGCGATTGCCCGCGCCACGCCCGGTGCCTCGGGCGCCGACCTGGCCAATATCATCAACGAGGGCGCCCTGCGTGCCGTCCGTGAGGGCCGCAAGCGCGCTACGCAGGACGATTTTGAGGAGTCGGTGGAGGTCGTCATCGCCGGCCAGCAGCGTAAGTCCACGGTGCTGTCCGACCACGAGAAGCAGGTTGTTTCTTACCACGAGATCGGCCATGCCATCGTTGCCGCCCGCCAGAAGGGCTCTGCACCGGTCACGAAGATCACCATCGTGCCGCGCACGAGCGGTGCTCTGGGCTACACCATGCAGGTCGAGGAGGATGAGCGCTTCCTGACCACGCGCCAGGAGGTCCTGGACAAGCTCGCCGTCTATTGCGGTGGCCGTGCAGCCGAGGAGCTCATCTTTGGTGAGATGACGACCGGCGCCGCCAACGATATCGAGCAGGCCACCAAGCTCGCCCGTAACATGGTGACGCGCTTTGGTATGTCCGATGAGTTTGGCATGATGGCACTCGGTACCGTTCAGAATGCGTACCTTAACCAGGACACGTCGCTCACCTGCGCCCCCGGTACGGCCGAGCGCGTGGACGCGATTGTCGCCAAGCTGATCGAGGATGCGCACGACCGCGCCCTGCAGATCCTGAAGGAGAACAAGTTTAAGCTCCATGAGCTGGCTCGTTATCTGTACAAGAAGGAGACGATCACGGGCGAGGAGTTTATGAATCTCCTCACGCGCGAGAATCCGCTGATGCCAAAGCAGCAGTAATACTGGTTGCGCAGTGTCAATCGCCCCATTTGAGTGTTTATCTCAAATGGGGCGTTTTGCGTGGGGAGAGTTGTATATGAAGATCGTGGTAAGTGCCTGCTTGATGGGCGAGAGCTGCAAGTATAACGGGCTCGACAACTACCACCGCGTGTTGGTCGAGGCCTGCGAGCGCACGGGGACCGAGGTCTTGTTGGTATGCCCCGAGGTTTTTGGTGGCTTGCCCACACCGCGCAAGCCGTCCGAGATTGTGAACGGCGAGGTCCGTACCTGCGAGGGCACCTCAGTCGATCGCGAATTTCGCCTGGGTGCCCAACGTGCGCTCGATATGTGCGAGCAGGCAGGCGGACCGGAAGAGATAGTCGCGTGCATCCTTCAGGACCGCAGCCCCTCGTGCGGCGCAGGTCGCATCTACGACGGCACCTTTAGTGGCACGCTCACCGCGGGCAACGGTGTTTTCGTCGACCTGCTGCTGCGTCACGGGTACCGCGTGATTCCGGCAAGCGAGTTTGACCCCAGCATGTTGGAACATTGTCCACAGCGCTCGAACCCAACACTTCCTCACGGGTGACCGTTTTGGCATCATCCGTGAAGTTGATATTGAGTACGACCCGGTCATCAAAGACGTAGACCGAGTTGACAAAGGTATCAATGATCTGCCGCTGGTGTTCCGTGCTGCCCACGTCACCCTTGCGGAATTTTTCAAGCCAGAACCGAATCCACTCACGGGTCAGGACGGGCTTTTTCAGCTCTTCTTCCAGAATGCTGGTGTTCAGGGCTTCTTTCCGGGCTTCCAGCTCGTCCAACCGCTGCTTGGTGGTCGGGGTCAGGATGCCCTGTTCAATGGCTTCCAGAAGGTTTGCCAGCCGCTTCTCCGTGTCCCTGAGCTGGTCTTTCAGGACAGGCAGCCGGGTGTTCTCCTTCTGCTGGGCTTCCATGACTAAATCTATCAGCCGTTCGATGATTTCATCGCTGAAAATCACCTTAATGGCGGTATCCACCACGAACCGTTCCAGCGGCTCCTTGCGGATGGCTTTCAGGTCGCAGTGCGCCTTGCCGTGGCGTTTGGCGTTGCCGCACTTGTAATAATAGTAGGTGTTCCCCATGTGGCTGGTGCCGCTTTCGCCGCCCATCAGGGTGCCGCACTTGCCACAGAACAGCTTGGTGGTCAGCAGATAGCTCACATCCTCTTTTGCAGGCCGACCGTGGGCGATCCTGTTTTGCTCGAAACGCTGCTGCACCCGGTCGAACAAATCCTGGTCAACAATAGCCGGAATGCCGCCCGGCGTCACAATGTCCTTGTAGCGGTATTCGCCGATGTAGCGGCGGTTGCGGAAGATCTGGAAGAAGCTGTTCTTCACGAACGGCTTCCCGGTGCGGGTACGCAGACCGCGCTCGTTCAGGGATGCTGCAATCTTCTCGGCCGGTTCGCCGTCGGCATACCGTCTGAAGATCTCCTGCACGATGGGAGCCGTCTCCGGGTCGATATGGTACAGCCTGTCCTCCTTGCCAATGGTGAAGCCCAGCGGCACCACACCGCCGTTGTACTTGCACTGGAGGGCGTTTTCGCGCTCACCGCGCGCCACTTTCAGGGCGAGTTCGGCGGAATAGTATTCCGCCATGCCAATCAGCATACTCTCCACCATAATGCCTTCAGGCCCCTGCGAAATGGGTTCCATGGCAGA
>UQRX01000028.1:0-26900 GCA_900543595.1 uncultured Collinsella sp. | reverse complement strand
GTGCACTACTCGCTGCGCCTCAAGGGCGGCGCGTGGCTCGACGAGGTGACGAACTTCGGCGCCGGCGACGACGGCTTCGCCGGCTACCCGTGCCGACAGCACGACCTGCTCTGCGCGCGAGTCGATCGCGGCACACTCAAGTATCAGGTGCATACCATCGAGGACGGCTGGCTCGACTGGGTCTCCAAGGGCGACCGCGGCGACACCGTCAACGGCTGCGCCGGTATCCCGGGCCACACCATCGACGGCGTGCGCATGTACTACGTGACGCCGGAGGGCGAGGAGTACAAGCAGGCGTGGTACCGCTCGCAGACCACGGCACTCCCCGGCTGGCTCGACGTCGTGTGCGACGACGGCACGACCTACGGCGGCGACGACTACGCCGGTATCTACGGCCAGCCGCTCGACCGCCTGCAGGTGTGCATCACGGACGGAAACCCGTACTAGCATGGCCGCCTTCATCCTCGGCGCGATCTTCGGCGGCACCGTGGCCGCGGTCGCGTTGTGCATCGTGAGCATCAACCGGCATTAGCCGCAGCCCGCTCGGGTTATCCCGGGCGGGCCTTTTATTTAATGGCGGGGGGCTCGCCCGCGCCGTTCTGTATCCCACAAGGGACGGGGCGGCGCAGGTCGGCTAGGGGTGGCTTTTCGGCCCCGAAAATGTATAATGCCATCTAGCGGTTCCATGGCACGGGGTTAAAAGAAACTTCTAATCCCAAGGTCGACGGTTCGAATCCGCCATGGAGCACCTTTTGTTTAATAAGCTCAGCTTTTGCTGGGCTTTTTTGTTCACAAATGCGAAGTTGAGCTACTCTGTTTCTGCGGGCTCCACGATTTATGAGTTATGCAGCAATTCCAGATTCTAAGACAGGGGTCGTTTGCGTTTGGCGGTTAGCCATCGACATCCTTACGCTAACGCTGACTCGAAAGGCCTTATCTCCTGCCCATTTTTCTCTGCACAATTGAAGTCTGAAGTGGTTGGCCATACGGCGTTGTTATGATCGATGAGATCGACCTTCATTTGCATCCCCGCTGGCAAGCGCGGATTCTCGAAGACCTTGTTCGCATATTTCCTAACGTTCAATTTATAGTTACAACGCATTCGCCTGTTGTGGTTGCATCGGTGCCCCGTGGTAACATTCGCATTCTTGGTGAGGACACTGCAACGGTGCCTGCTATGGAGGCGCGTGGACGCGATGCCGGGGATATTCTCAACACAGTTCTGGGAGCATTCTCTCGACCTGAAGAGGCGGCTCGATTGTTCGATTTGTTCCAAGAGGGCCATACGCAACACCTCCGATACGACGTTTAATTACACAGCGTTGCGCGGAGAGAGCAAGCGAGAAGTTCTGGAGGCCTTGCTTGCAGAGCAGGGCCATCTCTGCGCTTATTGCACGTGCAGGATCGGCGTTGGTGATCGCCTGGCTACGATTGAGCATTAATTTCCGCATTTTTGTTTCGTTGGGTTAGTTTTGCCTGAATGTATCCCCTAATTCGATGAATTCTCTTTACATTATCGATTGTATAGCCGCTTATAAAGCTATATATACATATATACTAGTTTATAAATCTATATAAGCGAAATCTGCCTAAGGTTGCTGGTTATGGACAAAGCCAAGTTCTACAATCCGTTTCGTCCGACCGCCGGTGCGGAGCCTCCTCGAATCATCGGTCGTGATGATATCTCTCTCGAGTTCGTGGAGGGTCTCATGTCCGGCGTTGGCGCCCCCGCACGTCTTATGCGAATCACAGGCCCGCGCGGGTCGGGGAAAACGGTTCTTCTTTGCGACCTGCGCGACCGAGCGATTGAACTGGGTTGGAAGGCCGTTGTTGTTTCGGCTGGTCCGCGTTTGTCGCACGATCTTATGGAGCAGATTCAAGACCAACTGACTTTTTCCTCCGCTTCGCTTGGCGTTAACGTTGGTATTGCTTCTGCCAAGTTGGACATTTCTTCAAGCGAAATGAGCCTTCGGGCAAAACTAAAGCAGATTGCACAGGGCTCAAAGGGCCTGTTTATCGCTGTTGATGAAGTCCAAGATGCCCCAGTTGAGGAAATGCGTATTATTGCCTCAACAGTTCAATTACTCATTGGGGAGAAAGCCAACATCGCTCTTGCCTTTGCCGGATTGCCATCGGGCGTTATGGATCTCATTAACGGCAAGGCACTTACTTTTCTTCGCCGCGCGGTTCCCGAAGACCTTGCTCCTATCAATCAAATCGAGATTGCACTTTCTTTGAGTGATAGCTTTAACGCGACCGGTCTTTCTCTCGACGGGGATTTGCTATCAAAAGCGGCGAGAGCAACAAAAGGTTATGCGTATTTAGTTCAACTTGTTGGGTATTCAATCTGGCAGCGCGCCAACCTTCATCGGGAAAAATCAACTCTCGTTAGTGAGCGCGATGTTGATGAAGGTATCCTGCTTGCCGAGGCTCGTTTCCACGACGTGGTCCACGAGCCTGCAATTTCGGGTCTTTCCCGTAATGAAATCAACTACCTGTATGCCATGTGCGAGGATAGTAGGCAATCCAAGACCTCGGATTTAGCCAAACGCCTTGGTAAAAAGACGAGTGAGCTGAGTTCTGTTAGGGCCAAGCTGCTTTCACGAGAAGTTATCCAGGCGCCTCAGAGGGGCTATGTTCAATTTGCTGTGCCGGATTTGGACGAGTATCTCAAAGATAATAGACATGAGATTCTATCGAGGTATTAAAGCTCCAGATTAAATGTACGACGATTGAGGGCGACTCACGGTAAGGTGCTCCTCACCCCATCCTCTGAAGATGTCCTTAACACAGCCTTAAAGGCGCCTCGTCTTGCGTTGACAGCGTACAATACGCATGTTTGACTATGGCAAAAGTGGTTTTTAAGGGAGGGGGCGCGCCATGGAGGTGCTGGTTGTTGGCAACACCGCATATGTTGACGACGGCTTTTGTGCCAAGGCGTTTCCCGGCGACCATGTTCAGGTTGTAGCTGCCGACGATGCGCAGCGCGAGTCATCGTCCCACGGCTCGTGGAAAGAGCTGCTGCGCCACCTGGACCAGGCTTATGAGTTCGACCGCGTGGTCTACCTCTCCACTTATCTCACTCCGCATACCGAGACTTTTGGCGACATTGAGCTGCTGCGCTCGGTGTTTCGTGCCTGTATGGGTCGCCGTGTGCAGCTGCTGTTTGTGGCGGGGCCTGCGGGCGCGGAACGCACCGGCGGCGCGGCGAGCAATGCCGATCCGCTTGATGCCACAGATGCTGCCGCCCAAACCGGCAAGGGCATTATCGCCCGCGCGGCCAACGACCTCTGTCGCTACTACGCCTCGCAAGATGGCATCCAGGCCAAGATCCTGCGCACGCCCTATCTGTATACCGTCTCCGCGGCGCTCGACGACCCCTTCTTGGTGCCGCTGTTCGAAGCCTGTTCGACCGGATCGGTCGCGCTCCAAGGTGCCGCGGACGCGCCGTTTCCCCTGCTGTGCGCGGAGGAGCTAGCGGTGCTGGTGCATCGCGTCTTTGATAGTTGGGATGCGACCTTTGAGACGCTCGACGTTGCAGATGCTTTCCATCGCACAGCGGGCGACCTAGGCGGCGCGCTCCAGGGCCTGTTCCCCGGGCTGTCCGTTGCGTATGGCGAGTCGATCGGCTATGCGTTACCCGCAAGCGATGTCGTTCGCAAACGATATGGCTGGTTTCAGCGTTACGACCTGCTGCGCGATCTTTCGACCATCCACGCCCGCTGGGCTAACACCCGCGCTAAGAAGGTCAACCCCTTGCGCGCCGCCATCGATCGCATTCAGCTGCGCGCGCTGCCCATTAAATGCCTGGAGACGGGCGTTGCCTGGGTGCTGTTCGAGGTGCTGGAGCATCTGTTCTCCCAATCGGCCCAGCTCAACGTGCTCGATTACCGTCTGCTCTACGTCGTGCTCATCGGCACGCTGTATGGCCTGGACTTTGGTCTGGTTGCGGCGCTGTTGGCATCGGTGGGCTTGGCTGTGAGCTATTTTGCCCTGTACGGCTATACCTTTCAGGGCTTGTTCTACGAGCCGTCTAACTGGCTGCCGTTTATTGCGTACTTTGTGGTGGGAGCCGTGTGCGGCTATGTACAGCTGCGCAACAGCGAGGCCGTTAAGGCGGAACGTGACGAGAACGAGCTTGTGCGAAACCGCAATACGTTCCTAACGCGGCTCTATCACGACGCGATTGAGGACAAGCGTGCCTACAAGCGCCAGATTGTGGGGCGCCACGACAGCTTTGGCAAGATCTTTGCCGTGACGCAGGAGCTCGACGTACTCAACCCGCGCGATATATACCGCAAGTGCTGCGAGCTGCTGGGCGAGATTCTCGAGAACGATTCGGTGACGATCTACCATGTTTCGGGCGGGGCATTTGCGCGCCTGGTAGCTGCGAGCCCGGCGATTTCCAACAATGTGCCGCGCTCGCTCTCGCTCGATGACCTTGCGCCCGTGCTCCAAGGTGCGAGCTCCGGTTTGTGGGTGAACCGCGCGCTGACGTCGGGGCTTCCGATGTTTGGCTATGCGATTGAGCGCGATGGAGCCCCCGCCGTGTTGATCTTTGTGCGTCACGTGGCCGAAAGCCAAATGACCCTGTACTACCAAAACCTGTTCCGTATCCTGTGCGGCCTGGTGGAAAGCGCGCTGGGACGCGCCTTCGATTACGAGGCCGTGGCGCAGGATAAGCGCTGCGTTGCCGGCACGTGCGTGCTCAACCACGACGCCTTTGGCCAGGAGCTTGCCGCCGAGCAAGCGCTTGCTGACAACAAGATGGGGAGTTTCCTGCTCCTGCGCGTGGTGCCGGGCATGGAGCCTGTTGGCGAGCTGGTCGGCGCCATTGGGTCGGCGATTCGTGAGAGCGATGCTGCGGGCTTGGTCGATGGAGACACGCTTTACCTGCTCATGCGTCAGGCGACCGAGGCCGACTTGCCTGTTATTTGCAAGCGTATGGCCGCCAAGCACATTGCGGTGGAGCCCGTCGACAGCGAGGATATTGTGGCCCTGCTACAGCGCATCGCGCTCGCTGGCAACGGTGAGGGGGAGGCCGTTTGATCTCGCTTGTCGTTGCTGCCGTACTGCTATTAATTCATGCGCTGGTGTGTCTGGTGCTGTGGACGCTTATGAAACTGGGCCTGTTGCCGGTTCGAGGGCACATGCTTGCCGTAATGGTGCTCGTACCGCTGTGGGGTCCGTTGCTCGTGGTACTGCTCTCGGTTCGTAGCGCGGTGTTCGGTGGCGACCTTAAGGACGCCACGCTGGAGACGCTGCGCATTAACGACGACATGCATCGCAGTATGCTCGTGCAGGGTCACGAGGGCGATGATGGCGTGGTGCCGCTCGAGGAAGCGCTGATCGTCAACGACCCGGGCGACCGCCGCCGTCTGATGCTCTCCATGCTTACCGAAGATCCAGATGCGTACCTGACACAGTTGCAGTCAGCAAAACTCAACGACGATGTTGAGGTCGCGCACTATGCCGCGACGGCGGTGGCGCAGATTTCCAAGGAGTCCGACCTTAAGCTCCAGCAACTGGAGCGTGCGTTTAAGACCGACCCGAGCTCGCATAACCTGGATGCGTATTGCGACTTTTTGGGCGCCTATCTGGACTCTGGTTTGGCGGAGGGCCGCGTGGCGCAGATTCAGCGTCAGCAGTATGCACGCTTGCTCGCGCGTCGTTGCGAACGTGAGGACGGGCCTGCGCTGCGCATTCGCTATGCCACGGCGCTGGCCGATGCCGGCGAGATTGATAAGGCAGAGGACGTCGCTGGCCAGTTAGTGATCGATGCATCAGACGAGCAGGACGTGTGGATGCTCTGCTTGCGCTTGGCTGTGATTCGTCACGATGGGCAGGCGGTGCAGCGTGTAATCGACGCGATCGACAAGCAGCATGTGTATTTGAATGCCGAAAATCGCGAGAGGTTGTCATTTTGGCGTGAAGGAGAGGAGGCCCGATGAGCGTGGTGCAACATATCCGCGAGCGTGCGGGCCATTTTCGCTGGATAGGGCTGCTCGTGGTATGGGCGGTCTTTATCGCCATGGCCGCCGTGCTGTTGATCGAGCGTGCCGGCGTGCAGTACAGCGCCGGGCAGCATAAGCTGGGCATGCTCGCTGCCAACGACGCCGTGCCGGCAAGCTCGGCGATGTTTGGCCGAAAGCCCACGTGCTTGGTTATTACCGACTCGGGCCAAGATGGCGTCGAGGACGTCAAAGAGCAGTTTGACCAGATCCTGCTCGACATGAAAATTGCCCACCGCGATGTGGATATTACCACCGATGGTGTTGATGCGATTCCTTCCCTCACATCCTTCGACCGCGTGATTTTACTGATGCCCTCGATCGATGGGCTCGGTGCGCGCCTCTCCGACATCATGAGCTGGGTGAGCGCCGGCGGTTCGCTGATGCTCGCCATGACGCCGGACAATTCGAGCTATCTGCAGGCAATCGGTCCCAAGTTGGGCATCGATTCTGCCGGCTATGAATATGCGACGGCAGAGAGCATCGTGCCGAGCGAGGACTTTATGCTCGGCGGTGGCCAGCGTTATGAGCTCTCGGATCCCTTCGATTCGTCGCTCTCGGTTTCGCTGCGTGAGACGGCCCACGTGTGGGCTAAAACCGGCGATACGGGTTCTCCGCTTATTTGGTCGAGCGATTGCGGCAGCGGCCGTACCGTGGTGTGCAATATCGGTATCTACGACAAGGTCATGCGCGGTTTCTATGCCGCGGCCGTGAGCCTGTTGGGCGATGCCACGGCCTATCCGGTCATCAATAGCGCGGTGTTTTACCTGGACGATTTCCCGAGCCCCGTTCCCTCGGGCGACGGCACGTACATTAAACGCGACTACGGCCTTTCTATCGCCGATTTTTATGCCAAGGTGTGGTGGCCCGATCTGCAAAAGCTCGCACAAAAATACGGCATCCGCTATACCGGCGTGATGATCGAAAACTACGAGGACGTGGTCAATCAAACCGAGCCCGCGCGCCAGGCCGATACCACGCAGTTCCGCTACTTTGGCGGCATGCTACTGCAGATGGGCGGAGAGCTGGGCTTTCATGGCTACAACCATCAGCCGCTGGCGCTCTGGGACACCGACTATGGCACGCTGTACGACTACAAGACGTGGAAGAATAAGGAGACGCTCGTTGCATCGCTCAACGAGCTTATTGCCTTCCAAGACGACGTCCTGCCCAATGCACGCGGCTCGGTCTACGTGCCGCCGTCGAATATCCTTTCGGCCCGCGCCCGCAAGATTATTGGCACCGACGTGCCGCGCATTAAGACCATTGCCAGTACGTACTTTGAGGACGGCACCGACCTGCCCTACGTGCAGGAGTTTGGCGTGGCGAGCGATGGCATCGTGGAGCAGCCGCGTATTGTCTCGGGCGGCATGGTCGGCGATTCCTACATGCGCCTGGCTGCCGTGTCCGAGCTCAACATGCACTACGTGAGTACTCACTTTATGCATCCCGATGACCTGCTGGATCCCGATCGCGGCGCCAAGGAGGGCTGGGAAGTCTATAAGGGCGGCCTGGTCAACTATCTGGACTGGCTTGCTACGTCCGCCCCCGACCTGCGTCACCAGACGGGTTCGGAATGCTCGGGTGCCATCCAGCGTTTTTCGTCCGTGACGGTGAGCGTGGATGCGAGCGACGATGCCTGGACGCTCAACCTGGGCAACTTCCACGATGAGGCTTGGCTTATGTTCCGCGCCAATAACGGCGAGCCGGGTACGGTGTCCGGTGGCGAGCTGACGCACCTGACGGGCAATCTGTACCTGCTTAAGGCCAATGACAAGACCGTGACGATTGAGCGTAAGGAGGGTGGCGACCGATGAGAATCTGCTTAGTGCTCGAGGGCTGCTACCCCTACGTGCACGGCGGTGTGTCCACCTGGATGCACGGCTACATCACGGCGATGCCCGAGCATGAGTTTGTGCTGTGGGTGATTGGGGCTCACGCCGAAGACCGCGGCAAGTTTGTCTACGAGCTGCCCGGCAACGTCGTCGAGGTGCACGAGGTGTTTCTGGACGATGCCCTGCGTCTTTCGGGCGAGCAGGAGGAAGTCGACTTCGACGACCGTGAGCGCGAGGCGTTGCGCCGTCTGGTCTCGCTCTCCAATCCGGACTGGGACGTGCTGTTCGACATTTTCCAGCGCCGCCACGTGCACCCGCTCTCATTTTTGCAGAGCCGCACGTTTATGGACATCTTCCGCGACGTGTGCCTGGCCGAGTACCCGTACACGCCCTTTGCCGATGCATTCCACACCATGCGCTCCATGCTACTGCCCGTGCTTTATCTGCTGGGCAGTGAGGTTCCGGTGGCCGATGTGTACCACGCCATCTCGACCGGCTACGGCGGTTTGCTCGCGAGTCTTGGCTCGAGCGTTCATAACGCGCCTGTGCTGCTGACCGAGCATGGCATCTATACCCGCGAACGCGAGGAAGAAATCATTCGCGCCGACTGGGTGGTGCCGTCGTTTAAGGACCGCTGGATCCGCTTTTTCTACCTGCTTTCGGAGGAAATCTACCGTCGCGCCTTCCGCGTGACCAGTTTGTTCCATAACGCCCGCAAGACGCAGATCGACATGGGCTGCGATGCGGACAAATGCCTGGTCATCCCCAACGGCATCCAGTTCAATCGCTTTAAGGACATACCCTTAAAGCCCTATGACGGCTGGGTGGACATTGGCGCGGTGGTGCGCCTGGCGCCCATCAAGGACGTTAAGACCATGATCTACGCCTTCTTTGAACTGCACGAGCGCCTGCCCAAGGTGCGCCTGCATATTATGGGCAGTGTGGACGACGAGGAATATGGCTCCGAGTGCCATGCGCTGGTGGAGACATTGGGCGTGCGTGACTTGATCTTTACCGGCCGCGTCAACGTGGTCGAGTACATGGAAAAGCTCGACTTTACCATTTTGACGAGTATCTCGGAGGGCCAGCCGTTGAGCGTGTTGGAATCGCTGGGCGCGCGTCGCCCCTGCGTGACGACCGAGGTTGGCTGCTGCCGCGAGCTGCTTGAGGGCGCTCCCGGCGACGACTTTGGCGTGGCTGGATTCGTGAGCCCGCCCATGTATCGCAAGGGTCTGGCCGATGCCATGGAGCGCATGTGTGCGAGCCGTGCCCGTCGCCTGGAAATGGGGGAGCGCGGTCAGCGTCGCGTGGCGACCTATTACCTGCACGAGCAGATGCTCGCCAACTATCGCGCGCTGTACGACGAGACGGCTCGCGCGTTTGTCCTGTCCAGAGAGGGGGAGTAGCCGGTGGCCGGAATCGGTTTTGAGCTCAAACGCCTGTTTAGGCGCAAGGGTCTGTTTGCCACGATGCGCGCCTATGGCTACGCCGGCATTGTGTGTACGGGCCCCATGCTGCTGGGTGTGCTGCTGCAGGTGGGTATCTTGGTGCTGTGCGGCCTGTGGGGCGTGGGCCGCGCCAACCAGGACTTGCTGGTGTGCATGGTGACCTATACGCTGCTGGCGTCGCTTACGCTCACGAGCTTTTTCTCCATGCCGGTCACGCGCTTTTTGGCCGACATGCTCTTTGCCGAGCGCGAGACAGAGATCCTGCCTTCGTTTTGGGGCTCCAACGCCATCATGCTCGTTGCGGGCACGGTGCTCTACGGTATCTTTTTGCTGTTCTCGGGCGCCACGCTGCTGCAGGGGCTGCTGTGCCTGTGGTTGTTCAACATTATGATCGTCAACTGGAACGGCATGAGTTACCTCACGGCCATTAAGGACTACCGCGGCATTTTGTGCAGCTTTGCGGCTGCCATTGGCGTGGCGTGCCTGTGCGCGCTGATAGCGCTGGCACTGGGGCTGCCGCCGGTCGAGGGCCTGTTGGCGTCAATCGCCCTGGGCTATGGCGTCATGCTCGCCTGGGACGTGGTACTGCTGTTTCGGTATTTTCCTCAGAGCGACCGCAGCCCCTGGCTCTTTTTGCGCTGGCTCGACGAGTTTATGCCGTTGGCGCTCACGGGCCTGTTTACCAACCTGGGACTCTTTGCGCACCTGGTGATTATTTGGGCAGGGCCGATTGGCGTGCAGGTCAAGGGCCTGTTTTACGGCGCGCCGTATCATGATGTGCCGGCGTTGCTTGCGTTTTTGACCATTCTGGTCACGACCGTCAACTTTGTGGTTTCGGTCGAGGTCAACTTCTATCCGCGCTACCGCGATTACTACAGCCTGTTTAACGACGGCGGTGTGGTGGGCGACATTGTGGTGGCCGAGGAGGAAATGCTCGCCACGCTCAACCGGGAGCTGCGGTTTTGTGCGCTCAAGCAGCTGTTTGTGACGGCGGCGGTCATCTCGCTCGAGACCACGGTGCTATCGGCCCTGCCACTGGGCTTCAACAACCTGATGCACGGGTATTTCCGCACGCTGTGTGTGGGCTATGGCCTGTATGCCGTGGGCAACACGATTCTGCTGATCTTGCTGTACTTTACCGACTACAAGGGCGCCGTGCTTGCCTCCGGGCTGTTCGCGGGCGTGGCGGGGCTGGCGACTGCCGTGTCGCTGTTCTTTCCGCAGCAGTTTTACGGTTTTGGCTTTTTGCTGGGTGCGGCGGTGTTTTTTATCGTGGCGCTCATGCGTCTCGATACCTATACTGCCAACTTACCGTATCGTATCCTGAGTCAGCAGCCCATTGTGGCGACTGACAAGACGGGCCGCTTTACGGAGTTGGGCCGCTTGCTCGATCGTGCCGAGCGGCGCTACGAGGAGCTGCGTCTAGAGGGCGAGCCGCATGGCGCGTTTGAGCGCACGGTGGTTCGTGTATATCGCAACCATTGGGGAGGTCCTGATGACTGATAGGATGATGTCTCGCCGTCGCCTGTTTGAGGCGGCTGCCGGTGCGCTGCTGCTTTCGGGGTGCTCGGTGCAGGAAGACTCCTCGACAAAAAGGACCAAGAAGCAGGGCAAGATTAATAAGGCCGATGCGTCTAGCGAGACCAAGCATCTTCGCGACAAGGATGAGCTGTACGAGGTCTATGACGACTCGGGCGTTGTGACCATGTACCTGACGGTCTCGCGCGGCAACAGTTCCGAGAACACGGACCACAGCTGGGCCGAGATCAATACGTACTCGGTCTACGACTATGCCGACATGGGCGTGACGCGCTATCAGGTTATGGGCCTGCTGCAGCCAGGCGATGATAAGGGCCCCGTTGCTGGCGAGGTGGGCTATGGCGAGGAAGCGCCCAACGCCACGGTGCAGGTGCGCGGTCAGACGTCGAGTACCTATACGCAAAAGAACTACAAGGTGGAGCTCAAAAAGGGCAAGGGCACGTGGCGCCAGCAGCGCGCGATTGCGCTTAACAAGCACATGGGCGAGGGCATGCGCTTTCGTAACAAGATGGCCTACGATCTGATCCGCGGCATTCCCCAGATGATGGGCCTGCGCACGCAGTTTGTGCACTTATGGGTGTGCGACCAGACCGAAAAATCCAACGATACCTTTGAGGACTACGGTCTGTTTACGCAGGTCGAGCAGCTCAACAAAACGGCGCTCAAGGCCCACGGTCTGGATAAGAGCGGGCATCTGTATAAGGTGAATAGCTTCGATTTCCATCGCTTTGAGGACACCATTAAGCTCACCGATGACCCCGACTATAACCAGACGGCGTTTGAGGGCATGCTCGAGATTAAGGGCGATTCGGACCATACCAAGTTAATCGAGATGCTCGATGCGCTCAACGACGATACGAAAAAGATTGACGATGTTCTCGACACCTACTTCGATACCGAGAACCTGGTCTATTGGATGGCGTTTCAGATTCTGACGGGCAACTGCGATACGCAGAACCGTAACTGCTATCTGTACAGCCCGCTTAACTCAAAGGTCTGGTACATCCTGGATTGGGACAACGACGGCATGCTGCGCAAGCTCGAGTTGAGCTTGACGGGGTTCTCGGATTATGCGAGCTGGGAGCGCGGCGTGAGCAACTACTGGGGCAACGTGCTGTTTAACCGCGCGTTGCGCAGTAAGTCGTTCCGCAGCGAACTCGACCGTGCCGTCAAGGACTTGCGCTCGTATTTGACCGAGGAGCGCCTGAGCAAGATGATCGAGCATTATCGCGAGGTCACGGAGCCGCTCGTCTTTGCTGCGCCCGACCTGGAGCATCTGCCCGTGACGAAGGACGAATACGAGCAGATTGCCGCGGCGATTCCTTCCGAGATCGAGGAGAACTATAAGAGCTATCGCGAGAGCTATAAGAAGCCCATGCCGTTCTACATTGGCGTGCCGCAGATCGATAACGGTAAGCTGCGCGTGAATTGGGACGCGTCGTACGACTTTAAGGCGCGCGACATTCGCTATACCGTGGAGCTTGCGCGCGATTACGCCATTACTGACGTGATCTTTAAGGCCGAGGACGTGCTGCTGCCGGAGGTAACGTGCGATGCGCCCGATACCGGCCAGTACTTTGTGCGCGTGCGTGCCACCAACTCCGACGGCTATACGCAAGATGCGTTTGACTACTATGTGACCGACGACGGTAAACAGTACGGCATGAAGTGTTTTTACGTGCAGGACGGCGGTAAGGTCGTGGAGGACACGTATGAGGAGGGCTAGCGCGCTGCTTGAGCGTCTGGCGGCTCCGCCCGTGCGAACCACGCAGGAGCGTTACCGCCACGAGCTCAAGTACCTCATTAACGAGGGCGAGCACGCCGCGCTGGCCTGTCGCATGGCGCCTGTCTTTAAGCTGGACAAGCATGCGCGGGCGGGCGGTTACACCATTCGCAGCCTGTACTTTGACGACTACTGCAACTCGGCCTACGAGGAAAAAGACGCCGGCATTCTCATGCGCAAAAAGTATCGCGTGCGCATCTATAACGGCAGCGACAAGGTGATTAAGCTCGAGCGCAAAAAGAAGTACGGCAGCTGGATCTACAAGGAGGACGCGCCGCTCACGCGCGACGAGTTTGAGCAGATCCTAGCCGGCGACTACGACTTTTTGCTGCGGAGCCCCCAACAACTCTGCCGTGAGTTCTACATCGAGTGCATCTGCAACATGATGCGCCCGCGGACCATCGTGGACTACGAGCGCGAGCCGTGGGTGATGGATGAGGGCACCGTGCGCATTACGTTTGACATGAACGTTCGTGCCGCGGTGGGAAGCTTCGATATCTTTGACGCGACGCTGCCCGCGCTGCCGGTCCTGGAGCCCGGCAAGCTGGTGATGGAGGTCAAGTTTACGGAGTTTTGCCCGCAGTTGGTGCGCGATATGGTGCCGCCGGGCGCGGCCGAGCTCACGGCGGTCTCCAAGTACTGCCTGTGTTACGAAAAGACCGCCTACTTGCGCGGCTTTAACTACTGGGAATCGGATTTTGAGAACCGAGGGGATATTTAGACCATGAGCACCAGGGACTTTTTTAAGAACTCCGTCTTGGAGGCGTTTGGTCAGGTCGACCCTGCCAAGATCGGCCTGTCGCTGCTCGTGGCACTCGCCATGGGCATCCTGATCTATTACGTGTACAAGCGCTTTTTTACCGGCGTGGTGTACTCGCGAAGCTTTGCTGTGACGCTCGTGGGCATGTGCGTGCTCACCTGCATGGTCACGCTCGCGATCTCGACGAACGTGGTCATCTCGCTCGGTATGGTCGGTGCTCTGTCCATCGTTCGTTATCGTACGGCGGTCAAGGATCCGCTCGACCTGTTGTATCTGTTTTGGGCCATTACCACGGGCATTACGGCAGGCGCCGGCATGTATGCGCTCGTGGGGCTTACGGCGGTGGTGATCGTTGCGATGATCGCCGGCTTTGCGAGCCACCAGGACAAGGCGCGCGTGTACATGATGGTCATCCACTACACGGGCCAGACTACCGGTGATGATATCGTGCGTGCATTTGGGCGCACCAAGTTTACCGTCAAGTCTAAGACCATGCGCGGCGACAAGGTCGAGATGGCCGTCGAGGTGTTCTCGGACGGCGTTGACATGCCCTATGCCGACGCCATTCGCGCGCTTGACGGCGTGGAAGACTTGACGTTAATCCAGTACAACGGCGAATACCACGGGTAGCTAGGGTTCCGGCGTTCTAACGAACGCCGGACCGGTCGACGCTGCGCGGGCATCTGCCTGACATGCGCGGGTGAAGTTGATTCACCGGGCGCGTTCACAGGTATCATGGTGAAAGCGATTTCAATGACAGGGGTGCTCGTGGTAAAGATGAAAGATGTGGCCGAGCTGGCAGGCGTTTCGAGCGCCGCCGTCTCGCGCTACCTCAACGGTGGATATATCTCGGCGGATAAGGCCGAGCGCATTAAGCAAGCGATTGAGCTGACCGGATACGTGCGGTCCAGCCAGGCTCGCGCGCTGCGCACCGGCTCCACCAAGCTCATCGGCGTCATCGTGCCTAAAATCAACTCGGAATCCGTGAGCCGCATTACCGCCGGCATTGGCCAGGTGCTCGGTCGTCGTGGCTACCAGATGTTGCTTGCCAATACCGACAATGCCCCCGATCGCGAGCTCGAATACCTCGATTTATTCCAAAACCACCCGGTCGATGGCATTGTGCTGGTAGCAACCATGATTACCGACGAGCACCGTCGGGCGATTGAATCGTGCCGTGTGCCCATCGTGCTGATCGGTCAGAATGTTGAGGGCGCGGCGTGCGTCTATCACGACGATTACGAGGCCGCCTTTGAGCTGGGCCATGCGCTTGCGGGTCGCGTGGACGGCAAGATTGCCTATATTGGAGTTACCGAAGAGGACCGCGCGGCCGGTTATGACCGCCGTCGCGGTTTTGAGGCCGGCTTGCGCGCCGCGGGTAACCCGCTCGATGCCGCCTTGATTCGCCTGGGCTTGTTTACGCTCGACTCGGGCTATGGTGCGGCGCGTGAACTGCTTTCCGTCGACCCCGATGTTTCGTTTATCGCGTGCGCGACCGACACCATGGCGGCGGGCGCGCTGCGTGCCATCGATGAGGTTCGCGGCATGGGCGAGGGTATACACCGCGTGAGCGGTTTTGGCGACAACGCGTTTTTGCGCGCGCTGACGGGCGGCATTCCCACCGTGCATTATGGCTACCTGACCAGTGGCGTCGAGGCGACCAATATGTTGCTCAACACGCTCGATGGCGTGGAGGGGGAGAGCGGTCTCAAGACGCTCAAACTCGGCCATCAACTTATGAATGTCTAGGCTTTGGGCATGTCTGCCTGCCTTTGAGGCCCCTGTTTTTGCGGTAAAACTACCATTCGCCGGCTTTTTCCTACCGTTCACCCTACTATGAAAACGATTACAGACATATGAAACTGAAAACGATTACAGTGTAAGTGTCAAAGGTAGTCGGGTGCGCATGCACCCGTTGGAGGAAAGGGAAGTCATGGACTACCGCAAATCAGCCCAAGAGGTGCTCGACAACATCGGTGGCGCCGGCAACGTTGTTTCGGCCGCACACTGCGCCACGCGTCTGCGCCTGGTGATTGCCGATAACGCGAAGGTTGACAAGGAGGCCCTCGAGAATATCGACGGCGCTAAGGGCGTCTTTGAAGCCCAGGGCCAGCTCCAGATTATTTTTGGCACTGGCACCGTCAATAAGGTCTACGAGGAGTTCATCGCGCTCAGTGGCGTCGAGGCTGCCACCAAGGCCGAGGTCAAGGAGGCCGCGGCGCAGCAGCAGAACATCTTTATGCGCGCCATTAAGGTGCTCGGCGACGTCTTTGTCCCCATCATCCCTGCCATCGTGGCCTCGGGTCTGCTGCTGGGCATTATGAGCGCCCTCAACTTTATGGCCTCCAACGGCTTTATCGCGCTCGACACCAATAACTTTATCTACAAGATTGCCGACCTGGTCTCGGGCACGTCCTTTGGCATTCTGCAGATCCTGATCGGTTACTCCGCCGCTAAGGCCTTTGGCGCCAACCCGTATCTGGGCGCCGTTGTCGGTGGTGCGTTCATCAACTCCTCGCTACAGAGCGCCTACACGGTTGCCTCCGAGGGCGTGCAGACCATGGTCAACGTCATCCCCGGTGTGTACAGCTTTGAGTGGGTCGGTTATCAAGGCCACGTTATCCCCATCGTCATCGCCTGCGCTATTCTGGCCTTCCTCGAGAAGCGCCTGCACAAGATCGTTCCCGAGATGTTCGACCTCTTTGTGACCCCGCTCGTCTCGGTGTTCGTGACCGTGCTCGTGACCCTCGTTGCCGTCGGCCCCATCTTCGTGTGGGCCGAGAACGCCATTCTCGGTCTGATTCAGGCCCTGCTCACCCTGCCCTTTGGCATCGGTTCCTTTATCGTCGGCCTGTTCTATGCCCCCACGGTCGTTACCGGTATCCACCAGATGTACACCGCCATCGATCTGGGCCAGCTCGCTCAGTACGGTGTGACCTATTGGCTGCCCATCGCCAGCGCTGCCAACATCGCCCAGGGTGGTGCCGCGCTCGCCGTTGCCTTTAAGACCCGCGATGCCAAGATCAAGGGTCTGGCGCTTCCTTCGGCCCTGTCCGCCTTCATGGGCATTACCGAGCCTGCCATCTTTGGTGTGAACCTGCGCTTCTTTAAGCCCTTCATCGCCGGCTGCATCGGCGGCGGTTGCGGCGCCCTGGTCTGCGCGCTCACTTCGCTGGCTGCCTCCGGCACGGGCGTTACCGGTATCTTCGGTATCCTGCTGTGCCTGGCCCAGCCCGTGCAGTACGCGATCATGTTTGCGGTTGCCGCGCTGGTTTCCTTTGGCGTCTCGTTTGTCCTGTACAAGGACGAGCCCAAGGCTTCCGAGCAGGCCTAAGAGCTTTTGATTGAGGAACGCCCGCGGGCTGTATGCTCGCGGGTGTTCCCCGCATCTGGCGCCGATCTTTGGCACCTTGTAACTTTCGATCCGTTAGGACTTTGATATGTCTAATGCACTCGGTCGCGACCTTGCAAAGCTGGTCGCCGCTGTTGACGCCGCCGCCTCTGAGTGCGGTCATGGCGCGTATGGCCAGCGCTTTCATATTATGCCGCCCACGGGCTGGCTCAACGACCCCAACGGTCTTTGCCAGGCGGGCGGCGTGTTCCACGCTTATTTTCAATATGCTCCGTTTGATGTTGAGGGCGGCGTTAAGGCCTGGGGTCATGCCACGAGCCGCGACCTTATGAACTGGGAGTATGTTGGCGCGCCGCTGCTGCCCGATGAGCCGTTCGACTGCCATGGCGTGTATTCGGGCTCCGCGCTTGCCGAGGACGGTCGCATTCGCGTGCTCTATACCGGCAACGTTAAGCTCCCCGATGCGGACGGCGTCTTTGACTATGTCAACTCCGGCCGTCGCGCCGATACCGTGTATGTCGAGAGCGCCGATGGACAGACGTTTAGCCAAAAGCGCGTGGTGCTGGCTTCCGAGGATTATCCCGAGGATTTGACCTGCCACGTGCGCGACCCCAAGGTGTGGCGTGACGCGGACGGGCGTTATCACATGGTGCTGGGTGCGCGTCGTCGAGTTGACGGGCCGCACGTCGAGAGCCGTTTTTGCGCCATGCATGGCGAGGGTGCCGGACGCGATGTGGGCGAGATCCTGGTGTATGGCTCGGCCGATATGCTGAGCTGGGAGCTCGAGAGCCGCGTGTCTACGCCCGAGCGTTTTGGCTTTATGTGGGAGTGCCCGGGGTATCTGGAGATTGAGACGGATGGCGGTGTACCGGCGAAATGGCTGTCCTTCTCGCCCCAGGGGCTCGAGGGCGGTCGTTGGGACCGCGGTAATGTGTATGCCGCTGGCTACTTGCCTGTAACGGGTGACATCACCGGTGGTGACGGTGCCTATGAGCTGGGCGAGTTCCGCCTGTGGGACGCCGGTTTTGACTTCTATGCTCCGCAGGAGTTTACGTCCGAGGACGGTCGCCACATTTTGATCGGCTGGATGGGCATGCCCGATGAGCCGACCTATGGCAACGCGCCCACCGTGGTGTGCGGCTGGCAGCACTGCATGACGGTGCCGCGCGAGCTTACAGCCGGTGCCGGCGGCGTGGTGCTGCAGCAGCCGGCGCGCGAGATTGAGCACCATTATGCCTCGGTGCGTGTGGGGGAGGGCTCGTTTGAGGTTGCCGACGATACCTGCTTTGACGTTGTTGTCGACGGTGTCGACGGCGCGTTTACCGCGATCGTTGATGGCGAGCTGAAGCTGGCGTTTATGCCCGCCGAGGGCGAACTGCCTTCGCGCTTTGAGATGCGATTTACCGATGAGGGTCGTGCTTCTGCCGGCTGCGGTCGTACTGTGCGCTGGGAGCCCGTCGACGAGGTGCGCAACGTGCGCATTGTCGGCGATGTCTCGTCGGTCGAGGTGTTTGTGAACGATGGCGCGCTCGTGTTTTCGACGCGCATCTATCCCGAGGCCTATGGCGTGACCGTTGACGCCCCGGGTGCGAGCGTGACCTATCACACGCTCAACATCTAGGCGATTCGTCGCATATCGGCGCTATACTGCAGCCGTTGCCCACGATGCGGGGAACACCCGCATCGTGGGTTTTTGTTTGTGAAGGGACGGTGCCTTGTGGATGTACAGCAGCTAGAAGAGGCCTGGGCTGTAAGGGCCGGCGCGCGTGAGGCGCGTCTTGTTGCGGCCTCGCATGTGCCGGCGGCGCTGTCTCTGTTGGGGATTGTGCGCCCCGGTGACCGCCTGGTTGCGTTTGCCGATGACTTTGCCGATGCGTTTGCTCGTGGCTTTGATGGCTGCGATGTTGTGCTGGTTGGGGAGCCGTCGGCTGCAGTGTTTTCTGCTGCGTCCGAGGGCTTTGATGCTTCGTTTGATGCTGAGGGGCCGCACCTGTGGTGGTTTGTGAACACGATCGGTGGCTTTGGCCTGCGCGTGCCCGATCTGCGCGCTCTGGGTCGTGCGGCTCGCGAGGCCCGTGCGCTGCTCGTGGTGGATAACACCGTGGCAAGCGTCTTTGGCTGCGATCCACTGCGTTTGGGTGCCGTCCTGTCGCTTGAGGCACTCGACCGTGCGTGCGCCGGTAAGGCTCCGCGTAAGCTCGTTGCCGCTTCGGTGGCGCGCTCGCAGCTCAAACGCCATCGTGTGGATGCCGCTGCCGAGTGCGCGCATGCGCTGCTCGAGGGGTGCGGATTGGCCGCACTCGACTTGTCCTCCGATGAGGCTGAGGTTCTAGAGCACGGGCTCGACACGCTCGACATCCGCATGCAGGCACACTTCGACCGCGCGCGTGCACTGGCCGAGTATTTGGCCGCGAACGAGATGGTGCACGGCGTGCGCTATCCCGGGCTGACCTCGCATCCCGATCACGCCATCGCGACCGGCATCCTGGAGCACGGTTTTGGCCCGGCAGTTGAATTTGACCTTATCGAATGCAGCGCGGGCGAATTCTTCAGCATACTGCCAGACGAATTCCGCACATCGCCCGCCGGCGGCGCAACAACGCGCCTTTCGGCCCCACGCGGCAAGCAGGGGAGCACCATCCGTCTCTTCGCCGGCACCGACGACCCCTTGATCGTGGCCGCCACCCTAGACAACGCCCTCCGCAACTAGCTAAATCATCCTCGACTCCATAAGTTGCGGTGAAATAGGGATTGATTTACGGCTTTAACCGCATAAACAGTCCCTATTTCACCGCAACTTATGAGAAGGGGTTGTGCAGCTAAAAAAGCCCCGTCCCAAATTAGCTACTCTTTGATGCTGGCGATGAGAGCGTCGGCTTTGGCAGCTATGACCTGGTTTATGTCGGTCTGCAGCTCCTCGTAGACCGCTATGGCTCGCTCGCCGGCGGGGGTGAGGGTGGATCCGCGGGCTCCGTCGCGCTCGATGAGCTTGCAGCCCAGCTGTCCTTCAGCCTCATTCACAATGCGCCAGGCCTTGGAATACGCCATGCCCATGCTCTTGGCGGCGCGGTTCAGCGAGTGCTCGCGGGCAATACCCTGCAGCAGCAAGACGCAGCCGTGACCAAACACGCCCGGCAGATCCTTGTCGCACGCTTGAATGACCAGCTTTGCCGTCGTCTTGTACTTCATACGCTCCACGTCTCCCCGCTAAAGTGTTTGCTGGGCAAACGCAAAGCCTGCGTCAAGCCCTCGTGTGCTCTTCTTAAATCATGCATTGTAGCAGTCAAAGTGCGTTAAGATACTTCCCCAGTATTGGGCGCCCAAGGTTGGGCTGGGTCCTACGAGGCCTGCAGCCGACCGGTCGCATGGAAAAAGGAGAAACATGGCTACGTTCTTTCCCGGTGAGTCCCACACGTTTTCGGAGTATCTGCTGGTTCCTGGTTACTCGTCCTCGCAGTGCATCCCCAACAACGTCTCTCTCAAGACGCCGCTAACCCGCTTCAAGCGCGGTGAGAAGCCGGCAATCACCCTGAACATCCCCATGGTTTCCGCCATCATGCAGTCCGTCTCGGGCGTCGACATGGGTGTCGCGCTCGCTACCGAGGGCGGCCTGTCCTTCATCTACGGTTCCCAGAGCGCCGAGTCCGAGGCCGCCATGGTCAAGGCCGTCAAGGATCACAAGGCCGGCTTCGTTCAGTCCGATTCCACGCTGACCCCCGACATGACCATGGAGCAGGTCATCGAGCTCAAGGATAAGACCGGTCACTCCACCATGCCGGTCACCGACGACGGCACCCCCAAGGGCAAGCTCCTGGGCATCGTCACCAGCCGTGACTATCGCCCCAGCCGCGATGACCACCAGACGAAGGTCTCCGAGTTCATGACCCCGCGTGAGCAGCTCATCGTGGGCGACAAGAACATCAGCCTCAAGGTTGCCAATGACGTCATCTGGGACAATAAGCTCAACGCCCTGCCCATCGTCGACGACAACGATCACCTTATGGGCATCGTCTTCCGCAAGGACTACGACAGCCACAAGACCAACCCCAACGAGCTGCTCGACGGCGATAAGCGCTACATGGTCGGCGCCGGCATCAACACCCGCGACTATGCCGAGCGCGTGCCGCTGCTCATCGAGGCCGGTGCCGACGTCCTGTGCATCGACTCTTCCGAGGGCTTCAGCGAGTGGCAGAAGCGCACCATCGAATGGATCCGCGCCAACTACGGCGAGGACGTCAAGGTCGGTGCCGGTAACGTCGTCGACGCCGAGGGCTTCCGCTTCCTGGCCGACTGCGGTGCCGACTTCATCAAGGTCGGTATCGGCGGCGGTTCCATCTGCATCACCCGCGAGACCAAGGGCATCGGCCGTGGCCAGGCCACCGCGCTGATCGACGTCTGCCGCGCTCGCGACGAGTACTACGAGGAGACCGGCGTCTACGTGCCCGTGTGCTCCGACGGCGGTATCGTCTACGACTACCACATGACGCTCGCCCTTGCCATGGGTGCCGACTTTATGATGCTGGGCCGTTACTTCGCCCGCTTTGACGAGAGCCCGACCGAGCGCGTCAACGTCAACGGTCAGTACATGAAGGAGTACTGGGGCGAGGGTTCTGCGCGTGCCCGCAACTGGCAGCGCTACGACCTGGGCGGCGCCGCGAAACTCAGCTTCGTCGAGGGCGTCGACTCCTACGTGCCTTACGCTGGCTCCCTCAAGGACGGCGTGGGCGGCACGCTTTACAAGGTCAAGTCCACGATGTGCAACTGCGGCGCCCTCTCGATCCCCGAGCTCCAGGAAAAGGCACGCCTGACTCTGGTCAGCTCCACCTCCATCGTCGAAGGCGGCGCCCACGACGTAGTCGTGAAGGATTCCCAGCAGAGCGTCAGCTACCGCTAAGCGGCTTTCCCAAGCACCGCACCTTGCTGTTCAAACCGTCGCTCGCGTACCAAAGTACGCGTCGCTCCTCTTTCACGGCAATCTGCGGCACTTGGAAAACCCGGCCATGCTTGGACGGGTAACAAATAGCGGCTGATTCACAACCACGTTATTTAGATAAAGCGAGATGCCTGCAAGTCGCAGGCATCTCGCTTGTCGTATTTGCTATCATCATGCGAGTTAACGATGTGGCGGGGCGCTCTTACCTTTGCTCGCTGCAAGTTCCGCACGCAAAGAAGAGCACTAAATGTGCTCTTCGTCTTGCGCAGGACTGTCCGCAGCAGCGAGTAAAGGTAAGAGCGCCCCGCCCCAACCGAGATAACAAAGGAGCTGATATGTGCGATTGCACAGATCATAAGGACGAGATCCCTGCATACGACGCGCAGGCCATTGAGTCTAGGTGGATGAAGGCCTGGGAGGATTCCAACCTCTTTGCCGTCGACACCGACGACAGCAAGCCCAAGAAGTACGTGCTCGAGATGTTCCCGTATCCGTCGGGCGACCTGCACATGGGCCACGCGCGCAACTATACTATCGGCGATGCCATGGCCCGTCAGGCCCGCATGCGCGGCTACGACGTGCTGCATCCCATCGGCTTTGACGCCTTTGGCCTGCCTGCCGAGAACGCCGCTATTAAGCACAACACGCAGGCTGCCGCCTGGACGTATAAGAACATGGACCAGGCGCTCGCCACGATGAAGCGCATGGGTTTCTCCTACGATCTGGATCGCATGGTCAAGACCTGCAGCCCCGACTACTACCGTTGGGGTCAGTGGATTTTTGAGAAGATGTGGGAAAAGGGCCTGGTCTACCGCAAGAAGAACCCGGTCAACTGGTGCCCCACCTGCAAGACCGTTCTGGCCAACGAGCAGGTCACCGAGGGCAAGTGCTGGCGCTGCGGCACCGAGCCCGAGAAGCGCGATCTTGAGCAGTGGTACTACAAGATCACCGAGTACTCTCAGGAGCTGCTCGACGATCTGGAGAAGCTCCCCGGCTGGCCCGAGCGCGTCAAGCAGATGCAGGCCAACTGGATCGGTCGCTCCGAGGGCGCCGAGGTCGACTTTACCCTATGCGACAAGGATGGCGAGCCCATCGAGGGCGACGAGGGTAAGATCACCGTCTTCACCACGCGTGCCGATACGCTCTTTGGTGTTTCCTTCTTTGTCCTGGCTCCCGAGTACGCCCGTCTGCACGAGCTCGTCGAGGGCACGGAGTACGAAGAGGCCGTGACCAAGATCGTCGAGGACTCCAAGCATATCTCTGCCGTCGAGCGTGCCCAGGGCACCATCGAGAAGCACGGCGCTTTTACCGGCCGCTACGTGGTGAACCCCGTGAACGGCGAGAAGGTCCCCGTGTGGGTTGCCGATTATGTCGTTGCCGACTACGGTACCGGCGCCGTCATGGCCGTTCCCTGTGGCGACCAGCGCGACTTTGAGTTTGCCCGCAAGTACGACCTGCCGATCGTGCCGATCATCCTGGACGATGACGACCGCGCTGCCGTCGAGGCCAGCGGCGAGACCATCGATACCTTCCATGCAGAGACCGTCGACTGGGATTGCGCCCACGCTGCCGAGGGCACGCTCGTCCAGTCCGGCAAGTACACCGGCATGCGCGGCGGTAAGCACTCCGAGGGCGAGGCTGCCATCGTGGCCGACCTCGAGGCCATGGGCTGCGGTCGTCGCAAGGTCGAGTTCCGTCTGCGCGACTGGCTCATCAGCCGCCAGCGTTACTGGGGCAACCCCATCCCGGCCATCCACTGCGAGCACTGCGGCATCGTGCCCGTGCCCGAGGACCAGCTGCCGGTGACGCTGCCCGAGAACCTGGACCTGGGTGCCGGCGAGACCCTCGCCGAGTGCAAGGAGTTCTACGAGACCACCTGCCCGGTCTGCGGTCGCCCGGCCAAACGCGAGACCGATACTATGGACACCTTCACCTGCTCCAGCTGGTATTATCTGCGCTATACCGACCCGCACAACACCGAGCTGCCCTTCTCCCGCGAGGCTGCCGACCGTTGGATGCCCGTCGATAACTACATCGGCGGCATCGAGCACGCCATTTTGCACCTGCTCTACAGCCGCTTCTTTACCAAGGCGCTGCGCGACCTGGGCCTGCTGAGCGTTGACGAGCCCTTCACCAACCTGCTGTGCCAGGGCATGGTCAAGGACGAGAACGGCGACACCATGTCCAAGTCCAAGGGCAACGTCGTGCCCCCGAGCTCGGTCATCGAGCCCTACGGCGCCGACACCATGCGTCTGGCGATCCTGTTTATCGCCCCGCCCGAGAAGGACTTCGACTGGGATCCCAAGGCCGTCGAGGGCGCTAACCGCTTCATTAAGCGCGCCTGGCGTATCGTGTGGCAGCTCGTCCAGTCCGGCGACGCCAACGTGGCCTTCGACAAGTCCGCGCTCGACGAGGTCGCGATGAAGCTCTACCGCGAGCGCCATCGCACCATTGCCAAGTGCACCGAGGACTTTGACCGCGGCCAGTTCAACACCGCGATCTCGGCCGTCATGGAGCTCGTCAACGCGGCGAGCGCCTACCTCAACGCCACCGAGGGTGCTGACCGCGATAAGGCTCTGTGCTACGGCGTGGCCAAGGACATCGTGAGTGTCCTTGCCCCCATCTGCCCGTTCTGGGCCGACGAGCTGTGGCACGAGGCACTCGGCTGCGAGGGCAACGCCTACACCGCCGCCTGGCCCGAGTTCGACTTGGCCGAGTCCATCGAGGACACGGTGCAGATCGTCGTGCAGGTGCTCGGTAAGGTCCGTGGCCGCATCGACGTCGCCCGCGACGCCTCCAACGAGGAGATGCAGGCTGCCGCCGAGGAAGCCGTTGCCAAGTGGCTTGAGGGCAAGACGGTCGTCAAGGCCATCTGCGTGCCCGGCAAGCTGGTTAACCTGGTGGTCAAGTAAGCGCTGCGCGCATAGCTGACATCAAAAAGCGAGGGGCGATTCCGCAGGGAGTCACCCCTCATTTTGGTTATGGATGCTTGCGACAACACCCAATTATCCATTTCTTGTGGAGAACCTGTGCTCACGCTGACCTGCGGGTTTGTGTTGTGGTTGCACGTTTGCGCAGGTATTGGTATAGTTTGCTTGCAAATGAAGTTGTAATTGAAAGAAGTGGGGTTTCGGCCCCGCTTCTTTTTTGTATGGATGGAGGTGCCGCAATGGTCAAGACCAAGACCGAGCAGGCGATCATCGACGCGCTCGAGGCCGTTGCTCCCCAGCACGATGTCGACATCGTCGACGTTGAGCTCGTGGGTGCCACCAAGGCCCCCTGCGTGCGTGTGCGTATCGAGGGTGCCGAGGGTCAGAGCCTGTCGCTCAACGATGTCACGGCCAACACCAAATGGGTCGGCGATGTGATTGAGGAGCTCGACCCCATCTCTTCGAGCTATACGCTCGAGGTGTCGAGCCCGGGCATGGCGCGCCCGCTGCGCCGCCCGAGTGACTTTGCCCGCTTTGTGGGCGAGAACTGCGAGCTCACCTCCACCGCCACCGAGGGACGTCGCAAGTACGCCGGTAAGATTGCCGCCGCCACCGAGACGAACGTGACCCTCGAGCTCGAGGATGGCGAGTCCGTCACCCTCGATTTCTCTGATGTTAAAAAGTGCAAGTTGAAGCCCACCTATGACTTCAAGCCCGCGAAGGAAGGAAAGTAAGATGGCAGCATCCGACATGATGTCCGCCCTGATGGAGCTTTGCCAGGAGAAGCACATCGACCAGCTCTACCTGATCGACCGCCTGGAGCAGTCGCTCGCCAAGAGCTATGCCGAGATCCTGCATCTTGAGTGGGGCGCCAAGGTGACCATCGACCGCACCACCGGCAAGATCTACGTCTACCGTCTGGAGCCGATCGACGATTCCATGGACGAGGAGGGCAACTTCACCGAGTTCGAGGAGATCGACGTCACTCCCAAGAACACGAGCCGCATCGCCGCCCAGCACGCCAAGGCCGAGATCAACGCCATCGTGCGCAACTCCGCCCGCGAGCAGATCTACGAGGAGTTCTCCGGCCGCATCGGTGACCTCATCAGCGGTACCGTGCTGCAGTCCACTCCCGACTTCACGATCGTCAAGATTCGCGAGGGCGTCGAGGCCGAGCTTCCGCACTTCGACCAGCGCCGTTACGAGAACGAGCGCAACGAGCGTCCGATGGGCGAGCGCTACCTGCACAACCAGCACATCAAGGCCGTGATTATCGACGTTCGCGACCCCAACTCCAACCTGCAGCCGGTTCGTGGCGAGCACAGCCGTCCGCCGATTGTCATCTCCCGTACCCACCCCGAGCTCATGCGTCGTCTGTTTGAGCAGGAGGTGCCCGAGATCTATGAGGGCACCGTTCAGATCAAGTCGATCGCCCGCGAGCCCGGTCAGCGCTCTAAGGTCGCCGTCCACTCGCTCGACGATCGCCTGGATCCCGTGGGCGCCTGCGTCGGCCCCAAGGGCAGCCGTGTTCGCGCCGTCGTGGGCGAGCTCCGTGGCGAGCGCGTCGACGTCATCCTGTGGGATGCCGATCCGGCCGTCTACGTTGCCAACGCCCTGTCGCCTGCCAAGGTCACCCGCGTCCTTATCGACGAGGAGAAGGCCTACGCCGGCGTTATCGTGCCCGACGACCAGCTTTCGCTCGCCATCGGCAAGGAGGGCCAGAACGCCCGCCTCGCCGCGCGCCTGACCGGCTGGCACATCGACATCAAGTCCGAGACCCTTGCCGCCGACATCCTCAAGAACGTTCCCGTTCACGAGGAGCCCGCCGCCGACCTGATCGGTGACGAGGAGGACGAGGACGTCCGTCGCTGCGAGTTCGTGTCCGAGGACGGCATCCAGTGCCGCAACCAGGCCCGTCCCGGCTCCCGTTTCTGCGGTGTCCATGACACCGACGCCTTCGATGATGCGGAGGACCTGATCTAGCGCGCGGTCGCGCCGGGCGGGTCCCGGCGCATCTCCCACGCTCGTTCAGTCTCTAGGCACCCAAGGTGCCAGAAAGGGTAGGTGAAGTCATATGGCAAAAGTCCGTGTGTCCACCCTGGCCAAAGAGTTCGGCATGACCTCCAAGGAACTGATGGGTCATCTCGCCGAAATGAAGATTCCCGCTAAGTCCGCTTCCTCCGCCCTGGAGGACGCCTACGTCGCCATGGTCCGCAAGCAGCTCGCCTCGGTGATCGAGGCCCGCGCCCAGGAAGTCGAGGCCGCCAAGCAGGCCGAGGAGCAGGCCGCTGCCGCCGAGGAGGCAGCAC
>UQRX01000027.1:0-27309 GCA_900543595.1 uncultured Collinsella sp. | reverse complement strand
GCGACACTGAAGTAAGTGTCCATCCTCGCAGTATCCGGTTCTCAAGGTGCACGCCTGGCGGCTGGTCCGGTCCGACCGGGCCGCGCGGCAAGGAGATATATTGCCAGACCGCGAAGCGATGTGGGACGTCAATTCCACTCTTCACAAGTCCTACACAACATATCGCTTCCTATAGAAGCAATAGAAAGGCTGGTGCAGAAATGCTGCACGTATCAGATGATGACCCTTCGATTAAGAGATATATAAAGATCGGTCACCTGTAAGTGTTTATCTACCCGCGCTTTTTGCTATGTAAACCAGCGCTTTCGATAAAAAAGAGGGAGTGCCACGCACAGTGCGACACTCCCCTAGCGATTCAACAGAATCTATTAGGCCTCGAGAGCCTTCTTGGCAATGGCAGCCAGCTCGTTGAAGGACTCGATGTCCTCGTAAGCCATCTGAGCCAGGACCTTACGGTCGAGCTCGATGCCGGCAACCTTCAGGCCGTGCATGAACTGAGAGTAAGAGATGTCGTTCAGGCGAGCAGCAGCGTTGATACGGGTGATCCAGAGAGAGCGAATCTCGCGCTTCTTGTTGCGGCGATCACGATACTGATACTGCAGGGAGTGCTGGACCTGCTCTTTAGCATGCTTGTAAGTACGCGAAGCGGCACCGTAGTAACCCTTCGCACGGTGCATAACGGTACGGCGCTTCTTCTTGGCGGCAACAGCGCGCTTAATACGTGCCATGTTCTATCAACTCCTAGACGGTAAAACGAAAAACGGGAACGCGAACTTAGGCGAGACGCGACTTGATGACCTTGCGGTCGGCAGCGGCGATCTCGGTCTCCTGACGGAAGCCACGCTTACGCTTGGTGGACTTCTTGCTCAGGATGTGGCTCTTGAAAGCCTTGGCGCGCATAAGCTTGCCGGTACCAGTCTTGCGGAAACGCTTCTTGGTGCCGCTGTGGGACTTCATCTTAGGCATGAAATACTCCTTAATCGGTTACAGAACACTAGTTACTTGGTATCGATTGCCGCTTTATCCTCATCGAAGGCGCCCTTAATCGGGGCGAGCAGCATAAGCATGTTACGGCCTTCCATCTTAGGCTTGGACTCGACCGTAGCGTAAGGCTTGAGATCCTCGGCGAGACGCTCGAGAACGTTAAGACCCTGCTCCGGGTGAGCCATCTCACGGCCGCGGAACATGATGGTAATCTTAACGCGTGCGCCCTTCTTGAGGAAACGCAGAACGTGGCCCTTCTTGGTCTCGTAATCGCCAACGTCGATCTTGGGTCGGAACTTCATTTCCTTGACCTCGACCTTGGACTGGTTCTTACGAGCGGCCTTGGCCTTCATGGCCTGCTGGTACTTGAACTTACCGTAGTCCATGACCTTGCAGACCGGCGGCTCCGCGTTGGGAGCGATCTCGACCAGGTCGAGACCCTGATCGTCAGCGACGCGCTGGGCATCGCGGATGGCGAACAGGCCGAGCTGAGAGCCATCGACGCCAATCAAACGGCACGAAGATGCAGTGATCTCGTCGTTGATGCGGGTGTCATCAGACTTAGCTATTTTCCCTACCTCCATTCATAAAAAAATAACCCGGCGCTTCTTTGCAACCAGGTCGTACACATAGACATCCTCGAAATGAGGAAGGGAATCTAAGTTGTATGACCAGTCAGCTGCTCATTGGCGCCAAAAGGTGGGAACCCTCGGGTTCCTCTTTAGGGCATTGCGGGAACAACGCCTTGCTAATAATAACACGTACCGCGCGTTATCACATTACGTACACGAAAAAGGGGGCCTTGACCCCCTTGAACGCTCACTTGCATATATGGTGCCCGAGGCGAGACTCGAACTCGCACGTTGTTGCCAACGGTGGATTTTGAGTCCACTGCGTCTGCCAATTCCGCCACTCGGGCACGTAATGCGTGAGTTAGTTTATCACAGCTTTCTGTTGATTAGTCCGAAAATGGAACTTCGAGCATTTCGATAAGCTCAACCTTGCGCAACATCTCCCGCTTACGACATCCACGTCCGTCAACCGAGGCCTCGCCCATCTGGTTGTCATAGGGGTCCTCACGCATGCCATCGAAAGCAGGCACAAATTCAGCCTGGAATCGATTGTTGGCCACCATACGCCACGGGTCGAGATTGCCAAAGTAGTGACGACGACGCCACTCCTCCCCCATCCTGCGCGCCGAGGAACCGAACGATACGTCGGCGTTAAGCCAACCGGTCTGTGGCGTATAGAACTCAGCCCAATCGTGCGGCCCCACCGAATCGGGAGCAACATACAGGCCGCTCTGCCAACGGGCAGGCACGCCCGCGATGCGGCACATGGTGATAAACGTGAGCGCCATAACGCCGCAATCGCCGCGTAAAGAATGCGCACAGTCGTCGGCAATAGATCCCAAAAGCAGGTACGGTGGCTGATAGCGATAGTCGATATGCTGTGTCAGGTAATCATAGATAGCACGAGCGCGATCGAGCGGATCCTCGAGCCCGTCAACAACACGCTCCGTCAACTGTCGCAGGTACGGCGTAAACGCAATGTGCGGACGGTCCTCGGAAGTGTCCACGGGCAGCGGCGTGTTTATGCACGTATGCGATGGGAGCGCGCCACCATAGATATCGCAATAGGCGGCATCTATGTGATAGCGATAGGTCACCGAGAATGAATGTTCAGTCGAAGATGTCCAAGAGACAGTACGAGCCGAAACGTTTTCAGAGGCAACGGTACCCTCCGACGTCATATCGAGAACCTCGATTTGAGACTGTTGACGACAGGCGGCGGCAACGGGAAGCCACGCGCGAACGGTCTCCCCCTCCAAAGCACCGGGGACAGACACGGATGCCTTAAGCGTGATGACGCGAGTCAACCCGTTTTGCGACTCCATCTCCCTCAGCATCTGGTTACGCAGCGCAATGCCGTCCGTAGAATCGGGACGCAGGCCCGGAACCTCCTTAGGGTACACGCGAAGCGAATCGAGGAAGTTATCGAGAACAAACAGCTCGCCATCGATAAAGCGCCAGTCAATTCGCTTACGATTAATCAGGTCATCAAACTGCTCTTCGGTAAACTCAGGCCACTCCTCGCGAATCATCGCAATGGCTCGATCACGCGACACCGAAAAATGAAGCGGTGTCTCGAGCATGCGATACCGCTCGGCACGAACACAAGCAGCCAGCGAAGGCTCAGGACTCTGCTCCAGAAGGCGATCGCAGGCAGCAACAGCCTGCGTCAAATATCCGGCATCCTTGAGACGAAGAATCTCGGGCGGCAGTCCAATATCGAGATGACGAAAGTCATCACAGCAAACATCAACAGAGCAACCAACAGGACCCTCGTCAATAACCTTCCCATCCGAAGGCAGCACATCAATAACAGCCATACCAAAACTCCAAGTCACTAGAACGCTTGAAGCCCATTGTAGCGAGATAAAAAGAAAGCCCCAATAAAGGAGCCCTCAACACCGATAAACGGTACCCATAAAAATAAATTCAGCCCAGTAACCCTGTAGCGAGTTAACAAAGGAGGCCCCGTTTCCCCGGAGCTGATTCCGTCGCGCGACTTCTGGCGAAGCCAGAAGCCATTTTAATTCAGCCTCGTAACCCTGCGGCGTTAAACGAAGGAAGCCCCGTCCCCCGGAACTGTTTCCTTGGCGCGACTTCTGGCGAAGCCAGGTGAGCGCAAAGGAAACAGTGTAGGGGGACGGGGCTTCCGGCGGGAAGTTTAGCGACGCTTACGCCTTGTTGACGGAGCCAAACTCCTCCATGAGCTCCTTGGTACGGGCAACGATGTTGTCGCGACCAGGCTTGAGGAGCTTGCGGGGGTCAAAGCCCTTGCCCTGCTGATCCTTGCCAGCCTCGATGTACTCGCGGACGCCCTTGGCGAAGACGAGCTGCAGGTCGGTGTTGACATTGATCTTGGAGATGCCCAGGGAGATGGCCTTCTTGATCTGATCCTCGGGGATGCCGGTGCCACCGTGCAGAACGAGGGGCAGGTCGCCGGTCTGAGCCTTGATCTCGCCCAGACGCTCGAAGGAAAGGCCAGCCCAGTCGGCGGGATACACGCCGTGGATGTTGCCGATGCCGCAGGCGAGGAAGTCGACGCCCAGGTCAGCAATCTGCTTGCACTCAGCGGGGTCAGCGAGCTCGCCGTTGGAGGTCACGCCGTCCTCGGTGCCGCCGATGCCGCCGACCTCGGCCTCGATGGACATGCCCTTGGAGTGGGCAAGCTCAACGAGCTCCTTGGTGCGGTCGAGGTTAAGCTGGAAGGTCTCCTCGTGAGAGCCGTCATACATGATGGACGTGAAGCCGGCCTCGATGCACTTGAAGCAGTCCTCGTAAGAACCGTGATCGAGGTGAAGGGCGACGGGAACGGTAACACCCGTGGCCTCGACGGCAGCCTTGACCATGTCGGCGCAGACCTTGAAACCGCCCATCCACTTAGCGGCACCAGCGGTGCACTGAAGGATCAGCGGAGACTTGGCCTCCTCGGCGGCCTGGAGAATAGCCAGGGTCCACTCGAGGTTGTTGGTGTTGAAGGCACCGAGAGCGTACTTGCCGGCCTCGGCCTTCTTGAGCATGTCTGCTGCGTTGACGAGCATAAAAGAAACCTCCTGTAAGGTTGCTCCGATAACGCCTGTGATTTTACCACGGCGCACCCGAGCATAAACGTTCGTTTGTTCACGAATATCGTCCAAACAGACTTTTTTGACCGTTTGCCCTACGAAATTGACCCGTTGGGGAAAAATAGCTTGACGTTTGGACGCTTCTCGTGCTTTAGAAGCTGACTATAAAGCTACACCTGCATGAAAGGGTTCTGCATGAGCTCGCGTGCCATGGTGGTCGAATCGCCATGGCCGGTTAGGCAAACGGTATCGGGCGGAAGAAGCCGGGCGAGCTTGGAGAGCGAGCGCAGAATCGCCGCCTCGTCGCCACCGGCAAGATCGGTGCGGCCGTGGCTGCCCGGGAACAGGGTGTCGCCAACAAAGGCGATGCTTCCCTGCTCGGTGGCGGCGAACAAGACGATCCCGCCCGGCGTATGCCCTGGTGTCTCGATCACCTGCAGGCAGATATCGCCCACCTCGATAGCATCGCCCTCGGCGAGCAGGCACGTCGGCTCCCCGGGGTCGGGCGTCTCAATGCCCCACATAGCTCGCTGTTCCTTGATGTTCGCATGCGGCACCGCCGCATCCTTAGCACACAGCTCATACCGGCAGCCCTCGCCAACGGTGGTTCGCACACCGGCAACACCACCAACATGATCGGCATGGCCATGAGTGCATACGGCGCCAAGCACGCGTACGCCGGGATGTTCGGCTCGAATATGCTCCACCAGGCGCTCGCCTTCCCACGCAGGGTCGATAATCACGCACTCATTGTCCGAGATAAGAGCATAGCTATTGGTCTGAATGGGACCGTTTACGAGCGTCTCGATCTCGACCGACCCCTTGGGAGTTACATCCAAGGACATAGCACTCATGTCCCTCTCCTCTCTATAGAACTCGAGGCATCAAACGATGCCTCGAGTGTAGCGAATATCGATAATGTGGCACGTTCATCGCGACTAAACGCGGCGCTTAAGCTGGGCTCCACCCTCGCCGGGCATCAGGCGGCGCGCGTCGTAGACCGAGTCAACGCTGCTGATGGAGGCCAGCAGCGGATCCAGACCACTCGCGTCCGAGATCTCGACCATAAAGCGCAGGGTTGCAATACCCTCGCGGTTGGTCGACGTGGCGGCAGAAAGGATATTGCCGCCCGCATCGCCAATGGCAATGGTGACATCCTTGAGCAGGCCCATGCGGTCCAGGCACTCGACCACGATCTCGACCTGAAAGAGGGTGTCGGCAGCGCCGTCCCACTCCACTTCGATCATGCGCTCGGGATGTTCCATAAGACCCTTGACGTTGGGGCAGTTGGCGCGATGCACCGAAACGCCTCGACCGCGCGTGATGAAGCCGACAATGTCGTCGCCCGTCACGGGGTTGCAGCAATGCGCCAAACGGACCAGCAGACCGCTGTTGCTCTCGCCCTTGACGATAATGCCGTTGCTGGCGCTCTTGCCGCGCTTTTGCGGCTTGCGGTTGGAGCCGCGGGCAGGCTGCTTGACGACCTCGGCGATAGCCTCGGCCTTGGTGAGCTGTTCCTCGGGCTTGGGGTCCAAGATTTGCTCGACCTTGTTACCCACAGCGCGCGGGGCAACCTTGCCGGCGCCCACGGCGGCAAACAGGTCCTCGAGCTGCTTGAAGTTCAGTTGCTCCGCCACGGCGTTGAGCGCACGCGTGGATCGCGGCGTAGAGATGCCATACCCGCGCTTGCGCAAGTCCTTGGCCAGTATATCGCGGCCGGCAGCAGCGTCGTCGTCCTTGGTCGCGGCGGCAAAATAGCGGCGGATCTTTGACTTGGCGGAAGGTGTCTTAACGATCTTGAGCCAATCACGAGACGGCTTGGAACTCTTGTTGGTCAGAATCTCGACACGGTCGCCCGTCTTGATCTCGTGCGTGAGCGGGGCCACCGCACCGTTGATCTTGGCGCCGACGCAGTGGTTGCCCACCTCGGTATGAACGGCATAGGCAAAGTCGAGCGGCGTGGAGCCGGCACGAAGCGCCATGACCTCGCCCTTGGGCGTAAAGACAAAAATCTCCTGGTCAAACAAGTCGACCTTCAGCGAGTGCAGGTATTCCTTGGCATCGGTGATCTCGTCAGACGCAGCCCAATCAAGCGAATGTTTGAGCCAGTTAATCTGGTCGTCCAGACGCTGGGCATCATTGGTCTTAGACGCAGACGATCCGCCCGATTTCTTATACAGCCAGTGGGCGGCAATGCCGTACTCGGCCTGCTCATGCATCTCGTAGGTTCGAATCTGAATCTCGAGCGGACGAGCCGTGGGGCCGATAACCGTCGTGTGGAGCGACTGGTAGTTATTGACCTTGGGCATGGCGATATAGTCTTTAAAGCGACCGGGCATGGGGTGCCACAGCGTATGCACCGCGCCGAGCGTGGAGTAGCAATCGCGCACCGAATGGGTGATGACGCGCAGTGCCACCAGGTCGTAGATCTCGGAGAACTCCTTGCCCTTGCGCTTCATCTTTTGGTAGATGGACCAATAGTGCTTGGAACGGCCATTAATCTGGAAGTCTTCCAGGCCAATGCGGTTGAGCTCGTCGGTGAGCGTCTTGATGGTCTCGGCCAGATAGCGCTCACGGACCTCGCGCGACTCCGCCACCATGCGCGCGATGCGCTGGTAGGCATCGGGCTCCAGGTAGAAGAAGGACAGGTCCTCGAGCTCCCACTTAATAGAGCTCATGCCCAGGCGGTCGGCCAGGGGAGCATACACGTCCATGGTCTCGCGGGCCTTAAACAGGCGACGGTCCTCGCGAAGGGCCGCCAGCGTACGCATGTTATGCAGGCGGTCGGCAAGTTTGACGATGATAACGCGGATGTCCTTGGACATGGCGAGGAACATCTTGCGCAGCGTAAGCGCCTGCTTCTCGTCCATGCTATCGACTTCGATGTTGGTGAGCTTGGTCACGCCATCGACGAGCTCGGCTACCGTATCGCCAAACAGGCCGGAAACATCGGCAAGCGAGGTCTCGGTATCCTCGACGGTATCGTGCAGCAGCGCGGCGCACACCACATCGCAGTCCATCTTGAGATCGGCCAAAATGATGGCCACCTCGACGGGATGGTTGATGTACATCTCACCCGAGCGCCGCTTTTGGTTACAGTGCTTCTCGGCAGCAAAGCAATAGGCCTGCTCCACCTTAGAAAAGTCGTCCTCATTCATATATTTGAGGCACAGGCGCTCCAGCTTGTCGTAGCTGTCCGCCATAATCTCGGGCGGCAGCTCATCGGCATGCTTATAGTGCTCCATCTCCGAAAACGGCTGGAGGGTGGAATCATGGGCGGTACGGGCTGCGGCATCCATCGAGGTCCCCTTCCCCTAGGCCCGCGGTACGATCGGGCGGTTAACTTTGGCTAGCATATCAGAAGCGCACGAATCGAGCGCCCAGCTCCGGAAAGCCGAGAACTCCATGCGCGAGCGCAGACCCTCCAAATAGCGGATTGACCTGCTCAATTGCACACGGCCGGGGTTTTCTGCCATCGCGATGCGACGGGTGTCGTCAAACCCCGAAACGCGACAGAAACCAAGCTCTTCGAAGATTCCCAGGCCGCTTTCCACCGAGCGCTCGTCAACCGGCGTGCGAGCATCGATGGCAAGGCACATCTGCGCGATGTCGATATCGCTCGCGCTAAAGGAATCGTCCCCGGTCTTTCCGCGGTTGGAGCGCCACATAGTCTGCAGCGCTCGATAGAGCGTGACGAGCTCGTCGCGCTCGGGCGCGTAGCAGTCGAGCAGGCGCTCGTTAATACGAGCGTCACGCGACGAATAGAGCAGATGAATCACGGCAGGTTGGCCGTCGCGACCGGCGCGTCCGCTCATCTGGTTGAACTCGATGGCGCCAAACGGCATGTGGTAGAGCACGACATGGCGGATATCGGGCAGGTTCACGCCCTCACCAAAGGCAGAGGTCGAAACGATGCAACTGAGGCTTCCGTCACGAAACGCTTCCTCGACACGGCGACGATCGGAGCGCGCAAGCCCCGCGTTATAGAACGCGATGCGGGTCGCGCAATCGGGTACCCGCTTGCGCAGCGTCTTAGCAAGCGCCACGGACTGGTCGCGCGAGTTGACGTAGATGACGGTCTTCTCCCCCGTCGCCACGATTGACACCAGGCGGTTCTCGCGGCTCGCAAGGTCTCGGTCATCCTCGAGCTGCAAGTTCTCGCGCACCGTCTCGTCGACCACCGTGCGGGTAATCGGTAGCACGCGGGCGAGCTCGGCCACAACCGGAGCCGTTGCGGTGGCAGTCGTGGCCAGAACGACTGGGTCGCCCAGGGCCTTGAGGATATCGGGCATGTCGAGATAGGCACTGCGGTCGCCGCCCTTGGCAAGACCGGCATGATGCGCCTCATCGACAACGACAAAACCGATGCGCCCCGAACGCGCAAAGCGGTCGCGGTGAATGGACAGGAACTCGGGCGTCGTGAGCACGATGCCGGTGCGGCCCGAAGCCAAGCCGGCAAACACGTCATCGCGCGCCGCCTCCACGGTCTCGCCGGTCAGCACGCCTACGCCAATGCCGAGCGCAGCCATCGTCGACGAGAGGTGATAGGCCTGGTCGGCAACGAGCGCACGCAGCGGGTAGACAAAGATGCTCGCACGCCCACGAAGGACCGCCTCGCGCGCGGCGTGCACATGGAAGATAAGAGACTTTCCGCGCCCCGTTCCCATAACGGCCAGAACACTTTGGTGATCGGCCAGGGCATCGAGCGCCTCGACCTGCGCGCGGTGCGGCTGGTTCGAGCCGATAAAGCTATGGATAAGCGAGCGCGTGAGCTCGGTATAGGAAAGCTGGGCGAGCGTTTGGCGCTTGCGGGACTCCAGACGAAGACCGGCGTCAGCAGGCTCCACGCCGCGGCGAAGCTCACATGCCGGGTCGTCAACGCTGGGCGCCGTGGGATCACGGACCAAGACATCCTTGATCATGAGCTTGGGCTTTACGCGACCTTGCCAATGTTCGGCCACCGCCTCGAACACCAAATCGACAGCGCTATCGCAATTGATGAGCTTATCGATCTGCGGCACGCGGAACATAATGGCCGGCACACTCGCGGCGCCATCGGTCGCCACGAAGCGCATGTGCTCGCCGGTTTTGCCCACCACGGCGCGATCGCACATTGTCACGCCCTCGGCCGCCAACAGCGGCACCTTGTTGCCCTGGCCAAACGGCTCAAGACGGGAGATCTGCTCGATGGTCTCAATATTCAGCTCGGAGAGGTCGACAGTGGCGGCAACCTCGTCGGTGTCCTCAAAGTCCTCGGCGGGAAGCTCGGACAGCACGGCGGAAAGGCGACGACGGAACTCGTCGAGCTTGGACGCCTCGATGGTCACGCCCACCGCACCCGCATGCCCGCCGCGACGAATCAGCAGGTCGGAGCAGCGTTCTACGGCGTCGAACAGATTGACCTTGCCCACCGAGCGACCCGAACCGCGAGCGACACCGTCTTCGATCGAGAAGAGCAGCGCCGGCACGTGATAACGGTTGGTCAGACGGCTCGCTACGATACCCTTGACGCCCTCGTGCCAGCCCTCGCCACCCACGACGATTGCGCGACCGCCATCATAGGTCTCCTCGACCTTCGCCATGGCATCGCGTGTGAGCTCGGCCTCGATCTCGCGGCGCTGACGGTTGATCTCCTCGAGCTCGGCCGCCAGCGCGCTTGCCTCGATAGGATCGCGGGCAAGCAGCAGGTCGAGCGCCAGCTTGGGATCGGCCATGCGGCCGGCGGCGTTTAAGCGGGGAATGAGCGAAAACGACAGGCCATCGGCCGTAATGCTAGAGAGGTCGGCCTTGGCGAGCGCGGCCAGCGCGATATAGCCGGGGCGGGCGGTCACGCGCATCTGCTGGATGCCCTCGGCGACCAGTGCGCGGTTCTCGGGCGTCAGCGGCATCATGTCGGACACGGTGCCAAGCGCCGCAACCTCGATCAGCGAACGCCAATACGACGGTTTGCCCAAACGCTCGCACAGAACCTGCACCAGCTTGAGTGCCACGCCGGCACCGGCAAGCTCACGCGAAGGACCCTCGTCCTCGAGTTTGGGATCGGTCAGGGGCACGCCCTGCGGCACCTGGTCGGAGGGCTCGTGATGGTCCGTGACCACCAAATCGATCCCCAGGCTCTCCAGATAGGAGACCTCTTCCTTGGCGGCAATGCCGTTATCGACGGTCACGATCAGCTGGGGGCGAGCGAGCTCGTTAACGCGGTCGAGCGCCGCGCGCGAAAGACCGTAGCCCTCGTCAAAGCGATGCGGAATAAACGGCGTGACATCGGCACCAAACGTGCGCAGTGCCTCGGTCAACAGACAAGTCGACGTAATACCGTCAACGTCAAAATCGCCAAAGACCGCGATGTGCTCGTGGTTGCGAATGGCACGCTCGACGCGGTCGGCAACGACCGACATGCCCGGGATAATGAGTGGGTCGGCCCAGTCGCGATCGAGCGAAGGCGTCAAAAATAGCTGGCCTTCTTCGATGGATGTAATGCCGTGCGCAACCATAATGCGCCCCACCAGCCCGGGTATGCCCAGGCCAGCCGAAAGCTCCTTTTCGAGCTCGGGGTTCTGCTGAGCGACCGCCCAGCGATGCGTCGTCTTAAGCGATGACATAGGCGCCCACCCCCGATAGGGGCAGGTCGCCGCGATACCTCTCACGGTTCATAGCGATGAGTCCTCTGTGTATGCCCGCTTCGGCAGGCAGATCTGTTGAACGGATTTATTATACCGTGCAGCGCGGACGCAAATCGCCGCAGCACGCCGCGGTTTCGGTAAACGATGCCGGTAATAGCCCCGAAATAATCGAGCGTTTCTGACGCACGGACGCATGCGAGCGTCTAGCATATCCATTCAAAACGGATTCACGAGCAAAGGGAGTCACAAGAGCATATGAAGCAATGGGTTGGACTGGGCAAGTTTCTCGCGGGGCACATGCAGGTCATCGTTCCGATTTGCGTGACGCTCGGCGTGCTCTTTCCCCAGCAAATCGGCGTGCTCAAGCCCATCGTTCCCGCCCTGTTTGCCTTTATGACGTTCCAAGGTGCGCTCAGCAACACCTTTCACCAGGTGGCCGAGGTGTTCCGCCGTCCCCTACATTTGATTTTGGCGTTATTTGTCTCGGCTGTGCTCATCCCCATCGCGGCGTATGCCATGGGCTCACTGTTCTTTGGCTCCAACCCCAACCTTGTCTGCGGCATCGTGCTCGAGTACAGCGTACCCGTGGCAGTCACCGCTTTTATGTGGATCAGCATGTTCGGCGGCAACGGCCCGCTCGCGCTCACCATCATCCTGACGTCCTCGGTTATCTCGCCCGTGACGATTCCGCTCACGCTCAAGCTCTTGCTTGGTGCCACCGTCTCGATCGATGTGCCGAGCATGATGCAAGACATGGCCTTTATGATCGCCATCCCCGCCGTGCTCGGCATCGTGATCAACGAACTCACGCGCGGATGGGGACACGAGAAACTCTCCCCCGCGCTTTCGCCCGCCTGCAAGTTCATGATGATGGGTGTCATCGCGTCCAACTCCACCGCCATGAGCGAGTACGTGCTGCACATGAATGTTGAGCGCTTGGAAGTCGCCCTCTTTATTTTGGTGTTCGCCATCAGCGGCTTTGTCGTCGGTTTTCTGGTCGCCCGCGCGCTGCATCTGCCATATAGCGAGACGACTACCATGTGCTTTACCTGCGGCATGCGTAACATCTCTTCGGGCGCCGTCATCGCCACGCAGTACTTTCCAGGCGAAGTCGTGTTTCCCGTCATGTGCGGGACGCTGTTTCAGCAGGTGCTGGCCTCGATTATCGGGCATCTCTTTGAGCGCCTAACCGGCGAGGAGCGCGCCAAACAGCGCAAGCGGGTCGAAGCCGGCCGCGACGCGATGGCACGCTAGGCAGCACACTTTTCGCAGGCGTTCGCCTTGCTATGCGAGCGTTTCCAGATGCGCGCGTAGGCGCTCAGCATCGATATCGAGCGTGGTCTCGGCATTGACCTGGGCCAGACGATAGCCCACAAAGTAGGGCGAAACCACCCAACGCGGCAGCGCCTTAGCAATAGTCCGGCCGTCCATGTGGTAGAAGAACAAGTTGTACGACTCCGCGCGACCGCCGTGGTGCTCGTGCAGGATATAGCGCAGGGTCGCCTGAATCGCATCGGCAAACAGGTCCGCTTCGGCTTGGTCGCGGGCGTCGTCGCTGGCGGCGATTCCCTGTGGAGCCGAGACGTTGACCTCAAAGAACCCCATGATCGGCTCGGTTGAGATGTTGACCGAGATTCTCCCCTGCCGCCAGACATCGATGCCTTCAAAGTTGGCTGAGGTCAGCGCCGCATAGCCGTCTTCCTGCTCCAAACCCACAATTTGCATATGTGGATGGACGAGGCTGCCGCCCGAAAGCGGGCCTTTGTTCTTGTACATAAGGACGCTGCGATACTGTTGGGAGTCAATCATCTGCTGCCAACAGCCCAGGGCAAACCGCATCACATGATGCAGCTCATCCGGTTCATAGGTCACCAGGTCGGCGTCGTGATTGGCAGACTCGATCAATACGGTCTGACGGGTGGCCCGCAAGGTCTTGAACTTATTCTCGAGCCAGATGCAGTCACCGTCGCGCTGGATGATATTGGCGAGCCCCTCCGTGTCGCAAAAGGGGCACGCGGTGCCAGGACGACGGTTGTCGTCGGGCTTACCGTTCGCCTGCTGAACGTCAAATACCAGCGCCACGGGTTATACCTCCAGCGGCACGATTTTGGTGCCATGGAGCTCGGAGAGGCCTAGCGCCGCCGCGACCGCGTCGCGATTTGCTGTAGTGATGCCGCCGCCGGGAAGGATGGTCAAACGATCGCCCGCATACTCGATTAAACGAGCCAGGTGATCAAAATTATCCTCGATCGACGTACCGGCCGCACCGCCATGCGTGAGGATGCGCGTAACACCGCAGTCGGCAAGTGTATCAATCGCATCGAGCTGGGCTTCGGGCGAGAGCTGGTCAAATGCCATGTGGAAGGTGATGTCAGGGGACTCGCGCTTGCACTCCTCGGTCGCGCAGCCCGTAGCCATAACGAGGGCGCCGAGGGTGAGCTCGTCGAGCGCCCAGCCGCCGGCACAGGGCTTGCAGCAGCCAAAGACCAGACCGTCAACGCCGGCGCTCACAGCAAGGCCCAGGTCCATCTCCATCATGCGCAGCTCGTCCTGGTTGTAATGAAAGTCGCCACCACGCGGACGAATCATGCACATCACTCGCGCGTCATGCTCGTGAGCGTAACTGACTGTAGCGCTAATAACGCCGGCGGAAGGCGTGGTGCCACCGACGGCGAGGTTGTCACACAGCTCAATGCGCCTCGCACCGGCCTCGATGGCCGCCGGCACTCGCTCAAAGTTCTCGGCACAAAACTCGTACAGCATAGATAGGCCCCCAAAGACAGCAGATGTTTTCCGACGGGCATTGTCACACATCCCCATGAAGTTGCGGTGGAATAGGGACTGTTTTGGCGTCTAGAGCCTTCATTTAGTCCCTATTTCACCGCAACTCAGAATGATCTCTTGGGGACGGCACAGCTGGCCGAAAAAAGTTGCCGATGATGAATGTTGCGCAACAAGATTTCGGAATCCCGATTAACCATGGCAGTATCGCATTCGTATTTAGAGGAAAGGATTGCCATGTTTAAGAGCATCCAGAAGAGCGGAAGGATCGCAGCGGTCGCCATCGGCCTGATCGCAGCCCTGTCTCCGCTCGCAGCCCCTCCTGCAGCATTAGCCGGCGGTAGCGTACCGACGCCTGAACTGGAGAAGTCGTATAGCTTTAAGGTCAGCAGCGACGTCTCGCATATCAGCACGGGCGACGATTCGAAGTTCGGCTATTTATACGATTACGATTACGATGAGGATGACGGTTACAACTTAAAGAGCGTATCTCTCATCAATTTTAATGACGGTAGCGCATGCCCAATTGCCATCCCGGATAAAGGCCTTGAGTCAGGATGTCCCACATCCAACAATCAACTCTACTGGCGAGACGGCAATAATTTGGTCGCATTCTCGCCAGACAACCAAAGTCAAACAGTCCATCCCATCATTTCGACCAAATATGCCTACACCGAAGAAACCGTCTCTTACGACGGAAAAAGAGCCGCCGTGGAACATTATGATTATGAATACGAGCCCAAAAAGGTCGAAGTCTATGATCTAAAATCCGACAAACTGATCCAGACATATCAATCAAATAAAGATGACTCTTCGTACCGCTACTCAAAAGACATGAGCCGTCTGTATGCCCTACAGGACAATAGCAAAGACGGCGTTGTCGCGCTTAGGGTTTTCAATTGCGATACAGGGTCAACGGAATTGAAAACGGTTAACGTGAAAAAAGATGATAGGTCTTCGGATATCGACGATATCGTCACCAGCTCTTACTCGGACGATATTTATCTTCAGAGCGACACCGCATTAATAAAAGCGGACCGCGATGGAAATATGAGCGTTGTTTTCAACGATGACGACCACGCACCCGATTGGCCTTGTTCATACCCTTCGGCGGAGTTTTATGCCCTCTACACAAAGAAGGGATCGAACGATCTTTTTGAAGAGGATGACGGGGATTACTATCTCAATGAAGAGGATGCGAATCTTAGTTTTTATGACCTGAAAAGTGACAAGATCATCAGCTCAATTGCTTTTCCCTTCGGCGATGGATATCTCGGCGACATCTCGCATGATGGCGGAATCATGCTTGGGACGTACTCAGACGATGACAAGTCTTCGGCATGCCTAGTCGATGCAAAAACCGGGGCCAAGAGCGAGTTTGATTCTCATTGGTGCGGCCCTACTTTCATGAATGGCGATCGCGAGATTTGGACTGATTATTACGATGAAGACTCATCAACGCTTCACGTAAACATTTATAAATCGAATATCCCCCATTCGCTGCCTGAGGATGTTCTCTACTTTGTCCAGACTCACTTGCCGTTTGTTATTGGCGGTGGCGTGGCGATCGTCCTCATCATCGGTGGCGCGATCGTTATCCTTTGCAACCGCAAGAAGCGCGCGAAGGCCGCGAACGGTGCAGTAGCCGCAGCGCCTAAACCTCAGCGCAAGCAGCGTCGTCGTCAGAAGCACGCTCAGCAGAACGCCGTGGCACCCGCGGCACCGACGATGCCGGCAGCTCCAACCGAGCCTGCCCGCTTCTGCCGTCACTGCGGAACCCCGCTCGTACCCGAAGCCCAGTTCTGCCCAACATGCGGACAAAAGGTAGACTAGCGAACAAAACCCAATAGACCCCAACCACCAAGGCCCCGTTCCGACACATTCCGGAACGGGGCCTTGGCTTGGTGCAAGGGTAGCTAATTTGGGACGGTCATCGTCGCACGCCCCAATGAAGTTGCGGTGGAATAGGGACTGTTTTGGCGTCTAGAATCCCTATTTAGTCCCTATTTCACCGCAACTTAAAAAGGGGCGCTGGCCGGAATAGTCAGCGCCCCTTTGTTGAATGGATTAACCACCAAGATAAGCTTTGCGGACGTTATCGTCGTGCAGGAGCTCTTGGCCCGTGCCGGTCATGGTGATCTTGCCGGTCTCGAGCACGTAGCCGCGCGTGGCGATCGAGAGCGCCATCTGCGCGTTCTGCTCGACCAGAAGCACCGTGGTGCCGGCCTTGTGCAGGTCCTCAACAATTTGGAAGATCTGCTCAATCAGAATCGGCGCCAGGCCCATGGAAGGCTCGTCGAGCATGAGCAGCTTGGGGTTGCTCATAAGGGCGCGGCCCATAACGAGCATCTGCTGCTCGCCGCCCGAAAGGGTGCCGGCAACCTGGCGACGGCGCTCCTTAAGGCGCGGGAACTGCTCGTAGACGCGCTCAAGGCCCGGAGCAACCGTGGACTTGGGCTGCGTGTAGGCGCCCATCTCCAGGTTCTCCTCGACCGTCATCTGCAAAAAGGCGCGACGACCCTCGGGAACCTGGGCCAGGCCCTTGCCCACCAGCTTGTCGGCAGGCGTATGGGTAATGTCCTCGCCCATAAACTTGATGGAGCCGGTCTTGGAACGCAGCAGGCCCGAGACGGTCTTAAGCGTTGTAGACTTGCCGGCACCGTTCGCGCCGATCAAGGCCACGATCTCGCCCTCGTTGACGTTAAAGGAGATGTCCTTGATGGCGTGGATGGCACCGTACCAGACGTTGATGTTGTAGACGGAAAGCATCGGCTCTGCCATTTAGTTCTCCCCCTTATCCTGCTTGCCCAGATACGCCTCGATAACGGCGTCGTTGTTCTGGATTTCCTCTGCCGTACCCTTGGCGATGACCTTACCAAAATTAAGCACGCAGATGCCCTCGCAGATATTCATAACGAGCGACATATCATGCTCGATAAGCATGATAGCGATGCCAAAGGTGTCGCGGATCTTGACGATGTTCTCCATGAGCTCCGCGGTCTCGGACGGGTTCATGCCGGCAGCAGGCTCGTCGAGCAGCAACAGCTTGGGGTTGGTGGCAAGAGCGCGAACGATCTCCAGACGCCGCTGGGCGCCGTAAGGCAGCGAGCCGGCCTGCTCGTTTGCCAGGTGCTCCATATCAAAGATGGACAGCAGCTCCATGGCGCGCTCGTGGGCGGCTTTCTCGTGCTTCCAATACGTCGGCAGGCGCAGCACGCCCTCAAAACCGGAGTAGCGCTCCTGGTTGTGCAGACCGACCTTAACGTTATCCTCCACCGTCATGGTGTTGAACAGGCGAATGTTCTGGAAGGTACGGGCAATACCCATGCGGTTGACCTGATAGACCGACTTGCCCGAGGTGTCCTCACCGTCGAGCAGGATGGTGCCGTGCGTGGGCTGGTACACCTTGGTGAGCAGGTTGAAGACCGTGGTCTTACCGGCACCGTTGGGTCCGATCAGACCGGCGATCTCGGTCTTGCCGATGGTTAGGCTAAAGTCGTCGACTGCCTTAAGGCCGCCGAATTCAATGCCCAGGTGGATGCACTCGAGCGCCGGGCGCTCGCCCAGGTCGCGGTCGGGAACGATGGCGCCAGAAGGATACGGGACCATCTTGCCCTTGTTGAACTCAAATTTACTGGGCATCGGCTGCCACCTCCTTCTTGGAAGCAAAGCGGTCCTTGACACGGCCGAAGAAAGCCTTGAGCTGCGGGTTGTTGGTAAAGATCATGACCAGGATCAGCACGATGGCGTAGATGAGCATGCGGTAGTCCGAGAACTGACGGAGCAGCTCGGGAAGCACCGTGAGCAACGCCGCCGCGATGACGGAGCCGCGCATATTGCCCAGACCGCCCAGGACCACGAACACCAGGATGAGGATGGACGTGTTGAAGTCGAACTTGGTGGCGGAGAGCTGCGAGAAGTTACCGCCGAAGAGAGCTCCGGCAGCACCGGCGAGGGCAGCGGAAACCACGAAGGCGATCATGCGGTACTCGGTGACGGAGATGCCTACGGACTCGGCTGCAATCTTGTTATCGCGCACGGCCATAATGGCACGACCGGTACGGCTTCGAACCAGATTGAGCACGATCACGAGCGCGACCATGACCAGGATGGCACCGGCGAGGAAGGTCGAGTACGTCGACACGCCCGAGGCGCCCTGGGCGCCCTTGATGATGGCGGTGCCGTCCTCGAGCAGATGCAGGTCGTCGATCGTGGAGTTGCCCGTGATGTTAAAGATCACGTGCAGGCCGCGCGAGTCGACACCCACGATAAGGCAAGTAACGATCTCTTTGATGATCTCGCCAAAAGCCAGGGTCACGATGGCCAGATAGTCGCCGCTCAGGCGCAGGACCGGGATGCCGATCAAGAAGCCCAGGATGGCGGCAGCGATGGCGCCGACCACGATACTGATGATAAGGCGCACCGGATCGGAGGGAACGGCACCCTCGAGGGCGACCGCGGTAACGATGCCCGTATAGGCGCCGACGCTCATAAAGCCCGCGTGGCCCAGCGACAAGTCGCCCGCGATGCCGACGACGAGGTTGAGGGAAATGGCCATGACGATGTAGGCCGTAATGGGGACCAACTGACCGGCGATCATGCGCGGGATCATGTGGTTGGACTGCATAAAGAACACGATGGCGAAGGCCACGATGCACATGGCATACGTGACAAAGTCGTGACGCGTCTGCTTGTCTTTAAGAAACTTCATAACGCTCACCTACACCTTCTCGGGGACGTACTTGCCCAAGAGGCCGGCAGGCTTGACGAGCAGGACGATGATCAAAACACCAAAGACGATGGAGTTGGCAAGGCTCGTGGAAATGTAGGCCTGCGCCATCGCCTCGATGATGCCGATGAGAATGCCGCCGACAAAGGCACCGGGGATGGAGCCGATGCCGCCGAAGACGGCGGCGTCGAAGGCCTTGATGCCCGGCATGGCGCCCGTCGTGGGCTGCAGCACCGGCGAGTAGGAGCACAGCAGCACGCCGGCGATGGCGGCAAGGGCGGAGCCGATGGCAAACGTCATCGAAATAGTGCGGTTGACGTTGATACCCATGAGCTGAGCGGCGGCCTTGTCCTCGGACACGGCGCGCATGGCTTTGCCCATCTTGGTCTTTCCTGTAAAGAACATCAGGCCGGCCATGATAACCAGGCAGGCGATGATGGTGACGAGCGAGACGGCGCTTACGTTAAACTTGGCCAAGAACTCCGGCACCTGGAAGGTGACGAGCGAAGTGAAGTTCTTGGGCGTGGCGCCCCACAGAAGCTGTGCGGCATTCTGCAGGAAGTAGGACACGCCGATAGCCGTAATCAGAACGGCCAACGGGCCCGCCTGACGCAGCGGCTTGTATGCCAGACCCTCGATGAGAACACCGAGAACGGTACAGACCACACAAGAGAGAATTACAGATGCCCAGCCCGGGAGGCCGAGATACGACGTGGCGCAGAACGAGACATAGGCACCGACCATGATGACGTCGCCGTGAGCGAAGTTCAGCATCTTGGCGATACCGTAGACCATGGTGTAGCCCAACGCGATGATGGCGTAGACGCTGCCCATGGACAGGCCGTTGACCAGGTATTGGATAAAGACCGTCATGTTCCACATCCCCCTTTCGAATAGGTTTCCAGTTGATGTATGAAACAGGGACGTTACATCGTCCCTAGATACCAAGCAAGCAGGGAAGGCCAAAACCTCCCCTGCTTGGGATCAAAACCGCTCTATGTAAGGCGGCCTATTAGGCCTGTACGTACTTGCCGTCGGTGATGACGTACGCCGTGGGCTCCTTCTGGACCTGACCCTTATCGTTCCAGGTGAGCTTACCGGTCAGACCGTCAACGGTAATCTTGAGCATAGCCTTGGACAGCTTCTCGGCGACCTCGGTCGGGTCGGCGTCGACACCAAGACCGGCCTCCTTGACGGCCTCGGCCACCGCGTGCACGCCGTCGTAGGCGTCGGCGGCAAACTGGTCGGGAGTATCGCCGTACTTATCCTTGTAAGCGTTGACGAAGTCGGCGTTCTTCTCGTCGTCGGCGGAGAACGGGGTCATGAGCAGCAGACCCTCGGCAAGAGAGGTGTCGAAACCCTCAACGCCCAGGATGCCGTCCATGCCATCGCAGCCCATCATCTTGACGTCGTAGCCCATGTCCTTGGCGTTCTTGAGCAGGACGGACGCCGGCGTGTAGTAGATCGGCGCAAAGATCATGGTGGCGCCGGCCTGCTTGGCCTTGGTCAGCTGGTTGGTAAAGCTCGTGGCGGAGTCATCCTTAAAGGTCTCCTCGTCGACAATCTCGAGCTTGGACTCAGCGGCCTGGGCCTTAAAGGAATCTGCGATGCCCGAAGAATAAGCGTCGCCGGAGTTATAGAACAGCACGAACTTCTCGTCCGCATATTTCTCTGCCAGGAACTTGGCAGCGTTGACACCCTGGTTGGGGTCGGTGAAGCAAACCTGGAAGACGCAATCCTTGCCGTCGGTGACGTCCTCGGAGGACGCGGACGGGGTGATCATGAACGTCTTGGGGTCGTTACCGCACTCTGCGGCAACGGCAACCGACGCACCCGTGGTGGTCGGACCGACGAGGGCCTGCATGCCCCAGTCGAGCAGGGTGTTGAAGGCGTTGACGGCCTTCTCGCCGTCGGCCTGGTCATCCTCGGCCTTGCTGGCAAGCGGCAGCTCCTTGGTCGAGAAATCCTTGCAGCCGAGCTCGACACCCTGGGTAACGGACTTGCCGTAGGACGCGTTGGCGCCGGTCAGCGGGCCGATGGTGCCGATCTTAAACGAAGCGTCGCTCGAAGCGGAACCGCTATCGCCGCCGTTGGAGGAGCAGCCAGCTAGAATGGACATCGCCCCCAGACCTGCTGCGCTCGCGATAACGCTCCTGCGATTCATAACAGGGTTCAATGACTTACCGGTGAGGCTCGACATGCGGCTCTCCTCTCAAATCTCGTCGGGTTTCGGTAACCCGACAGGCCATCCTTCGCCGTGTTCGGCGTTCGCAAAATAGTAGACGCTTTAGTTGAGAAAAGTGGCGATTATTTCAACTTTTCTTTTGTTTTGTCCATTTATCCATATTCATGCGTATTTCTGTCAGTTTATGCAGTTTAGCCACTTTATTGCGTGAAAGTAATGTTTCCATTCTGTTACATGCGTCCCTGCCCTGATTAAAACGGCCTCACCGCTCGCGTTTTGTGCGCACCTAGGCGGCGATGTACTTGCCGTCCTGAATCACATAGGCTGTAGGTCGTATGTAGCGAGCATGTTTCCAATGTTTCCGCAGCGTTTCGGGGGTGCCGTTTTGTGCGACTCCTGTTGCCTGGCGAGCACGCGCCCTCGGTTCACGCTAGAATGCACTCAACCTTTAAGCGGTTAATCCATCCATAAGATGCACGAAGGAGCTATCTATGAGCGAACCCCTGCGCACCGTGAACGTCGGTCTGATCGGTCTGGGAACCGTCGGCGGCGGCGTGGCCCGTCTGATCAAGAGCCACCACGATGAGTATCTGGCAGCCTACGGCATCGACCTTAAGCTGACCCGCGCCTGCGCGCTTGCCTGGGAGCAGGCCAAGGCGGCAGGCATTGAGCACGAGGCCTTTACGAGCGACTGGCACGATGTCGTCACCGACCCCGCCGTCGACATCGTCGTCGAGCTGATCGGCGGCGAGCATCCCGCAACCGAGATCTTTACCACTGCCTTCGAGAACGGCAAGCACGTCGTCTCTGCCAACAAGGCCCTGCTGGGCCGTCATGTCGAGACGCTCGCCGAGAAGGCGCGCGCATGCGGCGTGCAGATTAAGTGCGAGGCCAGCTGCGGCGGCGGCATCCCCATCGTGAGCACGCTCGAGCACGACTTGGTGGGCAACAAGATCCTGACCATCGCCGGCATTCTCAACGGCACCACCAACTATATTCTGTCGCGCATGGACGCCGAGGGCGCCGATTACGCCGACGTGCTCGCCGACGCACAGGCTAAGGGCTATGCCGAGGCCGACCCGTCCGCCGACGTCGACGGCTTCGACGCCGCCAGCAAGACGGCAATCCTCGCCTCCATCGGCTTTGGCACCCGCGTGACCACCGATGATGTGTACCAGCAGGGTATCCGTACCATCGGCGCCGAGGACATCGCCCAGGCCCGCGAGCTCGGCTACACCATTAAGCTGCTGGGCATCGCCCGCAACACCGACGCCGGCGTCGACGTCCGCGTGCACCCCACGCTGATCCCCGCCGACCACATGCTCGCCAAGGTCAACGGCGCCATGAACGCTGTCTACGTGGTAGGCGACGCCGTGGGCGAGACCATGTTCTACGGTGCCGGCGCAGGCTCCTTCCCCACCGCGAGCGCCGTCGTGGGCGATATCCTGTCGCTCTCCGAGCAGATCAGCCGCGGCGTGGCTCCGCTGCCCGAGATTGAGCCCTATGGTCACAACCTCGCCTTTAAGCCCATGGACGAGCTCCAGACCAAGTACTATGTGCGCCTGAAGGTCGCCGACCGCGTGGGCGCCCTGTCCGAGACGGTCAACATCTTTGCCAAGCACAACATCTCGATCTCGCTCATCAACCAGGTCGAGGACGGCAAGTCGGGCGTCAGCGATGCCTGCTCGGTCATCTTCCTGACGCACCGCGCGCTCGAGAAGGACGTCCAGGCTGCCGCCGCCGAGCTTGCCAGCGTCGACTGCGTGGCCGAGGTCGCCAACGTCCTGCGTATCGAGGACGTCGAGGCCTGGACCGAAGGCGTCATGGCCAACTAGTCCACTACTTCGAACCTCAACGGAGCTCAACGCAAAAGGCGCGCTGTCTGCATCAACCGCAGGCAGCGCGCCTTCTTCTGTTTGAAGTAGAAGCCGTGTCCCAGAATTCCGGCTCAGACCGGGACGCAGCTTCCCTCAGGGCCATGCTTCGGAAAGTGCACCCCGTTTTGAACGCCGATTCTGGGACGCACTTTCCGCAACGAGCCTCTCGCGGAAAGCGCGTCCCACTCTGGGCGCCAATTCCGGGATGCATTTTCCGCAGCGGCGTTGGCTACCTGCCGTCGTCGTCCTGGGCTTCATCGCGCGCGTAGAGCTCCAGCATGCGGCGGCGGTATTCGCGCACGGCGAGCTTGGCGCGCTCCAGGCGGCGGCGCTCACGCGGAGTCAGCTCGGACGGGTCGACCTCGTCTCCATAGGTCTTATCGGCAAGCAGGTGCGCCGCGTCCACGATGCGGGCATCGATGTGGCCGCTCGCTGCCTCGGCGGAAAGACGCTCGGCAATCGTATCGAGCGTAGGCAGGCCCTCGAATACACGACCATGTCCATGCGAGGTCAGCAGCTCGTGCTCGCGTGCGAGCAGACTCGCCAAATCGTGATGGGCGCGCAGAATGTCGAGCGCATCGGATGGATGCTCGGCAACTTCTGCCACGGCGGCGACCGGTGCGGCGTCGACCACGCGGTAGAAGAGCTGCGCGAGCAATGGCATCAAGAACACCGTGATGGCACCGGCGGCAACCATGACCGACGCAATGTCTTGCGACAGCGCGCCCGCGTTGACGGCAACGCTTGTCACGGCAACGATGATCGGCAGCGCCGTGGTGCAGTACAGGGCCACCGTAATGCGACCATACGCCGACACATCGCGCGTCACGGGACAAATGCTCATAGAGATGAGAATGGGCACGGCACGAATAATCAGCAGCGCCACGATAAAGCCCACGAGCAAGCCCGGGCGCGACGCCACGGCCGTCAGATCAATCTTCGCGCCCGATACGGTAAAGAACACCGGAATCAAAAAGCCATAGGCCAGGCCGTCGAGCTTGGTCTCGAGCGTATGGTTGCCCTCGGGGATGATGTAGCGCAGGACAAAGCCGGCGGCAAAAGCGCCCAACACGATATCGAGGCTAAAAATAGCGGAAAACGCCACGAGCGTGACCAAAATAAGCACCGTCAGGCGCACGAAGGTCTGCGACGTGGTGTCGGCGCGCTCCTGAATAAAGGCGAAAAAACGGCTGCCGATGCGTTTGGAACGGCCGGGGACCACGGCAAGCAGCACACACACGGCGGCAAATAAGCCCAAGATCAGCAGCGTCTCGATGCCCGTACGGGCAGACAGCAGTACCGACATGGCGAGCACGGGGCCGAGCTCGCCCCACGTACCATAGGCGAGAATAGAATCACCGACGCGCGTTCCGGCAAGCGACCGCTCGCGCAAGATGGGCATGAGCGCTCCAAGCGCCGTCGAGGTCAAGGCGAGCGTCACGGCGATACCGTCGAAATGGCTGACCGAGAACCACGGCGTAAAGCGCACGGCAAGCCAGGCGATACCAAACGTGACGGCCCACGTCGCCAAGCCGTAGCGCCCCTCCACACCCGTAATGTTCTTAGGGTCGATCTCAAAGCCGGCAAGCAGGAACAAAAAGGCCAGGCCGAGCTCTGACACAAGCGAAACCTCGGCATCTACATGGATGACGCCGAGCATATGAGGTCCCAGCACCGCACCGAGCACGAGCAAAAAGACCGTCTCGGGAACGGGTTTTCCGGGAATCGCCGAGGCGATGAAGGGGCTTGCAAAGGCCACGAGCGCGATGATGGCGAGTGAAACGAATGCCATGTGATGCCTTTCTCTTGTTTGCGCTTCACTGTAGCACCCTCGCCGTCCGCAACGCGCCGCGAGCTGTCGTATCATAGTGAGGTTTACAAACATGTGGCTCAAGGCGACCGCAGGGCAGGCCCCGCAAACCGACCGCTGCCGCATACCGTACCGTACGCCCAACCGATCAGGAAGGCAGGAACCAATGGTCTCTCGTATCTACGTGGAGAAGAAACCCGGGTTCGACGTCGAGGCTCAGCAGCTCAAGGGCGAGCTGACCGAGATTCTCGGCATCAAGGGCATCGAGGCCCTGAGGATCATCAACCGCTACGACGTCGAGGGCATCGACGAGGAGCTTTTCCGCTCCTGCGTGCCGACCGTCTTTAGCGAGCCCCAGGTCGATGTGACCTACGACGAGCTCCCCGCAAGCGATGGCGCCGTCTTTGCCGTCGAATTCCTGCCTGGCCAGTTTGACCAGCGCGCCGACTCCGCCAGCGAGTGCGTGCAGCTCATCAGCCAGGGCGAGCGCCCCGCCGTGCGCTCCGCCAAGGTCTATATGATCTCGGGCGCTCTGGACGAGGCCGCCATCGAGGCCATCAAGCACTACGTGGTGAACCCCGTCGAGGCGCGCATCGCCTCGCTCGACCTGCCCGAGACGCTGCACATGGAGACCCCCGAGCCCCAGCCCGTCGAGGTGCTCGACGGCTTCCGCGAGCTCGACGAGGCCGGCCTTGCCGCCTTTATCGCCGATCGCGGCCTTGCCATGGACGAGGCGGACATCGCCTTCTGCCAGCAGTACTTCCGCGATGAGGATCGCGACCCCACCATCACCGAAATCCGCGTGATCGACACCTATTGGTCCGATCACTGCCGCCATACCACCTTCGGCACCGTCCTGGACGACGTGACGATCGACGACGCCGTGGTGCAGCAGGCCTTCGACCGCTACATGGAGATGCGCCACGAGCTCGGCCGCGACGCCAAGCCCGTCTGCCTCATGGACATGGGCACCATCGGCGCCAAGTACCTTAAGAAGACCGGCGTCATGACCGATGTCGACGAGTCCGAGGAAATCAACGCCTGCACCGTCAAGGTGAAGGTCGATGTCGATGGCGAGGACCAGGACTGGCTGTTCCTGTTTAAGAACGAGACCCACAACCACCCGACCGAGATCGAGCCCTTCGGCGGTGCCGCCACCTGCGTGGGCGGCGCTATCCGCGACCCGCTCTCGGGCCGCAGCTATGTGTATCAGGCCATGCGCGTCACCGGTGCCGGCGACCCCACCGTCCCGGTTTCCGAGACGCTCGAGGGCAAGCTGCCGCAGCGCAAGCTCGTGACCACTGCCGCCGCCGGCTACTCCAGCTACGGCAACCAGATCGGCCTTGCCACCGGTCAGGTCAACGAGCTCTATCACCCCGGCTACGTGGCCAAGCGCATGGAGGTCGGCGCCGTCGTGGGCGCTACCCCGGCAAACCACGTTCGTCGCGAGTGCCCCGCCCCCACCGACAAGATCATCCTGCTGGGCGGCCGCACCGGCCGTGACGGCATCGGCGGTGCCACCGGCTCCTCCAAGACCCAGAACACCGAGTCCATCGAGACCTCGGGCGCCGAGGTCCAGAAGGGCAACGCCCCGGTCGAGCGCAAGCTGCAGCGCCTCTTCCGCCGCGGTGACGCCTGCCGCCTGATCAAGCGCTGCAACGACTTTGGCGCCGGCGGCGTCTCGGTCGCCGTGGGCGAGCTTGCCGACGGTCTGTACGTGGACCTGGACACCGTGACCAAGAAGTACGACGGCCTGGACGGCACCGAGCTCGCCATCTCCGAGTCCCAGGAGCGCATGGCCTGCGCCGTCGCCGACGGTGACGTCGAGGAGTTCATGGGCTACGCCGCCGAGGAGAACCTGGAGGCGACCGTTATCGCCGAGGTTACCGCCGAGCCGCGCATGCGTATGGCCTGGAACGGTGTCGCCATCGTCGACCTATCCCGCGAGTTCCTCAACTCCAACGGCGCGCCCAAGCACCAGGTCGCCCACGTGTGCGCCCGCAGCGTGTGGCAGCCCAGCTGGGCCGGCACCACGCTCGCCGAGCGCATGACCTCGCTCGTCACCGACCTCAACGTCGCTTCCAACAAGGGCCTTTCCGAGCGCTTCGACTCCACCATCGGCGCCGCGACCGTGCTTATGCCTTTTGGCGGCAAGACGCAGCTCACCCCGAGCTCTGCCATGGTCGCCAAGTTCCCCGTGGACGGCGAGACCACCACGGCAAGCGCCATGGCATGGGGCTTCAACCCCTACCTGATGGAAGCCGACCAGTTTGCCGGCGCCTACCTGTCCGTGGTCGAGTCCATCGCCAAGCTCGTGGCTGCCGGCTTTGAGCACAAGCGCGCCTATCTCTCCTTCCAGGAGTACTTCGAGCGTCTGCGCACCGAGGCCGAGCGCTGGGGCAAGCCCACGGCAGCCGTCCTGGGCGCCCTCATGGCCCAAGTCGACCTGGGTGCCGGCGCCATCGGTGGCAAGGATTCCATGAGCGGCTCGTTTGAGGACGAGGCCGGCGAGCTCAACGTTCCGCCGACTCTGATCAGCTTCGCTGTGGCCGTGGGCCGCGCGGCGCGCGCCGTCTCCCCTGAGTTCAAGGGCCTGACGCACCGCGTCGTCCGCATCGCCCCCGCCACCTATGGCGAGGACTACCGCCCCGATGCCCAGCAGCTGCTCGCCGCGTTTGACGCCGTC
>UQRX01000026.1:0-28017 GCA_900543595.1 uncultured Collinsella sp. | reverse complement strand
CCCGGCTGACTCGATGCTGCCCCTCCTGCGCGAGGCCCTCCTCGACGCGCACGAGGAACTCACCGACCGCTCGAGCCGCGACCGCGACCTCGAAGGCCTGGGCACCACCTGCATCGGCGTCATGCGCAGCGGCAACAAGCTCGCCATGGTCCACGTGGGCGACTCGCGCGCCTACCTGCTCCACGAGGGCACGCTCATCCGCGTGACCCGCGACCACTCCTACGTGGAGGAGCTCGTGGATGCCGGCGAGATTACGGCCGACGAGGCCCGCGTCCACCCCAACCGCTCGGTCATCACCCGCGCGCTGGGCTCGGATCCCGCCATGTATGCCGACCACTTTACCCTGCACATCGAGGAAGGCGACCGCCTGATTCTGTGCTCCGACGGTCTTTCGAGCATGATTCCCGATAGCGATATCGAGAACATCGCCACGCAGTCCTCGAGCGCACAGATCTGTGTCGACAACTTGGTGGACGCGGCGCTCGCCGCCGGCGGCCACGACAATGTGACCGTGGTGGTCGTCGACCTGGTCGACGACGGCGTCATGCGCGAGGCAAAACGCGTCCGACGCCGCAATGTCACCATCGCCACCGTCTTGGCCCTTGTCTTTGTGCTGGTAGCAGGCATCTGGGCATACACGGGCGTCACCGGCTCCTATTACTTGGGAACCTACCACGGCAATGTCGCCGTCTGGCGCGGCCTGCCCGGCAAGACGCTCGGAGTCGAGCTCCACTGGCTCGAGAGCGAAACCAGCATCAAGCTGTCCGACCTGCCCGAAGACACGCAAAACCGCCTGAAGGCAGGCATTCCGCAAACGAGTGTCGACGATGCGCAGGACACCATTTCCAAGTACCGCCATCAGATTGACGAGGAGCAGACCCGTCAGGTGATTGACGCGCAAACGATTCGCGACAACACCGATCAGGAATCCACCTCCGAATCAGATTCCGAGAAAACCGCCGAACAGTCAGCCGAGGCCGAAGCCTCCGATAAGAATTAGAAAGGGAGTGCCGCTTATGAGTCGCCGCAACACCGAACTGCTCTTGCTCATCGCCTCGGCGTTCCCCGTCATCCTGCTCTATGCGATGTACGTGCTCACCGCGGGTGCCACGATTTCCTTTGAGACGCTCGCCGTGCCGATCGGCCTGTTCGCCGCCTTCGCCGCGGCGCATATCGCCGTGCGCATCCTGGCGCCCGGCGCCGACCCCGCCATCCTGCCCATCGTCTTTGTGCTCTCGGGCATCGGCATCACATTCGTGACGCGCCTGGCCCCCGACCTCGCCATCTCGCAGCTCATCATCTTGTTTGTCTCGGTGGCGCTCATGGTGGGAACGCTCGCACTGGTCAAGAACCTCGACGTGGTCATGCGCTACAAGTACACCTTTGGCATTATCGGCATCATCCTGCTGATGCTGCCGATCTTTATCGGCACCACGATCTCGGGCTCCAAGCTGTGGATTCGCATCGCGGGCTTCACCATCCAGCCCGGCGAGTTCGCCAAGGTCTTCATCGTCCTGTTCCTGGCAGGCTATCTGGCCGAGAACCGCGAGCTGCTCTCCATCTCCAACCGCAAGATCCTGGGCCTCAAGATTCCGCGCTTCCGCCTGCTGCTGCCGCTGTTTGCCGTGTGGGGCGTGTGCCTGCTCATCGTCGTCTTCGAACGCGACCTGGGCTCGGCCGTCCTGTTCTACACCATCTTTTTGCTGATGCTCTATGTTGCCACGGGACGCTTTTCGTACGTCATCATCGGCCTTGCGCTGCTGGCCGTTGGAGCCGTGGGCGCCTACAAGTTCCTGTCGCACGTGCAGGTGCGCTTTCAGGTCTGGGTCGATCCGTTTAAGGACGCCCAGGGCCAGGGCTACCAGATCGTACAGTCACTTTACTCGCTGGCTGACGGCGGCCTGATTGGCGTCGGCATCGGCAATGGCATGGCAAACAACATCCCCGTCGTCGAGTCCGACTTTATCTTCTCGGCCATCGGCGAGGAAATGGGCCTTTTGGGCGGCGGCGCTGTGCTCATCCTGTTTATGCTTTTTGCCGTGCGCGGCCTCACCACGGCCGCCCGCGCCAAGTCCGACCTTGCCGCCTTTAGCGCGACCGGCCTTACGGCGGCCATCAGCTTCCAGGCATTCTTAATCGTTGGCGGCGTAACCCGCCTGATCCCGCTGACCGGCGTCACCCTGCCCTTTATGAGCCAGGGCGGCTCCTCGCTGCTGGCGAGCTTTATCATCGTCGCACTGCTGCTGCGCGCCGGCGACGAGGCAACCGGACGCGAAGCCGAGCTCACCGGCACCGGCACCATGGCCGCCATCACCGATGACCAGGTCGCATCCGCTGCCGCCCCGACCGGTACGCGTTTTGCCAACGCACCTTCCTACAGCCACGGCAACCACTCCGCGGGTTCTCGCATGCGTCGTCGACTGCTCGACACGCCAGAGTCCGGCGTGCTCGGCCGCGTGGCACTTGCCAACCGTCTGACTCGTGCCGTGTTTGCCTTTACGGCGCTGTTCGCCATCCTTATCGGCAACCTCACCTATGTCCAGGTCATCAAGGCGAAGGACTATCAGGACATGCCGACCAACAACCACACCATCGCCCGCTCCAAGTACATCCAGCGTGGCTCCATCATCACGTCCGACGGCGTGACGCTAGCCGAGTCGCTGCAGCAGGAGGACGGCACCTACGCCCGTTCCTACCCCAACGGCAACATGGCCGCGCACGTGGTGGGCTACGTGAGCCAGCAATACGGCACCGCCGGCATCGAGAGCGTCATGAACGATACGCTCACCGGCTCCAAGGATTACTCCAGCTGGAACAACGCCATCGCGTCGCTCGCGGGGCAGACCCAGCCGGGCAATACCGCCAAGCTCACCATCGACTCGCGCATCCAGACGGCTGCCGAGCAGGCGCTCAAGGGCTTTAAGGGCGCTGTGGTGGTCATGGATCCGCGCACCGGTGCGGTCCTTGCGTGCGCGAGCTCGCCCACCTACGACAACACCAACATCGATGCGCTGCTCCAGTCGGGCGGCGGCGAGGACGGCTCCATGTACGACCGTGCCATGGACGCGCTGTACACCCCAGGCTCGACCTTTAAGGTCGTCACACTCTCCGCGGCGCTCGAAACCGGCACCGCCAGCCTTACCAGCACGTACCAGGCGCCCGGCTCCATGGACATCGGCAACGCGCCGGTCACCAACTATGCCAACGAGAGCTACGGCACCATCAGCCTGCAGCAGGCCTTCGCCGTGTCGTCCAACGTCGTCTTTGGCCAGGTGGCAAACGAGGTCGGTGCCAGCTCGCTCGTCCAGTTTGCCAACGCCTTTGGCTACGGTCAAAAGCTCGGCCAGGATCTGACCTCCGCGGCTTCCATCATGGCCGACCCGTCGCTTATGACCGAGTGGGAGACCGCTTGGGCAGGCGCCGGCCAGCCCGTCGGCATGGACCACACGCCTGGCCCGCAGACCACCGTTATGCAGAATTGCGTGATCGCTGCGGCTATCGCCAACAGCGGCGTAGTCATGGATCCGTTCTTTGTGTCCCAGATACTCGCCCCGGACGGAACCGTGGTTAAGACCACGCAGTCCCGCTCGCTGGGCCAGGCTGTCAGCTCTGCCACGGCCGACCAGGTCAAGCAGGCCATGCTCGCCGTCGTCCAGTCCGGTACCGGCACCGATGCCCAGATTCCGGGCGTCAAGGTTGCCGGCAAGACCGGTTCGCCCGAGACCGGCGGCACCAACGTCAACTCTACGTTTGTTGGCTTTGCACCTTACGATTCACCCACGGTTGCCATCTCGGTGGCCCTGGAGGATTACGACAAACACGACGTCAAGGCGGCCAAGATTGCCGGCATCGTCCTGACCGCGGCGCTCGCCGCACAGGGAGCGTGATGCCCGTGATCAAAGCGGATACTTGGGGCGCGCCGCGGCCGATGAGCTAGCGGCAACGCGCCACACGGCCCCAGCGGCCACACATTTGGTACTACACACATCGTTGAGCGAATAGTTATGTTAGGAGCAGGAATGGAACAGAGGGTCCTCGGGGGAAGATACCTCCTCAAGGATAAGGTGGGAACGGGCGGTATGGCGACCGTCTTCCGTGCACAGGATCAGGTCCTCGACCGCACGGTTGCCGTCAAGATCATGCTGCCGCAGTATGCCGGCGACGCCACCTTCGCCGCCCGCTTTAAGCAGGAGGCCCAGGCAGCTGCCGGCCTATCCTCCCCCTATATCGTGGGCGTCTACGACTGGGGCAAGGACGGCGACACCTATTACATCGTCATGGAGTACCTGCGCGGTACCGACCTTAAGAGCGGCATCAAGAGCCACGGCGCCCTCGATCCCAAGAAAGTTGCGCAAATCGGCTCGCAGATCAGCTCCGCGCTTTCGGTCGCGCACAAGCACGAGATCATCCACCGCGACATTAAGCCGCAAAACATCATGGTGCTGCCCGACGGCAACATCAAGGTCATGGATTTTGGCATCGCGCGCGCCAAGAACAGTCATCTCACGCAGGACAACAACGTGCTGGGCACCGCCCACTACGTGAGTCCCGAGCAGACCCGCGGTCAGGACCTCGGCCCCACCTCGGATATCTATTCGCTGGGTGTCGTCATGTACGAATGCGCCACCGGCCGTGTACCCTTTGACGGCGACGACGCCATCTCGGTCGCGCTCAAGCAGGTCAACGAGCTCCCCATCCCGCCGAGCCAGATCAACTCCGGCGTCGATGCCGATCTGGAGCGCATCATCCTCAAGTGCATGGAGAAGGACCCGGCAAACCGCTTCCAGACGGCCGACGAGCTGCGCCAGGTGCTCAACAGCTACCTGTCCGGCCGAGCCGTCAACGTCTCGGAGCCCACGCGCATCATCGGTGCCGCCGGCGACCTGGGTGCCACCAAGACCCGCGAGCTTTCCGACTCAACGCGCGCTATGGTTCGTCCCGTCTCGGGCGTGAGCGGTCAGAACACCGCCCGTAGCGCTGTCTCGGGCTCCACGGGCTCCTATGAGGTCGAGAAGCCTAAGTCCAACAAGAACAAGATCATCGCCGCCGTGATAGCCGCCGTCGCCGTAATTGGTGTTGTAGTGGCCTTTGCCACAGGCATGTTCAGTGGCGAACAGGTCACGGTGCCCGACGTGCTGGGCAAGGACCAGGAAACCGCTATTGAGCTTATCAAGGAAGCCGGCCTTGAGGTTGGCACCGTCGACCAGAGCTACAACGACGATGTCGACGAGGGAAAGGTCGCTGAGCAGACCCCCAACGGCAACACCAAGAAGGCCAAGGGCACGAGGGTGAACCTGGTAATCTCCAAGGGCCCTAAGCCCTCCGAGAAGGTTGAGGTTCCGCAGCTCCTCGGCCTGACCAAGGACCAGGCCGAGGCCGCACTGGCAAGCGTGGGCCTGAAGGGCAGTGCTTCGGAGGAAGCCAATGAGGCCGAAGAGGGCCAGGTCTTTGAGCAGAGCACCGCCGCCGGCAAGGAGGTCGAGAAGGGCACGACCATCTCGTACAAGGTCTCTGGCGGCCCGGACACCACCTCGGTGCCCGATCTGACCGACATGACCGAGGCCCAGGCGCGCAACGCTCTCGACATGGCTGGCTTTGGCGTCGATGTGAGCTACCAGGAAAACGACTCGGTTACCGAGGGCACCGTAATTAGCTGGAACCCCAGCGGCAAGCAGAAGCCCGGCGCCACGATCACCGTCGTCATCGCCAAGAAGTCCGGCAAGGCCAGCGTCCCGGGCAACCTGTACGGCAAGAGCATCTCCGCCGCCGTCACCGCGCTCAACAACGCCGGTTTCTACAACATCGCATTCTGCGATCAGAACGGCAACCCCGTGAGCGGCAACGAGAATGCCACCGTTACGGGCGTCTCCCCCACCGGCAAGCAGTCCACCGACAGCACGATCACGCTGACGGTTTCCATCTCCGGTTCCGGCGACGACTCCGAGTCTAGCAACTAACGTCGATCGCTTGTTGCTCCGAGCGGCTTAGACCGCAAACACATTCGCTCAGAAGCGCCCGCTTGCTCCCCCAGCAAGCGGGCGCTTTTCTTTTGATGTGGGATTGCCGCCCATGGATGAACGCGGCTTTAAACCAGAAGAGCCCGGCACCATGGCGGTACCGGGCTCGATAAATCTCTGGTGCCCCCGGGCGGATTCGAAAACTCCCCCCCCCGCGGGGAAATTGGTGACGCGGGTGTCGATGGTTCAAATCCTGCCTTTAAACCAGAAGAGCCCGGCACCGTGGTGGTACCGGGCTCGGCAAATCTCTGGTGCCCCCGGGCGGATTCGAACCGTCGACACCCGCTTTAGGAGAGCGGTGCTCTATCCCCTGAGCTACGGAGGCATGTTGTACTAGTGTAGCAGATTTACACGTTGTGATGCAGCGTGTGGCCACTCTTCGAAGTGATAGTCATTGGCGGGCGTTCTTTAATGACTAGTCGTTTAAGAACGCCGCAGGCGACTAGTTACCTTTGTGGAAGAGGTTTTTGATAACGGAGGGAATGCTCTTGGCGCCCTTGGCGGTCACATCGATGAAGTCGGGCGAGCGCACGAGCTTGTCCTCGTCAACGTACTTGCGAACCGCGCGCAGCGTCTCTTTGTCGTCGCGCGTCGAAAACGTAAAGTGACCGTTATCCTTGGTAAAGATGGCAAAACGCGTGATCTTCTTGGTGCCGCGCAAAACCTCGGCGGCGATATAGTCGACCTCGTCCCACGGGATTTGAATATAATCCTCGGGATTGCGCTCGTTATAGTACTCAAACGCCTTATTGCCCACCATTACGTTACCGCGACTGGTAAGCCCCATCAGGCAGGTTGCCGGCGTTGCCAGATCGACCGTGCTGTTCTGAGATTGCGCCATGCGCGCCTCGCCCTCCAAATAAAACAATCGGACCGCATCCAGCGTACCTACCGGGTGCGGTCCGTTTCAATGGCTCAAAAGCCCTTGCCTAGCAACTCTCGGTCTTAAGCCGAAGTGCGCTTACATGAAGCCGCAGACGCGACCGATGATGCCGACGGCGAAGAGAGCCAGGATGATGACGATCGGGCTGACCTTCTTCTTGAGGAGCTTGCAGACCAGCAGGGTCAGGCACACGGCGGCAAGGCCGGGGATGAGCTGATCGAGGTTGGCCTGAAGCGTGGTGACCTTGACCTGATCAAGGGCAGTACCGCCGATGGAGTTATACATCGTCAGTGCTTCCTTGACACCCTCGGAACCGGAGGGCAGGTTAGCCCAGTCGATAAAGGCGCCAGCAGACTGCGTGACCTTGGAGACGACCGGGGTGAAGGAGATGGACACCCAGCGCTCGACCAGGGCGCCGATGATGAACATACCCAGGATGGAAGCACCCTCGGTGACCTTGCCCATCAGACCGCCGGAGAGGTCCTTGGCGATGGAGGAGCCGACCTTGTAGCCAAACTCCTGCGTGTACCACAGGAAGGCGTAACGGATGATGTTCCACGCGAAGAAGAACAGCAGCGGACCGGCAATGCTGCCGGACAGGGCCAGGGAAGCGCCCAGAGCGCCCAGAATCGGGCGAAGGGTGAACCAGAAGGCGGGGTCGCCGACGCCGGCGAGCGGGCCCATCATACCGACCTTGACGCCCTGAATGGCGACGTCGTCGATCGGAGCACCGTTGGCGCGCTCCTCCTCGAGAGCGAGGGTAACGCCAATGACGGGGGCGGAAACATAAGGGTGGGTGTTATAGAACTCCAGGTGACGCTTAAGAGCGGCAATCTGGTCATCCTTGCTGGTGTAGAGCTTCTTGATCGCAGGGATCATTGCGAAGCACCAGCCGCCGTTCTGCATACGCTCGTAGTTCCACGAGCCCTGAAGGAACTGATGACGGAAGCAAACCTTCTTACGGTCAGCCTTGGTGAGCTGAATCTTGTTCTCTGCCATATGTATCACTCCCCTCCTACTCGTAATCGTTCAGAATGTCGCCGAGCGGGTCACCGGAGCCACCGCCTATGCCGCCACCCTGCTTGGCCAGATCCTTAAGGCCAAGGTAGATGAGGGCAAGGGAGATGCCGATGAGGCCAAGGGCGATCAGCGTGAGCTGAGGGATGGCAGCAAGGACAAAGCCGAGGATGAAGAACGGCCAGGTCTCCTTGGTGGCCATCATGTTGATGACCATGGCGTAACCGACGGAAGCGACCATGCCGCCGCCGACAGCCATGCCGCCGGACAGCCAGTCGGGCATAGCGTTAAGCGCGTTGGTAACAGCCTCGGCCGGGATGATGCACAGAAGTACTGCCGGGATAGCGATACGAAGGCCCTGCATAAGGATGGCAATGTACTGCCAGCGCTCGATGCCGGCGAAGTCGCCCTTCTCGGCGCAACCGTCCATGGCGTGAGCGATAGCGGTAGCCAGGGTACGGCAGATCATGGTCAGGAACAGACCAGCGACCGACAGCGGGACGGCGACGGCGATAGCGGCGGTAACGGCCTTGCCCGAATCGGTGGCGCCGCCGTTGAGGGCGAGCACCATGATGATCGAAGAGGCGACCGAAGCCAGAGCGGCGTCAGGCGCGACGGCGGCGCCGACGTTAGCCCAGCCAAGGGCCATCATCTGGAGCGAACCGCCCAGGAGGATGCCCTCCTGAAGGTGACCGGTTACGAGACCGATAAGCGTGCATGCCACGAGCGGCTGATGGAACTGGAACTCATCCAGAATGCCTTCCATACCGGCAAGCAACGCGACAATCGCAACAAGCAGAATAGTGATTGCAGACATGTATCGGACCCTCCTTTACTATGCTTGAGCGGCCAGTTCGGCCTTAGCTTTCTTCAACATGGCGTCGAGATCCTCGGAGGAATCCGAAGGAACCTTGCGGACCTCGAACTTGACGCCCTTGGCCTTGAGGGCCTCGAGGGTCTTAACGTCGTCATCGCCCATAGCGACGGCGTTGGTGACGACGACCTTGCCCTTGGAGTGAGCCATGGAACCGATGTTGACTTCCTTGATGTCGACGCCGGCCTCGATGGCCTTGAGCAGATCCTGCGGGTTCCCGAAGAGCAGCATCGCCTTGGTGTCACCAAAGCGCGTGTCCTTGACGACCTCGGCCATCTTCTTGATGGGCACGACGTTGGCATGGACTCCCGGAGGGGCAGCCTGCTCGATCATGGTCTTGCGGAGCTCGTCGTGTGCAACGCCGTCGGAAACCACGATGATGCGGTTGGGGTTGATCTGCTTGGTCCACGTGGTGGCCACCTGACCATGAAGCAGACGGGTGTCGATACGGACGTGGGCAATCTTGATGTGCCCATCGCCGATGACCGTTCCCGGAGGGATGGCGCCTGCAGGAGCAGCGGCGGCCGCAGCCGGCTTCTTCTCCTCGGGCTCCAGAGACTCGGGCTTGACGCGCACGCCAGCCTTAGCCTCAGTCACGAGATGTTTTGCGATCGCATGTGCAGTGTTCTTTGCGTCAAAGCGCTGCGAATATGCCTCGATGAGCATAGGCAGGTTGACACCGGTGACGATAGCCCAGGAATCATGGCCCTCGATGAGCCCGCTGATCTGGTTGAACGGCGTGCCGCCCCACAGATCAACGAGGAAGAGCACCTGCTCCTGGTCCTCGAAGGAAGCGATTGCTTCCTCGACCTTGGCACGGAAGTCGTCGGGGCCCATGCTCGGCTCGAGCGAGACCACGGCTACAGACGGCTGATCGCCAAAGACCATCGAGCCCGTCTGCTTGATTCCAGCAGCCAAGTCACCGTGGCTAGCAAGAACAATACTTACCATCACATAACCTCCTTTTTGTCTACGTATTTCCTACACGACATGAAAGGAGTATACCTGTTTGGATTGTGGAATTATAGCTAATTTCGCAAAAGGTTGGTTTATTTGTTTAAACGTCTAGGTTTGTTACAAGTTGATTACATTACTGCTTTTTGACTCATTACACGACAAGGCGTCGCTCATCAAGCCATGCATTTTACAGATACAAGCAGGCTGTTCATTAATATCGATTTTAGGCAAGCGCGAATGCGCTTGTACTGCCGCTATTTTGTTTAAACAGACATAACTTGACTATTAGCATGACTTATGCACTAGCGCAAGTAGTCATTGGGGACGTTCTTGATTGACTGGTCGTTTAAGAACGTCCCCAACGACTAAGTTAGGCGATGTGGAGGGGGCTGGCGGCGTCGACGGCGTCGGGGGCGTCGGAAGGACCGTCGGGGACAGCGTCTGCCGAATCCTCGTCGGAGGTCTCAATCTGCTTGATCATGACCTCCTGGCCCTGCAGCAGATATGTCTCGCCGCTGCCGCAATGAGGGCAGGTCTTGCCGTGCTCGACCGTCGCGTAGTCGCGGCCGCACGCCTCGCAGTGCGTCACGGCCTCGACAGGCTCCACGATAAGCTCCGCGCCCTGCGTGATAGGCTTTTTATCCGCCGCCCAGCGCCAAGCATCGAGCAACAGATCGGGAACGACGCCCGAGACCTCGCCCAGCAGCAACGTCACGCTCGAAACGCGACTCACGCCATTGGCGCGCGCCACGTTCTCAACATCGCGAATGATGTGATAGACGATTCCCAGTTCATGCACTTTTTCTTCCGCCGTTCTAACGAACGGCGGTCGGCTTGACGCTGCGCGAGCCCCAGACGAACGATCTGCCTTTCAATCGTCGGGCATGGGCAAAAGCCCTATGCCCTCCTCTTTCAAGGCACCTCGTCACGCCTGGGACTCGCTCGCTGTCCAACCGTTCTCTGCGCCGTTCTCCTGTTTGTTGCGTTTCTTACTTCTTCCCAAACTTAATCTTAATCGCGCGCTTCAAAGCGTACTTGCCGAGGCTGGGGAGCTTTTGCTCGTATTTGACCATCGTGGAGCACTCGGGGCGGTCGCGATCCAGATGGATGGCGTCGAACGCGCACTTGGTGGTGCACAGGCCGCAGCCGATGCACTTGTTGGGGTCGACGATTGAGGCACCGCAGCCAAGGCAACGGGCGGTCTCGGCGCGCACCTGCTCTTCGGTAAAGGTCTCGACGTACTCGCTGAAGGGCGCGGCCTTCTCGCGCTCGCGGTCCACGTGGGCAACCTCGCGGCTCGCGTTGTCGTAGCTCTCGATCACGACATCGTCGCGGTCGAGCGCGGTGTAGCGGCGCTGGTTGCGGCCGATCGTGAGCGTGGAGCCCGGCTGCACAAAGCGATGGATGGACACGGCGGCCTCGTGACCGGCGGCAATGGCATCGATGGCAAAGCTCGGACCAGTATAGACATCGCCGCCCACAAAGATGTCGGGCTCGGCGGTCTGGTAGGTCTGGGGATCGGCAAGAGCACCCTGGCCGCGGCCAAGCTCCACCTTGGAGCCAGCCAGCAGATCGCCCCACACGATGGACTGGCCAATCGACATGACGACACGGTCGGCATCGACACGGCGCAGATCGTTCTCGTCGTACTCGGGCGCAAACCGGCCCTCGTCGTCAAAGACACGCGTGCAGTACTTGAAGGTGATACCGCACACACGGCCGGACTCGTCCAGGTGAACCTCCTTGGGACCCCAGCCGCAGCTGATGTGAGCGCCGTCCTCAACGGCCTCGCGACGCTCTTCCTCGCTGGCGGGCATCTGGGCCTCGCTCTCCAGGCAGAACATCTCAACGTGCTCGGAACCCAAACGGCAGGCGTTGCGCGCGACATCGATAGCCACGTTGCCGCCGCCCACTACGATGGTGCGGCCGGGCAGCGCGTCGATCTTACCGCTGTTGACCTCGCGCAAAAAGTCGACGGCCACGGTCACGTCCTCGGCATCCTCGCCCGGAATACCGGCGAGGCGGCCGCCCTGGCAGCCGATGGCCACATAAAAGGCCTTAAAGCCCTGCTCGCGCAGCTCGTCGAGCGTCACATCGCGACCGACCTCCACGCCATAGCGGAACTCGGCACCCATCAGGCGAATAATCTCGACCTCGGCCTCGATAACATCCTTCTGCAGCTTAAAGCTGGGAATACCGTAGGTGAGCATGCCGCCCGGACGCTCGTTCTTCTCGAACACGACGGGCTTATAGCCCTTCTCGGCCAGGTAGAAAGCGCAGGACAGGCCGGCCGGACCGGCACCGATAATGGCGATCTTCTGATCGAAGCCGCCGGCACGCGTCGGGGTCACCACAGGCGGGACATAGCGGGTCGCGGCATCCAGATCGCGCTGGGCGATGAACTTTTTGACCTCGTCGATAGCCACGGCGGCGTCCACACGGCCGCGAGTGCAGGCATCCTCACAGCGGCGGTTGCACACACGGCCGCAGATAGCGGGCAGCGGGTTCTCGCGCTTGATGAGTGCCAGCGCCTCGTCATAGCGACCCTGAGCCGCGAGCTTCAGATAGCCCTGAACGGCAACGTGCGCGGGGCAGGCCGTCTTGCAGGGCGCGGTGCCGGACTCGTGCGTTTCGATACGATTATCGTTGCGGTAGTTGGGCGACCACTTAGTGTGATCCCACTTGGTGGCATCGGGCAGCTCCTGGCGCGGATACTCGGGCACCTGTCCGCCGGCCTTTTTGCTGCAGAGCTTCTGGCCCAGCTTAGCGGCACCGGCCGGGCACACCTCAACGCAGCGACCGCAGGCCACGCACTTGTCCTTCTCGACCTTGGCGACATAGGCCGAGCGCGACAGGTTGGGCGTGTTGAACAGCTGCGAGGTGCGCAGGGCATAGCACACGTTGACGTTGCAGTTGCAGATGGCGAAGATCTTGTTCTCGCCGTCGATGTTGGTGATCTGGTGCACAAAGCCGTTGTCCTCGGCCTGGCGCAAGATGTCGTAGACCTCCTCGCGCGTCACATAGTGGCCGCGGTCGGTCTCAACCACATAGTCGGCCATATCGCCCACGGCGATGCACCAGTCGGCGGGGTCGTCGGCGCAGCCCTCGCCCATCACGCGACGGCTCGCGCGGCAGCTGCAGGTACTAGCGGCATACTTGCCCTCGTATTTGTCGAGCCAATGCTCGATATGCTCAATAGGCACCGAGGTGCTCGCGGCGTCAATGGCCTTCTCGACCGGAATGACGTGCATGCCGATACCGGCGCCTCCGGGCGGCACCATCGGCGTGGCCTTGGACAGCGGTCCCTTGGACGCCTGCTCAAAGAACTTGGCGTAGACCGGATGCTCCTCGAGCTGGCCCACGCGCATGTTGAGGAACTCGGCAGAACCCGGCACCAGCATGGGCAGCACCCACTGCTTGGCGCGCTCGGGATTTTCCCAGTTGTACTCGAGCAGACCCGTGTAGCTCATGTCGTCGAGCATCTTCTCGATATCGGCCTCGGGCATGCCGGTGAGCTTGACCATCTCGGGCAGCGTATAGGGACGACGCATCTTCATCTTGCAGAGCACTTCGGCCTGCTCGTCAGTCGCGGCCTCGGCAAACGACCAGTACTCGTAGCCCAGCAGCTCGTCGCGATGCAGCAGACGGTTAGTGCAGTGCTCGCACAGTTTGACGATGGCCTCGCGCGAATGCTCCGGCAGCGGCGGTACGAACTCCGCGCCGATATCGGGCTCGGTATAGCTAATCCCCGGTCCGTTGAGAATCATGGTTGTCCCTTCTCTTGCCACAGCCCGGCGAGACCGCGGCACCCCTCTTTTTTGCAGGTCGGGCATGCCCCCATGCCGTTCACCCGCCATTGTTGACATTGTGTCAAAAATAGTATTGACGAACCGTCAACAATATTCAAGACTGTTAGGCGAACGGTCAGGCAAAAGAGGATGAAAGGCGGCAAAACATGGGCAACAACGCAGCAGATACCTCTGTGGTCGATGCCGCCCCCGTATCCGATAGCGCGGCAAAGCGCTTGACGGGCGACGAACGCCGTCGCGAGATCCTCGCCGCCGTGCGCACCGTAAGCTCCGAGCTGGGCGTGTCCCACCTATCGGTATCGGCCGTAACCAAGCGAGCCGGCTGCACGCGCTCGCTGTTCTACCACTACTTCGCCGACATGGACGCCGCCGTCACCGCTGTTATGGACGAGGCAATTGACGGTTTTATCTCCGAACTCGAGCAGTGGAACGCCGGCCGCACCGTCGGCGATATCGAGGGCGCACTCGACACCGTCGCCCCGCTCTTTAAGCGCCTGGTCGCCAGCGGCCACGAGCTGCCGAGTACGCTCACCTCAAGCAGCGGCGCGCTCTACGGCGGCTTTCTGCACAACGTGGTTCAGCGCGTGGCTCAGTACATCTGCGACACCACCGTGGTGGATTTTGTCGCCCATCACGAGCTGCGCATCGACCATGTCTACGAAACGTTCTACACCCTCATCATGGGTCTTTTGATGTATATCCGCACGCACCCCGATGTGCCCGACGAGACGGTCAAGGAAATCATCGCCTCGACGCTCCACATCGAGGGCTATACCGCCAAGTATCCGGAGCGCAAGCCCCAGAACTGACGACATTTGGCCAAACTGCCCGCGATCAGAAGAGGGGCCGCGGGCGTGTGAAAGGAGAGCAGCATGCTGTTCGATGTTTGGGGTAGCGATACCCTTATCCACTGGGCCGGCTGGGCCATGGTCTTTATTGGCCTGATCGTGCTCAACGAGGTCGGCCGCCGCACCAAGCTGGGCGCGGCAATCATCTTTGGCGTGGCTCCGCTGGCCATGACCATCTACTGCGTCGCCATCGCCATCGGCGTCTCACAGGGCGCCGAGTGGGCGCTCACCAACCCCACCCATGTGTACCAGAACAGCTGGTTCCACTACGCCAAGGTGTACGCGGCGCTGGCCGGTTGCTGGGGCTTCATTGCCATTAAGTATCAGTGGGGCAAGATCGGCAAGGCGCATTGGTTCCGCGCATGGCCGTTTGTGATCGTCGCCATCAACATCATGATCGCCGTCGTGTCCGACTTTGAGAGCGCCTATCACTTCTTTGTCCTGGGCCAGTCCACCTGGGTCACCTCCGAAGGTGCTACGCAGCTGGCCGGTTGGAACAACGTGTTCAACGGCATCGCCGGTATCATCAACATCTTCTGCATGACCGGTTGGTGGAGCGTCTACGCCTCCGAGGATCAGACCGATATGCTGTGGCCCGACATGACCTGGGTCTACATCATCGCCTACGATATCTGGAACTTCTGCTACACCTACAACTGTCTGCCCACCCACTCCTGGTTCTGCGGCTTTGCGCTGCTGCTGGCACCCACCGTCGCCGCCTTTATCTGGAACAAGGGCGGCTGGATCCAGAACCGTGCCTTTACGCTGGCCATTTGGTGCATGTTTGCCCAGGTGTTCCCCTACTTCCAGGAGGAGTCCATCTTTGTGACGCACTCCACGCTCGACCCCGGCGCCGCTACCGCGGTCTCGATCGCCGCGCTGATCGCCAACGTCGCCGCAATCATCTACATCGCCTACCGTGCCAAGAAGCTCGGCCGCAACCCCTACAAGCAGGACGTCTTTGAGGGCACCAGCGATTGGGAGAAGGCCACTGCCCGCCGCGCCAAGGTTGATTACGCGCACGCCGAGTAACGTGTTTATTCCGTCCACATTTGGATGTAGGCAAACTTAGCCGACGCCGCAATCGCGCGTCATGCGCAGCCCCGGAAAGCGATTCGCCCGCTTTCCGGGGCTTTTTGTTGTTGTACTTTCATTCAAAAACATGCGCATAAATAAAATCGGATTTCAAATCATGCGGCGGCTCTATGGGGTCCCGTTTTTGGGTACAGTGTTGTCCCGATATTGAGCTTGGGGGATATATGAAAGATGAGACGATGGGCCAAGAGGATGCGGCCCAAGATGCAGAAGCGTGCGCCGAGGCCCTGGAGAGCCTAGACCAGATCGCGCTGGCCGAGATTGCGTTTGACGATCCGAGCGTTGATGTGCAGGATGAGCCAGAAATCGAGGCGCAGCCCGATGATCGGAATGCAAAAGACGATAGCGCCGCGCCCACCGAAGACGAGGCGGGGCACGAGGAATCCGAATGCAAGGCCGACGACCAGCCCGAATCCGACACGAGCGAAGAAACCATCCTGCTCGACAACTTGCCGGCCGAAGATTCGCTGACCCGCGAGCTCCCTGGCCTGGGCTCCGCGCCTGCCGTGGACGAGACCATCGCCATGGGCGATATCCCCCTACCGTCTGTTCCTTCGGCACATGAGGCCGAGGCCCGTCACCGCAAGATATCGCCCAAGCGCCGCAACCTGATGGTTGCCGGCGTTGTGGCCGTCGCGCTCGTCGCCGGCGGCGCAGGCTATGCTGCCTGGAACGGATATCAGCAAGAGCAGGCTGCCGCTGTCGCCGCCAGTGCGCACACGATGATGTCGGTGCAGATTGGCGTGCATGCCGCAGGGCTCGACTGCTCAACTGGTTCCAAGATTCCCGTGCAGGTGAGCGGCCAGGATTCCGACGGTTCTTCCGTGAGCGAAACGCTCTACGTTGACGAACACGGTCGCGGCATTAAGCTGCTGCCCGGCGACTATACGCTCTCCATCGCTGGGTCCCCCATCGCAGCCGACGGTACCATTTACACCGTGCCGACCACCAAGGCGCAGGTCACCATTAAGAGCGATGGGCAGGATTTGAGTGCCCAGGCCACCTTTAAGCTCAAGGTGCCTTCGGCCGACACAGTGACTGACGACCAGATCGATGCCGCCGCCAAGTATGCCGAGGAAGGCGGGGTGAACTCCGCCGCGGTCGCAAAGGTGCTCCAGCAGGCGGCAACCGCGCGCCGTGACGCCGCCGTCAACGCCGTGAGCTCCCGCGAGGCACAGGCGGCCCGCGACGCCGATGCTCGACATAAGGCAACGGACCTGTATCAGCTCGATATTCCGGTTGAGTGGTACGGCAAGGTCGCAACCTGGCAAAACGGCAGCACGCTGTGCATTTATCTGGACGATGACGCCAATACGCCAATCGTGACGCTTGTCGCAGTGCGCGACGGCGAGACCTTTACGCCCGATGACGGCGATACAGTTTTGGGCACGGTCAGCCTGGGCAACGGCTACACCGTCTATGCGAGCGGTCCTGTCTATCCGTATGTGATCCCGCAAACCATCAACGGGCGTACGCAGGACCCTGTGTCGACCTACCCCATGGATACGGCGATTGAGCTTGTCGAGCTCACGACCGGCAACCGCTACACCTATAGTCAGATCAAGAACGTGCTGGTCGGCAAAGACGGCAAGGCTGACGCCGCGACCAAACTCGAGACCGACTACCTCGCCCAGATTCTCCTGCCGAGCATCAAGGCCCAGGACTAGCCGGGCGCAGCAAGGTGCTCCCCAACCATGATGAAGGGGCCAGGAGGTCCTGGCCCCACGATCCGTAGATGATTAGGCAAGGAGCCACTTCCATGCGGGCACAACGTGTACCGCACCGTGCTCGCATGGAATATCGGCCTGCTCATCCATGGTAACGATTGCCGACTCGCCAAGATCGAACTGGGCCATCGAGGCATCAAGCGCGGCAATTTCGCGCTCGCGCGTTTTCTCACTTGCCATATCCACACTCACCTGAATCAGGCTATAAGCCCGCATGAGAAGTGCGTCCCCAGCCACAAAGTCCACCTCATGGCTTTTGCTCTTCTCTTTGATCAGCAGGCGGCAGACCGAGCCGGTCCTCACCGCGGGAGTCCTTCTTCTTAGCGCATTGAACACTGCGGTCTCGAGCCTCTGGCCCTGGTCCAATGCCGATGCGGGAGAGAATGCTCCAAACATCGCAGGGTCGACAGCGTAGACCTTAGACGCAGACCGCATGTTATTTGCCAATGAACGCGTGAACTCCGGCACAGAAAATAACAGGTAGGCATCCTCATAATACTCAAGTAAATCGCTGAGCGAATTACGACTGACGGGTATCTGTCTGCTCTTGAACTCGTTGTACACTTTGTTCACTGACAGCTCTCGTCCCGAAGATGCCATACACCGCGTCAAGAACAGCGATGCCAGGCGAGGGTTCTTGACGTCGTAACGCTCAATGACGTCCATAGCGACCGTTCGCGAAGCATATTCCTGTAGCAGCTGAATCGCGTCTGCGGGCGTCTGCTCAAGCGTCGCGATGAATCCCCCTCGTTCAAGATATCCGATCAGATGATGTCGAAGCAGCGCTGCATCGCTTGGGGAAAAGGTCGCATCTGGCTCGAAAACGCTCCCCGTCTTATACCGAACGTATTCCGAAAAACTCAACGGAAAAAGCTCCCGTATAAGAGAACGACCCCTGAACTCGCTCTTAAGCTCTGAGGACAGCATCTTGGAAGAAGATCCCGTCACATAGACGGTCGCTTTCTCCGTATCGACTACACGCCGCAGAAACGCACCCCATTCGGGAATTTCCTGGATCTCGTCAAAGAAAATGTAAGCGCCCTCGGTTCGAGCAGCAGGATACAGCGCATAGAACGTGTCGAGCACGTCCGCCAGCAGCGATGACTCATACGGGCGCAAGCGCTCGTCCTCAAAATTAAAGTAAAGCATCCGGTCAAGCTCGACGCCCCGGCCCTGAAGCCGCTGCATCTCCTGATACAGGCGATACGTCTTTCCACAACGGCGGGCCCCCACAACCACATTTACGATGTTGTCGCGCTTTGGCTCCTGTGGGTTTTCCAGATCAAGGTCTCGCTCAAAGACCTGCGGAACCCCCTGCTGTTCAAAGTCCTTTATTTTCTGGGCGATCAAGTCGTTGAATGCCATGATTCTCCAATCTTGCTCTCTAGCTAATCAAAATTATACTGATTCTTGATTAATTAGAGAGCAAGATTGTGTGTAGCTTGATTAACACTTAAGCAAGTTTTATCACCGTTATTGCACCGAAGGATATCGAGTGGCTAAGAGGACAACCGAGCTCGAATGCGACTCCCCGAGCAGTCAATTTGGGACGGGGCTTTTATGACTACCCTCCCCCTGTAGAAAAATCCCCAACGCAGTTGCGGTGAAATAGGGACAGTTTTGCTGGTCAAACCGCAAAACAGTCCCTATTTCACCGCAACTTATTGGTGTCCTTTTGGGTGGCACTCAGCGCCACGGATCGGCTTCGAACATCGGCTCGCGCTCGGGGCGGCGATCGCTGTAGGGATCGTAGCCGTCGTCGTCCTCGTTCTCGGCACGGATGTAGGGGTCGCGCGGCTTGGGCGCCGGTTTCGGCGCGGGCCTTGGTGCGGCGGACGCTATCTCAGCCGCCGGTGCGTTCGTCTTGTTCTCGTCTTTCATCTGCATATCTCCTTGCCATGCAATCGTGTTCAACATCATCGATTGTCGCACGAAAAAGGGCGGCGGACCCAATTGGATCTGCCGCCCTTGGCGTTTAGAGACGACTGACAGATTTTAAGGCATGGCCCAAAATCTACTCGGCGTCGGGAACCTCGTAGGTGGCCGCCGGCGTGTTGTCGCACACGACGGTAAAGCCGCCGTCCTTGTCGACATCGACCGTCACCTGATCGCCCTCGCGCACCGTGCCGTCGATGATGGCGGCGGCGATGGCGTCCACGACCTCGCGCTGGACCAGGCGCTTGAGCGGACGGGCACCGAACACGGGGTCCAGGCCGCCCACGGCGAGCATCTGCTTGGCCGCCGGGGTGATGGCAAGCGTCATGCGCTCCTTGGCCAGGCGTGCGCGGACGTCGGCAAGCTGGATGTCGACGATCTTCTCGATCTGCGCCATGCCGAGCGGATGGAACACCACAATATCGTCGATACGGTTGAGGAACTCGGGGCGGAAGGTCTGAGCCATGGCGGCGTCGACCTGATGGCGCATCTCCTCCTCGTCCTTACCGGACAGATCGGCGATGGCTTTGGAGCCCACGTTGGACGTCATGATGATAATCGTGTTCTTGAAGGACACCTGGCGACCCTGGCCATCGGTCAGACGGCCGTCATCAAGCACCTGCAACAGCACGTTAAAGACATCCGGATGGGCCTTCTCCATCTCGTCGAGCAAGATCACGGAGTACGGACGACGGCGCACGGCCTCGGTGAGCTGGCCGCCCTCGTCGTAGCCAACGTATCCCGGAGGCGCACCGATCAGACGCTGGACGCTGAACTTCTCCATGTATTCGGACATGTCGATACGCACGAGCGCGCGCTCGTCATCGAACAGGCACTCGGCCAGCGCCTTGGCAAGCTCAGTCTTGCCCACGCCGGTGGGGCCCAGGAAGAAGAAGCTGCCGATGGGCTTGTCCGGATCGGAGAGACCCGCACGGCTACGGCGCACGGCCGCGGCCACGGCGGAGACGGCCTCGTCCTGGCCGATGACGCGCTTATGCAGCTCGCCCTCCAAGCCCTTCAACTTGTCGAGCTCGCCCTGCATCATCTTGGACACGGGCACGCCGGTCCAGGCACTCACGACCTCGGCGATCTCATCGGAGGTCACCTGTTCGTTGAGGCCCTCGCCGTCCTGCTGCTTTTGTGCCTCGAGCGCGGCCTCGGAATCCTGAATCTGCTGCTGCAGACCCGGAATCACGGAGTAGCGCAGCTCGGACGCACGGCCCAGATCGCCGTTGCGCGTCGCGCGCTCCTCTTCGCTTCTGGCCTCGTCGAGCTGCCCTTTGAGCTCCTGCACGTGGTCGATGGCGTTCTTTTGGTTGAGCCAGCCGGCCTTTTGCACGTTGAGCTTTTCCTGGACCTCGGCGATCTCCTGGCGCAGGGCCTCCAGACGCTCCTTGGAGGCGTCGTCAGTCTCCTTCATGAGCGCCTGCTCCTCGATCTGCAGCTGGGTGAGCTGACGCGTGGTGGCGTCGATCTCGACCGGCATGCTGTCGAGTTCCATGCGCAGGCGGCTTGCGGCCTCGTCGACCAGGTCGATGGCCTTGTCGGGCAGGAAGCGGTCAGCGATGTAGCGATCGGAGAGGTCGGCGGCGGCCACGAGCGCGCTATCGGTGATATGCACGCCGTGGAAGATCTCGTACTTCTCCTTGAGGCCACGCAGGATCGAGATGGTGTCCTCGACGGTAGGCTCGGAGACCATCACAGTCTGGAAACGACGCGCGAGCGCCGCGTCCTTCTCGATGTACTTGCGGTACTCGTCAAGCGTGGTCGCGCCGATCGCATGCAGGTCGCCACGAGCGAGCGCAGGCTTGAGGATGTTGCCGGCGTCCATGGAGCCCTCGGTGGCACCCGCGCCCACGATGGTGTGGAGCTCATCGATGAACAGGATGACCTTGCCTTCGGATTTTTGAACCTCCTTGAGCACGGCCTTCAAGCGGTCCTCGAACTCGCCGCGGTACTTGGCGCCGGCGACCAGCGCGCTCATGTCGAGCTCGATGAGGTCGCGGTCGCGCAGGGTGCTCGGCACGTCGCCGGCCACGATACGCTGGGCGATGCCCTCGACGATAGCCGTCTTGCCGACGCCCGGCTCGCCAATGAGCACGGGGTTGTTCTTGGTGCGGCGGGACAGGACCTGGATGGTACGACGGATCTCGTCGGTACGGCCGATGACCGGGTCGAGCTTGCCGGCGCGGGCGAGGTCGCAGATGTTGCGACCGTACTGCTCTAGCGCCTCAAACTGCGTCTTATCCTCGGCAGACGTCACGCGGTCATCGCCGCGCAGCTCCTCGTAGACTTGCTCGATGCGCTCCTTGGTCACGCCGGCATCGCGCAGCACGCGGCCCGCCTCGCCCTTGTCCTCGGCAAGTGCCATCAGTAGATGCTCGGTCACTACAAAGCTGTCGCCCATCTTGGTGGCCTTCTTCTCGGCCTTTTCGATGACACGGACGAGCTCGTTAGACAGGCCCATCTGCTGGCCCTCGCCCGAAACCTTGGGCGCGTGGTCGATGGCATCCTGTGTGGAGCGTGCGAGCTGAGCCGGGTCGGCACCGATGCGCTCTATGATCACGGAGATATTGCGCTCGCCGGCACCGAGCAGGGCGGACAGCAGGTGAATCGGCTCTACCGCGCCGGCCTGCGCGTCGGCAGCCGTGCTCATGGCGGTCTGCAGCGCCTCGCGCGACGTCATTGCTAGCTTATCGATTCTCATGGAATCACCTCTCTTGGGGCGGCCGCCCTACGGGGCGGCTTCACGTTGTTCGAGAAGTATTGTTGCCAGCTTTGCGCGATCTTATACACAAATCTAAGTCTCTATATATAAGATTTTCTGAGTGATTAAGAGATAGGGAGCAGGTGCGCTCACCCGCTACGGCCTCGTCCCCTTACTATCTCAATCTGTAACATCTAGCGACTGTTTATGGCTCCAGATGTTACAGATCGAGATGAAATGACCAGCGGCACCCGTTTATCTCAATCTGTAACATCTACTCAGCAAATTAGGGTCTAACTGTTACAGATCGAGACAAACAGAAAACACCCGGATCAAAAATCTAAATCTGTAACACCAATCCCTCTTTTAGCAGCCAAGATGTTACAGATCGAGACAGACCGACAACCACCACAAAGAGGACAGGCACCTTTGTGGTGGTCGCGGTCTCTACTCCTTCGCCGAACCCGTACTTCCCGATTCGACGGTCCAGGGCATCTCATCCTCGAACAGCCATGTACGGGCAGACCCACTATCGCGTGCAGTCTGCGGGTCAGGCAAGCAGGTCTGTTTATAGGCATCTTGGATACACTGACCCATAAAATCGTTGAGCTCGGTCTGGTCGCCCTCCATGACATAGGCAACATCGCCGTCCATGATGTAGATGCCCGGACCCTCATTGCCCTCGTAGCCCGGATCGTACGAGACATCACATAACTTTGCGCCGTTTGCAGTGTCCAGCTCGATGGAAGAGTGGCATCCGCCAACCATATCGTTCGCTTTTGCCCGATAGGACGCATATCCATACCAGCGCTTAAAGGTTTTGCCCTTGAGCAGCTCGGACGCCCTGTCGATCAGACTAGAATCCGTGGTATAGCGCATAGCCCCAAGCTGAATATGTGGATAATTACTAATGCCCAGCGCAGCCGGTTGCTCATCAAAATCAACGGTGATGGTCTCAGGCTTGTCGTCGCCGGTCAGAAGTTCGACAGATTGAGTCACAGGCTTGACCACCGGCTCCGTCACCGCAGCAGGTAGAAACGCCATGCCGACAGCACCCATGCCAACCACGGTGATCGCAAGCGCCAAAACAATCAATCCAATACGGGCAGAACGGCTCACGGCAAAACACCCCACAATGCAAACCCGCGCCATGTGCCCTAATGATACCTCCAGCTAACACTATCACCAAAAGAAGCCGTCCACTCCCCACCACCACAAAGGGGACAGGCACCTTTGTGGTGGTTTTCGACGCTAACGGTCGACCATCTCGCGCCATGAGATTAAACTTGAATTGTTCTCTGAACATATCCATTTCTGCCTATCCTCAACAGATCTTTGTCTCGAGGAGCGCATATGAAGCCGTCTCATTCCACCGGTCGCAACGTCATCGCCATTCTCGCCATACCCATCGTGATGCTCTTCCTTATCGTCATCACGCCCTTTTCTTTTGGTATCGCCTCGCCCTTCGATCTTTGCGGGATGATCGACGCCGGCTCGCGTGCCACCTCGCTCTCCTTTGTCTGCCGTGGCGTGTTCTACGAATATGCAATTCCCACCGGAAGTTGGCGGTCAAAGTTACCGCTGCTCGGAACGATTGATGGATGCTTCCCCCATTTCAGCCTTGAACCTCAGACGATGAATTATTTGATCGACGACCAGCCCCTCGACTCCATCACCCTCGCCTACGACTACGCACCAAACACCGATGAGCGCCACATGAACCAAGTCCTCGACAAGATGCTTGGACAGTGCGGGCTCACCGAGGAGGCCGGTCGAACCATCTATAGCAACCAGCAATTAAAGCGAACAGAACTCCGCCGTGTCGGAAAAATCAAAGGGCGAAACGGGGCTGCCTACTGGCAGGCCTGGGCGACACGCGACAAGAGCGAATTCGGGCACAGCACCTATACGGTCACCGTCTACACCAAAGATGGAATCAAGGACGATGTTGACGATTTCGCGTCATCCAAACTCGGCATCCCCAAAACAACCAAACCCGCCAACCCGGATGAAATTCTGTAGAGCCGCTCATTAACATACCGCTCAACGATCACAACAACATCGAGCTCGTTCCCCACCGCCACAAAGGTGCCTGTCCCCTTTGTGGCGGTTTTCGACAAAAAAGAAGCCGCCCCAATAACAGGAGCGGCTTCAAGCAAGTCTATTTTTAGCGTCCCTCAAGACCCAACGAGAACGCAGAAATGTAGCCCGGGGCTTACCCTTTCCCGAACGCGACCCTCGCGAAGCGCGTGAGCGGGCGGGAAAGGGTAAGCCCCGGGCGGACAATTAAGTGCGTTACTCGGCAGCGGCCTTGAACTTGTTGTAGTTGATCAGGCAGCCGGCTTTGACGATGGCACGCTCCTCGGCAGTCATATCGGCAATATAGAGCTCAATCTGCTCGACCGCACCATCGGCGCGCACCACGTAGGCGGCGATGTCCTTCAGGTCGCCATCGAGCGCGGCGCGGATACCCGGCACAAAGACGTAGTCGCCCACCTCAAAGTTAGGCTCGGCCTCCATCTGGAAGGGCACCATGCCCCAGTTCATCACGTTGGAGCGATAGCGCTTGGTGGCATACTCGTGGACGATGTTGGCCAGGCCGCCAATCACGCGCTGGCAGCTCGCGGCCTGCTCGCGGGCAGAACCGTCACCGGGCTTCTTGGCATAGAGCATGGAGCCGTACTCGGTCGCCTTGGCGTCGGCAGCGACACCCGCGCCGGCCAGTGCCTCAAACACGCCCTCAAGCTCGGCATCAAGCGCCGCCAGGTCACCCGCGGCCTCGCCGGCCACGCGACGCTTTTCCACCGCGTCGACCTCCTTGGAACGACCCACGTAGGCCGGATCGCGGCGGCTGAGCGTAAACTCGGCCAGGCCCAGCGGGTTGGAGCGGAAGGAGCTCGTCTCGCCCGAGGGAATGAGCTCGTCGGTCGTGGTGACCGGGTCCATGATCTTGGAGCACACCTTGAGCAGGATATCGTCGCCGAGAGGCTCCATCGCGGGCCACGGCTTGATATTGGGACCCTCGACCAGCTCGTCGGCAGGCTCCGCCTTGCCAAAGCCCCAGTACACACGCTTTTTGTACGGCGCGTCGTCAAAGGTGTACTCGCAGGCCTCGTCCCAAGTCTCCTCGGGCAGGTCGGTCGCCGGCGTCAGGACGCCGCCGTTGGCAGCCGTCGCCGCAATGGAACGGGCATCCATCAGGGCCACGGCGCTCAGCTGGCCATTACCCGGCTTGGAACCCTCGCGGTTGGGGAAGTTGCGCGTGGTGTGGCGGATGGACAGGCCGTTGTTGGCAGGCGTGTCGCCGGCGCCGAAGCACGGGCCGCAGAATGCCGTGCGCACGATTGCGCCGGCCTCCATGAGGTCGTAGATGTAGCCGCGGCGTGTAAGCTCGAGCGCCACGGGCTGGCTCGTGGGATAGACCGACAGCGAGAACTCGCCGCAGCCGGTGTTGGCGCCCTTGAGCACGCGGGCAGCCTGGACCACGGAGTCGTAGTTGCCGCCCGAGCAGCCGGCGATAACGCCCTGTTGCACGTGCAGCTTGCCGTCGACGATCTTGTCGAGCAGGCTAAAGTGCGTCTTGCCCTCACCGATCTTGGCGGCCTCAAGCTCCACCTCGTGAAGGATGTCCTCGAGGTTTTCGTTGAGCTCGTCGATCTCAAAGCCGTTGGAGGGATGGAATGGCAGCGCGATCATGGGCTTGATGCTCGACAGGTCGACCTCGACGCAGCCGTCGTAGTAGGCGACATCGGCGGGCTTGAGCTCGCGGTAGTCGTCCCCGCGGCCGTGCATGGTCAAAAACGCGTGCGTGTCCTCGTCGGTGGCCCAGATGCTCGACAGGCAGGTGGTCTCGGTGGTCATAACGTCGACGCCGTTGCGGTAGTCGGTCGTCATGCTCGCGATGCCGGGGCCCACGAACTCCATGACCTTATTCTTGACGTAGCCCTTGGCAAAGACGGCCTTGATGATGGCGAGCGCCACATCGTGCGGACCGACGCCGGGGCGCGGGGCGCCCGTGAGGTAGATGGCGACAACGCCGGGATAGGCAACATCGTAGGTGTCACGCAGCAGCTGCTTTGCCAGCTCGCCGCCGCCCTCGCCCACGGCCATGGTGCCCAGGGCACCGTAGCGGGTGTGCGAGTCGGAGCCCAAGATCATCTTGCCGCAACCGGCGAAGTTCTCACGCATAAAGGAATGGATGACGGCGATGTGCGGCGGGACGAAGATGCCGCCGTACTTCTTGGCCGCTGAAAGGCCAAAGACGTGGTCGTCCTCGTTGATGGTGCCGCCCACGGCGCACAGCGAGTTATGGCAGTTGGTGAGCACGTAGGGCAGCGGGAACTGCTCCATGCCCGAGGCGCGCGCCGTCTGGATGATGCCGACAAAGGTGATGTCGTGGCTCGCCATGGCATCGAAGCGAATCTTGAGCGCCTCGGGGTCGCCGGACGTGTTGTGTGCTTGAAGGATCGAATACGCGATGGTGCCACGCTTGGCATCCTCGGGCGTCTGCGTAATACCGCGCTCGGCAGCCTCGGCCGCAGGCACAACCTCGCTGCCGCCGCGCAGGTAGATGCCGTCCTCGTACAGCTTAACCATACTGTCTCCCACTCTGCCCGAAAGGCTCGGGCGCATAGCATACATTCGTTCAATATCGTGCCATAGAACGGTTGCGAGTGGGTTGCGAATCTACACGTTCACTTTATCTCAGTAAAGTAAAGGGCGAGCCCGGTGTGGGCCGGCAGATTTGGTGCAAGAGTGTCCCTTTCGACTAGTCATTTAAGAACGTCCCCAATGACTACCCATCCGGAGCAAGTCAACGCCGCAGGCAGAGAACGGACAGCGAGCGGGCCGTATTTCCAAAGTGAGGAACGTTCCCAAGTGCCGCATCCGGGCCATGGCAACGCCGATATTTTGGCGCGGACAGCGAAAGCCCGCCAGAGCGAGCAAGGTGCCTTGAAACAAGGCGGCATTGATCTTTTGATCATGCCGTCGAAGTTGAAAGGCAGATTGCCGCTCTGGCGGGCTTGCAGCGTCGAGCCGTTACGCGGGTTGGTAAACCCGCGTAACTACAAATCCCCTCCGGCACCCAGCAGCTTGCGCATGACTTGCTCGGGGTTGACCGAGCCATCGCGCGGAGCCAGGGCGGTGATCTTCTTCTGCATCTTGTACTCGTGCAGCTCGTCCTCGAGCTGGCGCACGCGGGCACGGAGTTTTTCGTTCTCGCGCTCGCGCTCCTCGGCACGCTCCTTCATGTCGAGGATGCGCACCACGCCGGCAAGGTTGATGCCCTCGTCGGTCAGTTGGTTGATGAGCTCCAGGCGCTCGATATCGGCGCGCGAATACAGACGCGTGTTGCCGCCCGAGCGCTGGGGGTTCACCAGGCCCTTGGACTCGTAGACGCGCAGAGTCTGCGGATGCATGCCGGTCAGCTCGGCCGCCACGCTGATCATGTACAGCGGTTTGTTCCTATTGTCCTCGGCCATGCTACCTGACCCCTTTCCGTCTCGTTATCGTCCATCATAAGCCCGCGGGCGCGGGCGTGCGCCACGACCGCCCTAGTACGTCGCCTTGTAACGGTTGACTTTCTCGCGGTAGTCGCGCGTGTCGGCCTCGCGCAGCTTGGTCATGGCATCGCGCTCGTCGTCGGACAGGTTCGTGGGGACCTGCACCTTGATCTCGACAAGCAGCGCGCCTGTGCGGCCACGGTGCTTAACATCGGGCGCGCCCATCTCCTTAAAGCGGAACTTTTTGCCCGTCTGGGTGCCCGCCGGTACCTTCAGACGAACCGTCGCCCCGCCGGGCGTGGGCACATCTACCGTACAGCCGAGCGCCGCCTCGTAGACCGAGATCGGCACCTCCATGGTCACATCGGCGCCTTTGCGCTTAAACAGCGGATGCTCCTCCACGTGCGTGGTCACGACCAGGTCGCCGCGCTCGCCTCCGGCAACGCCGTACTCGCCACGGCGCTTGTAACGCAATTTGCCGCCGTCGACCGCACCCGCGGGCACCGAGACCGTGATGGTCTGCTGCTCGCCCGTCGAGGGAATGCGGTAGGTGACCTTGTGCGTCACGCCGCGGAACGCGTCCTCGGCCGTTACGTCGACAGTCAGCGACAGGTCGCCGCCCTTGCGCGCGCGGTTGCGGCCCG